>NZ_JBNYXZ010000001.1:0-548742 GCF_051380935.1 Janthinobacterium algoris | reverse complement strand
CAAAGCCCAGCTGCGCATCGTAGACCTTGCTGCCGCCCACGCTGACCGACAGCGCGCGCGGCGTGATGTCGGCCGCGCCTTCCACCGTCGTGGCCGCCAAACTGTAGTTGCCCAGCGAATTGCCATCGAGCGCGATGCCGCTCGCGTGCACGGCCTTGCCGTTGCCCGCGTTCTTGTCGAGGAAGACGGCGCTGCCGCTGGCCGTGATGCTGTCGCCACCCACCACATTGCCCACCACAAAGCTGGCGTTGCCAAAGCCCAGCTGCGCATCGTAGACCTTGCTGCCGCCCACGCTGACCGACAGCGCGCGCGGCGTGATGTCGGCCGCGCCTTCCACCGTCGTGGCCGCCAAACTGTAGTTGCCCAGCGCATTGCCATCGAGCGCGATGCCGCTCGCGTGCACGGCCTTGCCGTTGCCCGCGTTCTTGTCGAGGAAAACGGCGCTGCCGCGGGCCGTGACGCTGTCGCCCGCCACCACATTGCCCAGCACAAAGCTGGCATTGCCAAAGCCCAGCTGCGCATCGTAGACCTTGCTGCCGCCCACGCTGACCGACAGCGCGCGCGGCGTGATGGCCAGGGTGGTCGTGCCGCCCAGGCTGATGTCGTACTTGGTCGACCACAGGCCCGTCACATTGTAGTTGCCCACATTGCGCGCCGACTGGAAGCCCAGGCTGCCGTTGGCCGCCGTGTCGCCATCGAGCAAGCCCAGATAGGCGAGCGTACCGTTGAAGCTGGCGAACTGTCCATCGTAGACCTGGCTGGCAGGCTGGCCCGCCGCCGTCACTTGCAGCGGCTTCAGGAAAGCCTTCAGCATCGGCGTCGTGTAGCCGTCATAGATGCGCCAGACGGGCGAGGCGCCGAAGGCAAAACCGTCGAAGCTCGATAGGCGCGACATCTGCGCCGCCGTGCGGCCGATGCTGGCACCGCCATCATTCGCCAGGCCGGAGCTGTCGATATTCCAGTAGGTGCTCGCCAAGGCGCCGCCATTGCTGCCGACAACGCCGCCCACCGCAGTGAAGCCCCCGCCAGCGATGGCGCCGCTGGCATAGGCATTGCTGATGCTGCCCGTGTTTTTGCCAGCCAGGCCGCCGATATGCTCGCGCGCGAGTCCGGCATCCGCATTGGCGGCCGCCCCGACCGCACCGGTGGCGTAGACATCGGCCAGCGTGCCCTGGTTGCTGCCCACCAGGCCGCCCAGATTGCGTGCGCCGCTGACGCCGCCGCTGGCGTACGACACGGTAATGCGGCCCTGGTTGATGCCCGCCAGGCCACCGACGCCATCCTGGCCGGCCACGCTCATGCTGCTTTGCACCTGCTCTATCGTGCCGCCCGCAGCGACTACGCCGGCCACGGCGCCCACATTGTTGTTGCCGCTGGCATTACCGCCCAGCAGGTTCAACTGGCGCACCGTACCTGTCGTGCCGTTACCCAGCCTGCCAAACAGGCCGGTGTTCAGGTTGCCGTTCGGCGCGCTCTCGCCGTGGATCTGCAAGCCGCTGACGGCATAGCCGGCGCCGTCCAGCACCCCCGAAAAACCGCCCGAGTCGCTATGCGCGATGGGACGAAAACCGGCGCCGTCATTCCAGGCGCCCGTGCCGCTGGCGTCGATATTGCCGGCCAGGCGATAACTGTTACTCAGGTCCAGGCTGGCGATGCCTTGCAAGCCATACACGTCGGCGATGACATACGGTGCGCCCGCGCTGCCGTCGCCGTTTGTAACGCGCAAGAAACTGGCACCGGGAGCGATAATGAAATTGCTGGCTGAAAAGGCCGGCAGGCCGGTGGCATGTTGCGTCCAAGTGCCGCTGGCCAACCTGAAGGTCGCCCCCACATTGACAGCGCCCGCCGCACTCACTGTCGATCCCGCAGTCAGGCTCAGGTTACCGGCCACCGCTAGCGCATGATCGATCGCGATGGCGCCGCCCGTCACCAACTGCAAGGTAGCCGGCCCCGTGGCGCCGATCGCCACCGTCACCGCCTGGTCGACGCCGATGGCGCCTGTCATGGCGGCATGGCCGAGCGTGAGGTTCGCTGCGGAAATGGCATTCAGGTCGGCGCTGGACAGGCTGAGTTTGCCAACCGCCTTACTGCCGAGATTGATTTCACGGTTGGCTGACTCCGCGCGCAAGGTCACCGCAGCGCCGCCCGCCGCGCCGCCGTAAGCCACGCCGCCCTGTAAATTCATGTTATCGGCCTGCAACAGCAATGTCTGCCCCACCGCCGTGCCGACGATCTGTCCACCGCTGCCATTGAGGCCGATGCGTCCGTCGAATTTGTTGGCGCGCAGTTCCGCATTGCCGCCGCCGACATTCAAGCTGCCCGCCACGCCGAAGACGATATCGGCGCCCGTCAGCGCAACGCTGCCGCCCTGGCTGGAGAGGGCCGCATCGACATGCAAGACGGCCGAGCTGCCTTGTGCCGTGGCGCCGCCATTGTCGTTGGCCGACAGGATCAGCGCGCCGCCATTGGTGGTAATGGCCTGGTTGACGTTGATGCTGTTGCCAGCCTGCGCCTTCAGTCCCACGCCTGCCTGGGTGATGGCGACGACTTCGTTGAAGTTGATGTCGTGCTGCGCCTGCAGCAGCACATTGCTGGTGGCCGCCGAAATCAGGCCGGCGCCGATAGTGGTGGTGCCCGTCGTCGGCGCATCCGTAAAATCGTTGACGCCGCTCAGTGCGCCGCCATTGCCGGCGACCACGTCGATGTCATACGGATCGAGCAGCCAGTCGCCCGTCTTGCCGCGCGCCGCGCGGGCGCGCGTATCGACCCTGGCGCCATCGACGGCCAGGTAGTGCCCCGACGTTTCCACGAAACCGCCGTCGCCGCCGGCTGCACCGCCACGCGCGGAAATGCTGCCGTGCACGCGGGCCGATGCGTCGCCCCAGACAATGACCTTGCCGCCCTGGCCCCTGTCGATGGCATCGGCCGCGATGCTGGCGTCCTTGTTGACGACCACCTGGCGCGCATTCTGCACGGCCGCGTTCTTGCCCTGGTAATCGCCGCCCAGCAGCACAGTGCCGCCGCCCTGGCGGCCGCTGGCGTCGACGTGCGCATTGCCGAACAGGCCCACCTGCTCGCCCAGCACCGATATCTCGCCGCCCTTGCCCGCGCCCGTGGCACTGGTCACGCTGCCCGCTTCGAGCAGCGTCTTGCCGCTGGCCTTGAGGACGATCCTGCCGTTCTCGCCGACGATGGCGCTATTCGCGTTGAGCACGCCGCGCTGGCTGACCAGCGCGCCGGCCATGCCGATGCTGCCACCCTGGGCGATGATCTGGCCCAGGTTAAGCGCCTGGTCGTTTGGCGCCGAGACCAGCACGCGCAGTTGCGGATTGCCGGGGTCGGCCAGCTGCACGCTGCGCCCGGCCGCCAAGATCACTTCGCCGTTCGGCGCCGTGATGATGCCCGTGTTTTCCACGTTCGGCGCGATCAGCAGCACCTGCCCGCCCTTGCCCGCATTGATCAGGCCCGCATTGCTGACGCCGCCGGCCACGCTGCCCGCCGTGAACTGGCGCTTGCCGGCCAGGAAATCGTCATTCGACAGGCCCAGGCTGGAGGCCACCAGCCCGTTCACGTCCACTTTCGCCCCCTGGCCGAAGACGATGCCATTCGGATTGATCAAGAAGACCTTGCCGTTCGATTCGAGCGCGCCCAGGATCTTGCTGGGATCTTGTCCCGTGATGCGATTGAGCACGGCACTATTGCCGTTTTGCTGGATGAAGCGCGTGATTTCTCCCGCATGGATGGAAAAGCTCTGCCAGTTGATGATGGTGTTGGGCGTATTCGTGATCGAGAACACATTGCCTTGCTGGTTGAACGTCGCCTGTCCATTGACCACCTGCGGCAAGGCGGGATTGGCTTGCGCCACGCCGAAACAGCCGGCCAGCAGCAGCGCCAGCGCCGTGCGGCGCAAGGGCGGCGCAAACGGTGACGAAAAGGATGGCGTCAGGAAGAAAACGGAGGCGTGCTGGATGTGATTGTGCATGGTGTTCATCCTGATGCTAGTAGGCCAAGGCCAGACGGAAATGCAGGCGGTTGGCGCCCCGCTGTCCCGTGTCGCCGCCATTGACGACATGGGCGTAATCGAGTTGCAGATTGGCGTAGCGGCTCAGCAGCAAACGCAAGCCGAGGCCAGCGCTGGCTATGCCTTGCGACGCGCTTTCGCCGGGTAGAGCATGGTTGCGGCGCAGCCAGGCTGTGTCATAGAACGCCAGCGCGCGGCACTGGTAACCGAGCGCCTGGCCGCACCAGTTCGGCGTGTACAGTTCCAGGTTCAGGTTGACGCCCGAATCATTGGCTACCTCGCGCTCGGCAAAGCCGCGCACGGACGCGGCGCCACCGGCGCCGAACTGCTCGCCCGGCACCAGCGCGTCCGGCGTGAGCTGCGCATTGACCAGCGCGCGCCATTGCCAGTCGCCGGCCAGCACACGCCCCGAGCTGGCGCTCAGGCGCACGGTATTGTAGGCCGCCTTGGCATGCGCGCGCACGCGATCGAAATCGGCTTGCGCACCGTGCTTGCCGCCAGGGATATTGTGCGCGAAGGTGACCGCCACGCTGGTCACGCCCGTGGGCAAGCTCCAGTTGCCGATGTAGCTGACGCTGAGCGGATGCACGCTGACGTCGGCGCCCAGTTCCATGCCAAACAGCTGCACGCTGTTGCGGTAAGCCTTGTAGTCGATGCCATACACGAGCTTGGGTTCGAAATCGTCGCTACGGGCAAAGTTCTGGTTGTAGCGGATGCCGGCCATGCTGCCCTGGCCGCTGACGGCCAGATCGAAAATACCGGCCGAGACGCTGCCCGAATCGACGTTCGAATAGCTGGCGAAAAAATCCATCGAGTCGCCCAGCGCATACAGCGGCAAGTGGTAGCCGGCACCATATACACCCACCTTGTCCGGCTTTTCCAGGCTGCTCGTGTATTGCAGGCTGGCGACATGATCGCGCCCGAACAGGTTGGCATGCTGCAGCACCACGCCCACATGCGTCTTGCCCGTCTGCGCATTGCCCGTGTTGTCCACGTTGAGCATGGCTTTCCAGGGACTTTCATCGGCCACCGTGACGATGGCGTCGATGGCGCCCGCCGGCTCGTCGGCTTGCAGGCGTACTTCGATCTTGCGCGCCGGGTTTTCATTGGCCAGCTTCAGGCTTTGCGACAGGGCCGGCAAGTTCGGCGTCTCGCCTTCGCGCAGAGTCGGCAAGGCGCGCCGCACGTTGGCCTCGTCGACGTAGGCATTGCCGTTGATGGCGAGCGTGCCCAGCGGCGTTTGCAGCACGCTCAGGCGCACCACGCCACGCTCCAGTTCCTGCTCGGGCAATTGCACTTGCACGGCGCTGTAACCGCGCACGCGGTAGGCCCCCTCCAGCGCCTCGACGGCGCGGGCAATATCGGAAAAATCGCGCTGTGCTCCCACATAGGGCGCCAGCAGGGCTTGCACCTGCGCTTGCGTGAGCAGGGTGTTGCCCTGGACGTCGAAACGGCGGATCTCGAAGCGCGGCACGCCGTCCTCCTGCATGGCAGGAGCAGCATCATCCATGGAAACGGCAGCGCCGGCAGCGCCGACGGCAAACAGCAGCGCGGAACCCGCAAGCAGGTGCACCAAACGATATGTCATGTGTAGGATTTCTTGTGTAACCGGACAAGCGCGCGGCCCGCAGGCGCCAGCGTATCCGGCAATGGATTGAAGACAAATTTTAGACGGCTTTTAGTTTCCAGTCAGAAATATCTAACATTTCGCCCTGATTTTTATCGCACTGCAGCAATCAGTGTGCCCGCAATGCTGAAAAATGCCGCCATTGCGTGCATTTCCCGCGACGACGGCAGGCTTATTTGCTATTCAATACGGTCACGCCATCCCAGTCGGCAGGCGGCGGCAGGTGGCGATGGCGCTCCAGGCGTGCGGCGTACAGGCGGTACAGGCCGTCGTCGGGAAAGTCCGCCTGCAAGCGTGCCAGCTGCGCGCCAGCGGCCGCCCAGTCGCGCGCGCGCAGCAGGGCCAGCACCGCATGCCAGCGTTCCAGCTGCGCCACCTCGGCGGCGGTAGCGCCGGCCAGCAGGCAGCGCGGCTCGAAGATGGCCACCGCTTCCTGCCTGCCCAGCACCCTGATCAGGTCGAGTTCGCGGTACAGGAAATCCGGGCTTGCGGCGCGCGTGGCCTCACCCACCACGATGCCCACGCCATACAGCTTGCTGGCGCCTTCCAGGCGCGCGGCCAAGTTGACGCTGTCGCCCATCACGGTATAGGTGCGGCGGATGCGCGAGCCCATGTCGCCCACATGCATGGCTCCCGTATTGATGCCGATGCCGATGCGCAGCGCCGGCCAGCCGCGCGCGGCAAACTCGCCATTCAGTTGCGCCGCGCTGCGCTGCATCAGCAAGGCGCTGGCCACGGCCCGGCTGGCGTGATCGCTAAAGGCGACGGGCGCGCCCCAGAACGCCATCACGGCGTCGCCGATGTATTTGTCCAGGGTGCCGCCATGACTGTCGCGGATATCTACCGACATGGCCGTCAGATATTCGTTGATGTATTCGCGCAGTATGGCCGGCGCCAGCTGCTCGGAAATGGCCGTAAAACCGCGCACGTCGGCAAACAACACCGTCAATTCGCGGTTCTCGCCCTCCATGGTGTAGCGGCGCGGATTGTCGGCCATCTCGGCCACCAGCTCGGGCGCCACATATTCGCCGAAGCGCGCCACCAGCGCGCGTCCCTTGCGCACCTCGAAAAAATAGCCCCACGCCAAGTTGACGATGAACAGCGCAACGATCAGCAGCAGCAGCATGGCAGCGCCCAGCACCAGGTCATGCACCGCGTACAGGAACAAATTGATGGCGATGCTGACCGCCAGCGCGCCTAGGGTAGCCAGCATCACGCCGGCCGGCGGCAGCACGGCCAGGGCGCCCGCCAGCAGCAAACCAAACAACACAATCTGCACCAGTTCGAACGCCAGCGCGTAGTCGGGCCGCGCCTTGAAGCGCCCGTCGAGCATGGACTTGATCAGGTTGGCATGCACCTCCACTCCCGGATACTCGGCATTCACGGGCGTGGCGCGGATATCGTTCAAGCCCGGCGCCGTCGTACCCACCAGCACGATGGCCCCCTTCAGCAGCGCGGGGGCAACGCTGCCGGCCAGCACATCGGACGCCGACACATAGCGGAAGGCGCCGCCAGCGGGACCACCCGCGCCGCGGTACTGCACCGTGGTGCTCAAGGCTTCGCCCACCGGTATCGCCAGCACGCCGCGCGGCGTGAACAGCATGATGTGTTCGAGGCCACCGCTGGCCAGTTCGCGCGCCGACAGGGTATCGGCCATGCCCGTGAAACGGGGGGCGATGGCGCGCGCCTGCAGGTAGACGGCCACGGTGGCCAGCGACAGCGACGGATAATAGCCGTCGCCGA
Organism: Janthinobacterium algoris; assembly: GCF_051380935.1. Lineage (NCBI taxonomy): Bacteria > Pseudomonadati > Pseudomonadota > Betaproteobacteria > Burkholderiales > Oxalobacteraceae > Janthinobacterium > Janthinobacterium algoris. The sequence goes on along the minus strand of NZ_JBNYXZ010000001.1, from coordinate 541,351 downwards.
TACGCTGCAACAGGGTCGAGGAACGCACCACGCCATCGGCATCGGTCAGCGCCGTGAAGATGCCGGCGCCTTGCGCGGCCGCCTGCAGGGGCGCGATATTGGCTTCGTAGCCGCGCGCCACGTAGGCCGTGACAGTGCGTCCATTCAAATCGGCGACGGTAAAGGCGGGCTTGGGAAGCACGCCCTTTTTTTGCTGCTCCGAGACGCTGTAGCCGAGCACCACGGGCTGGCCGCGCATGGCCTCGGCAAACAGGCCATCGTAGTCCATGGCCGGGCGCAGTTTTTCCAGCTGCGCCGGCAAGCCCACCACGCCCGCCAGTTCGCCGCGCGCCAGTCCTTGCAGCACGGCGTAGCCGGAACTGGTGTCGGCTTCGGGAAACGAGATATCGAAGCCCAGCGCGGCCACGCCGTAATGGCCGGTAAGCTGGCGCACCAGGCGCGCCTGGATGTCGCGGCTCCAGGGAAAACGGCCCACGCGGGCCAAGCTTTGCTCGTCGATGTCGACGATGACGATGCGGCGGTCCAGCTGCGGCGTCTCGGCGCGCATGCGCCAGTCGCCCAGCATGGCGTCAAGGCGCGCGATGTTGTCGTTGCCGGCCAGGCACAGGATGGCGGCCGCCAGCGTCAGCAGTATGCCCAGCAACCAGCGCGCCCCATGCTTGCGCAAGGCCAGTGACAGCTTCAAGGGATATAGCCGGGAATGGCCGCCTCGTCGACGGCATCGATCTGGCTCGGGTGCAAATGCTTTTCAGCGAAAGTCAGATACACCTTGCTGCGGATGAAAACGTCGAACAGCTCCGGGTCGATATGCCCGTTCAGACTGAAGTTGCCCAGGATGCGCAGGGATTCGGACAGCGACTTGCCCTTTTTGTAGGGCCGGTCGCGCGCCGTCAGGGCTTCGAAAATGTCGGCAATCGCCATCAGCCGCGCCGGCACGGACATCTGCTCCTTGGTGAGTCCGCGCGGATAACCCTTGCCATCCATGCGCTCGTGGTGGCCACCCGCATATTCGGGCACTTTCTGCAGGTGCTTGGGCCACGGCAGCGCTTCGAGCATGCGGATCGAGACGCTGATATGGTTGTTGACGATGGCCCGCTCGGCCGCCGTCAGCGTGCCGGCGCGGATGGTCAGGTTTTCCGTCTCGTCGGCGTCCAGAAAATCGCGCAGTTCGCCGTCCGCCGCGCGCCAGCGGCGCCTGGCGATCCGCCGCACTCTTTCCTGGTCAGCCTGCGCCATGCTCTCGCCGCCGATGTTCACCGTGCGGATGAAGTCGCGCTCTTCGCGCAGGGACGCCAGCTCCTGCGCCAGCGCGCGGGCAATCGCATCCTTGCGTTCCGGCTGCGCCGCCTGCTGGCGCAGGGCGGCAATCTCCGCGTCGCGCAGCAGCACTTCGTAGCGCGTGTCGATCAGGGCGATGCGATCGAAAATGGTTTCCAGCTTGGTGGCCTTGTCGACCACGTGCACGGGCGTGGTGATCTTGCCGCAATCGTGCAGCAGGCCGGCCAGCCACAGCTGCTTGCGCTCGTTGTCGCTGAGCCGGAAATCGGCCAGCGGGCCGCTTTCGGTCGCATGTGCGGCGTCGGCCAGCAGCATCGTCAGCTCGGGCACGAACTGGCAATGCCGGCCTGTGTAGGGCGACTTTTCATCGATGCCGATATTGATCAGGGTAACCAGCGATTCGAGCAGCTCTTCCAGCTGCGAAATAAGCAATTGATTCGTCAGCGCCACGCCCGCCTGCGCGGCCAGCGCCTCGATGAAGCGCTGGTCGGTGGAGGAAAAGCCGCGCACCTGGCCAGTCTCGCCATCCTTGGCATTGACCAGCTGCAGCACGCCGATCAACTCGCCCTCGTGGTCGCTCATGGGCACCGTCAGGATCGATTGCGTGTGGTAGCCATGGTGGCGGTCAAACTCGCGCATGCCGGAAAAATTGAAGCCCTCGTCGCGGTAGACGTCAGCGATATTCACGCTACGGCGCATGTTCGCCGCATACGCGGCCACCGATGCCAGATTCGGCTGGCCCGCGCCATCGAACAGGGGCACGCCCGGCAAGCCCATGTCAGCCCCCTGCGCGATGCCCAGGCTGTCGTTGACACTGATATCGAACGCCAGCTGGCGGCCCTCGGACATGGGCCGGTACAGGGTGGCGCCATCGGCGCCGCTCATGCTTTTTGCCAGCAGCACGATGCGCTGCAACAGCGCGTCAATATCGTGCCCCTCGCCGCCCAGGCCATGGCCAAGCGCGACACTGAGTTCGGTCAATTGCTCCAGTCTGTGGGCGATTTTCTCAGGGTGCAACTGAGGCATGTTGGTAGCAATCAGGTAATGGGCAAGCAAAAAAAGGGGAAGTCGGCAAGCGCCAGTGTAACGGCCACCCTGCGCACTGTACATTACTTAGCTACAACAAAATGAAATAACTTGCCGTATTGCAACACGCATAAATGTTGCCGCCAATCTCATTAATTAGAATAGAATTAACAATAATTACACCGTAACAAGGTACTGAATGAAATTCACGTTCAGGGGCGTGCGTGGCTCCATCCCCTCTCCCGGCCCGCGCACGGCGCGCTATGGCGGCAATACCACGTGCATCGAAGTACGTACCGACAACGATAGCCTGATCATTCTCGATGCGGGCAGCGGCATCTTCTCGCTGGCGCAGCATCTGCCGCCAGGCGAGCCCGTCGACGCGCACGTCTTCATCACGCACAGTCACTGGGACCACATCCATGGCCTGCCCATGTTTTCGCCCCTGTTCGTGGCCGGCAACCGCATGCGCCTGCACGGCGCCCACGATGCAGCCGCCGGACGCGGCATCGAGCACGTGATGGCGGTGCAGCTGCAAAACAGCTATTTTCCTGTCAGCGAAGCGGCCATGGCGGCCTGCATCGAGTACCGCACGCTGCTGCCCGGCGAAGCCGTCGAGGTGGGTGGAGCGCGCGTGCGCGGCGCGGAAATGAATCACCCTGTCGTCAACCTGGGCTACCGCATCGACTGCGGCGGCGCCTCGCTGTTTTTCAGCGGCGACCATGAACCGTTCTACAACCTGCATCCGCCTTGCCATGTGGACCATGCGGCCTGCACTGCGCGCAATGCGCAGCGCCAGGCCGGCATCGACGCCATGGTCGCCGGCGTCGATGCACTGATCATGGATTGCTCGTACACGCGCGAGGAATACCCGGGCAAGCAGGGCTGGGGCCACGGCACCTTCGACGCCGCCTTCGACCTGGCCCTGCGCTGCGGCGCGCGGCGCCTGTACTGCACCCACCACGAGCCGACCCGCAGCGACGAGCAACTCGAAGCCGTGTTTGCCGACGTGATGGGCCGTTACGCGGGCAGTCTGGCTGGCTTGCAGGTGTTCCTCGCCTACGAGGGACTGACGGTAGAACTGGCCGGCACATAAAAAAAAAGGAACCTTGCGGTTCCTTTTTTATACATGCGCCCAGTTGGCCCAAGGCCACCTTACATGATGTGGTGGCCAATCCACCAGGCAACCGCCGCCACGAAAGCGGAGGCAGGAATCGTGAAGATCCAGGCCCAGACGATGTTGCCGGCCACGCCCCAGCGCACGGCCGACATTTTTTGTGCCGAGCCGACGCCGACGATGGCGCCCGTAATGGTGTGCGTGGTCGAGACGGGAATGCCCAGCGCCGTCGAGACGAACAGAGTGATCGCGCCACCCGTTTCAGCGCAGAAGCCGCCTACGGGTTTCAACTTGGTGATCTTCTGGCCCATGGTCTTGACGATGCGCCAGCCGCCGAACAGCGTACCGAAGCTGATGGCCGTGTAGCACGAGATAATGACCCACAGCGGCGGCATGGCATCGGCTGCGTTCGAGTAGCCGGCGGCGATCAGCAGCATCCAGATGATGCCGATGGTCTTTTGCGCATCGTTGCCGCCGTGGCCCAGACTATAGGCCGCGGCCGATACCAGTTGCAAACGGCGGAACCACTTGTCGACCTTGCGCGGCGTTGAACGCACAAAAATCCACGACACCAGCAACATCATGATCGAGCCAAACACAAAGCCCAGTACCGGTGCGATCACGATGAAGGCCACCGTTTTCCACAGCCCGGCCGCGACCAGCGCGCCGGTGCCCGACTTGGCGACGGCGGCGCCCACCAGGCCGCCGATCAGGGCGTGCGAGGACGACGAGGGAATGCCGTAGTACCAGGTAAACAAATTCCAGAAGATGGCGCCCATCAGCGCGCCGAAGATCACGTACTGGTCAATCACTGCCGGGTCTATCGTGCCCTTGCCCACCGTGGCGGCCACGGTCAGTTGGTGAAACACGAAAATGGCAACGAAGTTGAACGTGGCGGCCATGGCAACCGCAGCCTGCGGTTTCAATACGCCCGTCGAGACCACCGTGGCGATCGCGTTGGCGGCATCGTGGAAGCCGTTCATGAAGTCAAACAGCAGCGCAAGGACGATCAACAGGCCTAGCACGTAGATGCTGATTTGTATGGTCATTATAGTTTCTTTTCTGATTCTGGTTCAGGACAGGCCCAACGCTTACGCGTTTTCGACGATGATGCCTTCGATAATATTGGACACATCTTCGCAACGGTCGGTCACGGTTTCCAGAATTTCGTAGATCGCTTTCATCTTGATCAGGTTGCGCACGTCCGGTTCGTCGCGGAACAGTTTGGACATGGCGGCGCGCATCACGTGGTCGGCGTCCGATTCCAGGCGGTCGATCTCTTCGCAGATGGCGACGATCTTGCGTGAGTTGTCCATGTTGTGCAGCATGGCGACGGCGTCGCGCACTTTTTCGGTACAGGCCAGCACCAGTTCGGCCAGGCGCTTGGCTTCCGGCGTGACGGCTTTCAGGTCGTACAGCGAGACGGTTTGCGCCGCATCTTCCAGCAGGTCGAGGATGTCGTCCTGGCGCGTGATCAGCTGATGGATGTCGTCGCGGTCGATCGGCGTGATGAAGGTCTTGTGCAGCATTTCCACGGTGGCGTAGGTGACTTTGTCCGCCTGTTTCTCGATGCTTTCGATCGCATGCACGCGGTTTTCCAGGTCGTCGAAATTGGTCATCAGGCCGAGCATTTCTTTAGCGCCTTTGACGCACAGTTCCGCGTGCTGGTTAAACAATTCAAAAAACTTGCCCTCAGTGGGCATCAAGCGTCCAAACATGTCATTCTCCGTTAAGCATTGAGTCGTGTTATTTACTACAGAAAGCCGCCCCGTATGAGGGGGCGGCCAATGGAAGTTCAGTGCTGCTGAGTCTTAATCGCCTTGGTAAAGCGCCAGGCCACCACTGTAATTGCCAAATTTGGTGTACTGCCCCATGAAGGTGAGGCGAATGCTGCCGATCGGACCGTTACGCTGTTTGCCGATGATGATTTCGGCCGTCCCCTTGTCTGGCGAGTCGGGGTTATACACCTCGTCACGGTAAATGAACAGGATCACGTCGGCATCCTGCTCAATAGCGCCCGATTCGCGCAAGTCCGACATCACGGGGCGCTTGTTCGGGCGTTGCTCCAGCGAGCGGTTCAGCTGTGACAGCGCGATCACGGGACAACCGAGTTCTTTCGCCAGCCCTTTCAAGCCCCGCGAAATCTCGGAAATCTCCGTGGCGCGGTTATCGCCTGGGGAATTGGCCGACATCAGCTGCAAGTAATCGACGATGATCAGGCCCAGCTTGCCACACTGACGCGACAAACGGCGCGAGCGGGCGCGCAATTCGATCGAGTTGAGCGCCGGCGTTTCATCGATGTACAACTGCGCGTCGTTCATCTTCTGGATCGCATTCGTCAGGCGTGGCCAGTCCTCATCGTTCAGGCGGCCCGTGCGCAGGCGGTGCTGGTCGAGCTGCCCGACGGAGCCGAGCATACGCATGGCCAGCTGGGCGCCGCCCATCTCCATCGAGAACACGGCCACGGGCAAGCCGCTGTCGATGGCCACGTTTTCGCCGATGTTCACGGAAAACGCCGTCTTGCCCATCGAAGGACGGCCCGCCACGATCACCAGGTCGCCCGGCTGCAGACCGGAAGTCATGCGGTCCAGGTCAATGAAACCGGTGGGCACGCCCGTGATTTCACTCTGGTTGTCGCGGCTGTACAGCTCGTCAATACGCTCGACTACCTGCGTCAGCAGGGGCTGGATGGCGGTCCAGCCTTGGGCGCCGCGCGCGCCTTCTTCGGCGATGGCGAAAATCTTCGACTCGGCCTCGTCAAGCATCTGCTTGACTTCCTTGCCTTGCGGGCTGAAGGCCGTACCGGAAATATCGTCGGCGACGGTGATGAGTTTGCGCAGCACGCCGCGGTCGCGCACGATCTCGGCGTAGCGCCGGATGTTCGCGGCCGATGGCGTGTTTTGCGCCATGGCGTTAAGGTAAGCGAGTCCGCCCACATCATCGGCCTTGCCGAGCTGGGTCAGGGTTTCAAAAACAGTAATGACATCGGCTGGCCTGGAGCCGTTAATCATCTTGACGATTTGCTCGAAGATGATCCGATGGTCATAGCGATAGAAATCCTCCGCATGCATGAAGTCGGCGATGCGGTCATACGCGGCATTGTCGCGCAGCAGACCACCGATAACGGATTGTTCTGCTTCGATCGAATGCGGCGGAATACGGAGGGAATCCAGTTGCGGATCAGAGGGGGCGTTCATGGCGCGAATTATACCCGCTTCGGCGTGCTGGCAAAAATAAAGGGCTGAAATTGAGTGAAAAAAAAGGCCAAAAAAAAGCCGGGCGAACCCGGCTTTTCATTGTGCTTGACAGTACGGTAGCGCTTGCAGGCCAGGCCCGCAGACGATTACGCGTTCGCGTCTGGAACGACAGCGATCACAACTTCCACGACCACGTCGGTGTGCAGAGCAACCGAAACGTTGTGCTCGCCAACGATCTTCAGCGGGCCGGTAGGCATGCGGATTTGTGCTTTTTCAACAGCAAAACCTTGCTTGGTCAGCGCTTCAGCGATGTCGAAGTTGGTGACGGAACCGAACAGACGGCCATCAACACCAGCTTTTTGAGCAACTTGAACGGTCAGGCCGCTCAGTTTTTCGCCCTGGGCTTGCGATGCGGCCAGTTTGGCGGCAGCAGCTTTTTCCAGTTCGGCGCGCTTGACTTCGAATTCAGCCACAGCGGTTGCCGTAGCACGACGTGCCAGGCGTTGCGGGATCAGGAAGTTACGTGCGTAACCGTCTTTGACTTTGACGACTTCGCCGAGGTTGCCGACGTTAACAACTTTTTCTAACAGAATGATTTGCATAGTTCTTCTCCAGGAATATCTGACCGATTAAGCGTGGTGCAGATCGGTGTATGGCAGCAGCGCGAGGAAGCGAGCGCGCTTGATTGCGGTGTCAACTTGGCGCTGGTAGTGCGCTTTGGTACCGGTCAGGCGTGCTGGCATGATCTTGCCGTTTTCTTGGACGAAGTCTTTCAGCGTGTCGACGTCTTTGTAGTCGACTTGCTCAACGTGAGCTGCGGTGAAGCGGCAGAACTTCTTGCGTTTGAACAACGGATTTTGCTGTTTGCGTTTTTCTTTAAGCTTGAGCTTATTTTTGTCGAACTTTTTACCGAATGCCATATCAGGCTCCTGTATCTAAAATGCGCTAGTCAAAGTGACTGCACTAAAATCAATGATGTGAAACACCAAACTCTTGCTGTTGCGGCTCTTCCTGGCCAGGAAACCCGTGAACTGATAGACCCCGCCCAAGCTTGCCTGGCTGAACCGGCCTGAAATTTCGCCAGCGGCTAGCGCGGCAACATCAAACTCGGTCAAACGGGCAATCCCTGCTTCCATCTGCTGCGAACTGTGCTGCAATACTGCATTCACAATCGGCAGCCCTGCCGGGGTATAGCGCAATATTTCGCGCTCGGCAATGATGGCGGTGACTTGTAGCTGGTTCAGCGCACGATCCTGGTCAAGAATTAAGCTGCTGCGGCTACTGGAGCGGCTGCTGGTGCTTCGGTGCGGTGGCTTTTGGCCGCGTCTTCGCGTTGTACCGATTTCATCATCGGCGAAGGAGCTGTTTCAGCTTTCTTCATTTTAACGGTCAGGTGACGCAACACGGCATCATTGAATTTGAATGCTGTTTCCAACTCGACCAGGGTCTCGTTGTCGCATTCGATGTTCAGGCAGATGTAGTGTGCTTTAGGCAGCTTTTGGATCGAGTAAGCCATTTGACGGCGGCCCCAATCTTCCACGCGGTGAACCGAACCGCCGCGGGTGGTTACGCTGGCTTTGTAGCGTTCGATCATCGCGGGCACTTGCTCGCTTTGGTCCGGATGGACGATAAAGACTATTTCATAATGACGCATGCAAACTCCTTCAGGTCGGATTAATAATCGCCCACCCCGGCGTCAAGACGGGTGTGGGAAGGTCAGCCGAAGATTATAACCGCCTTTTGCAAACGTTTCAATCATTCTTCAACAAGCGGCCCATGCGCGGGGCCGGCCAGACGCTTTTTCCTGTGCATTCCAGTATTTCACACGAAATTCGCGCAAATAACAGAAATCCCCTTGCATCTCGGGCGATACTGTACAAAAATACAGTCTGTTCATATAGACAGCATTTTAGTATGCACCCACCGCTCATGATCAAGCTGACAGCACGACAAGAACAAATCCTGAACCTGATCAAGGACGCGATTGAAAATACGGGTTTCCCTCCTACCCGTGCTGAAATCGCCAATGAATTGGGTTTCAAATCGGCCAATGCGGCCGAAGAGCATTTGCAAGCCCTGGCCCGCAAGGGCGCCATCGAGATTTCGCCTGGTACCTCGCGCGGCATCCGCCTGATCGGTACGGCGGCGAATGCGTCCGCCGACATGCTGCCCTCGAAGGTGCCGGCAGCACTGCTGTTGTCGCTGCCGCTGATCGGCCGCGTGGCTGCCGGCTCGCCCATCCTGGCACAGGAAAACCTGGAAGCGAGCTACAACGTGGACCCGGCCCTGTTTTCGGCCAAGCCCGACTTCCTGCTGAAGGTGCGCGGCTGGTCCATGCGCGACGCCGGCATCATGGATGGCGATTTATTGGCCGTCAAGAAAGTCGACAGCGCCAAGAATGGCCAGATCGTCGTCGCCCGCATCGGCGACGAAGTCACCGTCAAGCGCTACAAGAAAACGGGTTCCGTCATCGAACTGCTGCCGGAAAACCCCGACTTCAAGGTCATTACCGTGTCGCCGGAAGATGAATTCGCACTGGAAGGTTTAGCGGTAGGACTGATGCGCAGCTGGCATTAAACGCACAAGCTAAAAAGGGCCGCAACAGCATGACTGTGGCGGCCCTTTTTTATTGCCCAGGCGTTTTATGCGTCCAGGGCACTACGGAAATCCTCGAGCAAATCCGCCTCATCCTCGATACCCACCGACACGCGGATCAGCGACTCGGCGATGCCCATGCTGGCGCGCCGCTCTGCGCCCATCTCGTAAAAGATCGTGTGGGCGACGGGAATGACCAGGGTGCGCGTGTCGCCGAGGTTGCTCGCTGGAATGGCCAGGTTCAGGCGGTTCAGGAAATCGAAGCAGTCAATGCCGTCTGTCAGCTCAAAGCTGAACAGGGAACCATAGCTGCGAAACAAGTCCGTCGCCAGCGCGTGCTGCGGGTGCGACGCCAAGCCCGGGTAATGCACGGCAGCCACGCGCGGGTCGGCGGCCAGCATGGTGGCCAGCGCCAGGGCGTTCGAGCAGGTGCGGTCCATGCGCAAGGCCATGGTTTCCGCGCCGACGGCGATATGGTGCGCCGCTTCCGGTCCCAGCGAAGCGCCGAAGTCGCGCAAGGCCTTAGCGCGGATTTGCGCGATGCCCCACTGCGCGGGCGCCGCCTTCTTGTAGTTTTCAAAGATATTCGGGTACCGCGTCCAGTCGAACACGCCCGTGTCCGTCAAGCTGCCTCCCAACGCATTGCCGTGGCCGCCGATGGATTTCGTCAACGCATTGACCACCAGCCCCGCGCCCACCGCTTTCGGGCGGAACAGGTACGGCGTCGTCATCGTATTGTCGACGATATACAAGATGCCACGTTCCTTGCACAGCGCGCCAATCTTCGCCAGGTCGGCGATCTGCGTGCGCGGATTGGCGATGGTTTCCACGAACACGATGCGCGTGGCCGGCGTGATGGCGGCGGCCACGTTGGCCACATCGGTGGCATCGACAAACGACACGCCGATGCCCTGCCCCGTCACCGTTTGCCACAGGCTGTTGGTATTGCCAAACAAAAAGGCCGACGACACCACATGGTCGCCCGCGCGCAGCAAGGATTGCACCACGGCGCCGATGGCGCCCATGCCGGTGGCGAAGCACAAGGTCGCCACGCCGTCTTCCATCTTGTTGACCTTGTCTTCCAGCGCCGAAACCGTCGGGTTGCCCTGGCGGCCATAGCGAAAACCCGGCTCCTTGCCCTGGAATACGGAAGCGAGCTGGCGCGCATCGCCATAGCCAAAAGCGACGGAATTGTGCACGGGCTTGTGCAGGGAGCCATGCTCGATGCCCTTGCGGCGGTCATTATGCAGGATGGTGGTGGTAAAGCCGTAGTTTTTTTTATCGTTCATGATCGCAAAGAAAAAAAAGCCCGGCATCGGCCGGGCAGCTTACTTATGCTTCCGTTGTCGCCAGGTTCAGGTTCAGCTGGGAACGCGGCGTATCTTCGGGCGCTGCCGCCTTCGGATGGTGGCGCGCATATTCCAGGCGGTCCAGGTATTCCTGCGACACGTCGCCCGTCACGTACACGCCATCGAAGCACGAGGCCTCGAAATTCGTCAGTGCCGGATTGACGTCGGCAATCGCCTGCTTGAGCGCGCCGATATCCTGGTACACCAAGTAATCGGCGGTGATTTCGCGGCACACTTCTTCCGTCGTGCGGCCGTAAGCGATCAGTTCGTCGCGCGTCGGCATGTCGATGCCATACACGTTCGGGTAGATCACCGGTGGCGCGGCCGAGGCGAAGATGACTTTCTTCGCACCCGCTTCGCGCGCCATCTGCACGATTTCACGGCTGGTGGTGCCGCGCACGATGGAATCGTCGACCAGCAGTACCACTTTATCCTTGAATTCGGATGGAATCGCGTTGAGCTTCTGGCGCACGGATTTCTTGCGCGCCGCCTGGCCCGGCATGATGAAGGTACGGCCGATGTAGCGGTTCTTGATGAAACCTTCGCGGTATTCCAGGTTCAGCGCCAGGGCCAGCTGGATGGCGGCCGGACGCGAGGAATCGGGAATCGGCATGACCACGTCGATATGCACGCCAGGCAATTCGGCACGGATCTTTTCAGCCAGGTATTCACCCATTTTCAGGCGCGTGGCGTACACCGAGGCGCCGTCGATGACGGAGTCGGGACGGGCCAGGTAGACGAATTCGAACACGCAGGGATTCAGGCTGGCATTGTCGGCGCACTGGGCGCTGTGCAATTTCTTGTCGGCATCGATGAAGACGGCTTCGCCGGGACCGATATCGCGCACGAAGCGGAAACCCATGCCTTCCAGGGCCACGGATTCGGAGGCGATCAGGTACTCAGGACCCTGCTCCGTTTCATTGATGCCCAGGCACAGCGGACGGATGCCGTGCGGGTCGCGGAAGGCCAGCAAGCCCACGCCGGCGATTTGCGCGACGGCAGCGTAGCCGCCCTTGACGCGGCGGTTCAGCACGGTGATAGCCTTGAAGATGGCTTCCGGGTCCAGGTTCAGGCCCGTCGTCGCTTCCTGGATTTCATGCGCCAGCACGTTGAGCAGCACTTCCGAATCGGAATCGGTATTGATGTGGCGGCGGTCGTTCTTGAACATTTCCTGTTTCAACTGTTCCCAGTTGGTCAGGTTGCCATTGTGCGCCAGGGTGATACCAAACGGTGCATTCACATAAAACGGCTGTGCTTCCTCTTCGCTCGACGAACCGGCCGTCGGGTAGCGGCAATGGCCGATGCCCGTCGTGCCTTGCAGCGAACGCATGTTGCGCGTACGGAAGACGTCACGCACCAGGCCATTGGCTTTGTGCATGGAAAACATACTGCTGTGATTGGTCGCAATCCCTGCCGCGTCCTGACCGCGATGTTGCAGGAGCAACAATGCATCATAGAGCAATTGATTGACAGGTTGATGGGAAACGACGCCGACGATGCCACACATGGTGTGCTCCTAAACTGTGCTACTGATTTTAAAAAAATTCAAAATTTCACATGCTGCGCGTAAGCGGCAGGCAGATAAGGCTTGATGGCACGCGCACCCTGCTCCGCGAACGGGCTGAGCAGCGCATTTTTCCAGAATGGCTGCTGCGGTATGGAAGTCATGCCACACAAGATGACGGCGGTCAGCACGATCACAAGGCCCCGCGCCACGCCGAACAGGCTGCCCAGGGTGCGATCGGCCAGGCTCAGGCCCGTCACCTTGACCAGTGCGTCGACCGTCATGGACAGCAATCCCATCAAAATGCGCACGCCGATGAACAGCACCACGAAGGCCAGCAACAGGCGAACGGCTTCGCCCGGCACGGCTTCCGGCAGGAATTTCGCCAGGGTGGCGCCATATGCGTTGGCAATGACGAAGGCCACGATCCAACTGACCAATGACAGTATTTCCTTGACCAGGCCACGCATCATGCTGATCAGCACGGACGTCACCAGCACGAACAGCACTAGGTAATCGAAGATCGTCACGCGCGTTCAGCCTTGCAACATCACGCCGGCACCAGGCTGCCGCCCAGGCCCAGCTTTTGCAGCTTGGCGCGGGTCTTTTCGGCATCTTCGCGGTTGCCGAACGGCCCCACGCGCACGCGGATACGCTCGCCCGCCGGGCTGGAGACTTTCTGCGTATAGGATTTGATGCCCGCTTCGCGCAGCTTGTCCTGCAATTCATCGACCTTGTCCTGCGTCGCCAGGGCTGCCACCTGCACCACGAACTTGCCGTTGCCCGCGTCGTGTGCCTTGTCTTGTGCTTTCTCTTGCGGCTTGTCGAGTGGCTTGCCTTCCAGAATCGCCATGGCGCGCGCCGCATCGTCGGCAGATTGCACCGGTTTGGCAGGCTTGGGCTCAGGCTTGACTTCCGGCTTTACCTCATGCTTTGGTTCAGGCTTGGGCTCGTGTTTCGGCTCGGGTTTGGACTCAGGCTTGGGTTCCGGCTTGGTGTCGTGCTTTGGCTCGGGTTTTGGCTCCACCTTGACAGGCTTGGACTCCGGCTTGGTCTCGGGTTTCGCTTCCACATAGGCCGGCTTGGCCGGCGCAGGCTGGACGGCCGCCAACACGGGGGCCGGCACCGGTGCCGGCCTGGCCGCTGGCGGCAGGGGCGCGTCGATGATTTCCTCGGACTGGTCCAGGCCATTTGCTGCGGCCTGGGCAGGGGGAGCCGGCACGGGCGCCGGTGTAGGCGTCGCCTTTTCCTTCGATGGAATGTCGATGGCGATATCGTTGAAAGGCGCCTTCGGCTCGGAATCGAGCAGCATCGGCAAGCCCACCGCCACGCCCAGGGCCAGGGCGATGGCCCCGACCAGACGGCGACGGGCGCGCTTTTTTTCAGGCAAGACCGGATCCGGCGCTTCCTTGCCGCCACGGCGCGATCCGCCGCCACCGGAGGTGTTGGCGGCGCGCTTGCGGGTCGGCGACTGTGCTTCGCCAGGGACATAAAAGCCGCTGTCTTCGCCAGAGGATTCTTGCTTGTTTTTAAACAGTTTCGAGAACAAGCCCATGCGTGATTTTCAGTCGAGTGCGTTTCAGTGAAGTGAGGATTTTCGGGCCTTCATCACGCCGGCAACGGTGAGGAAAGAACCAAAGACCACAATTCTATCATTCTCACCGGCCCGGCTCATTGCATTTGCAAAAGCTTCTGCCGGATCAGCGAAAATAGACACAGTATGCTCGCTGCTGTCGGGCTTATCTTCGAGCATGATCTGCACCTTGGCAGCCAGCTCGGAAGCCGTCGCCGCGCGCGGCGAAGGCAAGCCCGTCAGGCACCAGTGGTCGACGTGTTCGCTCATCGCGGCGAGCACGCCATCGATATCCTTGTCCTGCATGGAGCCGAACACCGCATAGGTGTACGGGTGATAGCCCATATTGCCCAGGTTCTGGTTCAGCGCCGCGGCCGCGTGCGGATTGTGCGCCACGTCGAGGATCACGCTGGGGCGGCCAGGCAAGACCTGGAAGCGGCCCGGCAGTTCCACCGTCACCAGGCCCGTGCGCACGTCCTGCGCGCCCACGGGCAGTGTCAGCTTCAGCACTTCCAGCGCCGCCAGCACGGCGGTCGCATTGAGGATCTGGTTGGCACCGCGCAAGCTTGGATACGCGAGCGAATTGCGGCGCTGCTCGCGCCCGCCATAGTTCCACTGCTGCTTGTCGCCCGAATAGTTGAAATCGCGGCCCATCAACCACAGGTCGGCGCCGATGGCCTCGGCATGGTCGATCAAGGACTGCGGCGGCACGGGGTCGCTGCAGATGGCCGCCTTGCCTGGACGGAAGATGCCCGCCTTTTCAAAACCGATCGCTTCGCGCGTGTCGCCCAGGTAATCCGTATGGTCGATATCGATGCTGGTGACAATGGCCACGTCCGCATCGATCACGTTGACGGCATCGAGGCGCCCGCCCAGGCCCACTTCCAGGATGGCCACGTCCAGCTTGGCTTGCGACAGCAGGTGCAAAATCGCCAGCGTGGTGAATTCGAAATACGTCAGCGGCGTGTCGACGCGCACGGCCTCGACGGCGTTGAAGCTGGCGACGAGCTGTTCGTCGCTGGCCATCTCTCCCAGCACGCGCGCACGCTCATTGAAATCGAGGAAATGCGGCTTGATGTACAGTCCCACTTTGTAGCCGGCGCGCAACAGTACCGATTCCAGCATGGCGCAGGTGGAACCCTTGCCATTCGTGCCCGCCACCATGATCACGGGGCAAGTGAAAGCCAGTTGCATGCGCGCCTTGACGGCTTGCACGCGGTCCAGGCCCATGTTGATCTGGGTTTCCGAATGGCGGGTTTCCAGCATGGCGAGCCATTCCGGCAAGGTGGTGGGGAGGATTTGCATGGGAGACTTCTTGATGAGGAGACAGTGCGCGAGGCGCGCAAACGATGTGGCGTGGCAACCGGGCGGGTCCGCAGGACACCGCCCGGCCTGTTACTCTGGCGTTAAGCCAGGACTTCGACAGCCTGGTTTTGCAACAAGGCCAGCAAGCGGGCGATTTCTTCGCGCATCTTGCGACGGTCGACAATCATGTCGACGGCGCCCTTGGTGACGAGGAACTCGGCGCGCTGGAAACCTTCCGGCAGCTTTTCGCGCACGGTGTTTTCAATCACGCGCGGGCCGGCAAAGCCGATCAGCGCTTTCGGCTCGGCGATCACCACGTCGCCCATGAAGGCGAACGAGGCGGACACGCCGCCCATGGTCGGGTCGGTCAGCACGCTGATGAATGGCAATTTCTTTTCCGACAGCTTGGTCAGCATGGCCGTGGTTTTCGCCATCTGCATCAAAGAGAGCAAGCCTTCCTGCATGCGCGCGCCACCGGTAGCGGTGATGCAAATGAACGGCACTTTCTGTTCCAGCGCGGTCTGCGCGCCGCGCACGAAGCGCTCGCCCACGACGGAGCCCATGGAGCCGCCCATGAATTCGAATTCGAAGCACGCCACCACCACTGGCAGGCTCATGATGGCGCCGCCCAAGACAACCATCGCATCCGTCTCGCCCGTCGCTTCCATGGCGGACTTCAGGCGGTCCGGGTATTTCTTGCTGTCCTTGAACTTCAAGGTATCGACGGGCAGGATTTCCTGGCCGATTTCATAGCGGCCGCCCGCGTCGAGCAAGCTGTCGAGACGTTCACGCGCGCGGATGCGCATGTGATGGTCGCATTTCGGACACACGTGCAAATTCGATTCCAGGTCCGTACGATACAGCACGGCTTCGCACGATGGGCACTTGACCCACAGGCCTTCCGGCATGGTCTTGCGCGCGGCAGCATCAGAACGCTGTATGCGCGGTGGCAGCAGTTTTTCCAACCAACTCATATTTTCTCCTTGGGCCCTTGTAGGGGTAGCGTCGGTGGACGCCCCCGGCAGACGGTCAACGGCGACGCCTTGCAAGGCGCCACCAAAAATTTTATCTATTGCACAATGACAGGCATTCAGTGGCCGAAGTGTAGCCGTTTATCGCCGGGCTGTCGAACTTTGCCGCCAACGCAACTTGCTTAAGAGGCAAGTTTACTCAGGCGTCCAGTGCGGCGCGGATGCCTGCCGTAAAGTTGCGCACGGCGTCCACGGCGCCTCCTGGCGGCGCATTTTCTATCTCCTGGATGATGCGGCTGCCGATCACAACGGCATCGGCCACCTTGGCCACGGCCTTGGCCGTGGCGCCATCGCGGATGCCGAAGCCAACGCCGATCGGTAATTTTACATGCTGGCGGATGGCCGCGAGGCGCTCTGCCACCTGTTCCGTATCAATGTTGCCTGCACCCGTGACACCCTTGAGCGACACATAATAGCTGAAGCCACCGCCAACCTTGGCCACTTGCGCGATGCGCTCTTCGGTCGAGGTAGGCGCCAGCAGGAAGATCAGGTCGAGGCCGGCCGCACGCATGGCGGCCGCGAACTCCTCGCACTCTTCCGGCGGATAGTCGACGATGATGGCGCCATCGGCGCCGGCCGCTTGCGCTGCATCAATAAACGCGGCGCTGCCGATGCGCTCGATGGGGTTGGCATAGCCCATCAGTACCACGGGCGTCGTCTGGTTCGTTTCGCGGAACTGGCGCACATAAGCGAACACATCGTGGATGCCGACATTGAATTTCAAGGCGCGTTCGCAGGCGCGCTGGATGACGGGACCTTCGGCCATGGGATCGGAAAACGGCACGCCCAGCTCCAGCACGTCGGCGCCGCCCTCAACGAGCGCGTGCATCAAGGGCACGGTGGCGTCAGGGCCGGGATCGCCGGCGGTAATGAAGGTGACCAAGCCGGTCTTGTTATGGGATTTTAAGTTGGCGAAGGTGGCGGCGATACGGGACATGGGGAGCTTTCTTTATCTGTGAGGAATGTCGGATGACGCGCTGGCGCGCCAATCCGACCTGTGCGACATGGGGTTTATCAGTTGCTTAACTGAAATTCAATCCCATGCGTTCCGCCACGGTATGCATGTCCTTGTCGCCACGGCCCGACAGGTTGGCCAGCACGATCTGGTCTTTCGGCAAGGTGGCCGCCAGCTTGGCCGCGTAAGCCAGCGCGTGCGACGATTCCAGGGCCGGGATGATGCCTTCGATATGGCAGCAGTCATGGAAAGCCTGCAATGCCTCGTCATCCGTGATCGACACATATTGCGCGCGGCCCGAATCTTTCAACCAGGCATGTTCCGGGCCCACGCCCGGGTAGTCCAAGCCGGCCGAGACGGAATGCGTCTCGATGATCTGGCCATTCTCATCCTGCAGCAGATAGGTACGGTTGCCGTGCAGCACGCCAGGGAAACCCGCCGTCAAGGACGCCGAGTGCTTGCCCGTATCCAATCCCTCACCGGCCGCTTCCACGCCGATCAGTTTCACCTCTTTCTGGTCGATGTACGGGTAAAAAATGCCCATGGCGTTCGAGCCGCCGCCGATGCAGGCGACCACGTAGTCGGGTTGGCGGCCCGTCATTTCCGGCATTTGCACCAGGCATTCCTCGCCGATCACGGACTGGAAGTCGCGTACCATCATCGGATACGGATGAGGGCCGGCCACGGTGCCGATGATATAAAAGGTGTTTTCGATGTTGGTGACCCAGTCGCGCATGGCTTCGTTCAGCGCATCCTTGAGGGTCTTGGAACCAGATTCGACGGGCACGACGGTCGCGCCCAGCAATTTCATGCGGTACACATTCTGCGCCTGGCGCTTGACATCTTCGCTGCCCATGTAGACCACGCATTCGAGGCCGAAGCGGGCACAGATGGTGGCCGTAGCCACGCCATGCTGGCCGGCGCCCGTCTCGGCGATAATGCGCGGTTTGCCCATGCGCTTGGCCATCAGGGCCTGGCCGATCACGTTGTTGATCTTGTGCGCGCCCGTGTGGTTCAAGTCTTCGCGCTTGAAATAGATTTGCGCGCCGCCGGCCATTTCGGACCAGCGCTTGGCGTGGTAAATGGGCGATGGACGGCCAACGAAATGTTTCAGCTCGTAGCGGAATTCTTCCAGGAATTCCGGGTCGGCGCTGTAGCGCGCATAGGCGTCTTTCAGCTCGGCCAGCGCGTGCGTGAGCGTTTCGGCAACAAATGCGCCGCCATACGGGCCGAAGTGGCCGCGCGGGTCGGGAAACGGGTAATCGGTGGCGTGGAACAATGCGGCGGCTGCGCCGGGCGCGGCGCTGTAGTCATGCGTGTGGTCATTCATGGTGGTTTCCTCTGGCAATGATGGCATCGGCATCCTGCACCGCGGCGATGAACGCGCGGACTCGGGATGCGTCCTTGATACCCTTGGACGCTTCGACACCACTGCTGATGTCGACGGCGTAAGGGCGCACGCGCAGCACTGCGTCAGTCGCGTTTTGTACGCTCAAGCCACCACTTAAAACGACCCGAGGCGCGAGTTCTTTTGGAATGAGGGACCAATCAAATACCTTTCCTGCACCGCCGTAGGCATCCACATAGGTATCGAGCAAGAGGCTGGAGAACAAGGGACTGGCGGCGCGATAGCGCTGTTCGTATTCTAGCAAATCTTCGCAGCGGGTGTCAGGTTTCACCCTGAACACCTGCGTAAACGGCGTATGCACGGCGCCAGCCAGCGCGGCACTGTGTTCCGGCGTCTCGTCGCCATGAAATTGCAGCAGCGACAAGGGCGCCACGGCCTTGGTGGCCCGCACCTCTTCCAGCGTGGCGTTGACGAACAGGCCCACCGTCGTCACGTACGGCGGCATCGCGGCGATCAGGTCGGCCGCCTGCCGGGGCGTCACGTAACGGGGACTTTTCGGATAAAACACGAAGCCGATGGCGTCGGCGCCTGCCGCCACGACCGCCTGGATGTCTTCGACGCGGGTCAGGCCGCAGATCTTGATACGTGTGCGAGGCATGCTATTCCTTGATGTTATTGCTTGATGTTATTGCTTGATGCAAAACGTCAGAACCAGGGCAAAGCGCTGCTGCTGTCTTGCGGTAACGCCCATTTCGGGTCGTAATCGATCTGCGCCAGGTACAGGCCGTCCGGCATGAAAGTGGGCGCCGCCGCGTGACGGTCTTTGCTTTCAAGCAAGTGCCCGAGCCAGTCCGGCTCTTCGCGTCCCGTGCCAATATACACGAGCGAACCGACCAGGTTGCGCACCATGTGGTGCAGGAATGCATTCGCCGTAATGGTGAAGATGACGCAATCGCCGCGCCGCTCGATGCGGATATCATGCATCAGCTTGACGGGCGACTTGGCCTGGCATTGCGCGGCGCGGAAGGCCGTGAAATCGTGCCAGCCCAAGAGCGGTTGCACGGCCTGGCGCATCAGTTCCACGTCCAGCGGACGGAAAAAGAAGCCGGCGCGCCCCTCCACCAGCGGCGAGCGGGTGGCGTTGTTATACAATACATAATGATAAGTGCGCGCGCGGGCGCTAAAGCGGGCGTGGAAGAAATCGTTGACGGTGGGGTCGCCGGCCAGCTCTTTGGCCCAGCGCACGGCGATGGATTTCGGCAGGAAGGCGTTGACGCCGCGCACCCAGGAGTGCACGTCGCGGTTCAGTTCCGTATCGAAGTGCACGACTTGCTCGAGCGCATGCACGCCCGTATCCGTGCGGCCGGCGCAGGTCGTGGCCAGGCGCACGCGGGCAAACTGCTCCAGCGCGTTTTCCAGCTGGTCCTGCACCGTCTGCCCATCTTCCTGTTTCTGGTATCCATGCCAGGCCGTGCCGTCATACTGCAGACCGAGGACGATACGCTTGAATGGCGTTGCTGTCGTAATATTTTGCATCGGAGCATTATACCGGCGCAGCAGCCTGCCGCGCCGGCGGGCATTGCTAGCTAAGGAGTGCCTTCATTGTATTCGCCTTGGCGACCTGCTCTTCGCTGCCGCCCTTGATGACCTCATCGATCAACTCACGCGCGCCTTCCTTGTCGCCGATTTCCTGGTAAGCGATCGCCAAGTCCAGCTTGGTATCCATTTCCATGTGGATGGCCGACAGCGGGTCGTCCACGCCCACGCTGGCCGTCTTGCCATCGTTGAGGTCTAAGTCGATGCCGGACAGGTCGAATTCTTGCGCGGGCGGTATGACTTCCGGCAAGGTGGCTGGCGTTTGCGCGTCGTCAAACAGGCTGTCGATGGATGGCTTGGCCGCCGCGACCGGCGCGGCAGCCGGCGCCACGGGCGCGTCAAGGTCGAAATGAGCCAGGTCCACATCCTTCAACGGATCAGGCAAAGGCGTCAAACCGGCGCCCACGCCATTCACGGGGCCCGCTGGCGGTTCCAGGTCCAGGCCGAAATCCATGCTGGCGTCATAGTGCGCATCCTGCGCGGCAGACACCGGCTTGCTGTCCGGCCCCGGCATGATGATCGGGTCGCTGGTGGAGACAGGCTCGAAATCGAGGCTGTCGAGGTCAAAATCGAGAGGATCGCGCGCATCGCGGGCGCTCACGGCGGACACCGGCTCTGCCGGCGCCAGGTCGGCCGC
Source organism: Janthinobacterium algoris (assembly GCF_051380935.1). NCBI lineage: Bacteria > Pseudomonadati > Pseudomonadota > Betaproteobacteria > Burkholderiales > Oxalobacteraceae > Janthinobacterium > Janthinobacterium algoris. The sequence continues at coordinate 520,840 of NZ_JBNYXZ010000001.1, read as the reverse complement.
CGGGGAAGACAGGTCGTCGGGCAAGTCCATGCTCTGGCCATGCAAATCGTCGCCGGCCCCCTTGCTGAGACTGACGACGGCATCGTCTTCCGTATCGCCATACAAGGGGTTGGTGGGATCGAGCGCCAGGCCCAGCGCGGCCGCCTGCGGCCACTCTTCGCCCTGGCCCCGCGTCTGGCTGTACAGCTCGCTAGCCTGGTCTTCAAACGCGCGCACATCGTTGCGGGCGGAATAGATTTCCAACAATTTCAAGCGGGCTGCATGGCGCTCGGGGTGGATGCGCAAGGCTTCCTTGAGGATATCTTCGGCTTGGCCATCGCGGCCGTAGGCGATATACACGTCCGCTTCGGCAACAGGGTCCGTTTCATTCGCATCGAGCATGCTGGCGCCCGCTGCGGCGGCCACGCCGGCAGCGGCGGCGCCCGTACCGAACAGGTGGTTGCTCGCTTCGGACTGCTGGTCTTCCGGCGCCAGCCCGGACGATGGCACCACTGGCGCTTCCGGCTCGAACACGGGGGCGATATCTGCGGCGGGCGGCGGCGTCTCCTTGCGGCGGCGCGCAATCACCAATGCGGCCACGGCCGCCAGCAACGCGGCGATGCCTATGCCGATGGCGCCCAGGTGGTCGTTGATCTTGTCGGTGATGGTCGGTTCCAGCGGCGACGGTTTTTTCACCAGCGGCACCGGCTTGGCCTTGGGAACAGGCGGCTGCGCCTCGGCCGGCGCACTGGCGATGGCCGATGCACTGGCAGCGGCCTCGGCCGGCTTGGCGGGTGCCGGAGCGCTCTTGTCAGCCATGGCCTTGCTCTTGACCGCCATCAACTTTTCCAGGTCGCTGACGTTCTTTTCCAGCTCCTTGACGCGCGCGGCCGCTTCATCGACCTGCTTGGCCTTGGCGATCTTGTCTTCCTCGCTGGCGACGGCGCTCTTGCCGGCCGACTTGGCCGCCGGCTCCGCCTTCGACAGTTTCAGCTTGTCTTGCGATTCGCTCACGGCCGTCGGCTTTTCCTGCACGCGGGTAGGCCCGATCTTGCCAGCCGTGCTTTGCGTCGATTGCGCCGCCTTGGCCGGCTTGCTTTGCGATACCTGCCCCGCCAGCTTGTTGCGATAGGCGTCGAAATCGATGGCGTGCGCCGTCACGACGCCCTTCGCTGCGGCCGCGTCGGTGGCGCGCACGGCGTCCGCGCCCGGCACGGCCAGGATGCGCCCGGCCTGCATGCGGTTCATGTTCTCGCCCTTGAAGGCATCGGGATTGGCACGGTACAGGGCGACAAGCATCATGTCGAGCGAGACGCCCGATGGTTTCAGTTCGCTGGCGATGCGGCTCAGGGTATCGCCCGCCTTGACCTTGTATTCGCCGGCCGGCTTTTTCGGCGCTTGCGGCGCAACACCAGCGGCGGCAGGCTTGGCCTTGCCTGGCTCCACGGGCGCCGTCACTTGCGCGCCGCGCGTCTGGCGCGCTTCGGGCGTGTCGAGCACGAATGCATATTCGCGCACCTGGCGCCCGCTCTTGCTGCTCAGTTCCAGCAGCAAATCCACCAGGGGTTCAGCCACCGGTTGCGCCGAGCTGATGCGGATGAAGGACGTGCCGTTGCGGCTTTCCACGGCAAATGTCAACGCGTTCAGGGCGGAATTGAATTCCACGTTGGCCTGGCGGTAGGCATCCGGCGGCGCCAGTTTGGCCAGCAGGCTAGCTGCCTCGCCTGGCTTGACGGCCGATAATTCGACCTCGGCGCGCAGCGGCTGGCCGGCGGCGGACAACACCGTGATCTTGCCCAGCTCGGCTGCGGATGCCGCCGGTGACAATAACACCGCACAGGCGACAGCGCTGCTGAGTGTTTTAATGGCAAGGGAGGCGACCCGGGGACGAGTGTGTACAGGCATAGTTGGCGGCATCTTAGTTGACATGGGAAAACTGTTACTTTTCCAGAGGTATCAACATATCATCATGCCCAGAGCTATGCAAGCTCCGCATGGTTGAGCCTTGATGGCTTCAGGGCGAAAAAAAAGCCGGGGAAACAGCCCCGGCTTGATCTTGATCAGCAATTTATTGCCATTACGCGTCGAGCAAAATGCGCAACATGCGGCGCAGCGGCTCGGCAGCACCCCACAACAATTGATCGCCCACGGTGAAGGCGGACAGGTACTCGCCGCCCATGCTCATCTTGCGCACGCGACCGACGGGTATCGTCAGGCTGCCCGTGACGGCGGCCGGCGACAGGTCGTGCACGGACGCTTCGCGCGTGTTCGGCACGAATTTCACCCATTGATTATTGCTGGCGATGATGTCGTTGATTTCATCGAGCGGCACGTCTTTTTTGAGCTTGATGGTCAGCGCTTGCGAATGGCAGCGCATGGCGCCGATGCGCACGCACAGGCCGTCGACGGGAATTTCCTTGGTGCCAAAGTCGATGCCGCGGCCCAGGATCTTGTTCGTTTCCGCGCCGGCCTTCCATTCTTCCTTCGACTGGCCATTGCCCAGGTCCTTGTCGATCCACGGGATCAGGTTCCCGGCCAGCGGCGCGCCGAATTGCTTGATCTCGTCCGGCGAGTAACCGTGCTGGGTAGCCAGCACCTGGCGGTCGATTTCCAGGATGGCGGAAGCCGGGTTTTCCAGCAGCGCCTTGACGGAGCCGTTGATGGTGCCAAACTGCGTCAGCAGCTCGCGCATGTGCTGCGCGCCGCCGCCCGATGCCGCCTGGTAGGTCATCGACGTCATCCAGTCGATCAAATCGTGCTGGAACAGGCCGCCCAGGCCCATCATCATGCAGGACACGGTGCAATTGCCGCCGATGTAGTTCTTCACGCCCTTGCCCAGCGCATCCTTGATGACGTGCAAGTTGACGGGGTCGAGCACGATGACGGCGTCTTTTTCCATGCGCAAGGTCGAGGCCGCATCGATCCAGTAGCCATTCCAGCCCGCTGCGCGCAGCTGCGGGAAAACAAAGCTCGTGTAGTCCCCGCCCTGGCAGGAAATGACGATGTCGCATTTGGACAGTTCGGCGATGTTGTTGGCATCCTTGAGGATGGTTTCATTCTTCGCCATGGCCGGCGCCGCGCCGCCCGTGTTCGAGGTGGTGAAAAACACCGGTTCGATGTGGGCGAAATCGCCCTCTTCCTGCATGCGCTGCATCAGGACCGAACCGACCATACCGCGCCAACCTACCAAGCCAACTAATTTCATTACCATTCCTCAAGATGAGACGGCGACTGCCGTCATTAAACTATTTTATCCCAGTGCTTTTACAACTGCATCGCCCATCGCCTCGGTACCGACCAAGGTGGTGCCCGCTTCGTGGATGTCGGCCGTGCGCAGCCCCTGCGCCAGCACTTGCTTGACGGCAGCCTCGATACGATTTGCCTGCTCTTCGCGGTTCAGCGAATAGCGCAACATCATGGCGGCCGACAAAATCGTCGCCAGCGGATTGGCGATGCCCTTGCCCGCGATATCGGGAGCCGAACCATGCGACGGTTCGTACAAACCCTTGTTGTTGGCATCGAGCGAAGCCGACGGCAGCATGCCGATCGAGCCCGTCAGCATCGCGGCCGCGTCCGACAAGATATCGCCGAACATGTTGCCGGTCACCATGACGTCGAATTTCTTCGGCGCCCGCACCAGTTGCATGGCCGCGTTATCGACATACATATGATCGAGCGCAACATCCGGGTATTCCTTGTGCACGTCGATGACAATATCTTTCCAAAACTGGAAGGTTTCCAGCACGTTCGCCTTGTCCACGCTGGTGAGCCTCTTGTCGCGCTTTTGCGCGGCCTGGAAGGCCACGTGGGCGATGCGGCGGATTTCGCCCTCCGCATAGCGCATGGTGTCGAAGCCTTCGCGCTGACCCTTGAACGGACCGTCCGGGCACTCGCGCACGCCGCGGGGCTGGCCAAAATAAATATCGCCCGTCAATTCACGGATGATCAGAATGTCCAGACCCGCCACCACTTCCGGCTTCAGGGTCGATGCGCCCGCCAGTTCCGGATACAAAATAGCCGGACGCAGGTTAGCGAACAGGCCCAGGTTCTTGCGCAAGCCCAGGATCGCTTGCTCGGGACGGAACTGGCGCTCCAGATTGTCGTACTGGTAGTCGCCGACGGCGCCGAACAGCACGGCATCGGCCGCCTTGGCCAGGGCCAGCGTGCCTTCCGGCAAAGGGTGACCATGGGCCGCATAGCCGGCGCCGCCCACGGGCGCGCTTTCCAGCTCGAACGATTCGCCCAGCACATTCAAGACCTTGACGGCTTGCGCGACAATTTCAGGGCCGATGCCGTCGCCGGGTAAAATTGCAATTTTCATATTTTTATCGATTAAATGACGTTGGCGAGCCACGGTTGAGTAGCGAGATGACGTTCTTCGAAGGCGCGGATATCGTCCGCATGGCGCAGGGTCAGGCCGATATCGTCGAGGCCATTCATCAGGCAATATTTGCGGAAGGCATCGATCTCGAATGGATACGAGACGGAACCATTGCTGGTGCGCACGCACTGCTGTTCCAGGTCCACCACCAGCTGGTAGCCGGGGAAAGCCTTGACTTCATTGAACAGGTGCTCGACCTGGCTTTCCGACAGCACGATGGGCAGCAAGCCATTCTTGTAGCAGTTATTGAAGAAGATATCGGCAAACGACGGCGCGATGATGGCGCGGAAGCCATATTGATCGAGGGCCCACGGCGCGTGTTCGCGCGAGGAGCCGCAGCCGAAGTTCTTGCGCGTCAGCAAAATCGAGGCGCCCTGGTAGCGCCCCTCGTTAAGCACGAAATCCGGGTTCAGCGGACGGCGGCTATTGTCCTGGCCCGGTTCGCCATGGTCGAGGTAGCGCCATTCGTCGAACAGGTTGGGGCCGAAACCGCTGCGGTGGATCGATTTCAGGAATTGCTTCGGGATAATCGCGTCGGTGTCGACGTTGGCGCGGTCCAGCGGGGCCACCAGGCCTTCGTAAAGCGTAAATTTATCCATGCTGTTTCTACTCGGTAGGACGGGCGGCGCAGGGCGCCGGCACGTCACGGTTTATTTTCCGCCGGCGCCAGTGACGACCTGGCCGACTTTCTGCACATCGCGGCCAATGCCGGAGACGGTGTTGCAGCCAGACAGGATGACGGTGGCGATGAGGAGGGCGAAGAGTTTTTTCATGATGATTTCTTGATAGTAAGTAAGGGACTGGGAGCGCTAGTGTACGCCAGCGGCGCCAGTCCCTGCCCTCATCGCAGGCCCCGCACGTCGACAAAGTGGCCGGCGATACCCGCCGCCGCCGCCATCGCGGGCGACACCAGGTGGGTACGGCCGCCCTGCCCTTGCCGGCCTTCGAAGTTGCGGTTCGAGGTCGAGGCGCAGCGTTCGCCCGGTTCCAGACGGTCGGCATTCATGGCCAGGCACATGGAGCAGCCCGGCTCGCGCCACTCGAAACCGGCATCCTTGAAGATGCGATCCAGGCCTTCGCGCTCGGCCTGGTCCTTGACGAGACCGGAACCGGGCACCACCAGCGCCAGGCTGACGTTCGAGGCGCGGTACTTGCCGCGCACCACGGCAGCGGCCGCGCGCAAGTCTTCGATGCGCGAATTGGTGCAGGAACCGATGAAGACCTTGTCGATACGGATGTCTTCGATGGCGGTATTCGGTTTCAAGGCCATGTAGACCAGCGCCTTTTCCATCGCATCGCGCTTGACGCTGTCTTTTTCCTGGTCGGGGTCCGGCACGCGGCCATCGATGCCGATTACCATTTCGGGCGACGTGCCCCAGGTCACTTGCGGCACGATGTCGGCGGCATTGAGTGTGACGACCAGGTCGAAGCGGGCGCCCGGATCCGAATGCAGGGTGCGCCAATAGGCCACGGCGCGCTCCCAATGCGGACCGGCCGGGGAAAACGGGCGGCCCTTGACGTAATTGATGGTGGTGTCATCAACGCCGATGATGCCGGCGCGCGCACCCGCCTCGATGGCCATGTTGCACACCGTCATGCGACCTTCCATCGACAGGGCACGGATGGCCGAGCCGCCGAATTCGATACAGTAGCCCGTGCCGCCGGCCGTGCCGATCTTGCCGATGATGGCCAGCACGATATCCTTGGCCGTCACGCCGGCCGGCAAGGCGCCGTCAACTTGCACCAGCATGGATTTGGATTTCTTTTGCAGCAAGGTTTGCGTGGCCAGCACGTGTTCCACTTCCGACGTGCCGATGCCGTGCGCCAGCGCGCCGAAGGCGCCGTGCGTGGACGTGTGCGAGTCGCCGCACACCACCGTCATGCCGGGCAAGGTCGCGCCCTGTTCGGGGCCGATCACATGCACGATACCCTGGCGCTTGTCGTTCATGTTGAAGTAGGTCAAGCCGTAGTGCTTGGCGTTCTTGTCCAGCGTTTCTACCTGCAGGCGCGAAACCGGGTCGGCGATGCCGTCGACGCGGCTGGTAGTGGGCACGTTATGGTCGGCCACGGCCAGGTTGGCGGAAATACGCCACGGCTGGCGCCCTGCCACGCTGAGCCCATCGAAGGCTTGCGGGCTGGTGACTTCGTGCAGCAGGTGCCGGTCGATGTACAAAATTGTCGTGCCATCATCTTCGGCCCGAACAACGTGGGATTCCCAGAGTTTGTCGTAAAGCGTCTTCATCATGATTTATGCAGCGTTGCCACAGCCTGTTTAAGTGATCAAGTGATACCAAGTCATACGGTGATCCACAGGGATTATGCCATATATTGCGCAATACAGAACCGAAACAGGTAAAAGCGTGGGATTGGCGATACAAAGTTTGGCCATATTGTTATATATGAGCTGGAAATTGCCGATATCGGCACATTGGCGGCATGCCGGCCCCATCCGCAGGCGAGCTGCCGAACGAGTCACGGCGGAATCAGAAATTGATACTTTTTCCTTAACCTTTCGTGTATTGTATTTCGACAATAACGACAGGCGCGCGCCCCCGCACGCGCTTACAAGCGATGAGGACCTGAATGAAACTGCACTTATGGGCACTGGCCGCCCTGACCCTGACCAACACGCACGCGGTCGCCGCCGCGCCAGGAGAAAGCTGCGTACAGGACTTGCGCGCCATTGCGCCCTTCCTGCTGGAAAACGATACGGGCGCACGCGCCCACCTGGCGCAAAAGGGCCAGGCCTATTTCGACCTGGCGCTGGCAAGCGCAAGCGAGGCCGCGGAAAACACTAATGATGAATCTGCTTGTAATGTAGTACTGGCCAATTATCTGAGTAAATGGCGCACAGGCCATCTGCAGATCGTTCCCAGCACGACATTGAAGCACAGCAAACCAGCGCCGCCCTCCACGCCAACGGCAACGGCAACGGCAAATACTGATCAAAGAGAGCCATCGCTGCAACTCCTGTCACCTCGGACCGCGTTACTGACACTACCCAGTTTTTTTCCTCGGTACAGCAAGGTAATCGCTGATTTACTGACAAGCAAGCACCACGATCTTGCCACCCGCCCCAACTGGATCATTGATGTCAGGCTCAATAATGGTGGTAGTGATAGCACTTATGCGCCGCTACTGCCATGGATCAGCTCAGGCGAGATCGTCAGCGTGGGTGGCGAATGGCTGTCCACGCCAGCCAATATCGCCGGACAGGAAGATATCTGCGCGCTGTTCGCCCCCGGTGATACCTCGTGCACGACATACAGTGAGCATGCCGTCGCCCGTATGCGCAGCGTCGCATCAGGCCAGTTCGTGACGCAACAAGCCGATGGACCTGTCAGCTATGGAAGTTTTCCCAGAAAGAAAATGCAGCCGGCCCGCGTGGCGGTACTGGTCGACCGCGATTGCGCGAGCTCCTGCGAAGAATTCCTGCTGGCAGCGCGGCAAAGTTTTCGTGTCAAACTGATCGGGCGCAACAGCAATGGCGCCCTCGATTACTCGAATTTGCGCCTGCATGCCTTGCCCTCAGGGATACGCCAGTTAATGTACGCCACCTCGCGCTCGGCCCGCTTGCCGCAGCTGCAGGTGGACCTGGGCGGCATCATGCCCGACATCTACCTGCCGCCGCCGAAGGACGAGGCGGAGCGCGCCCAGGAAATCGTGCGCGTGCAGCGCTGGCTGGAAGGCGGTAGTTTACGTTAATGGCAGCAGTGAATCTACCGTGTGATTCAGCAATAAAAAAACCCGCTGCATATCGACGCAGCGGGCTTTGATAGGAGCAAGCGCAGACTCAGGCAGCTAAACGCACACTACCTCTACACCCGTCCATCAGGAACGACAGACCGACGACCAGCACCAGCTCGCCCTCGGCCGAGCGGGCAGTACCGGTAATGCCTTCCACGGTGATGGCCGTCATCGGCTTGATCACCAGATCGGCCGTGCCATCGACGGCGGCCACGGCGAGAATGTACGGCTGTGGCGCAGCAACAACAATACCCACGCGTTCGCTGCACGATTCGTAGCCCAGGGCGCCGGCCAGCGACCGCACGGGCAATGGACGGCCCTGGTCTTTCAGCACGGGCGCGCCGCCCACTTCCATGAAGGTTTCCGGCAATTCGACGACGCGCTGCACCACCGCCATCGGCAGCGCCAGCGCGGCGCCCGACGTCGACACGAGCATGGTCGGCACGATGGAAAGCTCGATCGGCAGGCGGATGGCAAACTTGGTGCCCTTGCCCAGCGACGACTCGATGTGGATGGCACCGCGGTTTTTCTCCACGGCCGTCTTGACCACGTCCATGCCCACGCCGCGTCCGGAGACGCTGGAAGCCACTTCCTTGGTCGAGAAGCCCGGCAGGAACACCAGCTGGAAGCATTCGTCGTTGCTCAGTTGCGCGTTTTCGCTGATCAGGCCTTTTTGCTGGGCCTTGCTGCGCAGGAAGGCCGGGTCCATGCCCTTGCCATCATCTTGCAGCACGATCATGACACTGTTGGCTTCCTGCCAGGCTTTGAGCGAAATATACGATTTGGCGGGCTTGCCGGCAGCCAGGCGCGCTTCCGGCGATTCTACGCCATGGTCGAGCGAATTGCGCAGCATGTGCACGAGTGGATCGTACAGGCTGTCGACAACCACGCGGTCGACTTCTGTCTCCGCGCCTTCGATGGTCAGCTCGACATCCTTGCCCAGGTCTTTCGCCAGTTCGCGCACCAGGCGCGGGAATTTCTGGAACAGTCGGCCGACAGGCTGCATGCGCGTGGCCAGGGTGGCCCGCTGCAGCTCGGTCGAGTAGCGCGAAGCGCGTTCCAGGGTTTCCGCCAGGGTCGCCATCAGGGTGGCGGCCTGACCTTCGAATTTGAATTGCAGCAAGCGTTCGAGCAGCACGGCAGCCTGGTTGGCAGCCTGCACCGACTCGCCGGCCACTTCCAGCAGTGCATCGAGCTTGACGGCGTCGACGCGGATACTGTCTTCCTTGACGGGCGCGGCATGACGCACTTCCGGACGATCTTCACGCCGTTCCGCACCATCCCAGGCCTTTGCGGCCGGCTTGGCAACGGCAGCAGGGGCGGCGGCCACGACAGCAGGCGCAGCAGCGACGGCGGAGGCCGGTGCGGCAGCGACCTGGCTACCGGCCGGCACGACCGCGTTATACATGCCTTCCCAGTCCAGGCCATCGGCACTGGCGGTGGAAACAGCGGCGGCTGGCGCCACCACGACCACTTCGGCAACGGGCGCGGTGGCTTGCGTCACCACGGCAGCGGCAGGTGCAGGTGCAGGTGCGTCTATGCCCTTGCCTTCAATGGCGTTCGTCAGGATGTGTTCCAACTCTTCCGGCATGGCCGGCAAGCTTTCCGGCGCGGCACCGTTGGCCAGTTCCGTCAGCTGGTCGGCCACGAAACCGGACGCTTGCAGCGCCGCCTCGATGGCGATCGGCGTCACCGGCGCGGCGCCCGTGCGCAAAGCGTCGAACAGGTTTTCCGTCAGATGGCAGGCCGCCACCAGCGCGGGCAAGCCCATGAAGCCGGCGCCACCCTTGATGGTGTGGAAGGAACGAAACACGGCATTCAGTGTTTCCTTGTTGTCGGGATCACGCTCGAGGCGCAATAAGTGCTCTTCAACATTAACCGCAAGATCCATCGCCTCAACGACGAAATCCTTGAGCATATCGTCCATTAGAATCCCAAATCCGCAAGAAGGTCGTCTACATTATCCTGGTCCAGCGCCACCGACGGCACGGACGGGCCCTGCATCAGCGGCACCGGCTTTTGCGCCAATTTTTCGCGCACTTCGGCCGGCGCGTTGTCGCGCAGCAGTTGGGCAAGCTCGTGCTCCACCGTCTTGGTGATGTTGACCACTTTTTTGATCAGCTGGCCCGTGATGTCCTGGAAGTCCTGCGCCATCATGATTTCCAGCAAGCGCGCTTTTTCCGCTTCCGTTGCCTCGGCAACGGCTTGCGCGAACTGGCGCGTATCGCCGGCCAGGGCCTTGAATTCTGCCAGGCTCAGCTTGCCATCGAACAGCGCCGTCCAGCGGCTGTCCATGTCCTTGGCTTTCTTCGACAGCACATCTTGCGCCGGCATGCCTTCGTCGAGCGTATTCAGGACCTTGTTGGCGGCCTGTTCCGTCAGGGTGGCGACATATTCCAGGCGGTCCTGGGCATCGACGATCTGCGACGACGCTTCCGTCAACGCCTTGTCGTAGCCCAGTTCGCGCAGCGAATCGTGCAGCAGGCGCACGATGCCGCCCAGGCGTTCGAACATCGGCTTGTCGGACTGGTCGACAGGATCGGCCGCTTCGCCAGGCACGCCTGCGGCAGCCGCAGGTGGCGCTTCCGGCACGGCGGCGACTGGCGCTTCCGCTACGGCTGCCGGCACGGCGGCGCTGGCCGACACCGAATCGAACAGCGCGTCAAAATCATCGTCCGCGATCACGGCTGCGGGCGCTGCGGCAGGCGCGGGCTTGGGAGCGGCCGCACTTTGCGCAGATACTTCATCGAATAATGCATCAAAATCATCAGCGGCGTTGGTCATATCCCTGCTTCTCCATAATTTGTCAAAATTCCGCCTGAACTGTGCGTTTTACAGACTGATACCCACAATTTCTCGATTAAGATGATTTGAGGCAATACCGCTGCGATGGTGCGAGTGTAGCAGGGCGCCGCCCTGTTGGTAAATCTCAAAACGCGCTTCCTGGTGTAAAGCTGGCTCATAAGAGCTTTTCCGCCAGGAAATAAGTGTTCCTACCGTTGTATTTTGAAATACTACCATTGGCGTGCCTGCAAGACCACGCGCCGCACAAGAAATCCTGCTCGCGGGCGCCTGCGCAACAGTACGCCAAGGATATCGTTGCGGCTAAAACACGATCTTTCTGCTAATGTTGTCTATACTGAAGGTGCAATAGTATTGATAATTATCAAGTCTTTACATGAATACCATGCTGCCGCCGCGCCTACAATAAGGGGCGTTGCACGCGCTGAGTCACTGCCAAAGGACCTGCCATGTATAAGAAAATTCTGATCGCCACGGACGGCTCCACCGTCTCCAACCTGACGGCCTGTGCCGGCGTTGCCTTTGCCGAACAGATGCAAGCCGACATTCTTGCCGTGTACGTGGCGCCCGAATACCAGTACCCGGTGTATATCGAAATCATTCCCCCAAGCTATCCCAGCGAGGAGGAATACCGCATCGCCATGCGCAAGGCGGGCGCCGACCACTGGCAGCCCATCCTCGACGCTGCCGCCAAACACGGCCTGGAAGCGACGGGCCTGACCGCCTTTTCCGACAGCCCCGCCCTGAAAATTGTGGAAGTGGCGCAATTGCAGCAATGCGACCTGATTTTCATGGGCTCGCATGGCCGCAGCGGTTGGGGCCAATTGCTGCTTGGCAGCGTGACCAATAAAGTGCTATCGCACTCGAAATTACCGGTGCTCGTGCATAGGCTGATCAAGGAACCCCCATCAAAATAAGGGGTCACATGGCCTAGCAGGCCGCCGCAGCCCATATATCGGGTAAAAGGCAAAACTGCGACCATTTCAGTTAAAATAGCAACGTTTCTCGTTTCTTAACACCCGGCCGGCCGCAACGAAACGGCCAGGGAAAAATACACGCCTCCAGATTGCGCGCCTATGATACGTATTGTGATTGCCGACGACCACACCATCATGCGAGAAGGATTGAAGCGCATCCTTGACGGCGCGCCGGACATCGACATCGTGGGCGAAGCCATCGATGGCTTTGAGGTACTCAACCACGTACGCCAGGGCGGCTTCGACCTGTTGCTGCTCGACCTGTCGATGCCGGGCCGCAGCGGCGTCGATCTGATCCGGCAAATCCGCAGCGAGGCGCCCAAGCTGGCCATCCTGATCCTCACCATGCACGAGGAAGAGCAATATGCGGTGCGCGCCATCCGCGCCGGAGCGCAAGGCTATCTGACCAAGGAAAGCGCGGGCACCCAGCTGGTGGGCGCCATCCACAAGGTGGCGTCGGGGCGCCCCTACATCAGCGCAGAGGTGGCAGAGCAGCTTGTGCTCAACATCATGATGCCAAATGAAAGCTTGCTGCACAAACAGCTGTCGGACCGCGAGTTCGAAGTCTTTTCCCTGCTGGTGGCGGGCAAGTCGATCACGGAAATCGCCAACAATCTGCACCTGAGCGTGAAGACGGTGAGTACGCACAAGACCCGCATCATGCAAAAGATGGGCATGAGTTCGTTGTCGGAAATGGTCCAGTATGCCGTGGCGCACCGTCTGCTGTCCCCCTTCAAGACCTGACTGGCGCGCCAGCGCGTAGGAACAATCCTACATCAATTGCCACAGCTCCTACTGTCATATTCAGCCACTGCTGATATGAATTGCATACGGTTGTTGGCATACTGAAACCAGTAATCAAGTTGCTGGGAAGTTATTTCATCACACAGCAAGTCTTCAGCGAATTGAGCATTACCAGCCTGGACGCGCGCCGCCGACCCTTGCCCGCCCGCCGTCCTGCGCACCTTGTCATTCAACTCTGAACTACCTGTCACCAGGAGATGAACATGCTGTCCACGCAAACGCCTGAAACCCGCGCTGCCTCTCCATCGCTGGCCCCCTCCTCTCCGATGGAAGCGGGGCGTCAGCGCCAGGGTCGGCTCTGGTCGAACCTGAAGGAGGTGTGCGACCTGCTGCATATCTCCAGCGCCTGCACCATTGCCGCCGACGAACTGCTGTTCCAGCACGTGCAATTCAAGACGGGCCAGCGCGTGCACACCATCGGCCAGCCGTTCGACACCTTGTACATCGTCAATTCGGGCTTCCTGAAAACCGTGCTCATCGACGAATTCGGCAATGAGCAGGTACTCAGCTTTCCCATGAAGGGCGACATGCTGGGCGTCGATGGCATCCACTCGCGCCATTACTCCTCGGAAGCGGTGGCCCTGTCCGACTGCGACCTGATCCTGCTGCCGTTCAAGAAGCTGACGGCACTGGGCCGCGTGCACCTGGAGCTGGAAAATGTCATGTACGGCGTGATGAGCCGCGAACTGGTGCGCGAACAGGCGATGATCGGCATGCTGGGGGCCCTCAGCGCCGAAGCCCGCGTGGCGCGTTTCCTCGTCTCGCTGGCCGACCGCTTCGCGCAGATGGGCTACTCGAGCAAGCTGTTCAACCTGCGCATGACGCGCCATGAAATTGGCAGCTACCTGGGCCTGACGCTGGAAACGGTCAGCCGTACCCTGTCCGCCTTCAATGAAATCGGCCTGATCACGGTCGACCAGCGCACCATCGGCATCAAGGATCCGGACGCCCTGAAAACCCTGCGCCGTCTGCCGCCCTCGCGTTCGCGCGCCAAGCAGCTGGCCGCCGCCAAGCTCAAGGCCGACACCGCCGCCGCAGCCACCGCCTCGGCGCAATTGCTGGCCACCATTTAACGCCCCAAATAACGCCCCAAAAAGATTTCCTTCAAGCTTGGCACAGGCTTGACCCGGCCAAGGCGCGCACCGCCTTGCCGGGTCTTTTTTGCTGCCGCTCCCCTTCCGCGCCGCGCTTGCGGCCGCCTTTGCGCAGCACCCGGCGCACCGCCCTCGCCCAAGGTGCCGTGCCGCCGTAAAAAAGCGCAAATTCCGCACAAATAGGCCTTGCTTTTTGGGCCACATTCAACAATAATGCAAATACGAATCATTCTCAACTGAGACAAAGAAAGCCCAACATGCAAAGCTCAAAACCAGCCTTGATCCAGGATGCCGCTAGCGCCCACGTCCGTCCTCCCGTCAGCATGGCGCAACCGGCGCGCCGCATCACCAGCGAAGCGCTACTGCAGCAGGGCCGCGAAGTGGAAATTGAGCACAGCGGCAAAATCTATCGCCTGCGCGTCACCCAATTGAACAAGCTGATCCTGACTGCCTGAAGCAGCACGGCAGCCAGTCACCACACTCGCCAGCCAGTCGCGCTCCGTGCGCGCAGCCAGCCAAACCACCGCACAGGAGTGTTTGATGGCGAACGACCGACCTTCCCCGATGTTTCCGTCCCCGCAGGGCCAACAGCCTGAATTGCTGCTGTCGGCCGTGCTGCACCTGATGTCGCACTACCATGCGGGCAGTCCCTGCGAGAAACTGGCGGGTGTCATCGAACGCCACCTGCAAGTGTTGTCCAATTCGCCCGGCCTGGGGCCCGTGCTGCAAGCGACCTGCCAGCAGTTGTCGCAGCAATGGGCCGCCCTGGTGGCGCTGCACTGCCCTGCGCCGCCCAAGACCACCTTGTTTGAGCGCTTGGCACGCCTGCTGAGCGCCAAACGCCCTGTTTCACCCCTGCCGCAATAATTTCTCTTCAACACCTCCCATCGCCTAACAGGATATCGCCATGTGTGACAAAGACAAGTCCCTGCCCGTCATCAGCAATTGTTCCAGCGGCGAGGGCGAAACAGCCGCGCTCGCTTCGCGCCGCCGCCGACTGTGGGAACTGTCGCATACTTGCCATTGCCCGCTGGTCGGCGTGGGCTTGCCGCTGGGCTACCTGCGCAAGCTGGTGGGCAAGATGACGGGCGGGCGCGTGCTGGCCGACGACTACGAAGTGCACGTGGGCGCCGTGACGGAATGCGGTGCGCGCAACCGCCTGTCCGAAGCCCTGCAAAAGGAACTCGAACGCCGCTACGCCCCCGTGATCCTGCGCTTTCGCGGCGCCAAGACCACCGAGCAAGTGGCCGAGCTGTGGCGCACGGCCGTCGCCAACGGCGACGTGTCGGGCGCCTTCTGGGCCGGCCTGACGCATCCGCGCTGCGATGCCGAACTGGAAGAGCAGATGTGCCGCGACTTGCACATGATCCAGCACCAGGCCGGCGCCTGCGTGCGCGCCGACATGGGCAAATTTACGGCCTTGCAGGAAGAAAATGCACGCCTGACGCACGAACTGGCCAAGCTGCAACAGCGCAGCCAGGCCATGTTGATAGAAAAAACGGGCGAGCTGGAACGCCAGGAAGCGGTGCTGCTGCGCACGCGAGCCGAAGCTATCGGCAAGGATAGCGTGATCGATGGCTTGCGCTTTGATCTGGCGCAGCTGCAGGCCGCCATCCCGGCGCTGGAATCGCGCACGCGCCTGGTCGAGCGCCTGGCGCAAATGGATGAGCGCGAAAAGGAATTGCGCCAGCAAATCACGGAATTGAAGCAGGCCCAGCCACGTCCGACCGCCGCCGTGCCGCCACCGGCGCCTAAGCTGGAAGTGTCGACGGGCGGCAAGCTGAAAATGCCGATCCGCCTGGTCGATCAAAGCGTCTTGTGCGTGGGCGGGCGCAGCGGCAATGTCGCCACCTACCGCGCCTTGATCGAGCGGGTCGGCGCGCAGTTCGCCCACCACGACGGCGGCCTGGAAGATAATGCCAACCTGCTCGATTCGAGCCTGGCAGCGGCCGACCTGGTGATTTGCCAGACGGGCTGCATCAGCCACAGCGCCTACTGGCGCGTGAAGGATTACTGCAAGCGCACGGGCAAGCGTTGCGTCTTCATCGACAACCCCAGCATCTCCAGCCTGGCGCGCGGCTTGCAGGAAGTGAGCGGGGAAATGGAACCTGCCGTGCTGAACACGGCAGAGTAATACGGCGCAGGGCGGTGTGCTTACGCCGCCAGTTCGCGGTCGATGGCCTCGCGCAGGATGGCATCGTCGACCGTGGTGTCGGGCGCGAAACGTCCCACCACCTTGCCATCCTTGCTGATCAAAAACTTCTCGAAGTTCCATAGCACATCGCTGGGCCGCTCCTGCGTGATGCCGTAGCCGGCCAGCTTGGCGCGGAAATCGCTGCCCGGCTTTTCCTGCGCTTGCGGCTGTTCCTGCACCAGGCGCTGGTACAGCGGATGCTGGCCCGGACCCTTGACGACGATTTTTTCAAACAGGGGAAATTGCACGCCAAAGGTGCCGCGGCAAAAGTCCGCGATCTCGGCATTGCTGCCCGGCTCCTGCGCGCCGAATTCATTCGCGGGGAAACCGGCCACCACCAGGCCCTCGGCCTGCTTGTCGGCGTAGAGTTTTTCCAATCCTTCATACTGCGGCGTCAAGCCGCAGGCGGAGGCTACATTGACCACCAGCACCACCTTGCCGCGATACGCGTCCAGGCTGCTAAGCTCGCCATTGATGCGGCGCAAGGGAATGTCGTAAATGCTGTCGCTCATGATGGGTCTCCTTGGATAAAACAATCATGATAGCTGTGTGCGCGCGAACGCGCTGGCGGAGTCAAAAACTCAGTACACGTCGCGCCGGTAGCGCCCTTCTGCCGCCAGCGCATCGAGCGCGGGCCGGCCCAGCATCTCTTGCAGGGCCTGGTCGACGCCGCCCGCCATGCCGGCCAGGCTACCGCAGATATAGATGGCGGCGCCCTGCTCCAGCCACAGTTTGACTTCGTCTGCATTGCCGCGCAGGCGGTCCTGCACGTAGATCCGCTCCGCCTGGTCGCGCGAAAACGCCAAGTCCAGGCGCGGCAGGTCACCGCTGGCGTGCCAGTGTTCAATTTCTTCGTGATAATGAAAATCGTGGGCCGCGTTACGCTCGCCAAAGATCAGCCAGTTGCGCCGCTGACCGGCCAGCACACGGCTTTTCAGGTGGCCGCGCAAACCGGCGATGCCGCTACCGTTGCCAATCAGAATTAATGGCCGTTGGGCATTGTCTTCCAGGCGGAAGCGTTTGTGCTGGCGCAAGCGCAGTTGCACCACGTCGCCCACAGACGCCTGCGCCGTCAGCCAGCCCGAGGCCAGTCCCAGGCTACCATCGGGATGCGCATGCTGGCGCACCAGCAAGTGCACGCCGCCATCGCGCGGGATCGAGGCGATCGAATATTCGCGCGGCTGGGCGCAATCCGCCGGCACGGCCACTTGCACCAGGTCGCCAGACTGCCAGTCAGGCAGGCTGCCGACCACGGGCGCCAGCTCCACATGAAAGATGGCGCCACCGGCGCTGTCCGGATTGAGCAAGCGCCTGTGCGTCAGGCGCCAGTCGCCGAAGGCGGGGGCGCTCCAGTCCGGTGCGTCGCTGGTGCCGGCCAGGTGGCTCAGGCGCTGGAACCATTGCTCGATGGCGGCGCTGGCGCTGCGGTCGACCTCGATACGTTCAAACAGGCGCGAGGCGCCCTGCGCCGCCAGCCAGGCATCGAGCGCGCGGCCGAAGCCGCAGAAGTGAGTGTAGCTGCGGTCGCCCAGGGCCAGCACGGCGTAATGCAATTGCGGCAACGCCAACTCACCTGTCACGCGCGTCATGAATCGGCCCATGAAGGCGGCCGCATTGTCGGGCGCGTCGCCTTCGCCATACGTGCTGACCAAGAACAAGGCCCGTTCCGCTTGTTGCAAATCAATGGCCGTCAGTTCAGCCAGCGCACACAGACGCACGGGAATGCCGGCCAGCTGCAAGCTCTGCGCCGTTTGCGTGGCCAACTCTTCGGCATTGCCCGTCTGGCTCGCATACGCCACCAGCCAGGCGGGGCGGTTGGCCAGCGCCGCCTTGGCGGCAGCGGCGCCGCGGCGCCTGGTGCGCGCGCGCAGCCAAGGTGCCAGGCACACGCCCGCATAACTGAGGGACAGGGCGGCAAGCAAGGCCAGCCGTGTCGTATCGTGCGTAAAAATCATGGAAAGTAAGTGTTCATTCGTCGAGCATGGCCAGCATCTGGCTGCTCAGCGTTTCGTGGTAGCCATGGCCGTCGCGCTGCAGGAAGCGCGCGGCCAGGCCCTGCTCTTCGGCCAAGGCCATGCCGGCATCCACGCCCAGCACGGTCAGGGCCGTCGACCAGGCGTCGGCCGCCATGCATTCGGCGTGCACGACGGTAACGGAAGCGAGTTGATTGGCGATCGGCATGCCGCTGCGCGGATCAATGGTGTGTGAAAAACGAACGGTGCCATCCTGGAAGAAACGTCGGTAATCGCCCGAAGTCGCCACGGACAAGCCGTGCAGCGCCAGCAGAATTTCCGGCGGATGCTGTGCATTATCGGCACTATCGGCGGCGCCATCGACCTGTTCCAGCATGACCCACCACGGCTGGCCGTCGGGCTTGCTGCCGGCGCCGCGCAGTTCGCCACCCACTTCGACCAGGTAATGATGGATGCCCTGGCTGTCCAGGTAGCGGGCCAGGCGGTCCACGCCATAGCCCTTGGCCACGGCCGACAAATCGAGTTGCAAGCCTCCCGGCTGGCGCGCGCGGCGAGCCGGCAAGTCCAGCTCCAAGCGGCGGCGCTGGCGCTGCGACAGCAGCAGCGCCACCGTGTCACCTTTCGGCGGCAGGAAGCCGGGCTCATCGTAGCGGTGGCGGGGACCGAAGCCCCATAGGTTGACGAGCGCACCCGCGCACGGGTCATACGCGCCACCGGACGCCTGCGATACGTGCATGGCAAAGCCCAGCACCTCGCAAAAGGCTGCGGGCAGGCTGTGCCAGCTACCGGGCTCGGCCAGGTTGAAGCGGCCCAGGTCGGACTCGTCGCTCCAGTGACTCATTTGCGCCACGACAAGGTCCAGCTGCTGCTGCAAGCCTTGCTGCAGGTCGGCGCTGCCCGCGCGTCCCGGCATGGCGGACTCCAGCAGGCGCACCGACCAGCTGGTGCCCATAGCCAAGCCGCGCAAGTCCCGGATCGCGGCGCCGGGCGGCGCGACCTCATCGGAAATATGCTGCGGCAGCAAGACCCGGCGCATCGGCGAGCTCGTGAAGAGGCCGCCGCTTACTGCGGCAGCACTTCCACGGTGGCCGCGTATGTCATGCGGCGCTCCGGCATGGCTGGCGGCTGACCGGCCACGGCCGGTGCGGCCGCAGGCCAGGTGCTGCTCAGGTAATACATGCCGGCCGCCGGCACCGTAAACGTGATCTCGCCCTTGGCATCGGTGCTCTGGCGGATTTCGCCCAGCACGCCGCGGTAGCGCACGCCGCCTGGCACCAGGCTGAAAGCCTGGTTGGCTGCCGGCTTGCCATCGACCAGGAAGCGCCACGTGGCTTTCTCGCCCGCGCGCAAGTCGTTCGGATGCGTCACTGGCACGAATTCCAGGCCCACGCCGGTCGGCTTGAACACTTCCGTGCTGGTCTCGCCATTGCTGAAGAAGGTTTCCAGGCGGCTGGCCGTGCGCGTGACTTTCACATCTTGCACATCGGCCGGCATATCTTTCTTGAAGGTTTCCTCGTTGCCGCGGAAACGTTTCTGCTCGCCATTTTGCTTGTAGCTGGCCATGACGTTTTGCGACACGATGGCCGCTTTATACGTGCCCGGCTTTTCCATTTTCACATCGAAGACGCTGCGCAGGCGGCCCGTGACGGTATTCGCCGGCGCCACTTTCGCGCCATCCGGGCCGATGACTTGCAGCGCGTCCAGGCGCAGCGGCTGGTGGTCGATTTCGAACAGGCCGTCGGAGACGGCGGCGTCCACCGTCACCCAGGCGTCCTTGCTTTCCACCATCGTGCTCGATGGCACCATCCAGCCGCGGTGGGCGTGGGCGTTCATGGCCAGGCCGGCCAGGGCCAGGGCGATCAGCGGTTTATTGAGTTGCTTCAACATGGTAGAGGCGCCTTAAGGTTTGAGTTGGACGACGACATTGCCGAGTTCTTCCTTGCCTTTGGCAGGAACGGACTGGGCCGATTTCAACGGCCACTGGAACGGTACGCGCACCAGTTCGCGTCCGCCCGCTTCGCGCGCCGCTTCCACCACCACCTGGTATTCGCCGGCCGGCAGCTTGTCGAGCAAGGCCTTGGCGCCGGGGAAAGTCAGGGTATGTTCGCCCGGCGCACGCGTGGCGCCGCTGACGCCGTCAACCGGCATGGCCAGGTCGCGGCCACTCTTGCGCCACCATTGACGCATGTCCTTCAGCCACTTCTCGCCTGCCTTGTCCTTCTTTTTCACGTCATACAGCACCGTCAGGTTGCCGACGACCTTTTGATCGGCCGTTTCCAGCCACGCCGCCACGTAGGGACGATGATATTCCGCCACATTCAGTTGCGGGATTTCAAGCTTGAGGGCCAGGTCGGCCGCCATCGCCGAAGTGCCGATCAGGGGAAGGCCAAGCGCCAGGGAGTAGCGTAATTTCATGGTGTGCCTGTAAAAAAGAATAGTAAAAACGATCAATGGATAAACAGCAAGGCGATCGCGCAGGGTATCAAGATACCGAGGCCAACCATCGGCCAGGTAAATGGCCGGTTGGCCGCGTGGAACTTCAAAATCAATAAACCCGTCAGGCAAAACACGATGCAGGCGCCGGCAAAAATATCGATGAACCAGTTCCAGGCCACGCCCGTGTTGCGGCCCTTGTGCACATCGTTGAGCCAGGACACCCAGCCCCGGTCCGTCAATTCATATTCGGCGGCGCCGTCTTCCAGGCCGATGCGCACCCAGGCGTCGCCACCCGCCTTGGGCAGCGGCAAATACACTTCATCGACGCTCCATTCGGCGGGACGCCCGCCCGCATTGAGCGACCATTGCTGCTTCAGCCAGGTCTCGGCGGCGGCCGGCATGGGCGCGTTTGCGCCATCATGCTGGGCCGCATACGCGGCCAGTTCGGTGACCAAAGGAGCCGGCAGCAGCGCCTTCTGGCGCGTGATCGATGGCTTGGCTTCGATCTGGCTGGCGTGATTCAGCGTAATGCCGGTGATGGCGAACAAAAACATGCCCAGCAGGCAAAGTGCCGAGCTGATCCAGTGCCATTGATGCAAATTCTTCAGCCAGACGGCGCGACCGGCATTGTTCTTGGCCTTGTCTGCGGCGCCCGCATTACCCATTGAGGGCTCCCGGCAAGGAGCGAGCCAGGTGGCGCGACAAGTCAGTGTGCTTCATTCCCATCCTTCAATCAAAGTTCATGCTTATCGCTTCAAACAAATGATAATGATTATCATTTATTAAGTCAATACATGGGCGTCCCGCCAGGCCGGCGTTTTGTAACAGCTTTGAAACAAAGTTACGCCACTACGTAAGCTGCCGTACAGAGCCGCGTGCAGCACCCGCCTATGCTGTTGTTCAGGACAACCATCAAGGGAGCACCCCAATGCAATCGTATTCCAGCGAACAACTGGCCAGTATCGCGGCCAAGATCAAGGACGTCAAATTTGGCATG
This sequence comes from Janthinobacterium algoris, assembly GCF_051380935.1. Taxonomy (NCBI): domain Bacteria; kingdom Pseudomonadati; phylum Pseudomonadota; class Betaproteobacteria; order Burkholderiales; family Oxalobacteraceae; genus Janthinobacterium; species Janthinobacterium algoris. The sequence continues at coordinate 499,456 of NZ_JBNYXZ010000001.1, read as the reverse complement.
CTGACCACCAGCGACGACATGCGCACGCTCACCAGCCGGCCCCTGACGCAGCAGCAAGTCGACAACGCGGGGCAAATCTGGTTTTTTGTCTCGGACGAGGCCGCCTACACGCGCGATTTGCTGAACAATCCGCAAGTCAATGTCAGCTTTGTCGACACGGGCGACAGCCTGTATGTGTCCGTCTGCGGCCATGCGCAGCTGCTGAAGGACCGGGCCAAGGCGGAAGAGCTGTGGAATCCGCTGATGAAAGCATGGTTCCCGGGCGGGCTCGACGATCCGAAGCTGTCGCTGATCAAGGTAACGATCCAGTCGGCCGAGTATTGGGACAGCAGTGCCAGCAAGATGATGCAATTCTATGAAATGGCCAAGGCCGCCATCACGGGCGAGCCACCGAAAAACCTGGGTGAACACGGCCGCGTCGACCTGTAGCAGTGCTGCATTATTTACCCGGGTGTTATTGATTTTTAATTTGACCCGGGTAAAATTACTTGCATAGGCACGCATTGGAGGCAAGACACGCACGCACCCGTATCACCGCCTTTGCAGGCCCACACAAAGTTGCCGCTGGCACATTGCAGGCGGTGGCCAAACACTGAAGGAATGGGTGACGCGCGATCCCGGGGCACAAATCCTGATTTTCGACGACACGAACGGTGGCCAAGTGGACCTGAACCTGCACGGCAGCCTGGCCGACATGTTGCAGCGCTTGCCACACGCAGGCGTGCCCAGCAGCGCTAGGCGAGCGAAGCGGCCTATAAAGTCATGTACGCGTTGGCGGGCGATGCGCCCGGCTTCAAGGAAGCCAGCCGCGCCCTGTTCGCCGGCAAGCAGCCTGCGTTCCTGGCGTGCGTGCAGGAATGGCCAGCTGACGTGCGCGAACACGTCTTGCAACTGGCTCAGCGGGGGATGGTCAGAGCCTGAAGAAAGCTAGGCGACCCGGTCAGACTCCCGTGCTGCCCGTGGTGTCGGGCGCATTGTCGGCGCTCTGCCGGCTCTGCCCGGCGGAACCGGACTGATGATGTGGCAAACGGTCAGCGCGCCGCACTTCGCCAATGGAAAACAGATCGTCGCCTATATCGAGTCCTTGCTCGCTATCGACCAGCACAAAGCTCTCGGCCGACTCGGCGGTGCTTTGCTTGCTGCCTGCCGTGGACGGCGTGCCGCCCTGGCTCTTGCCGGACTGCGGCGTAGTGAAGTTGCCCATCATCTTCTCCCTGGTCGTGCGTGCGATTTAATTGCAAATTGACTGCGAATTGGCCGTGACCGGCGCAGCTATTTCATCATAGTCCATGCCTGCTGCATTGCATCAAAATTTTGTGGCGGGCCAACCAACGCCCCGCCTGACCAGTGGCAATGTGCGATTCCCCCCGGCCAGGCGTGCCTTGCTAGCGCTTCCACTTACTTGTTGCGCGAACCGGACGAGTCCGTCCCTGAACCCGCACCGCCACTTTGCTTGTTGCCACTGTCGCGGTTGCCATCCTGCTTCATGCTGGAATTGTCACGCGCACCGCTGGAACTGGCGGCACTTTGACGGCTGGCATCGTTTTTGTGGCTTTGGCTGCCTGCGCGGCGCGCTTCTTCCGACGTGAATTCATGCGCCGTGCCCTTTTCATGCGCGGCGCGTCCGCCTTCGCTGGCGATTTCGCGCTGCTGGGCGGGGTCCATGGAAGCAAAACCACGCTTGCTGGTATCGCTTTGCTTGTTGCCGCCGCTGCTGCTACCGCTACTGCTGCTACCGGTTTTACTACCTTGCTGTTTATTGTCGCTCGATGTGGCCATGATGATCTCCTTGATCGATGAATCAGAAAACAGTGCAAACCATGCAATTCTTCCCCCTCGCACGGCAAGGGAAGCCTTATCTTAGTGCGCACAGGGGGCACAAGTAATAGGAGGATGGCAAGAGCGCATGTAGGATGAGTCCCGCCCGTGGTGGCACAGTTACTTCCAGTTTTTCACCAAAAGTACCAAACACTCAGCAGTTATTGGATATTGGGTATCGGGAAAATCGCCGCGTCCGCCGTCACATACACGCGCTCGCCAACGGCTGGCCGCACCGCATGGCCACCCGTAAAGGCGCCAAACGATGGCAAAATGGCACGCTGCCGGCCCAGCAGGAAACATGGCAGGCGCAAGCCGCTCCTGTCCGCGCGCAAATGAAACACAGGATGCACGTGGCCGGCCAGCACATAGCCGGGCGCGACGGTGTCCGGGTGATGGCAGAAGGAAAGATTGCCCACGCTGTGCGGTTCGTCCACCATGCTGATGCGTAGTGCGGCGGCCGGATCGCCCGCATGCGCATCATGATTGCCGCGCACCACCGTCAGGCGCACGTGCGCATGGCGCGTGCGCCAGGCCAGCATGGCCGCCACGGTGGCGTTCGCGTGTGCGGCGCGCGCGTGCAGGAAGTCGCCGAGAAAGACGATCTCCTCGCAAACATGGCTGGCCAGCAAGGCATCCAGCGCCAGCAAGTTTTGCGTGGTGGTGCCACGCGGCACGGGCACGCCCAGCGCACGGAAGGCGGCCGCCTTGCCGAAATGGATGTCGGCAATAATCAGCATCTTGCGCGCCGGCCAATACACGGCCTGGTGCGCCAGCAGCCATACCAGCTCGCCAGCCAGTTCCACCACGCAATGCGCTGGGCGCTGGCCGTTCATGCGGCCGCCTTTTCCAGCGCACTCACCAGGCGCGCTACCCGGTCTGACAGTTTTTCCGTCGTCAGCTGTTCGCGGAAACGCTCGACCATCAGGCCGAAGGCAAACGGCGAGGCCCGCTCCAACGGTTGCAGCGAAATCTGCCGTCCATGCAGCTCGTGCAAGGTGGCGCGCAAGCGCGTCAGTTCCAGTTCCTGCTCCAGCACTTCGCGCTGCGCCTGCGTGAGCAGCAAATTGGCCGCGTCGTGCTTGCGAAACACTTCAAAGAAGAGCGAGGACGACGCTTGCAACTGGCGCGCGCTTTTCGGCTGTCCCGGATAACCCTGGAACACGAGGCCGGCGATGCGGGCAATTTCGCGGAAGCGCCGCTGCGACAATTCCGTCGCGTTCAGGCTGGCCAGCACGTCCTCGAGCAAGTTGTCCGTGCTGAACAGAGGAATATCAGCGCCGCTGGCAGCCGTCAACAGCGGTGCAAAATCGATATCGTCCGCGCCCAGCAATTCAAAGCCGTAATCGTTGACGGCGATCGACAAGGTCGCCGGCTGCACGCGCGCGATGCGGTAGGCCAGCAAGGATGCCAGTCCCAGATGCACCGAGCGGCCGGCGAACGGATACACGAACAGGTGATGACCTTCTCGGCTGGACAAGGTTTCGAGCAAGAGGCTGGCACGCGTGGGCAGGCTGGACCATGCCCGCTGGATGGCCAGCAGCGGCGCCAGCGCGTGCATTTCCGGCCCGCTGGCCTTGCCCTCTTGCGCCAGCTGCAACTGGTCCAGCACGGCATGCGCCAGTTCCGACGACAGCGGCATCTTGCCGCCCTGCCAGCGCGGCACGGCGCCGCGGCTGCCTGTTGCACGCCGCACATACGCTGTCATTTCATGCACGCGCACGAATTCCAGGATGCGCCCGCCAAACAAAAAATGGTCGCCCTGCTTCAAGCGCGCGATGAACGATTCCTCGATGCTGCCGATGCGTCCGCCGCCCAGGAACTTGACCTGAATCGCCGCCTCCGAGACGATGGTGCCGATGCTCATGCGGTGGCGCCGCGCCAGGGCCAGATCCGGCACGCGGTACACGCCCTGTTCGTCGGGCAGCACACGCCGGTATTCCGGGTACACGGTCAGGCTTTGCCCGCCGCGGGCGACAAAGTCGAGCGCCCATTGCCACTCGTCTGGCGTCAGGTGGCGGTAGGACCAGGCGGCGCGCACTTCGTGGTACAGGGCTAGCGACTCGAAGCCGCCGCCCAGGGCGATCGTCACCAGGTGCTGCACCAGCACGTCGAGCGGCTTGTCCGGCACGGGACGCGCTTCCAGGTAGCCCTGCGCCAAGGCAGCGCGGGCAGCCGCTGCTTCCAGCAGTTCCAGGCTGTTGGTCGGCACCAGGGTGACGCGCGAAATGCGTCCCGGCGCGTGGCCGCTGCGCCCGGCCCGCTGCACCAGCCGGGCGATGCCCTTCGCGCTGCCCACCTGCAGCACCCGTTCGACGGGCAGGAAATCGACGCCCAGGTCCAGGCTGGAGGTGCACACGACGGCTTTCAGTTCGCCCGTTTTCAGGTGCTGCTCGACCCATTCGCGCACTTCGCGGTCCAGCGAACCATGGTGCAGGGCGATCAATCCCGCCCAGTCCGGCCGCGCATCGAGCAAGTGCTGGTACCACAGCTCTGCCTGCGAACGCGTGTTGGTAAATACCAGGGTGGTGGCGCTGCCCTCGATCTCGGCGATCAAAGGCTGCAGCATCTGGATGCCCAAATGCCCGCCCCAGGGAAAGCGCGTGGGGTTCACAGGAATCAGGCTGTCGACGAGGATGCGCTTCTTGACTTTACCTTCCACCAGCACGCCGGCGTTTTCCTCGCCCAGCAGCACGTCCTGCGCCTGCTGCAAGTTGCCCAGGGTAGCCGACAAGCCCCACGTCATCAATGCGCCATTCCAGCGGCGCAAGCGGGCCAGCGCCAGCTGCACCTGCACGCCGCGCTTGCTGCCCATCAATTCATGCCACTCGTCGACGATCACCGTTTCCAACAGGCTGAAGCGTGCCTGGGCATCGGCCTGACTCAGCATCAGGGACAGGCTTTCCGGCGTCGTGACGAGCACCTCGGGCCAGGCTTTCGCCTGCCGCGCCCGCTGCGCGGCGCTGGTATCGCCCGTGCGCGCCTCGATGCGCCAGCCCGGAGCGAGATCAGTACCAGAGGCGTGCAGCGCCCGCACGGTGTCGGCGGCCAACGCCCGCATGGGCGTGATCCACAGCACGCGCAAACCCTGCTTTCGTCCCTGATTTCCGCCCGTGCTTTTCAGGCGCTCGGCGCGCAGCAAGGCGCCGAACCAGACCGCATACGTCTTGCCGGACCCCGTGCTGGCATGCAACAGGCCGGAGCTACCCTGTGCGGCGGCCCGCCAGACGGCGCGTTGGAAGGGAAAAATCGTCCAGCCGCGCCCTGCAAACCAGGCATCGATGCGCTGCGCCAGCGTGCTTTTGCTCATCGCTTGCTCATGAATCGTCCTTCATGCGGCGCTCGCCAGCAGGGCCTTCAGGGTGGCCAGGGTGTCCGCGTCGGCGATGGCCTTGTCTTCACGCCGGCGCAGGATGCGGGGAAAGCGCACGGCGATGCCCGCCTTGTGGCGGCTGGAGGCAGCGATGCCTTCGAAGCCGATCTCGAACACCATCGTCGGCTTGACGCTGCGCACGGGGCCGAATTTCTCGATGGTGTTCTTGCGGATGGCCGCGTCGACTTGGCCAATTTCCGCATCCGTCAAGCCCGAATACGCCTTGGCGAAGGGCACCAGCTTGCGCTCTTCACCATGCTCGCCATCCCACACGGCAAACGTGTAATCCGTGTACAGCGAAGCGCGCCGGCCATGGCCCGCCTGGGCGTAGATCAGCACGGCGTCGATGGCATACGGATCGATCTTCCATTTCCACCAGGTGCCCACGTCTTTCGTCCGGCCCACGCCATACGCGGCCGAGACGGCCTTGAGCATCAGGCCTTCCACGCCGCGCGCCCGCGACTCAGCACGGATGGCCGCCAGCGCATCCCAGCTATCGGCGGCGATGCGCGGCGACAGTCGCAGCGCGGGAGAAGACACGCCGTCCACCAGGGTTTCCAGCAGCGCGCGCCGTTCCATCTGGGGCAGCTGGCGGACATCCACCCCATCCATTTCCAACATATCGTAGGCCACGAGCACGGCCGGCAGCTCGGCCAGCAGCTTGGCAGGCAGCGCCTTGCGCCCCATGCGTTGTTGCAAATCAGCAAATGGTGCCGGCAGCTCGCCCGGCTTCCAGACGAGGATTTCGCCATCGAGCACCGTACCCTCGGGCAAAGCCAGCTGCGCCAGTTCAGGAAAAGTCTCCGTGATCAATTCCTCGCCACGCGACCACAACCAGTTGACGCCATCGCGGCGCAACAGCTGGGCGCGCATGCCGTCGTATTTCCATTCAACCAGCCAGTCGGCAAGGTCGCCCAGCGTCTCCGGCGGCGCCTGCAAAGGGTGCGCCAGGAAGAAGGGGTAAGGCTGGCCGCCGCGCAGCGCATGTTCATCCTCCGACTGCGCGCCGGTCAGCTTGAGGAAGCCTGCGCCCGTGGGGCTGACCTTGCCATCGGTCCAGCCCATCAGGCGCTGCGCGATCAGCTTGCTGTCCACGGCGGCGATGCCGGTAAGCGCGCGCGTCACCAGCAGTTTGGACACGCCCACGCGAAAACTGCCGCCGATCAGCTTGATCAATAGAAACCGTTCGCGCGTTTCCAGCTCGTCCCAGTACGCCAGCAGTGCGGCGCGGATGGTCTCGGGCGCCGCGCCGCGCAAGGGCGCGATGCGCTGCTCGACCCACTCGGCCAGGCCGATATCGCTGCGCCTGGCGGGCGCGGGCAGGATCAGGGCGATGGTTTCAGCCAGATCGCCCACGGCGTGGTAAGCCTCGTCGAACAGCCAGGCATCGAGGCCGGCACGTTCGGTCGCGTATTCGCGCAGCAACTTGGTGGGCACGGCCTGGCGCGGCTTGCCGCCGGCCAGGAAATACACGGCCCAGGCCGCGTTTTCGGGTGATGCGCCCCGAAAATAGGCTTGCAGCGCCGCCAGCTTGCGGCTGGTGGACGTGGTTTCATCGAGTTCCGCGTACAGCCGGGCAAATTCACGCATGGGTGACGTCCTCCGCTGCCGTGGAAGCACCAGGCGCACTGTCATCGGCTTCGTCATCGCCATACTCGGTCTCAAAGCCGCCCGCCTGCCAGCCATTCTGCTGCAGCCAGCGCACCATCACGGGTATCGAGCCATGCGTGACGATGATGCGTTCGGCCTGCGTGGCACTGATGGCTTGCATCAGGCCGGGCCAGTCGGCATGGTCGGACAGCACGAAACCCCGGTCCACGCCACGCCGCCGGCGCGCGCCACGCAACAGCATCCAGCCGCTGGCGAACGCATCGCTGTAGTCGCCGAAGCGCTTCATCCACGGCGAACCGGCGGCCGAAGGCGGCGCGATCACCATCGCCGTCTTCAGGGCCGCCTTGTGCGTCACATCGCCCACCATCACGGTGGCCGGCAAGGCCACGCCGGACTCGCGGTAGACCTGCGTCAAGGCCTGCGCCGCGCCATGACAGATAATGGGACCGATAGTGGCGTCCAGACCCGCCAGGATGCGTTGCGCCTTGCCAAAGGCGTAACAGAACAGCACGCTGATGCGCCCTTCGGCCGCATTCCTGCGCCACCATTGGTTGATATCGTCATGGATTTCCTGCGGCGCCTGCCAGCGGTAGATGGGCAGGCCGAATGTCGATTCCGTGATGAAGGTATCGCAGCGCACGGGCTCGAACGGCGTGCAGGTAGGGTCGGGCTGCAACTTGTAGTCGCCGGACGCCACCCACACTGCGCCGCCGTGCTGCATGCGCACCTGGGCAGAACCGAGCACGTGGCCGGCCGGATGCAGCGACACCTGCACGCCGTGGTGTTCGACAGTCTCGCCATACGCGATACCCTGGATGGAAACGGCACCCAGGCGCGCCTGCAGCACTTTGACGCCGTCGCTGGCGCACAGGTAATGCCGGTGGCCCACGCGTGCATGGTCGGCATGCGCATGCGTGATGATGGCGCGCTCGACAGGGCGCCACGGGTCGATGTAAAACTGCCCCGGCACGCAATACAAGCCTTCCTTGCGCACCACTACCATGTCGGCCATGCCCAGCTCCCTACGTTAAAAAAAACTGCGTCGGAATGACTTGATTCTAGCGCTCTTGCGCGCGATCACTGTTCGACAGCGCACAATGGATACGCGCAGGTGCGATAAACTCAGCCATGAAAGCGCGCGTGGTGTTTTCCGGAAACGCCATCATGACCTGGTCGCCCGCCACCGACAGCGCGCTGCCGATCTGGCAACGGGGCACGCGCACGCGGCTGCCCACGGCGATCAGCGGCAACGATGGCTCGGCGGGGGCTTGCGCCAGAGTCTACGCTTGCGGCACCTCGTCCAGGGCAATCGGCACCGCCAGCTTGTGATGAGCTGCAGCTTGCGCGCTTCCAGCCGGGTGTCGATATCGGCCATCACTTCCAATGTGGCCGTTCCCACAGGCTGCTGTTGAGCTGCACGGCCGTGATGCCCAGCTGCTGCAGCTTTTCCAGCGGTCTTTTATCAGCCAGATCAACGGCCACACGACGACAGTCGCACCGGGCAACAGCGCGGCGGGCAGCTGGTAGCACAGCGATTTTCCGCTGCCGGTGGACAGGATGGACAGGATGGCCAGGGTGTCGCGTCCGGCCTATACGCTGTCGATGACTTCCTGCTGGCCCGCGCGCAACCAGCCGCCAGCTTGCCGTCACCTTACGGCCGGGACCGGCGCACCGCCACAGGAAGGCTGTTACAGCCCGCGCAGGACTTCAGGAAGCCAACAGGATCGCCCAGAAGAGCATCAGCAAGCCGGCAATCGACACGCACCACACCAGCGTGCGCACGACCGGCACGCCAAACGCGTACAGCGGCAGGTACAGCACGCGGGCGGCCAGATACAGGGCCGCGCCGTACAGGGTCAGCGCGCTTTCCTGCGCCGTCACGTGGGCGATCAGTACGGCGGCAGCGAACAGGGGCAGGGTTTCAAACAGGTTCGCCTGGGCCCGCTGCAAGCGGCCTGTGATCTTGCCCACGGGCGGCCCGTCGCCGTCGCGCGCGCTCACGTTATACGCCGTGCCTGTTTCGCGCGTGCGTAACAGTGCGGGCAACAGGATTTGCACCAGCGCCAGCACCAGAGTACAGCCTAGCATGGTCAGTTCAGGAGTCATGTGTGCCTCTTCAGGGTGAGATAGGCAAGCCGTGCCGGCGCGTGCCCATCAGGGTTGATCGAGTGCTGCTTGCAACTCTGTCAAATCATAGGGCTTGCGCAAGACACTGGCGGAAAAGCCCAGTTCATCCATCGATTCCTTGCCATAGCCGGTGGAAAAGATGATGCGCATGTCCGGCTTCTCGCGCAGCACCATGCGCGCCAGCGCGATGCCGGACATGCCTGGCAGGCTGACATCGGTAAACAGGATATCGAAGTCTTGCTCATTGAGCAATTGCCACGCCGCCTCGCCATCGGACACGCCGCTGACCGTGTGGCCCAGCATGCCCACCAGCTCACACACCATCAGCTGGGAATCGAGATTGTCTTCCACCACGAGAATTTTCATCGATGTCGGCAGGTCACCCTGCGGCACCAAAGCATGGCCCGTCAAGTCCAGCCCTGGCGTACCGCCTTCCAGCACGCCGGTCGCCGTGCTGCCGCTCGCCTGAATGCCGGCCACCGACGCGCCAGATCGGTCAAACTGGCGCGCGCGCATTTGCTGCTGGCGGTTGGCCAGCACATGGCGCAGCTTGCGCGCCAGCTCTTCGCGTCGGTACGGCTTGCTGAGTAATTCCACACCCGCGTCGAGCCTGCCCTCATGCACGATGATGTCTTGCGCATAGCCCGAGGTAAACAACACGGCGATATCGGGCTGCAACGCGCGCGCCTGGCGCGCCATCTCCGTGCTGCTGACAGGGCCCGGCATGATCACGTCCGTAAATAGCAAGTCGATCTGCGCGCCGCTCAGCAGCACGGATAGCGCGCTTTCGCCATCTTCCGCTTTAAGCACCGTATAGCCGAGCGCACCGAGCATATCGACCACGGTGGTGCGCACGCCCACGTCGTCTTCCACCACCAGCACCGTTTCCGTGCCGCCCGTGACGACGCCGCTCAATTCCAGTTCCTCGTCCGCTTCGGCCATCAGGGAACGGGGCAAATAGATTTTGACTCCCGTGCCCACGCCAGGTTCACTGTAAATGCGAATATGACCGCGGCTTTGCGTCACGAAGCCATACGCCATCGACAAGCCCAGGCCCGTGCCCGCGCCTTCCGGCTTGGTGGTGAAGAACGGCTCGAACGCACGCTGCAGCACGGGGCCGCTCATGCCGCGGCCCGTGTCCGTCACCGACAGCATTACGTACTGGCCGGCCGGCACATCGACCAGCTTGTTCACATACTGCTCGTCGAGCACCACATTGCCCAGCTCGATGGTCAGCTTGCCCACGCCATCCATGGCGTCGCGCGCATTGATGGCCAGGTTGAGGATGACGTTCTCGATCTGGCTGCGGTCGATCAGGGTATTCCACAGCCCGCCACCACCCACCAGCACGATATCGATCGCTTCGCCCAAGGCGCGCCGCAGCAACGCATCCATGTTGCGCACCACGCGCGCCAGGTCGGCCACTACCGGTTGCAATGGTTGACGCCGCGCAAACGCCAGCAGGTGCGACGACAGCTTGGCGCCTCGCTCGACGGCGGTAATCGCCGTGTCCAGGCGCTGGCGCATCACGCCATCCGTGCCCGTCAGGTGCTGCAGCAAATGCAAATTGCCGGAGATGATTTGCAGCACATTGTTGAAGTCGTGTGCGATACCGCCTGTCAGCTGGCCCACGGCTTCCATCTTTTGCGCCTGGCGCAAGGCATCCTCGGCCTTGGTGCGCTCATTCACCTCTTGTTCGACACGGTGTTCCAGCGTTTCGTTCAATTCATGCAGCGCCTTTTCCACGCGGCGCCGGTCCGTGATGTCGGTCTTGACGGCGATCAGGGAGTGCGTCTGGCCCTGCGCGTCCAGCAGACGGCTGACATTGCTCGACACCCACACATGCGAGCCGTCCGGTTTCAGGTAGCGCTTTTCCAGCGAGAACGATTCACCCGTTTCCACCAGACGCTGGAATAGCACGCCGTTGCCAGGCACGTCCGCCGGATGCATGATGTCGTTCATGTTTAGGCTCAGCAGCTCTTCAGCCGAGCGGCCCAGCATGCGGCACAGAGCGCCGTTGACGCGTTGGAAACGGCCATCGAGGCCCAGCTCGGACAAGCCCACCGAGGCCTGGCCGAAAATGGCCGCCATGCGCTCCTGGCTGGCGGTGAGTTCATCCTCGATATGGCGCCGCTCCGTGACGTCAAACGACACGCCCACGTAGCGGCGCTGGCCCGGCACGCGGCCGGCCACCACCTCGCCCTGACGCGCGATCCAGCGCAACGCGCCGTCGGCAGGGCGGCGGATGCGGTACTCCACATACTCGAGGGGATTTTGCGCCAGGTCAAGCTTGCTGGGCCCCACCTTATTCAAGTCCCGTTCGTCTACCAGACTCACCAGCAAATGTTGCGTGACCTCTTCCTCGTCGGCAATGCCCCACAAGCGGCGGAACATGGGCGAGACCAGCATCGCGCCGGTCTCGGGGAACCATTCGAAGGTACCGATGCCGCCCGCCTGCTGGGCCAGGCGCAGCCGCTCCTCGCCTTCCATGCGCTCGGTGACATCGATGCCCTCGACCAGGATACCCGTGACCACGCCCTCGTCATCCTTGATGGGCTGGTACACGAAGTCGATCTGGCGCTGGCACGTCTGCCCGTCCGCCATCTGCAAATCCACCTTCACCTGGCGCCCTTCGAAGGGTTCGCCCGTGCGATAGACCTGGTCGAGCAGTTCGATGAAGCCCTGCGCCTTGACTTCAGGCAAGGCCGATTCGACAGTCTTGCCCAGTAAATCGCGGTGGCCCACCAGGCGCAGATAATGTTCATTCGCCAGCTCGAACACATGCTGCGGCCCGCGCAGCATGGCCATGAAGCTGGGCGCCTGTTGAAACAGGGCGCGCAGCAGCGCGCGCTCTTCGCCCAGGCGACGGTTGGCCGCGCGCACGGCCTCGCTCTCTGTCTGCAAGGTGGCGTTGAGTTCGCCCAGCTCGGCCGTGGCCAGCTTCAGCTGGCGCCCCTCTTCCATGCGCGCCGTCAATTCCAGCGCCGTGCACAGCACGCCATCTACCTGGCCATCGGCACCATGCACAGGCGTGTAATACAGGTCGAAACAGACATCCGTGCACTCTCCACCGCGCAACAGCGGCAAACAGCATTCGCGGTGCACCTGCGTTTCGCCGCGCAGTCCCGCTTCGAGAATGCGCGCGTTCCAGTCCCAGATTTCGGGCCAGACGGCAGGTACCGTGGCGCCCAGCGCCGCCGGATGGCGCGCCCCGGCGATCTGGATGTAGTCATCGTTGTAAATCATGACGTGCTGCGAGCCCCACATCAGCACCATCGCCATCGGTGAATTGAGCACGATGTCGACGCTGGTGCGCAAATGGGCAGGCCAGCCATCGAGCGCACCAAGGCTGGTGGCGGACCAGTCGTGCCGGCGCACCAGCTCGCCCATGTTGCCGCCGCCGCGCGGCCAGGCTGGCGCGCTCATGTGGCCAGTCCCGCTTGCACGCGCACCTGACACTGGCGCGGGATGCGCACGGTCACTACCGTGCCCTGCGTGGCCGTGGAACTGAGCTCGACCGTGCCGCCGTGGGCCTTGACGAACATGTTCACCGTGTACAGGCCTAGACCCAGGCCCTGCCCCGTCCTGCGCTTCTCGCCCGCCTGCCGGAAAGGCTCGAACAGGGTAGGCAGCAAGGCGGCGGGGATGACACCACGATTGGCGATGCGCAATTCAATGCTGTCGGCGTCGCGTCCGTCGAGGGCCAAATGCACCGGCGTGCCCGCCTCGCCATGCGTGATGGCATTGCATAACAGATTCGAGATGACTTGCAACAGCAAGCCCGCATCGCATTGCCCGTGCAGCTCGCCGACACTGCTGACCTCGACATGCGTGGCCTGGCCCGCCGTCTCGCATTCCTCGACGATGGCGCGCGCCAGCGCCAGGTAGTCGTGCGTGCTGCTGCGCAACTCCATCGTGCCGGAACGGATGCGCGCCAAGTCCAGCAGCTGGTCGACCATGCGCGCCATGCGCTTGGCGCTGCTTTCGATGCGCTGCGCCGTGACGATCACCTTCGGGTGATCGCTCATCATCGGCAACAGCATGGCGCCGTTCATCACCACCGACAAGGGGGTGCGCAAATCGTGGCCCAGCACGGCTGTGAACAGTTCATTGAGGTGCAGTGCATGCTTGAGTTCATCGAGCTGGGCCGACAATTCACGCTTTTGCTGGTATAGCTGCACCAGCACCGCCACCTTGCTTTGCAAGGCTTTCACGTCGATGGGTTTGTACAGGAAATCGACGGCGCCCGCCTCGTAGCCACGGAAGCTGTAGCTCGCTTCGCGCGACGCGGCTGTGAGGAAAATCAAGGGAATGCCGCGTGTGCGTTCGCTGCCGCGTATCAGCTCGGCCAGTTCGAAACCATCCATCTGCGGCATTTGCACGTCGATCAGGGCCAGCGCGACCTCATGCGTCAACAGCAATTCCAGCGCCTCAGCGCCCGAGCTTGCCTTCAGGATGACAATACCAGGCCGTGCCAGCACGGCTTCGGCGGCGACCAGGTTTTGCGCGATGTCGTCAACGACGAGGATATAAATAGGTGCAGTCACGGAGTCATCTTCAGGCATCGCAACGGCAAGATGCCATCATGTTTCGAGATGGATATAAACATTGTTTCAATTCTCACATATATTACACGCACTGCTCGACTCCCACTCACTTGTGTTCGCCATCGCCAAGCAAGGCCAGGCTGGCAGCCATCTGCGGCAAATCAAGCACGCGGTCGGCGCCGGCCAACTTGAGCGCGGCGGCCGGCATAATGCCACAACTGGCCCGTTGCGGGTCTTGCACCCAGGCGCTGCCGCCCAGCTGCCGCACGCGCGCCAGGCCTGCCGCACCGTCGGCCGAAGCACCCGTCAAGATGATAGCCAGCACGGCGCGCCGGTAAGCGTACGCGGCCGTTTCCAGCAGGACATCGATGGACGGGCGTGAAAAATACACGGGCGCTTCTTGCGACAGGGAAAAACAGCCATCGGGTTCGACTTGCAGGTGGTAATCGGGCGGCGCGAAATACACGGTGCCGCCTTGCAGCGGTTCCTTGTCCTGCGCTTCGCGCAAGGGCAGCGCGCAGCGCGCAGCATACAGCTGCGGCAACTGGCTAGAGCGGCCCGGCGCCAGGTGCAGCACCACCACCACGGTTGCGCGGCAGGCAGCGGGCAAGGCGCGCAGCACGATGCCCAGCGCCTCCACGCCGCCGGCCGAGGCGCCGATGGCGATCAGACGCAGTCCGGCCGGCGGTGGCGCCACGTCGCAGGTCGGCAGCATGTCAGGCACGCTGGAAGATACGTACAGCCGGGCTCAGCTCGTTGAAGCTGGCCGCATGGCGGCTGAAATGCAGGCTTTCCTTCATGCCCAGGCCCAGGAAGCCCCGGTTTACCAGCGCTTCGTGGAACAGGCCCAGGCTGCGGTCTTGCAAGTCTTTATTGAAGTAAATCATGACGTTGCGGCAGGAAACCATGTGCACCTCCGAAAACACGCTGTCCGTCGCCAGGCTGTGGTCGGCGAAGACGAACTGGCGCCGCAGGCGCCGCTCAAAGATGGCGCCCTTGTAGGCGGCCGTGTAATAGTCTGACAAGGAGCGCTTGCCGCCCGCCAACTGGTAATTCTCGCTGAACTGGGCGATGCGCTCAATCGGATAGATGCCCGCTTCGGCGGCGGCCAGCGCCTCGACATTGATGTCGGTCGCATAAATCATGCTGCGCTCGAGCAAGCCTTCCTCTTCCAGCAAGATGCCCAGCGACCACACCTCTTCGCCGCTGCTGCAGCCAGCCACCCAGATCTTGATGGAGGGATAGGTATGCAGGACGGGCACGACTTTTTCGCGCAAGGCGCGGAAATACGCAGGATCGCGGAACATTTCGCTCACTTGCACCGTGAAAAACTGCAGCATCTGCGCGAACATGGCCGGCTCGTGCAAGATGCGATCCTGCAACTGCGACAGGCTGGCGCAGCCGAAGCGCTCCATGGCCTGGCGCATGCGCCGACGCAACGACGCCACCGAATAATCGCGGAAATCGTGCTGATATCTCAACAAGATTCCTTCAAGCAATAACTTCAATTCGATATCGAAAATATCATCATCTAGCAATTTGACATCCACCCTTCTATCCATGCTGCATCCCCCGGCCCCGCAGCGCCGCGCGGGTGCTTGGAGCCAGCCGGAATGCTAGCAGATCGTCGGGAATTATCCCGCAGCTAAAGCGTCAGTTAGGTACGCTGGCGTACGCTCGGCTCATCTTTTTCAGGCATCCACGCCCTTCATGCCTTCCGCCGTATAGCGCGCGCCCGCCGCCATGCCCAAGGGAAAGGCGGCGCTCATCGCCGCCAATTCCGCCGTGTCCAGCTGCACGGCCAACGCGCCGAGGTTGTCGTGCAGGTAGGCGATGCGCTTGGTGCCGGGGATAGGAATGATGTCCGGCCCTTGCGCCAGCAGCCAGGCCAGCGCCAGCTGGGCCGGCGTGCAGTCTTTCGCGCGCGCCAGTTCCCGCACCAACGCCACGATGGCCTGGTTGCGCACCAGGTTATCGGCCGCGAAACGGGGATTGAACTGGCGAAAATCCCCGGCGTCGAGGCTGTCCGCGCCGGCAATGGCGCCCGTCAGGAAACCGCGGCCCAGCGGGCTGTAGGCAAAAAAACTGGCACCCACTTCGCGGCAGGCGGCCAGCACGCCCTGCTCCGGCTCGCGCGTCCACAGCGAGTACTCGCTCTGCACGGCGGCCACGGGGCAGAGCGCCGCCGCGCGCCGCAAGGTGGCGGCGCTCACTTCGCACAGGCCCACGGCGCGAATCTTGCCCTCTTGCAGCAGTTGCGCCAGCGCCCCCATCGAGTCTTCCAGCGGCGTCTCGAGGTTCAATCGGTGCAGGTAAAACAGGTCGATGGCCTCCACGCCCAGGCGCGCCAGCGACGCTATACACGCCTGGCGGATGTAGGCGGGGGAGTTGTCGACGCGGCGCGCATAACTGCCTGCCTCGCGCGCCAGGCCGCACTTGGTGGCGACCAGGGCCTGGCCGCGATGGGCTGCCAGGAAGCGCCCCAGCAATTGCTCGTTGTGGCCAAAACCGTAGGCGTCGGCCGTGTCGAACAGGGTCACACCCGCCGCCAGGGCCGCTTCCAGCGTGACCAAGGATTGCGCCTCGTCCGTGGCGCCATAGAATTCCGACATGCCCATGCAGCCCAGGCCCAATGCCGAACTGTTCAAGCCGCTATGGCCGATGCGTCGTTGTTGCAGTTGCATGTTGATCTCCCTCATTGTCAATACGGCCAGTCTGCGCCGCGCCAGCGAGCAAGGGAATGCGCAATTTCGTGATACCTTTCTGGTATGAGATCCCTCGATACCCATGCCTTGAGCCTGTTTTGCGCCGTCGCCCGCTGCCTGAACTTCCGCCAGGCAGCGGAACAGCTGCACATGAGCCAGCCGCCCCTGTCGCGCGCCATCAAAGGGCTGGAAGAACGGCTGGGCGCACGATTGTTCGAGCGCGACACACAGGGCGTGGCCTTGACGCAGGCGGGCCGCACCCTGCTGCCGCAAGCGCTGCATATCCTCGCTTTGCTTGAGTTGGCGCAAACGTCACTGCGGCAAGACAGCGCGCCCGCGCGCCTGCGCCTGGGCCTGACCAGTTCGGTGGAAGCAGGCCTGTTCCGGCCCCTGCTGGCGGCACTGGAGGGGCAACTGGGTAAGGTCCGGCTGGAACTGACGGCGGCGCCGTCACCGCGCCTGGTCGCTGGCGTGCGCAAGGGCCAGCTCGATGCGGCCCTGCTCGCCCTGCCCAGCGCCACCTTCGAGTTGGCCGTGCAGCCGCTGGCGCGCCAGCCCATGATGCTGGCCCTGCCGGCCAGGCACCGCCTGGCAAAAAAGCGCAAGCTGGGTCTGGCCGACATCGCGGCAGAATCGATTTACTGGTTCGAACGGGCGCGCCAGCCCGCCTTTTTCGACCATTGTCAGCAGGTGTTTCGCCGCCATGGCTTCGCGCCCATTTTTTTGCGTGAGGCGCCCGACCACCATGTGCTGCTCAGCGATGTGGCGGCCGGCAAGGGCATGGCCCTGCTGGCCGACTCGTTCCGCGCGCTGCGCCTCGCTGGCGTAGTCTACCGGCAACTATTGGAGGGAGAGGAATTGGCGGCCGGCATCGGCCTGGCCTGGCGGCAAGAGCACGGCCATGCGGCCCTGCCCCTGCTGCGCCAACTGGCGGTGGAGCATCTGAACAAGTGATGGCCGCACGCGGATGCGCCAGACGCGCTACCATGGCGCCTTACCTATTTTGCACTCCTCCACGACCATGACGTTTACCATCAGCGACGCCGCCTACGGCACCGATACCCCGGAAGCCAAGCAAGCCATGTATGCGGACCTGCGTTCGCAACTGCAAGGCTTGCTGTCGGGCGAGAGCGACTTCATCGCCAATACAGCCAACTTCAGCGCGCTGGTCTTCCACACCATGCCGGGCTTGAACTGGGCCGGCTTTTATTTCCTCAAGGGCGAGGAGCTGGTGCTGGGGCCGTTCCAGGGCAAGCCGGCCTGCATCCGCATCAAGAAAGGCCGCGGCGTGTGCGGCACCACCGTGGTCGAAGGCAAATCCATCGTCGTGCAGGACGTGCACGCGTTTCCCGGCCACATCGCCTGCGATGTCAATTCACGCTCGGAACTGGTGGTGCCCGTCTTTGCAAACGGCCAGATCATCGGCGTGTTCGACCTCGACAGTCCCCTGGTGGGCCGTTTCGACGATGTCGACGCGCAAGGCGTCGAATCGCTGGTGCGCGTGCTGGAAGCGGCCATCGTCGCAGAGTAAGTAATCAGTCGCCGGACTTGACGGCGATGAATTCGCCCTTGCCGACGGTGGCCAGGCACGTCGTGTAGTTGCTGTCGGCGCGGATGGCGTCAAGGAACTCCGCCATGTCCGCGTAATGCGAACTGGCGTTGTCCACCACCAGCACGCCGCCGGCCGCCAGCACGCGGTCCAGCTGCGGCCACCATTGTGCATACTGCTGGCGGGCGGAATCGAGAAAGATGACATCGTAAGCGCCATCCGCCGCATCGCGCAGCACGTCGCCCGCGTCCGCCAGCAGTTGCTTGACCACGCCCTGCAATTGCGCGCGCACAAAGTTGGCATGCGCCATGTCGAACTTGTCCTGCGCTTTTTCCACCGTCACCACGATGCCGCCCAGCGCCTGCGCCGCGCGCGCCAGCCACAGGGTGGAATAGCCGTTCGAGGTGCCAATTTCCAGCACGCGGCGCGCACCGCGCGCACGCACCAGCACGGCCAGCAATTCGCCCGTGTCGCGCGTAATGTTGAGCATGCGGCTGGCGCGCTCCGCGTGCGCCGCATCGTTGCTGCTACCGAATGCTTCGAGTTCACATAATAAGGTATCGAGGGTATCGATGCTTGGCATGGCGGCTCCTTGTTCAAAGCATCAGCATAGCAAAAAAACCAAGTAATCCTCGGGAAATTACTGTGAAATTATGACGAACAGAACCGGATGCTATGCAAGGCGCCTGTTGCGACGCAGTGCAAGCACTGCTAGCAGCGGGCAACGCTGCAGAGCGCCGGTTAAGGAAGTCAGAAATCACAATAATTTATTGGGGGTTACTTAAGCGCTGGCACGGCGGTGCAGCGGACGTTTCAGGGTTTGCACCATCACCACGCCCAGCAAGGTCACGCCGCCGCCGATCACATCATAACTATGCAAGGTTTCCCCCAGGAACAGCATGGCGATGATGACGGTAAACACGGGCAGCAAATTCATCAAGGTCGTCGCGCGGCTGGGGCCCAGCTTGGCCAGGCCGTGCATCCACAAAAACGGCGCGATGATGGAAGCGGGGATGCCCGCAAACAGCACCAGCGGCAAGCCGGCACTGGTGACGGGCGGCGCGGACTGGCTCAGGTAATACACGAACAGCACGGGCACGGCGCACCAGACCTGGATCAGCAGGGAATGCCAATTATTCAGGGGAATCTTCCAGCGCTTGAGTAGCACGCCATAGCCCGCATACGACAGGCAGGCCAGCAGCATCAGAGCGTCGCCCACGGCCGCTCCATGGGCGATCAGGGCGACCGGGTCGCCATGGCTGAGCAGATAGCCGAGTCCCAGCAGCGACACCAGGCCGCCAAACACGCCGCCCACGGTGGGCGCCTCTTTCAACAGCAGTACGGACAGGCCCACGGCCAGCAGCGGCATCACGGATGCCAGGATGCCCATATTGGTGGCCGTCGTCGTTTGCGCGGCGATGTAGGCCAGGCACTGGTACATGACCATGCCCAACATGCCCAACACAAACAGTTTCCCAAGATACGGTTGCACCACGGCCCGCTGCTTCCACACGGCGCGGCCAAACACAAGCGCCAGCAGCACGCCGGCCAGCAGCCAGCGGTAAAACGAGATGGCGGCCGGGTCGATCACGCCCACGGCCATCTTGCTGACGATGGTATTGATGGCCCAGATCAGCACGGCGATCACGGGAAACAGGTAATGCTTGGCTTGCATGCGGCGTACTCCATTATTCAATGAGCGCCATTTTCGCATGGTCCGATTCCATGGATATAATGCATACCGGACAAACGATGCGAAGAACAGGACAAAACAGGAGACACGATGGCCAGCAACCAGCATTTTCCCGCCGTTTCCGACACCCTGCCCTACCCCGTGTACTTTCGCCTCGACGATTATCACGCGCACCAGCAATTCGATTACCAGAGCCATCCGTGGGGACAGCTCACGTATTGCTCCACGGGCGTGATGGAAATCATGGTGGCGGGCCAGCGCTATCTGTCGCCGCCCCAGTACGCCGTGTGGATACCGCCCGAGACCTTGCACGACGGCTATATCCGCCAGGATGTCATATTTCACTCGGCCTACATCGATGCCAGCCTGTGCGCGCAACTTCCGGCGCAGCCGTGTGCGCTGGTCCTGAGTCCCCTGCTCAAAGCTATCCTCGGCGACTTTGCCGGCCGGGGCGTCACCACGCCCGCCACCCAGGCGGACCAGCGCCTGGCGCAGGTGCTGGTCGACCAGTTGCAACTGGCGCCCTGCAGCCGCAACTACCTGCCGGGCAGCGACGAACCCGTCATCGCGGCGCTGCTGGCGGCCCTGCAGGCGGATCCCGGCAGTAACCGCTCACTGGCCGACTGGGCCGCGCAATTGCATGTGACTGAACGCACCCTGGCGCGCCGCTGCCAGCGCGAACTGGGTATGCCGTTCGGCGAATGGCGCCAGCGCCAGCGCTTCCTGGCCGCGCTGCCCTTGCTGGAACAGGGCGACACCGTGCAGGCCATCGCGCTGGAACTGGGCTATAGCACGGCCTCGGCCTTCATCGCCATGTTCCGCCGCCAGAGCGGCGGCACGCCGGACCAGTTCCGCCGCGGCCTGCGCTGAGAAAGCAAACCGGCGTTGTCCGCTTTGTCATATGGGGATGCTAAAATTCAAACATCTTTCCAGAGAGCAAAAGGACGCGCATGAACCCGAGCACCGAGACGGCCACCGACACTGCTGGCAGCACCGACCTGCCCGAGGTGCCCGAGGTGCCCGAGGTGCCCGAGGTGCCCGAGGTGCCCGAGGTGCCCGAGGTGCCAGCGTCGACCGCGACGGCGGCACCTGCGACCATCCGCCTGGAAAAGGAAGAAATACCCACCGTGCTGGGCAAGCTGCGCACCCTGGTGCAGGACAAGACGCGTTTCGAGCCGCACGACATCACGCCGCTGGGCGAGGTAGACGTCTTGCAAGATTTTTCCTTGCAGGCCAACTACGAGCTCGAGGCGCGCTTCGAGCAGCGCGTCATCAATGGCTATTTCGCGCCGTCAGGCAATGACTGCCGCTGTCAGGGTGGCCTGCATGAGGTGGGAGCACTCGCTCACGCGCAGGAGAAGGAACGCCTGCGCTGCGCTGCAGCCAAGCTCGACAATGCCTTGCGCCAGGCGGGCCAGGCTTACAACGGCGTCGAAGCGGGCGTTTACCTGCCGCACGCCGTCAAGTACTGGCATTTGGACACCTGCAGCAACTGCACCGGCCACGGCCGCATCAGCTGCCACACTTGCCACGGTTCGACCACGGAAACCTGCTGGAACTGCCACGGCGGGCGCACCGTCAGCTGCGACGCGTATGGCTGCTACGGCAGCGGCAAGATATCGTGCTCGTATTGCAGCGGCAGCGGCACAGTGTCCGAGCAAATCACCGATTACGTGACGGTGCAAGTGCCCACTACCACCTACAGCAACGGCAGCTCGCACACCAGCTACCACAGCGAAACGCGCACGCAATACCGCACCGAGCATCGCAATTGCTACCATTGCAGCTTCGGCAAGGTCATTTGCAACAGCTGCCACGGTTCCGGCAATGTCAATTGCGGCACTTGCCGCGCCAGCGGCAGCGTCACCTGCCGTACCTGCAGCGGCGTGGGCGACTTGCGCTGCAACCCGTGCGACGGCTCGGGCAAGGTGGGCAAGGCGGCCTGGGTCGACGTGCATGTGGCGCCCGGCTACAGCGTCAGCCTGCCCAAGCAGGCGCCCGACGATGCGCGCCGCATCCGCGACAAGGAGAGCGTGCACTCACTGGCCGCCATCGCCAGCAGCGTGGGCCTGGCGAAAGTGAGCATTTATAATGAAGACCAGCCGCAGGAAGTCGACGCCCTGTATGCGGCCAAGCTGCGCATCGTGCGCCTGGACGCCGCGTGCAACGCAGAAAAACACCACCTGGTGGCATATGGCACCGACTTGCGCTGGCTGACGCTCGATGACATCGTGGAAAAGCTGCTGCGCGGCGACCTCAAGGCGCTCAGCGACGCGCTGGCCGGCAGCGCCGACGATGGCCTGTTTTCGGCTCACGTGCAGCGTTTATTGACGCCACTGCGCGACGTGGCTGCCTCGGAACTGAATGCGGATGTAATCGAGTCTGTCCTCAGCGGCGAAGCGGACCACGCGCACGTTGATATCGTCTCCGCCGAGTATGCGCAGAATATGCGCACCTGCGTGCTCGGTGCCTTGCGCCAGGTCTACACGCGGCTGGCCAAGCAATTCTGGTGGAAAAGCGCGCTGGCCGCGCTGGCCGCCGCCAGCGCCACCTGGTTCTTCGCCGGCCGCGGTGGCGCCGCCGTCGCCGGCCTGCTCGTGACGGGCGCCGGCTACTGGCTCTTCAACCGCAAGGTGAAAACAGTGCTCAGTGAGGCGCTGGGCGGCGAGCAGCAGGCCGAACGCGCCATGCGCATCGCCGGCAAGGGCCGCCGCAACCAGTTGGCGCAAGTGCTGATCCTCGCGCCCGCCAGCTTGGCCGTGCTGGCCGCCAGCTATGGCTTGCCCGTGCGCGTGCGCGCGCCCTCCCCACCAGCGCAGGCGGCCATGGCCTCGGCGCCCGTCGCCCCCCATGCGCCAGCCGCCGTGCCGCAGGACGCAAGTAACGCCAAGGCCGTCAAGCTGTATGAAAATGGCGACAAGGTGCAGGCGCTGGCCATGCTGGAAAGCCTGGTCGGCAAGGGCGACGCCGGCGCGTATGGTTTGTATGGCTGGATGCTGCTGATGGGCGAAGGCAAACCCGGCCCCGTCACCGCGCCGACGGCGCAGCAGCGGCAAGCGCGCCAGGTGGCCGCCAAGCCCCTGATCGGCAAGGGTCTGGTGAAGAACGACAGTTATGCGCTGACGGCGAAAGGCGTGATGCTGGCCGAAGGCTGGCAGGAAGCACGCAACATGGCGCGCGGACTCGACCTGCTGAAGCAGGCCGCGAACAAGGGTAATGCGCAAGCCATGCATTTGCTGGGCCTGTACCACGTGCGCGGCTACCAGATTCCCGTCAACCACAAGGAAGCGCGCAAATGGTTCACCCTGGCCGCCGACAAGGGCAGCGCGGGCGACATCTACAACCTGGGGTTGATGGATTGGGAAGGCGCGGGCTTGAAGCGTCCGGACCGCGCCAGCGCCCTGCAGCGCTGGAAGATCGCCGCCGCCATGGGCGAGGAACGCGCGATCAAGGCGGTAGCCCAGGGTCAACCTTAAGGAGCAGCTGAAAAAAAGCCCATGGCGTTGTTGCATTGCCTGGCCGTACGCTTGCGCGGGCCGTCGGCTTTCGGCTTGACGTCCAGGCCGCGCGTGCCCGTCCAGATGCCGGCCATGCCCGTCAAGGGACCCAGGTTGTTCAGGGTGTGCACGTCGGCGGACGGCTCGGTGTAGATATCTTCGGGAAAATCGCTCATGCGGAAGTCTTCAAAATGGGGCAACAGTGCTTGCCGCCATGGTAAGACGCAGGCCGCTGTCAGGGAAAGAGCGCGCTATGGCACTCGATGAACAGCAAGGCTGCTGTCGCCAGCGCGGGGCGCTGCGCCTCGAACACCGCCGCGTCGCGCGCGTGCAGCAAGTTGGCGGCGACGTCAGGCAGCTGCAGCTCGCCGGCAATCAGCGCCGCCACCGCCTCGATATTCACATACAAGGCGCTGTCAAAGCCTTCCCAGTCCACGTAGGCCAGCCATTCGGCCAGGGTCACCACGCAAGCGACTTGCGGCGCCAGGGCCGCGATGAGATCAAAGCGCAGCACGCTGTCGCTGCGGATGCCTTCCTGCTGCAGCACGACCAGCGCCACGTGCTGCAGCGCGTCTTCCGGGGCGCGCCGGTATTTGTTCAGCAAGCGCTGCGTCAGCGTGTAGCGCTCGGCGTCGATGCCGCGCAGGGCGGCTGCCACGTCGTAATCATGCAGCGCCAGGTGGCGCACCGCGCAGGCCGCGTCCACGCCGGCTTTCGCGGCGACGATATCGGTGAGCTGCTGCCGGCGCGCGTCATTCATGCTTACACCAGCGGGTCGGTCAAACCGGTCAGGGTGAAGATTTCAAAGCCCGTTTCCGTCACGGCCAGCGAGTGCTCGAACTGCGCCGACAGCGAACGGTCTTTCGTCACCGTCGTCCATTTGTCTGGCAAGACCTTGACCTGGTAGCTGCCCACGTTGAGCATCGGTTCGATGGTAAAGATCATGCCCGGTTCGAGCACGATGCCCGTGCCGGCGCGGCCATAGTGCAGCACTTGCGGCGTGTCGTGGAAGACCTGGCCCACGCCATGGCCGCAGAAGTCGCGCACGGAAGAAAAACCCTGCGCCTTGGCCACCGCCTCGATGGCGGCGCCCACGTCGCCCAAGGTCGCGCCCGGGCGCACGGTGTGGATGCCGGCCATCATGGCGTCATACGCCGTGTTGACCAGGCGGTTGGCCAGGATGGAGACTGCGCCCACCTTGAAAGTGCGGCTGGTGTCGCCAAACCAGCCCTGGAATTTTGGCGTCACGTCGATGTTCAGGATGTCGCCCACTTTCAGGATCTTGGTCTCGGACGGGATGCCGTGCGTGACCACGTGATTGACGGAGATGCAGCTGGCGTGCTTGTAGCCGTGGTAGTCGATGGTGCCGGGGATGGCGCCGGCGGCGCGCATGAATTCTTCGCACAGGGCGTCGAGCTTGGCCGTTGAGACGCCCGGTTTCACGAAGGGCGTAATGTAGTCGAGCGTGTCGGCGGCGATGCGGCCGGCCGCGCGCATGCCGATGAAACCTTCTTCATCGTGCAGGGGGATTTTCTTGCCGTGTTCAAGCTGGGTGGAATAGCGCATGGATTTCTTCTTTGTTAATGTGATGTGGTGTGTAAAGCCCAGCCGCGCACGGCGTCGTGCGAGGCGCGCAGCATGGCGTCGACACTGGCCGGTATCGGCCGCTCCTGGGTCAGGTAGGGCTTGACGACGGCCACGGGCGCGTCGATCAGCACGAATTTGAGCAGCATGTGGTCCAGGTCCAGCTCCGTGGTGGCGGGCATGGCTTCGGCGCAGCGGACAAAGCAGGCGTCGAGCGCCGCCTGTTCCTCTTCCACGGCGGCCAGCAATTCCTCGCTGAGGCCACTGCTGAAATCGGGGCTGTCCGCGCATTGCAACAGGAAGCGCGCGTATACGGGCTTGCGCCGGCACCAGTCCAGCAAGCCGTGCACGCCGGCCCAGGTGTCGCCACCGAGCCAGCGGCTGGCCACTTCCTCGCGGAAATCGCTTTTCACGCGCAGCCAGGCGCGCGCCAGGATGGCGTTGCGCGAATCGAAGCGGTGATACACGGAGCCGATGGGCGCACCGGCCTTGACGGCGATGGCGGCCATCGAGACGGCAGCCACGCCGCACTGGGCGGCGACGGCGATCGCGCTGTCGATGAAGTTGTTTTCGTTGAATTTTGCGAGTCTGACCATTCAAATAGAATACAGATTCTATTTGAATCCGTCAAGCGTCCCGAGATGCACCGACAAGAGTTGCCCTACTGCCTTACAATGGTATGCACGAACCGCTCAAGGAGAATCCGCTTGCTTACGCCCCCCTTCATCGCCTCCTCCCGCTTCGACGATCCACGCCTGGCGCTGGAACAGGTGCAAGCCATTTACCGCAGCAGCATCGAACACTTGCGCGACGCGCTGCAGCGCTTTGTCGCCGGCGAAGACATGCACGAAAGAGTGCGCGCCTGCTACCCCTTCGTGCGCATCCAGACCGACACCGTGGCGCGCGCCGACTCGCCGCTGGCCTACGGCTTTGTCGCCGGTCCCGGCGTATTTGAAACCACCCTGACGCGCCCCGATCTGTTTGGCGACTATTACCTCGACCAGTTCACCCTGCTGCTGAAAAACCATAACAGCGGCCAGAAGGTGCAACTGGAAGTGGGCGTGAGCGCCCAGCCGATCCCCGTGCATTTCTCGTTCGCCGAGCATGACCATATCGAAGGCAATATGGATGCGGGCCGCCGCCTGGCCATGCGCGACCTGTTCGACCTGCCCGACCTGTCGGCCATGGACGATGGCATCGCCAACGGCACGCACGAACCGGCGCATGGCGAAGCGCAGCCGCTGGCCTTGTTCACGGGCCCGCGCGTCGATTACTCGCTGCAGCGCCTGCGCCATTACAGCGGCACCTCGCCGCAACACTTCCAGAACTTCGTCCTGTTTACCAATTACCAGTTCTACATCGACGAATTCATCCGCCTGGGCCACGCCATGATGGACCGCGCGCCCGATGCAGCCGCGCCCTCGGACGACGACGGCTATGTCGCCTTTGTCGAACCGGGCAATGTGGTCACGCGCCGCGTGGGCCAGACCGTCGAAAGCGAGGATGCGCTGGGCGCCGCGCCGCCGCGCCTGCCGCAGATGCCCGCCTACCACCTGCTGCGCGCCGACGGCAGCGGCATCACCATGGTCAATATCGGCGTCGGTCCCGCCAACGCGAAAACCATCACCGACCATATCGCCGTGCTGCGCCCGCACGCCTGGCTGATGCTCGGTCATTGCGCCGGCTTGCGCACCACGCAAAGCCTGGGCGACTACGTGCTGGCGCATGCGTATGTGCGCGAAGACCATGTGCTCGACGAAGACTTGCCGCTGTGGGTGCCGATCCCGCCGCTGGCGGAAATCCAGCAGGCGCTGCAAACGGCGGTGGCGGAAATCACCCAGCTGACAGGGCATGACTTGAAACACATCATGCGCACGGGGACCGTGGCCAGCACGGACAACCGCAACTGGGAACTGCTGCCGCAACGCACGCCGGAGCGCCGTTTCAGCCAGAGCCGCGCCATCGCGCTGGACATGGAAAGCGCCACCATC
Organism: Janthinobacterium algoris; assembly: GCF_051380935.1. Lineage (NCBI taxonomy): Bacteria > Pseudomonadati > Pseudomonadota > Betaproteobacteria > Burkholderiales > Oxalobacteraceae > Janthinobacterium > Janthinobacterium algoris. Next base: position 472,961 of record NZ_JBNYXZ010000001.1, on the reverse strand, counting down.
GCCGCCAACGGCTTCCGCTTCCGCGTCCCGTACGGCACCCTGCTGTGCGTGAGCGACAAGCCGCTGCACGGCGAAATCAAGCTGCCCGGCATGGCCAACCACTTCTACCGCGAACGGGTCGACCAGCATCTGCGCATCGGCATCCGCGCCGTGGAACTGCTGCGCCGCCAGGGCGTGGACCGGCTGCATAGCCGCAAATTACGCAGCTTTGCGGAAGTGGCGTTTCAGTAAGCGCGCTTCAAGGGAAAAACCGGGGATCGTAGCTCCACCGCCTGACGGTACTGGCGGTGATCGCTACGGCATCAGCATGCCGGGGATTGAGCAAGACATTGTATTCGTCGGGCACGATCACGGAAGGTACCAGCAGCAAGGCGGTTTTTCCCGCTGCAATCCAGCTATCGCCAACCCGCTTGCCCGACAAGCCGGCCGGTATGGCGTCCCAGCCGCCGGGAAATGGATCGAGTACCTGGCGCGCGTCCCATACGACATCGGGAATGGCGATACGCACCAGGTAACGATTGAAGGGCAGGCCGCCACCACGCAGATAATGGACGGTTTCCAGGGTGGCCAGTGCGATACTCGTTGAGCAATACACGACAGGCGCGCCCTTGCTGTTCCAGCGACCGCCCGTAATCCTGGCGCCGGTGCCGCTCAGGTCACTCGCAGGATAGGCTGGCGTCTCGACGGCAATACGCCAGAGCACATTCATGCATAGGCTCCGCTCTGCGTCATGGACAGCAATTCCGCCACCAGTTTTTGTCCCTCGAAGGTGTCCATGTAGCTGGCCGGCGTCGCACCCGCCAGCGCAGGCAGCGGCTTGCTCAGCCAATCTGAGACCCAGCGCGCCGCGTCAAAGCCGGTGGGATCGCCCGATTGCTCGACCATCGCCTGCACCATGCCGATCAGGGTTTCAATGCCCAGCACGCGTTCCGATTCGTCCTTCGACAGCAAACTGGCGTCTTTCTCCTTGCGGCTGATGGTGGCACGCGACAACCCCAGGCTCGACAACATGAATTCCTTACTCATGCCCATGCGCGCAGACAGGCGGCTGATCGTCGAAGCTGGAATGCCTCGCCGTATCAGCGCAATGCGCGCATCAGTATCAAAGCCATACAGCGCCATGCCCTCGTATAGCGTCCTCGCTTGCTGGACCGGGACGGGAATGTCAACTTGCCGCACCATAATCACCTCCTTTAAGACATAAGTATAGCTCAAATGAGGCAATACACAAGGAAGGTCCAAGGTCAAAAAAAAATGCCGTTCAGCGCAGGCTGAACGGCATGAACGGCGGCACTGCACCGCATGCAGGGCGCTCCTTACAGGAAGCGATCCAAAATCTTGCGCGTATTCTTGTCAATATTAAACATGTCGCGTATCAAAAAATGAATACCGTGGTTATCGGCGATCAGCAGCGACGTGGCGCCGATGCGGCGGATGTCTTCTTCGCCTTTCAGCACGAACTGTGTCTCGCCCCGGTCCGTGTCGACGTGCCAGGTGCACGGCGTGGCAAAGCTGGAAACGCTTTTCACGCGCGCAATCTCGGGCATGAATTCGCGCCCTTCCAGCTCTTCCTGCAGCAGGCTGCGCGCCGGTTCCGGCAAGGCGTCGAGGCATTCGATCCACGCCACTTCCTTGCCATTACCCAGCACCAGCGAAATGCCTTCGTCGGGCGACTGGATGGGAAAGGCGCGCACGGGCGCCACACCTTCAAAGATCTGGCCGTCTTCGGCCGTCATCACCAGCTTGCCAAAGGTGTCGCGGCTTAATGTAAAAGTTGTACTGGCCATGCTTATTCCTTGTCATCCAGGGCGAGTTCGTTGTTGCGCGCCTGTGCTTCGTAGAGGCGGAAATAGGCGCCCTCTTTCGCCATCAATTCATCGTGACTGCCCACTTCGACGATCTGGCCGCGGTCCAGCACCACCAGGCGATCGGCACGGTGCAAGGTCGACAGCCGGTGCGCGATGGCGATCGTCGTGCGGCCCTGCACCAGGTTGTCCAGCGCCTTCTGGATTTCTTTTTCCGTTTCCGAATCGACCGACGATGTCGCTTCATCCATGATCAGGATGCGCGGATCGATCAGCAGGGCGCGGGCAATCGAGATGCGCTGGCGTTCGCCGCCCGACAAGCCCTGACCACGCTCGCCCACCATCGAATCGTAGCCTTGCGGCAGGCGCAGGATGAATTCGTGCGCATGCGCGGCGCGCGCGGCGGCGATGATCTCCTGGCGCGTCGCGTGCGGCTTGCCGTAGGCGATATTTTCCGCGATGGTGCCGAAGAACAGGAACGGTTCCTGCAGCACCAGGCCGATATTGCGGCGATAGTCGGACACGGCGAACGAGCGGATGTCGACGCCGTCAAGCAAAATCGCGCCTTCGGACACGTCATAGAAACGGCAAATCAGGTTGACCAGGGTGCTCTTGCCCGAACCGCTGTGGCCCACCAGGCCGATCATCTCGCCCGCCTTGATGTTCAGCGTGATGCCGCGGTTGACGGCCCGGTTGCCGTAGCGGAAACCGACTTCGCGCAAATCGATCCGGCCTTCGATCTTCTCCAGTTTCACCGGTTGCGCCGGTTCCGGCACGCTCGACACGTGGTCGAGGATGTCGAAGATGCGCTTGGCGGCGGAAGCCGATTTCTGCGTCACAGAGACGATGCGGCTCATCGAGTCGAGGCGGCCATAGAAGCGCGTGCTGTAGGCGATGAAGGCGGTCAGCACGCCGACGGTAATTTCGCCGCGCGACAGCTGCCAGATCCCGAAGCACCAGATGACCAATAAGCCCATCTCCGTCAGGAAGGACACGGTCGGCGAGAACAGCGACCAGACCTTGTTCAATTTGTCGTTGACGGCCAGGTTGTGCGCGTTGGCGTCGCGGAAACGGGCCGCTTCGCGTTTTTCCTGCGCAAACGCCTTCACCACGCGGATGCCGGGGATAGTATCGGCCAGCACGTTGGTCACTTCGCTCCACACGCGGTCGATCTTTTCAAAGCCCGTGCGCAAACGGTCGCGCACCAGGTGAATCATCCAGGCGATAAAGGGCAGCGGCGCCAGGGTCATGATGGCCAGCCATGGATTCATCGACCACAAAATGACGCCCGTCATGATAATCATCAGCACGTCGGAGGCAAAATCGAGCAGGTGCAGCGAGAGGAAGACGCAGATGCGGTCGCTGCCGCTGCCGATGCGCGCCATCAAGTCGCCCGTGCGCTTGCCGCCAAAGAATTCCAGCGACAGTTTCATCAGGTGTTCATACGTGGCCGAGCGCAGGTCGGCGCCCATGCGTTCGGACACCAGGGCCAGCACATAGGTCTTGCCCCAACCCAGCAGCCAGGCCAGCAAGGCCGAGCCAAGTAAACCACTCATGTAGTACACCACCAGCCACGGGTCGATATGCTTGCCGTTTTGGTACGGGATCAGCACATTATCCATCAGCGGCGCTGTCAGGTAAGGCGGAATCATGTGCGCGGCAGTGCTCAGCAGCATCAGCATGAAGCCCAGGGCCAGCTGGCCACGGTAAGGGTGGGCGAAGCGCCACAGGCGGAACAGGGTCCAGGTCGATGGCGGCGTGTACAGCACCTTGGCGCAGATCGGGCACTCTTCCTGCTCCGGCTCCAGGGGCGCCTTGCAGCTAGGACACACTTCCTGCTCAGCTTCCAGCACGGGCTGGCCCGTCAGGTGGCTGTCGAGGCGTTCGACAAACTGCTCCAGCACGCGGATCGCGTGCAGGTTCTGTCCCAGGGTAAAACGCCACGAGGCCAGGCGGCCATGGTCGTCGAACAATTCCAGGTGGCCGACACCGGCGTGGTCATGGTGCGTCAGGCGCAGCCCGGGGCGGAAAGACCAGCTGTTCCAGGCGGTATCGCCCGGTGAACGGGCCAGCAAACGCTTCTCGGTGACAACAATTATGCCTTTTGTGAAACGTAATCGCGCATCGAGGTCAACCTCAACGCTACTTAAAACGTTCTCCCCTGGAGAAAGATTCTTTTCCACTTCCGCCAGCCAGGCTTCTGCTACAGGCGCCGGCAGTGAGGTGAGGGGAATAGTTGTTGCAGGAACACTCAGTTCAGTTGTCATCGTAAAGCATACTCCGGCTCGTAGCCAAGCCCTTCAGGGGCGGGATTTGGGGGGATGGGGCAGACGCCCGATCAATGTTTGTGTGCTGCGCGATGGCGGCTGGCGGATGTACCAGTGGCAATTTCCTGTATTGTATCGAATGGACGCATGCCGGTAAGGAATGGATGGGAAACAATCGGGAAATGCCGGATAGCCGCTGCGCTTTTGCAAGTATACAACAGGAAGCTGTTGCGCAAATGGCCCTACTTTGATACGAGACGGTAACTATCTGACAAGCAAGGCAACATTTAGTAACAATTAGTATGGCAACACCAGCAGAATACGAGAAGCAAACGCGACAAGTGGCCATTAAAAGTGGCACACTGCGCATACCCGGGATAAAGAACCAAGCACGAGCCTGAAAAGACCCTGTAGAGCCAACATAAAGTATCTGGCGCCCAGACGCCTGGCCTGTTATCAAGAAACCACTTACATGATCAAGAAGAAGAACATCGAATTTGTCCGCGTCACCCACTTGCGCGGCCCCAACATCTGGACTTACCGCCCGGTGATTGAAGCCTGGGTCGACATCGGCGAACTGGAAGATTTCCCATCGAATACCCTGCCCGGCTTGTACGAGCGCCTGGTGGCGTGGCTGCCCGGCATGATCGAGCACCGCTGCGGCGTGGGTGAACGGGGCGGCTTTTTCGAGCGCCTGCGCGAAGGCACATGGTCGGCCCACATCCTCGAACACGTGGTGCTGGAATTGCAAAACCTGGCCGGCATGCGCACGGGCTTCGGCCAGACGCGCTCGACCAGCCAGCGCGGTATCTACAAGATGGCCTTCCGCACGCGCGAAGAACACGTGGGCCGTGCCGCCCTGGCTACCGCGCGCGAACTGCTGATGGCCGCCATCAACAATGAAGCCTACGACCTGGAAGCGGCCCTGGCGCCTCTGCGCGAGCTGGTCGACGCGCGCTGCCTGGGCCCGAGCACGGCCAGCATCGTCGATGCGGCGACCGAGCGCCGCATCCCGTCGCTGCGCCTGAATGACGGCAATCTGGTGCAACTGGGCCACGGCGCCGCGCAGCGCCGCATCTGGACGGCCGAAACGGACCGCACCAGCGCGATTGCCGAAGGCATCGCCAGCGACAAGGACTTGACCAAATTCCTGCTCAAATCGTGCGGCGTGCGCGTGCCCGAGGGCAGTCTGGTGCGCAGCGCCGAAGCGGCCTGGGAAGAAGCGCAGGACATCGGCGTGCCCGTCGTGGTGAAACCGTATGACGGCAACCATGGCCGCGGCGTGTCGCTGAACCTGATGACGGAAGCGGACGTGAAAGCGGCCTACGAACTGGCCGCGCGCAAGGGCGACAGCTCGGCCGTGCTGGTGGAAAGCTTCATCACGGGCGACGAACACCGTCTGCTCGTCGTTGGCAACAAGCTGATCGCGGCCGCCAAGGGCGAATCGCTGTGGGTCGATGGCGACGGCGTCTCCACCGTGCTGGAACTGGTGAACACGCAAATCAATATCGATCCGCGCCGCGGCGAAGGCGAAGATTTTCCATTGGGTACCGTCAAGCCGCATGAATCGGGCGAAATCGTGCTGGAACTACAGCGCCAGGGCATGACCGCCCTGTCCGTGCCGCAGGCGGGTCAGAAAGTGCTGATCCAGCCGAACGGCAACGTGGCCATCGATGTCACCGACGACGTGCATCCATCCGTCGTGCATGCGGCCTTGCTGGCCGCCCGCGTGGTGGGCCTGGATATCGCCGGCATCGACCTGGTCACCACCGACATCACGCGTCCGCTGGAAGAGCAGCGCGGCGCCATCATCGAAGTCAATGCCAGCCCTGGCTTGCTGGCGCACATCAAGCCGGGCGTGGGCCAGCCGCGCCCCGTCGGCGCGGCCATCGTCGACCACCTGTTCGCCTCCGAGGAAACAGGCCGCATTCCGCTGATCGGCGTGACGGGCACGCGCGGCGCCAGCCTGATCGTGCGCATGCTGTGCAAACTGCTCAACCTGTCGGGCCTGCACACGGGCGCCGTTTGCAGCGAAGGCATGTACCTGGACCAGCGCCGTGTCGTCAGCAACGATTGCGTGAACTGGGACGCGGGCCAGCGCCTGCTGCTCAACCGCACCGTGCAGACGGCCCTGTTCGAGAGCAATCCGCGCATGATCCTGGCCGAAGGCCTGGCCTACGACAAGTGCCAGATCGGCATCGTCACCGACATGGGCAGCCTCGATAGCGTCAAGGATTTCGACGTGCTGGATGAAGCGGGCCTGTACAAGGCTGTGCGCAGCCAGGTCGACGTGGTGGTGCCGACGGGCGTGGCCGTGCTGAACGCCGCCAACGCGCACGTGCTGGAACTGGCCGAGCTGTGCGACGGCAGCGTGACCCTGTATGCGCAGGATGGCAGCCTGGCCGCCATCGCGGCGCAGCTGGCTGCCGGCCAGCGCGCCGTGTTCGTGCGCGGCAACCATATCGTGCTGGCCGAAGGCGGCATCGAAACGGTCTTGCTGTGCCTGGACCTGCTAAAACCGGCCACGGCCGGCAATGTCGACAGCGTGCTGGCCGTCGCGGCGGCCGCCTGGGCCATGAACCTGCCCGTCGACCTGATTTGCGCCGGCCTGCGCACCTTCGACGCGGCCCCTGGCTGCATCGGCAACTAATCGGCAACCAAGGTACAGGATAGCAGCACTCAAGCCCGGCCAGCATGGCCGGGCCCACAAGAACACAACAGGATTACGGTTTAATTATGGAAGTATCTCGCGTACGGGCCTTGCGGGGCCCTAACCTCTGGAGCCACGACACCGCCGTGGAAGCCATTGTTTCCTGCACCACGCAGGAACTCGACATTGCCCAGTTGCCCGGCTTCGAAGCCCGCCTGCGCGCGCGCTTTCCGCAACTGAGCCCGTTGCAGCCGCTGGGTAACTACAACGCCGCGCCGATGGCGCAGGTGCTGGAACTGGCGGCGCTGGGCCTGCAGGCGCAAGCCGGTTGCCCCGTCACTTTCAGCCGCACCACGCCGACCCTGGAAACGGGCATCTTCCAGGTCGTCGTCGAATACTCGGAAGAAGCCGTCGGCCGCCTGGCACTGGAACTGGCGCAGCAGCTGTGCCGCGCAGCGCTGGACGATGCGCCGTTCGACCTGACCGGTGCCCTGCACCAGTTGCAGGAACTCGATGAAGACGTGCGCCTGGGCCCTTCGACGGGTGCCATCGTCAACGCCGCCGTGGCGCGCAACATCCCGTTCCGCCGCCTGACCGAAGGCAGCCTGGTGACGTTCGGCTGGGGCAGCAAGCAGCGCAAGATCCAGGCCGCCGAAATGGATGGCACCAGCGCGATTGCCGAAGCCATCGCGCAAGACAAGGAACTGACGAAAAAACTGCTCGATTCTGCCGGCGTGCCCGTGCCGCAAGGCCGTGTCGCCATCGACGTGGACGACGCCTGGGCCGCCGCCTGCGAGATCGGCCTGCCGGTCGTCGTTAAACCCAAAGATGGCAACCAGGGCAAGGGCGTGACCGTCAATGTCACCACGCGCGAACAGCTGACGGCCGGCTTCATCGCGGCGCAGGAATTCCGCGACGATATCCTCGTCGAGCGCTATCTGCCAGGCCACGATTTCCGTTTGCTCGTCATCGGCAACAAGATGGTGGCAGCGGCCCGCCGCGACCCGCCGCAAGTGGTGGGCGACGGCCAGCACACGGTGCGCGAACTGGTCGATCAGGTCAACCTGGACCCGCGCCGCGGCAGCGGCCACGCCACCTCGCTGACGAAAATCCGCTTTGACGACATCGCCCTGGCCAGCCTGGCCAAGCAGGGCTACGTGGCCGAATCGGTGCCGCCCGTGGGCCAGCGCGTGATTTTGCGCAATAACGCCAACCTGTCGACGGGCGGCTCGGCCACCGACGTCACCGTCGACGTGCACCCGGAAGTGGCGGCGCGCGCCGTCGCGGCCGCGCATATGGTGGGCCTGGACATCTGCGGCGTGGACGTGGTCTCCGAGAGCATTCTCAAACCGCTGGAAGAACAAAACGCCGGCATCGTCGAAGTGAACGCCGCACCGGGCTTGCGCATGCACCTGGCGCCGTCGTTCGGCAAGCCGCGCCCCGTGGGCGAAGCCATCATCGCCGCCATGTTCGCCGAGGGCGACGATGGCCGCATCCCCGTCGTTGCCGTTACGGGCACCAACGGCAAAACCACCACCGTGCGCCTGATCGCCCACCTGCTCACCACCTCCGGCCTGCGCACGGGCATGACCAACACGGATGGCGTGTACATCGAAGGGCGCCAGATCGACAGCGGCGATTGCAGCGGTCCGCGCAGCGCGCGCAACGTGCTGCTGCACCCTGACGTGGACGCGGCCGTGTTCGAGACGGCGCGCGGCGGCATGCTGCGCGAAGGCCTGGCCTTCGACCGCTGCCAGGTCGCCGTGGTGACGAATATCGGCGCCGGCGACCACCTGGGCCTGAACTACATCACTACCGTGGAAGACCTGGCGGTGCTGAAACGCGTGATCGTGCAGAACGTGGCCGACAGCGGCGTGGCCGTCCTGAACGCCACCGACCCCGCCGTCGCGCGCATGGCCAAGAATTGCAGCGGTACGGTGACCTTCTTCGCCGCCGACAAGACGCATCCCGTGATGGCCACGCACCGCGCACAGGGCAACCGCGTGGTGTATGTGGAAGACGGCAAGCTGGTCGCCGCACAGGGCAAGGAGCGCCACGAAATCGCCCTGTCGCAAGTGCCGATCACGCGCAACGGCGCCATCGGCTTCCAAGTCGACAACGTCATGGCCTCGCTGGCCGCCGCCTGGGCCGTGGGCCTGGACTGGAAAACCATCGCGCTGGGCTTGAAAACCTTTGCCAATGAAGCCGACAATGCGCCCGGCCGCTTCAACGTCTTCGATTACAAGGGCGCCACCCTGATCGCCGATTACGGCCACAATCCAGACGCCATCCTGGCGCTGGTGCAGGCCGTGGAAAGCATGCCGGCGAAGCGCCGTTCGGTGGTCATCAGCGGCGCCGGCGACCGCCGCGACGAAGATATTCGCCAGCAGACGGAAATCCTCGGCGCCGCCTTCGACGACGTGCTGCTGTACCAAGACCAGTGCCAGCGCGGCCGCGCCGACGGCGAAGTCGTGGCCTTGCTGCGCCAGGGCTTGAACGGCGCCAAGCGCACCAGCCATATCGATGAAATCAACGGCGAATTCGTCGCCATCGACAAGGCCCTGGCGCGTTTGAATGAAGGCGATCTGTGCCTGATCCTGATCGACCAGGTGGAAGAAGCGCTGGCGCACATCGCCAAGCGCGTCGCCGAAGCGTAAGCGCAGCCTGACGGCATACAAGGGGCGGCCTGCGGGCCGCCCTTTTTTATGGGCGCGCCGTATCCAGCCACGCACCGGCACGGTGCAAAAACACCTTGTATCGACCTGGCAAGCTTGTAATTTCGGGCATGAAAATTGCCACTAAGAAAACACAAACTTGGCTGACGAGAAGGTGGTGCACGCATGGTGGGCAGAATCTCGCGCATGATCGGGAAATTGACGGTAGGGCGTAAACTGGCGCTGATCTACTTGCTCGATCTGTCTGCCGTCATCTTCATTTCCGGTATCCTCATCAACGAAAAATACATCGCCATCGACTTTTCCCGCAAGGAGATGGCGGGCAATGCCTACATCGCCGCCATCCGCGATGCGCTGCTGCCCCTGACGCGCAGCACGGCGCAACCGGGCGCGCGAGCGGCGGCCGCGGAGCAGGCCAAACGCAGCTTCGGCGCGGACATGCGCAGCGCCGAACTGAATGCGCAATTTGCCGCCCTGCTGCGCCAGGCCGGTAGTGCTCCCGCTGCGCCGGACGACAGCATCGCGCCCTCGCCCGCCTTCGTCGCCGGACGCGCACTGCTCACGCGCGTGGGCAACCAGTCGAATCTGATCCTCGACCCGGACCTGGACAGCTATTACACGATGTCGCTGGTGATCCTGCGCTTTCCCGAGCTGCTGGAAGTGATCAACAGCATGCGCGCCCTGGCCCTGCAACTGGCCACGGCCGAAGGCGCGCAGCGCCAACGCCTGCAGACCCAGTTCCTGATCCTGGAAGGGCACATGGATGCCACCATGGGCGGTATCGGCAGCGACTATGCGGAGGCGTTCGCGGCCAGCACGCCGCTGCTGCGCAAACACCTTGACGGCTCGCGCGCGACCCTGCAGCAAGCCGTGGCGCAGTTACGCGCCAGTACCCTGGCGCTGGCCAGCGCACCTGCCCATGCGGCCGGCTGCACGGCGCTGGCAAGGCACGATGCGGCCGCCGTCGCGGCCCTGCAGCGTGCCTGGCGCGCGTGGCGCAGGAGGTGCGCGAAACGGGCGACCATAGCCTGCGCGCCATCTGGGACAGCGAGGACGAAACGGGGCGCCTGGTCAGCGCCTTCAATACCATGCTGCAGCAGCTCGACTTCCAGCGCATGGCGCAGCAGGAACTGGTGGCGCGCGCCAGTGCGGCCGATGCGCAGCGCCAGCTGGTCGACGCCATTCCCATCCCGTTGATGGTCACCTCGATCCCGCATCACCAGGTGCTGCACGCGAACCAGGCCGCGCACGCGTGGCAGGGCGGCCTGGAACTGGACCCGTGGGTGAGCGGCATGCGTCCGCAAGCCCGTTCGCGCTTCTTCCAGCGCTTGAGCGACCTGGGCGCCGTCGATGAATTCGAGGTGTGCTGGAGCGGCGGCGGCACGCCCACCTGGGCACTGATTTCCGCGCGCCTGATCGATTACCAGGGCCAGCGCGCCGTGCTGTCGACCTTCACGCCGATCAACAAGATGAAGCTGATGGAGTCACGCCTGGAACTGTGGGCCAAGGTGTTCGAGGCATCGGCCGAAAGCCTGATCGTGATGGATGCCGACATGCGCATCATCACCGTCAACCAGGCCTTCCGCCGCCACGCGCTGTACGACATGGTGGAGCTGATCGGCAAGCGCCCGGCCTTCCTGCTATCGCAGCAAAACAGCCATGAGCAGCTCGACAGCCTGCGTCAGACCCTGGCGCGGCGCGGCTACTGGCAGGGCGAGATCCGGGTTCAGCGCAAGTCGATGGAAAGCTATCAGGCCTGGCTGGTAATGAACGCCGTGCGCGACCTCGATGGCGTCACCACGCATTTCATCGCCAGCTCGCTCGATATCAGCGAACGCAAGGCCAGCGAGCGGCAGATCGAGCACCTGGCCCACCACGACGCGCTGACGGGCCTGGCGAACCGCCACGTGTCGAAACTGCGCCTGGCGGCCGCCATCGCGCAGGCGCGCCGCAGCGGCGAAAAGGTGGGCGTGCTGTTCGTCGACCTGGACCGCTTCAAGCACGTCAACGATGCGCTGGGCCACCACGTGGGCGACGCGCTGCTGCAATCGGTGCGGCGCGCTTGCTGCAGCTGGTGCGCGAAGGCGATACCGTCAGCCGCCTGGGCGGCGATGAATTCGTCGTCATCCTCAACGGCATCGGCGATGCCGCAGCCATCGTCGCCCTGCTCGACACCCGGTTGATACCGGCCATGCGCCAGCCGCACCAGGTCGAAGGCAGCGAGCTGTATGTCTCGTGCAGTGTGGGCGTGGCCATTTACCCGGATCACAGCGACGACATGGATCCCCTGATGCGCCACGCCGATGCGGCCATGTACCAGGCCAAGAGCGGCGGGCGCGACCGTGCGCGCATGTTCACGCCGCAGATGCAGGAGCAGCAATTGCAGCAGCTGCACTTGGAAAGCGATCTGCGCCACGCCATCGAGCGGCAGGAACTGGTGCTGTCGCCAACAGCTGGCCTGGCGCGAAGCCGGCAAAGGCGACATCGCCGTGTCGATCAACCTGTCGGCCATCCAGCTGAAAAGCGGCGGCCTGGTGGCCACCTTGCGCGAAGTGCTGCGCGAGTTTCCCGTCACGCCAGGACAGATCGAATTCGAACTGACCGAATCGATCCTGATGGACAATGTGGACGACACCATCGCCACCCTGCGTGCCATCAAGGTACTGGGTTTTGCCCTGTCGATCGACGATTTCGGCACCGGCTATTCGAGCCTGAACTACCTGTGCCGCTTCCCGCTCGACAAGCTGGAAATCGACATGAGCTTCGTGCAGGATATCCACGGTTCACCGCAAAACCTGGCGGTGACGAAAACCATCATCGGCCTTGGCCATACCCTCGGCTTGACGGTCACCGCCGAGGGCGTGGAAAGCGCGGCCGATGCCGACGTGCTGCGCCATGCCGGCTGCGATGAATTGCAAGGCTACTATTTTGCCCGGCCCATGCCGCAGGCGCACTTCATGGCCTGGCTGGCGCAAAGCGCCGCGCCTTACGCCGCCTGACACCTCCTGTGGAGCGCCCGCAACGTGGGCGCCGGATTCGACAACGCGTGGTGCGCCGCCAAGGCGCATGAATGCTGCAGGGATACCGGAATTGGTATTGACATCGCAAAAGAAGTCATTTGTGGGGCAAAGTCATTCCCTCTACCATGTTTCTTGAGCAAGTTTCAGCTCTGGCGGCGACTGCCGCAGCGTTCTCAACATAACTAAAATACAGGTGGAGACAAGATGAACCAATGGATGGCAACAGGCACCCGCACGCCCAAGCAAAACACACGACTGACCTTGAAGGCCACGGTGGCCGCGCTGGCCGGCGCGGGCTTGCTGAGCAGCGCTTCCGTCTGGGCGCAACAGGCGCCCGCCGTGGAGACACCGGTGGCAGAAACTGCACCGGCAGCACCCGCGCAGGCCGCAACGCCAGCCGACAATGCCGGCATCGCCGTCGTCGCCGTCACGGGCGTGCGCAGGGCAGCGCAAAGCGCACAGACAATCAAGAAAAACAACGATCAGGTGGTCGACTCCATCGTCGCCGATGAAATCGGCAAATTCCCCGACAAGAACGTGGCCGAAATCCTCGGCCGCGTGACGGGCGTGCAGATCCGCCGCGAGAGCGGCGAAGCGGGTACCGTCATCATCCGCGGCTTGCCCGGCGTGGTGACCTTGCTCAACGGCCGCGAAATGTTTACCTCGGTGGGCCGCAGCCTGTACCTGGCCGACATTCCGACGGCCATGCTGCAGCGCGTGGACGTGTACAAATCGCAGGGAGCCGACATGGTCGAAGGCGGCACGGCCGGCGTGATCGACGTGCGCACCAACCGCCCGTTCGACTTCAAGGGCTACACGGCATCGGGCAACGTGCGCGCCGAGCACCGCGACAAATCCGGCTCGACGGACCCGAACGTCAGCGGCATGCTCTCGAACCGCTGGAAAACCCCGTACGGCGAATTCGGCGCCCTGCTCGGCCTGTCCTACCAGCGCGGCAGATACTATGACGAGACGATCTGGAACGCCGAACCCGTCAAGCGCCCGGAGGCGGGCAACATCACGGGTCCCGATTCCGTCGGCATGATCCCGACCGTGGGCGACCGCAAGCGCTACGCGGCAAATGCCGCCTTCCAGTGGCGCCCGAACTCGCAGGTGGAAGTGTATGCGGAAGGCATGTCGACCCTGATCAAGCATGCGTTCGACAGCCAGTTCTTCGTCGGTTCGCTGCCCTGGGGCCAGAACCCGGACATCACCCTGATCCCCGGCACCAGTCAGGCAGCCACGGTGGGCAAGATCAATGGTCAGCAGTCGCCATTCACGCTTGGCTCGACCCAGGCGCGGCGCGACCGCTCGATCGGCTCGCAAGGCGCCATCGGCGCGCGCTGGGATATCACGCCGCAGTTGCGCGCCACCACCGAACTGGCGCGCACGGTCAGCAACTTCGAGCGCGAATTCCCCATCCTCGACTTCCTCGCCCATCCGACCAGCATCATCGGCAGCACGAACGTCAACGGCGGCGCGCAAATCAGCTACCCCGGTTACAACATGACCGATCCGAAGAACTACACCCTGCTCGGCTTCTACGATAACCACAGCCACGACGAAGGCAGCTCGACCGACTGGCGCGCCGATGCCACGTACGACATGAACAGCACGGGCTTCTTCCGCGAATTTTCGGGCGGCGTGCGCATGGCCAAGCGCAAGGCCGAATCGATCCGCGAAAAGAATGGCCAGGGCGGCCTGACGTCGACCATGCACGCCGATGCCCTGCCCGGCCTGGCCTGCACTTCGCACCAGAACACAGGCAACTTCGGCCTGCAAAGCTGGCTCACGCCATGCCGCGACTTCATGCTCAATAACACGGGCGTGCTGCGCCAGCTGTATACGGGCAGCAGCGAACGCAGCCCGGACGATCCGATGAGCCATTACAAGGATGTGGAAAAAACCAATGCCGTCTACGGCAAGACGCGCATCGGCTTTGAACTGGCGCAAGTACCAATCGACGGCACCTTGGGCGTGCGCGTGGTACAGACCAAGCAGGACTTGCAAGGCAACTCTTCGCAAAACGGCATCGTCACACCGGTGCGCGTAAAGACTTCAGATACGGACGTGCTGCCCAGCATGACCTTGAAAGCCATGCTGCGCCAGGACCTGATCGCCCGCATGACCGCCGGCAAGGCCGTGCAGCGCCCCAACTTCGCCGACTTCAACCCGGGCGTGAGCCTGGGCCAGAGCCTGGAGATGGTGCGCCCGACGGGAAGCGGCGGCAATCCAGACCTCAAACCCGTGGAAGGCAAGAACCTCGACGTGGCGCTGGAATGGTATTTCGCGCAAACGGGCTCCGTCACGGCCACCGTGTTCCGCCACAACTTCAAGAATTACATTTTGTCCGGTTCGGCCAAGGAAACCTATGGCGGCATCGTGTATGACATCACGCGTCCGCGCAACACCTCGAAGGGCCACCTGCAAGGCCTGGAAATGGCTTACCAGCAGTTCTACGACAAGCTGCCGGGCTGGATGAGCGGCCTGGGCTTGCAAGCCAACGCCACCTACATGACGGGAGAGCTGGAAGAATTGAATGGCAGCGTGCATCCGTTCACGGGCATGTCGAAGTGGTCGGCCAATATCGTCGGCCTGTACGAACAGGGAGCGTGGTCGGCGCGCCTGGCCTACAGCTGGCGCGACAAATATGTCGATGACTACAACTACCGCGGCAAGGGCATGCACCTGACCGTGGCACCCACCAAGACCCTGGACGCGTCGGTATCGTACAAGCTCACCCCGCACACCACGGTGACCCTGGACGCCAACAACCTGCTCGATTCGACCTACCGCGACTACCACGACACGCCGGATTATGTGCGTGATGTGCGGCGCTATGACAAGGTTGTAGGTATCTCAGTCCGCTGGAGCTACTAGCCAGTCCCCCACCCTTTCTTCCTTGCGAGGGTTTTCAGCGCCAGCCGGCAACGGTTGGCGTTTTTTTTCTCTATGGAATCTATCCGACAGTGGAGTGATCTGACGCAAGGTGGCGCCGCCGGGGCGCTTTTATGCTGGCAGCTTGACTAGCGAACCCGGCGGGGACAGCATGCGCGATGCACGACACGTCGATGCACAGTTATTTCAACCCGACATCCCGGTGCGGCTCGACATGCGCACGGCGGCGCTGGTCGAGCATGCGCTGGCCCTGCAGGAAATGGCCGGCACGGGCGCCGCCGCGCTGTTCCTGCATTGCCACGACGTGCCGCTGCCCACCGCCTTGCGCGTGCTGACGACGGGACCACGCCGCACACCGGCCGGGCCGCACCTGTTTGCCCGCCTGCGTCCGCGCACGGCTGCGCTGGCGTCAGGCTTGCCGCTACCGGCGCGCTGACGAATCCTGTACCATCGCCGCAACCTATTCATTTGAGGCACGGCGATGCAGGCAGCGACACCCCACGACCCCTATGCTGCACTGATGGCCCTGATCAAGGCGCGTCATGCGGAACTGAGTCCGCAATTCCAGGCCGGCGCCCGCTACCTGGCCGATCATCCGGACGAGGTGGCCGTGTCATCCATGCGCAGCATCGCCGCGCGCGCGCAGGTGCAGTCGGCCGCCCTGGTGCGCCTGGCGCAGCAACTGGGCTTTGCCGGCTGGCCGGAACTCAAAGCCATCTTCGTCGAACGCATGCGCGTGGGACCGGCCGGCTATGCGGCAAAGGCCGGTGCGCTGGCCGGCAAAGAGGGCAAAGAGCGCGACCTGGTCAGCGAAGTATTCGCGCAGCAGCAACACAACCTTACCGCCACGGAAAGCGCCAACCATGCCGCCCTGGATGCGGCCGCCAGCCTGCTACAGGCGGCGCCCCGCGTGCACGTGGCCGGCTTTCGCGCCGCCCACCCCATCGCCTACACCTTGCACTACCTGTACCGCCTGCTGCGCTCCAGCGTGCAACTGCTGAGCGGCCAGGGCGGCACGCTGGAAATGGACTTGCGTGCCCTGCAAGCGGACGAAGCCGTCGTCGTTGTCAGCTTCGCGCCGTATTCCAGCGAAGCGCTGATGGTGGCGCAGACGGCGCGCCGGGCCGGCTGCAAGGTCGTCACCATCAGCGACAGCGCCATGTCGCCGCTGGCCCTGCAGGCTGACGCCAGCATCGTCATCGCCGTCGACAGCCCCTCGTTCTTCCCTTCCATCGTGGCCGGCGTCGCCGCCGTGGAAAGCCTGGTGGAATTGCTGGTGGCGCGCGCCGGGCCTGATGCTGTACACGCCATCGGCGCGGCGGAAAATCAGTTGCGGGCGCTGGGCGCCTACGCAAAAACATCGAATGATGTAAATTAAAAATAAATACATCATACGTTGTAATGCAGTGCACAGCATTCTATAATCGGCCATCCCCATGCCGATAAGAACGCGATGCCATGAGCCATGTCTTCCACCGCAGCCTGACCGCCAGTTATCCCGTCGCCGCTAGCGGCGATGGCCCTTACCTGATCGATGCCAATGGCAAGCGCTACCTGGATGCCTGCGGCGGCGCGGCAGTCTCGTGCCTCGGCCATGCGGATGCGGCCGTGATCGCCGCAGTGCAGCGGCAAATTGCCACGCTGGCGTACGCGCATAGCTCTTTTTTCACCACCGAACCGATGGAGCAGCTGGCCGATTTCCTCGTCGCCAGGGCACCAAACGGTATCGACAGCGTGTATTTCGTCTCGGGCGGCTCGGAAGCGGTGGAAAGCGCCCTCAAGCTGGCACGCCAGTATTTCGTCGAACGGGGCCAGCCGCAGCGCCGCCACATCATCGCCCGCCGCCAAAGCTACCACGGCAACACCCTGGGCGCGCTGGCCACGGGCGGCAACGCCTGGCGCCGCCAGCAGTTCGAGCCGCTGCTGATCGGCGTCACCCACGTGTCTCCCTGCTATGCTTACCGCGACCAGCCGGCCTATGAAACGGACGGCGATTACGTGGCGCGCCTGGGCCAGGAACTGGAAGACAATATCGCCGCACTGGGCGCGGACAACGTCATGGCCTTCATCGCTGAACCCGTCGTCGGCGCCACGGCCGGCGCCCTGCCCGCCGTCACCGGCTACTTCCAGCGCATGCGCGACATCTGCCAGCGCCACGGCATCCTCCTGATCCTCGACGAAGTCATGTGCGGCATGGGCCGCACAGGCAGCCTGTTCGCCTGCGAGCAGGAAACCATCACTGCCGACCTGATCTGCATCGCCAAGGGCCTGGGCGCCGGCTACCAGCCCATCGGCGCCGTGATGGTATCCAAAGACATCCGCGACACCCTCCGCGCCGGCACGGGCTTCTTCCAGCACGGCCACACGTACATTGGCCACGCCACCGCCTGCGCCGCAGCCCTGGCCGTGCAACAGCAGATCGAGGAACGCGATTTGCTGGCCAATGCGCGCGCCATGGGTGGCTTGCTGCAAGAGCGGCTGCATGCGCGTTTCGACAGCCATGCGCAGGTGGGCGACATCCGTGGCCGCGGCCTGTTCCTGGGGCTGGAACTGGTGCAGGACCGCGCCAGTAAGCAGCCGTTCGATCCGGCCCGCCGCTTGCACGCGCGCATCAAGGAGCACGCCATGCAAAACGGACTGATGTGCTACCCCATGGGCGGCACCATCGACGGCTTGCACGGCGACCACATCCTGCTGGCGCCGCCCTACATTATCGACGCCAGCCACGTCGATGAAATCGTCGACAAGCTGGGCAGGGCCATCGACGCCAGCGTGCGCTAAGTGCGCCCGCTGTTACCCACGGTGGAGATCAGGCTGGCGCCGCAGCTGGTCTTGTGCCCGTCAAACGCCACGGGCACACCATCGATCAGCACCTGCGGATCACCCTCGGCGATCACGCAGCGCACGTGGCCTTTTATCGGGCAAACGCAAGGATCGCCCTTGCGCGCCACGGCCACGCCCAGCACCGTACTGTTCGGCGCCGCGCCCACCACCTTGCCGCCGTGACTGGTGGGGTCGTTCAAACGGATCACGCCACGCATCATGCCTCCCTGTCCTTGTCCAGCGCATCACTGCGGCACGTGTCCATGCAGTGAAGCTCCCACAGACATTATCAGGCGTTACCCGCCAGTCATCATTGCGCTCGAACACATTGACGACATGCCCTCTGCCGTAGCACCCATAGCCATCAGGCTGCAACTTTTGTTCACTCCTTGCCAATATTAATTGACTTATTCGAAACAATCGTTTTAAATCAGGAAGTTACTCAAAATCAATCATCTTGGGCATTCAAACATCGCATTCACCCTCTCGATGCTTGACGTCCACGCTGATGCACTCTGAAGCCAAGGTATATGGAACTGCTCGACTCCCTGCGTCAGACCCCGTCGCAAGACGACACTATCAGCGGGCACTACGAAGTGCGCCGCTTGCTGGGCGAAGGTGGTTTCGGCCATGTATTCGAAGCCTGGGATTCCAAGCTGTGCCGTAGTGTGGCGCTGAAGCGTTTGAAACCGCAAGCCGACGTGCTGCATCCCGAAAAACTCATCAATGAAGCGCGTCTGGCCGCCTCGCTGCGCCATGCAGCCTTCGTGCGCATCTTCGCCATCGAGGGCCAGGGCACGGGCCAGTCCATCGTCATGGAATTGGTCGAAGGCCAGACGCTGGGCCAGTTCATGCACAGCGGCAAGGCTGATCTGCAGGCGGCACTCGACATCGCCTACCAGATCGCCGACGCCATGGAAGAGGCGCACGCCATGGACCTCGTGCATGGCGACTTGAAACCGTCGAACCTCATGCTGGAAGCGGATGGCAAGGTGCGCATCCTCGACTTCGGCCTGGCCCGCCACATCGATCCGCAAGCGACGCAAACGACCACCCTGTGCGACTTGCAGGGCACCATCGCCTACATGGCGCCCGAACGCCTGATGGGCCGCCTGCCCGACACGCGCGGCGACGTCTACGCGCTGGGCGCCATGCTGTACGAAATGCTGGCCGGCCAGCGCCACTTCGCCCACCTGAACGGCCTGGCCCTGGCCGCCGCCCACATGCAGGCGACGGAACCGTGGCCCTACCTGCCGGAAACGGTGCCGCCCGCCATCAACGCCCTCGTGCGCGCGATGACGGCGCACGACCCGGCCGAACGGCCACGCACCATGCGCGATGTGCGCGAGGCGATGGGGGCGCAGCGCGGGGAAGCTGTCACCGTGGCTGCCCCCCTTGCCGACGAGACGCCGGCGAAGGAAGAACCGCCCGCCAGCGTCTCCATCCGCCTGCCCCTGCCCCGCCAGCGCACGCTGAAATGGGGCG
Organism: Janthinobacterium algoris; assembly: GCF_051380935.1. Lineage (NCBI taxonomy): Bacteria > Pseudomonadati > Pseudomonadota > Betaproteobacteria > Burkholderiales > Oxalobacteraceae > Janthinobacterium > Janthinobacterium algoris. Next base: position 453,338 of record NZ_JBNYXZ010000001.1, on the reverse strand, counting down.
CAGGCGTGGCGCTGCTGGCGGTACTGGCGGGATGGCAGCTGCCCAATATCATTCCTGCCGTCAAATCGTTCGTCACGGGCGAGAAAGCACCGGCGCGGTATTCAGAAATGGCCAGCATGGCGGCGGGGATGGAAGCGTTGCGCATGCTCGATCAAGATAGCAGTAAGACACTGGCCATTGAGCATTTCAGCACCATCCTTAAACACAATCCAGAGCATGCTGCTGCAAATGCTGGCCTTTCGCTGGCTTTCACGTTGCGCTATTTAGGTAGCAACCGTGACGAAACTTGGCTGCAACGTGCGGACGTTGCCGCAAAACAAGCATTGGTAACCGACGATCAGCTGGCTATTGCTCATGTGGCACAGGCCTGGGTTCTGGAGTACCAAGGCAAACGCCCGCAAGCGATGCAGGAAATCACGGCAGCCTTGAACCTTGAACCAAACAATCTGCTGGGCATGTATGGTAAGGCGCGCCTCCTCATCCATGCACAAAAATTTGACCTGGCTCAGGAAGTGCTTGGCAAGGCCATCACGCTATATCCCAGTGATCGCCCTTTCATTTCAATACTGGGCAAGCTGCACTACAACCTAGGTAATTACACGGAAGCTGAAAAGCTCTTCCGGACAGCCATACTGATGGACCCGCATGTGGCCAATTCCTATGCCCAACTCAGCGGTACACTTGACCGTCTGAATCGCAGTGACGAAGCCCTGCAGGTGCTACAGCAAGGATTACAAGTGCATCCTGACTGGGAACTGTATACCAATCTTGGCAACGCCCTGTTTAATCGGGGCGACTATCTGGGAGCAGTGCAGGCATTTAAAAGTGCCGTCTCAGAAACTAAAGGCAGTCCCGGCAACTACCTGCTATGGGCGAACCTGGCGGATGCCCAACGGTGGGTACCCGGACAGATTGAGTTGTCACGCGACTCTTATCGGCGCGCAATTACGCTGATTCAAGTGATGCTACGCCACTCGCCAAACGACCCAAAAATAAATTCGCGGCTGGCACTATATTCAGCCTATGTGGGCTCGCAAGACGATGCGCTGAAGCACGTAGTACAAGCTGTCCAGCTTGCTCCCACATTGCCAGACACCCATTTCAGGGCCGCACTGACCTATGAACTGATAGGCAAGCGCAATGAAGCGATGGCGGCATTGAAACAAGCCATAGAACATGGCTATCCCCTCAACCTGATCGAATCCGCTCCCGATCTGTTGACACTACGGCGAGATGCTCGCTATCAGAAATTACTTATTAATATGGAAAGAAATCAGAAAACATGACGTACGAAAAACCCTGGATGAAGTTGTCCGTGCACTTTGATGCAGACCAGATTACCAACCAGCTCGACTATGCGTTTACTTCCTGCGACGGCAGCGCTGACCCGCGCCATGGTCCCTATATGGGCGGTGTGCATTTCCAGCAAGGCCAGCACGTCTACCTGGAAGTCAATTGCTGTGGCACCAAAGAAAGTGGCTTTACGTCCTTTCAAGTCGTCAATTGCTGCCTCATCAGCGTACCCCAGCTGACCCAAATCGGCCCCGACGTACCCACCCGCTATTCGCTGCCGTCGCCCTTCCTGCAAGCCGCTGGCGCCACCTATCAACTGCCCCTGGATTTCGAGTCCCATGTCTTACCACCAGACCCTGCCCTACCGGATCTGCGCCGCATCCGCCAGGATTGGAAACACAGCCTTGACGTGGGTCAAAGCAAGGGCCGCTGGGAACTCTCGTTCGTACTGACCGTGCGCATCATTCGAGGCGAGCAAGACTTGCCGGAACTGCGCGTCTTCAGTTTTGATCCGGAAGCATCGATAGGTGGCCACACCGATACGTAATCCGTACAGCGACCGACAGACACTTTTCGCCCGACCACTAGTGCTACCGGATATCCAAGCCGCGCCGACCTCCGCCAGCGCGGCTTTTTCACATCCGCACGCAATACGCCGCCCCGCCTGCCGAAAGCGGTAAAATGACGGCCTTGGACCCAAGCTCCGCCCCCCTGGCGCGGTCTTGAATGCACACAGCACCACCCACAGCCCGTCAGGCACGTCTTTCCCTGCCGCCGGACCAACGACAAAGAACACATGACCACCGTCCCAAAAGAAATCAACGCCGCTGCGGCAAAGAAAAATTCGGCTGAAAAGCTTACTCCGATGATGCAGCAATATTTAGGCATCAAGGAAAACCATCCGACGATGTTGGTCTTCTACCGCATGGGCGATTTCTACGAGCTGTTTTTCGAGGATGCGGAAAAAGCCTCGCGCCTGCTGGGCATTACCCTGACGGCGCGCGGCGTGGCCAGTGGCAATCCCATCAAAATGTGCGGCGTGCCGTTTCACTCGCTCGATGGCTATCTGGCCAAGCTGGTCAAGCTGGGCGAGTCGGTGGCCATTTGCGAACAGATCGGCGACCCGGCCACCAGCAAGGGTCCCGTCGAGCGCAAGGTCATGCGCGTCGTCACGCCCGGCACCTTGACGGATGCGGACTTGCTGCCCGAGAAGGCCGAGCGCCCGCTGCTGGCCATGTGCAGCATCACGCAGCGCAAGACGGTCACCACGGGCCTGGCCTGGCTGTCGCTGGCCAGCGGAGCGCTTAAACTGATGGAGTTTTCCGGCGACAGCAGCACCGTGGCGGCGCGATTGCAGCAAGAACTGGAGCGCATCGTGCCGGCCGAAATCCTGAGCGGCGACAATGGCAAGCTGTTCGACGACTATGCGGGCACGCATATCAACCGCGTGCCGGACTGGCATTTCGACGTGGTCGGCGGCCACAAGGCCCTGCTCGATCAACTGAAAGTGGCGACACTCACCGGCTTTGGCGCCGATGGCCTCGGCGCCGCGTTCGGCGCGGCCGGCGCGCTGCTGCGCTATGCACAGTCGACGCAGGGACGCGGCTTGCAGCACGTGCGCTCCTTGACGACGGAAACGGAAAGCGAATTCATCGGCCTGGACGCGGCCACGCGGCGCAACCTGGAGTTGACGGAAACCATCCGCGGCCAGGAATCGCCCACGCTGTTCTCGCTGCTGGATCATTGCCGCACGGCCATGGGTTCGCGCATGCTGCGCCATTGGCTGCACCATGCGCGGCGCGACCAGAACGTGGCGCGCGCGCGCCATGAAGCCATCGCCGCGCTGGCGCAAAGCGAAGCGGCGGGGCCATTGGCCGCCACCTTGGCGCAAGTGCCCGATATCGAACGCATCACCACGCGCATCGCGCTGCTGTCGGCGCGTCCGCGCGACCTGGCAGCCCTGCGCGACGGTTTATTGCAACTGCCGGCCCTGCGCGGCGACGTGGTGCGCTGTTATGGTCCTGGCCAGGGCGGAGAAACAGGTTTGCTGGCCGCCATCCACGCGGCCCTGGCGACACCGACCGCATGCCTGGACTTGCTGGTGCGTGCCGTGGCGCAGGAACCGGCCGCCATGGTGCGCGACGGCGGCGTCTTCGCCACCGGTTTCGATGCCGAACTCGATGAACTGCGCGCCCTGTCGGAGAATGCGGGCCAGTTCCTGCTCGACCTGGAAACGCGCGAACGGGCGCGCACGGGCATCGCCAACCTGCGCGTCGAATACAACAAGGTGCACGGCTTCTATATTGAAGTCACGCACGGCCAGACGGACAAGGTGCCGGACGACTACCGCCGCCGCCAAACTCTGAAAAACGCCGAGCGCTACATCACGCCGGAACTCAAAGTGTTCGAAGACAAGGCCCTGTCGGCGCAAGACAAGGCCCTGGTGCGAGAAAAGCTGCTGTACGACCTGCTGCTGGCCGAGCTGGCGCCGCACATCGGCACCTTGCAAACCATTTCGCAAGGCCTGGCCCAGCTCGACACCCTGAACGCGCTGACGGAACATGCGCAGCAGCACAACTGGGCCGCGCCGCAACTGGTCGACGAGCCGTGCATCAACATCGTCGAAGGCCGCCACCCGGTGGTGGAAAAGCAGATCGAACGCTTCATCGCCAACGATTGCCGCTTCGTCAACGAGCGCCGCCTGCTGTTGATTACTGGCCCGAACATGGGCGGTAAATCGACCTTCATGCGCCAGGTGGCCCTGATCACCCTGCTGGCCTACGTGGGCAGTTACGTGCCGGCCGCTTCCGCCACCATCGGTCCCATCGACCGCATCTTCACGCGCATCGGCGCCACCGACGACTTGGCGGGCGGACGCTCGACCTTCATGGTGGAAATGACGGAATCGGCGGCGATCCTGAACGGCGCCACCGAGCATTCGCTGGTGTTGATGGATGAAGTGGGCCGCGGCACCTCGACCTTCGACGGCCTGGCCCTGGCATGGGCCATCGCGCGCCATTTGATCGACAGCAGCCGTAGTTTTACCTTGTTTGCCACGCATTACTTTGAGCTGACGCAACTGCCGGACAGTCACCCGAGCGCCGCCAACGTGCATTTGTCGGCCGTCGAACACAAGGACAGCATCGTCTTCCTGCACGCCGTGCAGGCCGGTCCCGCCTCGCAAAGCTACGGCTTGCAGGTGGCGCAACTGGCCGGCGTGCCGCAGCCGGTGATCAAGGCCGCGCGCAAGCACCTGGCGCGCCTGGAAGCGCAAGCGCTCGACGCCACGCCGCAGCGCGACCTGTTCGCGCTGCCCTCCGCCGATCCGTATGCGCAAGAGGAAGAAGAGGAAGCGGCACCGCTGGCCGCGCTGAATGCGGCGCAGCAAGCCTTGCTCGACGCGATCGCCGACCTCGATCCCGATGCGCTCACGCCGCGCGACGCGCTGGAACAGCTGTATCAGTTGAAACGGCTGGCCGCCGCATGACCACGCGGCGCAGCATCGCTAGCCTGCGCCTGCTGGCCGCCGGCTTGCTGGCCGCCAGCCTGCAGTGGCAAGCGGCGCTGGCCGCCCCGGGCGACCAGGCCGGCTTCGAGTTTGCCGTGCTGGGCCATTCCTTCAACGCGGGGCCGGACGACGGCCCCCTGAAAAAAGCCATCGCGGACACCAGCGCCTTCAATGCCTCGTTCGTAGTGGCAACCGGCATCAAGGCTGCCAGCGAGTCCTGCAGCGACAAGCTGTACAGCCAACGCAAGGACCTGCTGGACGCCAGCGGGCCGCCGCTGATCGTCTCGCTGTCGGCCAGCGACTGGGCCAACTGCCGCAATTCGCGCGGCAGGGTCAACGCCATCGAACGCCTGAACCGCTTGCGCGACGTGTATTTCGCCGACGACCAGAGCCTGGGCCAGCGCAAGCTGACCCTGTCGAGACTGTCATCGACGGCGAAATTCCGCAGCTATGCGGAAAATGCCCACTGGGAATACGGCGGCGTGCTGTTCGCCACCATCAACCTGCCCGCGAATAACAACCATTTCCTGCCAGAAGCGGGACGCAACAGCGAATTCGAAGACCGCCTGGTCGCCAACCGCTCCTGGCTGCAACGCCTGTTTGCCATGGCGCAGCGCAAGCAACTCGACGGCATCGTGCTGTTTTCCGATGGCGACGTGGGCGTGCTCGATGAAGACGACAATTCGCTGCTGCCCAGCTTTAGTTCGAAACAGGATGGCTTTGCCGGACCGCGCAAGCAGATCCGCACCCTGTCGAAGAAATTCAGCGGCAAGGTCTTATTGGTCGATACGCAGCGCGATGGCGACGTGGACGGCAAGGAAGGCAAGAGTAGAAAGGCCGCAGCCAGAGCAGGCGGGCCGAAAATCAGCTGGAAAGGCAACCTTGGCCACGTCAGCATCGACAGCGACTGGTCCGCCATCGCCGTACGGCCAGGCAAGACGCCATTCTTTGAGGTGCGTCAACGGGCCGTCAGGCCATCGGCGCAAGCGCGCGCCAAGGCGTCGACTGTGCGCCGATAAACGTGCACAGCAATAAATAAAGGCCGGCGCAAAGCCAGCCTTTATCTAACAGACAACAGACGTCACGACGCCTGACAAAACCATAGCGAGCGGCAGTGATTTGTGGCCGAGAAGCGCAACCGTACTCCAGTACGGTGAGCATCGCCGGCCGCAAAGCGCGCCGCGCAGCAGGTTTGGTCAGGCGTCTCCAGATTAGTGGATAGGATGAGTGCGGAAGTGGTCGCCCTCTTCGCCGTCGCCTTCATCATCTTCATCGCCATGGTCATGGCCGTGTGCGCCATGCACGTGGCCATGGGCAATTTCTTCGTCGGTGGCTACACGTACGTCAGCGACGGTCAGCGAGAAGCGCAGCGCGATGCCGGCCAGTGGATGGTTGCCGTCCAGCACGACTTTGTCGTCGGCGATATCGGTCACCGTGAAGATCATCGCTTCTTCGTCCGGCGAATCGCTTTCCGGCATGCCTTCGAACTGCATGCCCACTTCCAGCGGCTCAGGCAGGCGATTGCGCGGCTCGACCTTCACCAGGGCTGGATCGTATTCACCGAAAGCATCATCCGGTTCGATCTGGATCGTGTTGGAATAGCCAACTTCCTTGCCATCGAGCTCTTCTTCGATCTTCGGCAGGGTGTTTTCATAATCGCCGTGCAGGTAGACCATCGGCTGACGGCCGTCTTCGATCAGATTGTCTTGCGCGTCTGACAGTTTGTAGTTGACAGTCACGACCGTATTTTTGGCAATCTTCATTATGTTTCCTTTCATTGTATAAGCAGGCAAATTATACCTTCACGCCGCCAACGGCAGGCGCATTCCTGCATTTCCGGTTGTTATAATGGGCGCATGAAAAAATTAACTCTCCTCGGCGATATCACGCCGGCGCAATTCCTGCGCGACTACTGGCATAAAAAACCCTTGTTGATCCGTCAAGCCGTACCTGGCTTCAAGGCGCTGTTCGATATCAAGGCCCTGACCGAGCTGGCTGCCCTGGACCACGTCGAATCGCGCCTGGTGAGCCATGCGGATGGACACTGGAACATGCAGCAAGGCCCGCTGACCAGCCTGCCATCGTTGAAACAGAAAGAATGGACCTTGCTGGTGCAGGGCGCCAATCTGCACAGCGCCAAGGCCGACGCCCTGCTGCGCCAGTTCCGTTTCCTGCCGGACGCACGCCTGGACGACCTGATGGTCAGCTTCGCCACCGATGGCGGCGGCGTGGGCCCGCATTTCGATTCCTACGACGTGTTCCTGCTGCAAGGCCAGGGCAAACGCCACTGGCGCATCGGCGCGCAGAAGGACCTGAGCCTGATCGACGGCTTGCCGCTGAAAATCCTCAGCAACTTCACGCCCAACGAAGAATTCACGCTGGAACCGGGCGACATGCTGTACCTGCCGCCCCACTACGCACACGACGGCGTGGCCATCGGCGACTGCCAGACGTATTCGATCGGCTTCCGCTCACCCACGTTCCAGGAACTGGGCGAAGCTTTCCTGCAATTCATGGCCGACTCGATCGACTTACCGGGCATCTACAGCGATCCCGACTTGAAAGCGTCGGACAAACCGGCGGAAATCCCCCGCGAAATGCTCAGCATCATCACGGAAGAAATAAACAAGGTGCGCTTCACGGAAGAAGACGTGACCATCTTCCTGGGCGAACACCTGTCGGAACCGAAACACAATGTGTTTTTCACGCCGCTGTCCAAGCCGTTGACGGTGGGCCGCTTCGCGGACGCCGCACAAAAAAAGGGCGTTGTGTTGTCGCGCAAGACGCTGATGCTGTATCGTGGCAAGAATGTCTTCATCAATGGTGAATCGTTTGCCATTGGCAAGGCCGACAAAGCGGCCCTGGAAATCCTGGCCAACGAACGCGCCCTCAATGGCGCCGCCGTGGCCCAGGCTTCCGATGACGTGATGGATGCGTTATATACCTGGTATCAGGTTGGCTGGATCGAACTGGCCTGAATGATCGTGGCGTAGCAAAGTGGTATTACAGTAGATGAAATGACAGCATCTGCGTTAGCGCAATGAAACATATTATTTTTATATCGCTTTGTCGCGCTTTCGCAAATCGCTTACACTTGCTTGCAATTTGCTTCGGCAAATATTGCGATATCACAAAATAGTTGCGAATTTGCCTCTTGCTCCTATTGCGACGCACCAAAAATCGCTATAATATTCGGTTAGGAAGTTTCCGTTGTCTGGCAGGCACCACCTGGTACGAAAAGCCTTCGAAGACGACCTAACGAGCGATAATTACCGGTAATTATTCATCGCAACAATATTGATTTATTTTTTGAAATAATTAAGGAAAACAAATGAAAAAATCCCTGCTGATCGCCTCCCTGATGGTTGTTGCTCTGGCTGCTTGCAGCAAAAAAGAAGAAGCTCCTGCACCAGCACCAGTAGTTGAAACCCCAGCACCAGCACCAGTAGTTGAAGCTGCTCCAGCTGCTGCTGCTGACGCTGCTGCTTCGGCCGCTACCGACGCTGCTGCTGCTGCTACGGCTGCCGCTTCGGCCGCTACCGACGCTGCTTCGGCTGCTTCGGCTGCTGCATCGGCTGCTAAGTAATTTAGCACCCCGCAGGAAAGAAAGCCGGCCCTCGGGCCGGCTTTTTTGTGTCCGCAGTTTTATGCGCCGGATAAAACGCTGGTAATCGGCAATAAAAAAGCTGGCACGGTTTCCCGGGCCAGCTTTTTTAATGTGCGGCAGGCTCTGATGCCTGCCGCGAATGTACTACTTATTTCAGCTGATCGTTCAGCAAGCCCAGGATCTTCTCGGCCACTGGCGAGGTATCGGGTTTGCCTTCGTTGCTGAGGATGCTGACCAGGCTGGTCGCGCCATTGCCAGCCTTGACCAGGACGCGGTAGCGCTGCGCTTCCTTGTCCTTGTCGGACGACGAGCCCCAGCTGAACAGTTTCGAGAAGAAACCATCTTTCTTCACAGCATCCGGATCGACGTAACGTACGAAATACGTGCCTTGCGTACGGTCGCGGTCTTCCACAGTGAAGCCGACGCGGTCCAGCGCCAGGCCGACACGGCGCCAGGCGCGGTCGAAGCCTTCATCGACTTCGATGCCGCGCGCCGGCGTGGCGGCGTCGCCCACCAGTTTGGCGTGCAGCGGCTGCACGATGGCGCCGTCGACGGCCGTCTTCGCTTGCGCTTCGTCGCTGGCCGCGCCCAGGCGCGTCATCAGCTTGGCCAGAAATTGTGCTTCCAGGCCCGGATCATTCGGCCGCGCGGTCCAGGTGGTGGTTTCCTTGTCGCGGCCCGTAACGACCTCTTCCACGCCACGGTGGCTGATGTAGATCTCGGTCGAACCATCGGCCAGGCGCTCCACGCGGGTGCGGAACTTGTCTTTTTCACCTGTCGAGTACATCGAATCGAAGGCCTTGCCTATGGTGTTGCGGATAAAGTCTTGCGGCAACTTGGCGCGGTTTTCATTCCACTCGGTTTCCATGATGCCAGCCGTGGGCTGGTCGATGGCGACGGTAAAGCCGGAATCTTCCCAGAACTGCTTGAGTTGCGGCCACAGCACTTCAGGCGACTGCTTGACGACCAGCCAGCGCTGGTTGCCCGCGCGCTCGACCTTCACGCCACCGGCCGTGACTGGCACGACGCCCACCACGCCGTCGGCGCCCACGATGACGGGCGTGCCGGCCGTGGCGTTGCGCTGCGCGTTATAGCCGGAAGCCGTGGCCACGCCGTTTTTCGAATCCGGCAGGGAGTAGCGGTTGTCCTGCTGCAATTGCGTCAGGTCAGGCGGCACGTCCAGGGTGCCGGCTTTCTTGACCGACTTGTAGTCGACCTTGTCGCCGCCGACTACCGAACTGATCATGCCGCAGCCCGCGAGGCTGGCTGCGATGGCGCCGATGACGATGCCGCGGACGGCGATGGTGGCAGGCGCCGATTGGTTTTTCTTGCAATTAGTCATGTCGTAACTGGATAAGAAGCTAAGTAGCAGCTGGAATCAGGGAAGGTCCGGACTGGTCAAGTCCGGTTTGAAGTTCGGCCTTAAGACAGGATGCCGGCGTCGCGCAAGGCATCGCGCACGATAGCATGGCAATTTTCAGCCAGTGGCACCAATGGCAAACGTATGCCGGCCGGCATCAGGCCCATTTCGGCCAGCGCCCATTTGACGGGCACCGGATTGGGCTCGACAAACAATTTCTGGTGCAGAGGAAAAACTTTGTTATTGATGGCGATCGCCTTGGCACGCTCGCCCGCCATGGCCGCAACGCACAGTTCGTGCATGGCGCGCGGCGCCACGTTGGCCGTCACGGAGATATTGCCGTGGCCGCCGCAAAACATCAGCGCCATGGCCGTCGGATCATCGCCCGAGTACACGGCGAAGTCGGCCGGCACGAGGCGCAGCAAGTCGATGCCGCGGCCGATATTGCCGGTCGCATCTTTCACGCCGACGATATTCGGGATGGCGGACAGGCGCACGATGGTCTCGTTGCCCATGTCGGCAACCGTGCGGCCAGGCACGTTATACAGGATGACAGGAATATCGACGGCTTCGGCGATGGCCTTGAAGTGCTGGTACATGCCTTCCTGGGTAGGACGGTTGTAGTACGGCACCACTTGCAGGACAGCATCGGCGCCCGCTTCTTTTGCATAGCGCGTCAGTTTGATGGCCTCGGCCGTGGAGTTGCCTCCGGCGCCGGCGATGATAGGAATGCGTCCCTTGGCATGTTCGACGGTCAACCGGATCAGCTCGCAGTGTTCTTCTACGCTGACTGTTGCCGATTCGCCCGTCGTGCCAACGATGACGATGCCGTCCGTACCCTCGGCGATATGCCAGTCGATCAGCTTGCGCAGACCTGGAAAGTCCAGACTGCCGTCTGCGTGCATCGGGGTGACGATTGCTACAATGCTGCCCTTGATCATAGTAAGTTTATAGCGCCGATAAATAAAACAACGATTGTAGCGGATAGCCCGCGCCTGTGGTGCATTCTGACATAGTATGGCCGCTCAAAACGTCGGCAGCAGGGCCGCCAACCGTGGAAAATCCGGGCGGACGGCACAAATTCGTTGCACCAGAGCAGCTTTTGGCTGTTCCACGCGTCCATCTTCGTACGCTACCACACGCAAGCCGTGCTGCACCGCCCAGCTCAGCATTTCGCCTTCCTTCAGCAGGAATTTCGGATTCGACGGCTTGCCAAACTGCTCATTACCTTCGGCAAACGTTTCGTACAGCAGCACGCCATCGGGCGCCAGGCTAGCCACCATGGCTTCCAGCAGGGGCCGGTGCAGATAATTGGTGACGACGATGCCGGCAAAGCGCCCGGGGGCGAACGGCCACACGGCGCCCGGCGCTTCCAGGTCCACCAGCGAGGTAGTGATGCCCGTGCCGGCCGCCTTTTCCAGCATTTCCGGATCATGGTCGAGCGCGATGACGGGGTGGCCCAGACTCACCAGGTGGCGCGCATGGCGCCCGGCGCCGCAGGCCAGGTCCAGCACTTCGCCGCCCGGGATCAGGGGCGCCCAGCGACGTACCCAAGCGGAAATCGCTTCAGTTTCTATAGTTGGTTCAATTACTTGCATCGGTATTTCCATCAATTATTTGCGACCATCCAGTTGCGGGCATCAAGTCAATAGTGCCGTCAGGGGCGTGACCATGGCGACAAAAATGCCAATCACAAATTCGATCGCCGCCAGCAAGGCGCGGTTCAATATGCCCGTGTACATCAGCAGCACCAGGGCGCCGAACACATACAGGCTGTAGCGCTCGATGCTGGCGTAAGGACGCGCCAGCTGCATCGGCAGCAAGCCAGTCATGATGCGCCCGCCATCGAGGGGCGGCACGGGAATCAGGTTAAAGACAAACATGGCCGCATTCACGCTGACGCCGGCACCGGCCATCTTGCGGAAAAACATGGCCATTTCCGTCGGCGGCATGATGCTAAGGACGACAAAGGCGATCATCCAGCCCAAGCCCATGACGAAATTCGCGCCGGGACCGGCAAATGCCACCCACGCCATCTGCTTCTTCGGATTGCGCAGACGGCTGAAGTCGACGGGCACCGGCTTGGCATAGCCAAACGGTACCTGGATCGTGAAATACAGTATCAAGGGCAGCAGTATCGTGCCGAAAGGATCGATATGCCGGATGGGATTGAGGCTCAACCTGCCCTCGTTCGAGGCCGTAGGGTCGCCGAAATAGCGCGCCGCGTAGCCGTGCGCCGCCTCATGCAGGGAAATGGCAAACAGCACCGGCACCAGGTACACCGCAACGGTCTGGACTATCGTATTGAAATCGCTCATGACCGAGATTCTACCAGAGGCGTACTGGAGCCTTTCTTATGTTGCCATTAAAGATAGGTAAATCCAGCGCCCTGCGCCAGCCACTACAAGCCCAGCGCAGCCGGGTCGCCGCGTCCCACGCGCACCACTTCCGGCTCCGCACCCGTCAGGTCGATCACGGTGCTGGGGCCATGCGCGCAGACGCCGCCATCGATGATCAGGTCGACCAGCTTTTCCAGGCGCTCGCGGATCGTGTCGGCATCCGTCAGGCTGTCTTCGTCGCCGGGCAGGGTCAGGGTGGCACCCAGCAGTGGCTGGCCCAGCTCGTCCAGCAGGCTTTGCACGATGCGGTGCTGCGGCACGCGCAGGCCGATGGTCTTGCGCGAAGGATGACTGAGGCGGCGCGGTACTTCCTTGGTCGCTTCCAGGATGAAGGTGTAAGCGCCCGGCGTGGCCGCCTTGAGCAGGCGGAACTGGCGGTTGTCGACGCGGGCATATACACCCAGCTCGCTCAAGTCGCGGCACAGCAAGGTCAGGTGATGCTTTTCATCCACGCCACGGATGCGGCGCAGGCGCTCGACGGCGCCTTTGTCGTCGAGCTGACACACCAGTGCGTAGCAGGAATCCGTGGGCAAGGCCACGACGCCGCCGGACTGGATGATTTGTGCCGCCTGCTTGATCAGGCGCAATTGCGGATTCTCAGGGTGAATATGAAAAAATTGACTCATGTGTAAGCATTCTGGCGAACCAGCTTGTTAAGTTAGCATTATTGTACGCCGCGCAGCGCGGCAATACGTTGTTCGAGAGGCGGATGGGTGGCAAACAGCGCGCCCCAGCCGCCATTGCCGCCGCTGATGCCCAGCGCCTGCATCGATTGAGGCAGCTCGCCCGGCGGTACGCCGCCCAGGCGGGCCAGCGCATGCATCATCGGCGTGGGGCTGCCCAACAGTTTGGCCGAACCGGCATCGGCGCGAAATTCGCGCTGGCGCGAGAACCAAGCCACGATGATGGAAGCGAGCAAGCCAAAGATCACTTCGCACACCATGACGGTGACGAAATAGCCGATGCCGCGTCCGCCGCCTTCGCGGTTGTTATTTTTCAACAGCACATTGTCGACAAAGAAACCCACCACGCGGGCCATGAAGACGACAAAGGTATTCACCACGCCCTGGATCAGGGTCAGGGTGACCATGTCGCCATTGGCGACGTGGGCGATCTCGTGGCCCAGCACGGCTTCGACTTCATCGCGGTTCATGCTTTGCAGCAAACCCGTCGAGACAGCCACCAGCGCCGAATTTTTGAAGGCGCCCGTGGCGAAGGCATTCGCCTCGCCTTCATACACGGCCACTTCCGGCATGCCGATGCCGGCCCGCTCGGACAGGGCGCGCACGGTATTGACCAGCCACAATTCGGTTGACGAGGTCGGGTTGTCGATCACGCGCGCGCCCGTGCTCCACTTGGCCATGGGTTTGCTGATCAACAGGGAAAAGATCGACCCCGTGAACCCCACCACCAGCGAAAACACCAGCAGGCTGCCCAGGTTTAGAGTGCTGCCGCGTGCCGGGTTGCCCACGCCCAGCAAGCTGAGGACGAGCGACAGCACCAGCATCACGGCCAGGTTGGTGACAACAAAAAGGACGATACGTTTCATGGGCGATGGCTCCGGAAAACAATAATAACTAAAAGATAAGTATGCGGTCGCGACTTTTCAAGCCCTGCTCGGCAGGCGCCGGCCAGCCGTACCTTAGAACCAGTCGTGCCAGATCGGGGTCACGTTGGCAGGTAAAGGCGGCAGCTTGGCAAAATCCACGCGCGACTCGCCTGGCGCATGGAAATCCGTGCCGCGCGAAGCGAGGAAGCCGTAGGCGTTGGCCAGCTGCGCGTATTCCGGATACTGATCCGGACTGTGACTGCCCGTGACGACTTCGATAGCCACGCCGCCGAGCTGCTTGAATTCATCGAACAGCACGCCTTGCGCCATGTCGCTGAAGCGGTAGCGGCCCGGATGGGCGATGACGGCCACGCCGCCCGCGCCGCGTATCCAGCCCACCGACTCGGCCAGGGTGGCCCAACGGTGCTCGACATAACCCGGCTTGCCTTCCGACAGGTATTTCTTGAACACGTCAGGGATATTCGCGCATTTCCCCATTTCCACGATGTAGCGGGCGAAATGCGTGCGCGACATCAAATCCGGGTTGCCGACAAATTTCAAGGCCCCTTCATAGGCGTCGGGGATGCCGGCCAGGTCCAGCTGGCGGGCGATTTCGCGGCCGCGCGCGTCGCGCCCGGAGCGTGTCTGGTGCAAGCCCTGTACGAGACCGGGATTGTTTTCATCGACTTGCAAGCCCACGATGTGCACGGTCTGGCCGGCCCAAGTGATGGAAATTTCCACGCCGGCCACGAAACGCATGCCCAGGTCCAGCGCGGCCGTGCGCGCGGCGGCGATACCGGACACTTCATCGTGGTCCGTGAGTGCCCACACATCGACGCCCGCGCGGCAAGCGTACGCGGCCACGGCGGCAGGCGCGAGCACGCCGTCGGAAATATTCGAATGACAATGCAGGTCGACTTTAAGCATGTGAAAACAATACCCTGCACGGGCTCAGCATGAAAGAAGCTTTCATTGTACGCTGCTTGCCCGATAAGGAAGTCGCGTTAGCGACACAGTTGCGCCAATGCATTACTGCGCCAGGAAGGTTTCCACCAGGCGCGCCAGCTCCGCCGGCTGGTCATGGTGCAGCATGTGGCCCGCGTCCGCCATCATTTCGCAGCGCACATCCTTGATGCAGGCCAAACGCCGGTCGATTTCGATGCGCGCCTCGTCCTTTGGTCCCATCCATTGCCACATATTCGTCTCCATCGCCTCCACCCACAGCACGGGCGCCGTGATGCGGCGCCAGCACGCCATCACTTCTTCCACCTGATACAGGATGGGATTGACGCGCTTGTGCTGCGGGTCGCCCAAGATGTCCCACTCGCCCGCCTCGTTCTGCGCCGACCAGTGTTCGGCCAGGAAAGCTGCGCGCGCGTCCGGCAGGCGCGGATTGGTCTTTTGCAGGCGCTCGGCCACGGCCTGTTGACTCGGATAGCTGCGCATGGCGGGCGGCTCGCGCAATTCGTCCAGCCACTTGGCGTAGCGGCCCGGCGCCTGCTCCGGCTCCGTCGCCATCATGCCGAAGCCTTCCAGGTTGATGAAGCGGCTGATGCGCTCGGGCCGCACGCCCGCATACAAGCCGGCCACGTTGGCGCCCATGCTGTGACCGAGCAACTTGACGGGTGCGTCCGGCGAATAGTGCAGCAGCATGGCGTCCAGGTCGGCCAGGTAATCGGGGAACCAGTAAGTATCGGACTGCGTGTAGTCGCTGAGGCCAAAACCGCGCCAGTCGGGCGCGATCACGTGCCAGTCGCCTGCCAGCTCGTCGACGACGAACTGGAACGAGGCGGCCACGTCCATCCAGCCGTGTACCATGAACAGGATGGGCGCGCCTTCGCGGCCCCAATGACGCACATGCGTGCGGGCGCCGCGGATGTTGATGAATTCGGAACGGGAAAGTTTCATGGGTTTCATCTCATTGCCTGCCTTGAAAGTGGCGCGGATGGCGCCACATGCTGTGTCTGTAAATAGTACGAACATAAAAGTACGACCGTTCGATAATTATACCGGATTGGTGGTCGGCGCCAGGACTTGCCCTGCAACAGCGTAAAATAGCGTACATAGCAGGTAAGCCAAGCAAAACTTCCGCGTCCGGCCCAGCCCGGCGCTTCCACCACCGCCATAGGCTAACGATGACACTCTACCAATTGGGCGCCGATGCGCCACAGATTGACGCTTCCGCTTTTGTTGCCGACACGGCCAACGTGATCGGCAAGGTGACGCTGGAAGCGAATACGTCCGTATGGTTCGGCGCCACCATCCGCGGCGACAATGAACGCATCACCGTGGGTGCCAACAGCAATGTGCAGGAAGGCGCCGTGCTGCACACGGATCCGGGCTACCCGCTCGACATCGGCCAGAACGTGACCATCGGCCACCAGGCGATGTTGCATGGATGCACGATTGGCGATGGCGCCCTGATCGGCATCCAGGCCGTGATCCTGAATGGCGCGAAGATCGGCAAGGGCTGCCTGGTCGGCGCAGGCGCACTGGTCACGGAAGGCAAGGAATTTCCCGACAATATGCTGATCATCGGCTCACCGGCGAAAGCCGTGCGGGCCCTGACGGTAGACGATATCACCAAGCTACAAGGCAACGCCGTGAACTATGTGCAACGCGGCCAGCTATTTAATACGCAACTCAAGAAGATTGGATAAGAGAATGACGACTGAAACCACGGGCGCTGTCAGCGCAGCCGCCACCACCCAGGATACCTTGCAAAAATTTATTTTTGACAACGCCGCCGTGCGCGGCCAGTTCATCGACGTCTCCGGCACCTGGCAGGAAGTAGTTGCGCGCCACGCCTACCCGACGGCCGTGAAAAAAGTGCTGGGTGAAATGGTCGCCGCCGCCGCTCTGCTGTCGGCCAACCTGAAATTCAACGGTTCCATCATCATGCAAATCCATGGTGACGGTCCCGTGCGCCTGATGGTGGTCGAGTGCGATTCGGACTTGCGCCTGCGCGCCACGGCCAAGCTGGACCCGGACGCCGCCATTCCCGAGGTCGCCACCGTGCCGCAATTGCTCAACGCCACGGGCAAGGGTCGCTTCATCATCACCCTGGACCCGGCCGACAAGGTGCCAGGCCAGCAACCGTACCAGGGCATCGTGCCGCTGGACGGCGACGACATGGCGACCGTGATCGAAAACTACATGTTGCGTTCGGAACAACTCGACACGCGCTTGTGGCTGGCCACGGACGACAGCGTCTCGCGCGGCCTGCTGCTGCAAAAGCTGCCGCACCACGGCGGCAAGGCCGAAGCGACGCCTATCTCCGAAGAAGACGCGCTGGACACATGGCACCGCGCCGTGATGCTGGCGTCGACCCTGAAAGAGGAAGAAATCCTCGCCACCGACATCGAAACCCTGATGCAACGCTTGTTCTGGGAAGAAACGATCCGCGTCTTCGACCCGCTGCACCCAAGCTTCCATTGCAGCTGCACGCGCGAAAAAGTGGGCAATATGCTCAAGATGCTGGGCGAGGAAGAAGTCAACGGCACGCTCGACGAAGTGGGACAAGTGGGCGTGAACTGCGATTTTTGCGGCCAGCACTACGAATTCGACAAGGTCGATTGCGCGCAGCTGTTCATCACGGATGCGCCGGCCGAAGTCTTGATTCCCCCCGCAGCGAGTATTAACTAAGCATTACAGTTTCGCCATCATTCCCGCGCCGCCCCTCAGGCGGCGCCATTGTTTCGACTGTCATCTTCCCGTCATCAGTTCGTCATCAGCCCGTCACGCGCCGCCGTTACGCTGCGCAGCTTGTATTACTTCCCACTTTCCACAGGCTGATGATGACCACCCACTTGACGCTGGCCCTGCGCCGCCATTCCTTCCACGTTTTGCTGGGCGCCTGCGCCGCAGGCATCTCCCTGCCGGCGCTGGCGCAAACGGCCGTGGCCGCCGCCGTGGCCTCCGCCGCCACCGACATGGCCGCTGCCGCCCCGGCTGCCGACGACAATGCGACTATGAGCACCGTGGAGATTTCCTCGCGCAAGACGCGTTCTTCGGTCGCCCTGAGCAAGAATGAAATCCAGAAAATCCTGCCCGGCACGAATCCCCTGAAAGCCCTGCAAACCTTGCCTGGCGTCAGCTTCCAAACGGCCGATCCGTGGGGCAACAACGAGCAAAACCTGTCGCTGTTCGTGCATGGTTTTTCCGGTCAACAACTGGGCTACACCATGGATGGCGTGCCGCTGGGCGACCAGCAGTACGGCAACTACAACGGTCTGTCGCCGCAGCGCGCCGTGATCAGCGAAAACGTGCGCAGCGTGGTGCTGTCGTCGGGCGCGGGCGATCTGGCGACAGCCTCGACCAGCAACCTGGGCGGCACCATCGAAACCTATTCCAGCGACCCGCTGGCCACGCAGGGCGCCAGCGTGCAGCAAACGGTGGGCAGCCACCGCACCTCGCGCACGTTTGCCCGCTACGACACGGGCGCCTTCGGCGACGGCAGCAGCGCCTACTTTTCCATCCTGCACCACGAAGCGCGCGCCTGGGATTTCGATGCGCGCCAGGGCGGCGACCAGTTCAATGCCAAGTACGTCAACCGCAGCGAGGCGGGCAAGCTGACCCTGTTTTTCAATTATTCGGACAAGATCGAGCCGAACGAAGACAGCACCGTGCACGTGAAGGGCGAGACGAGCGCACCGTACACGCGTCCCTTCCTGTATCCGGATTTCAAGGCGGCCCTGAATTACCTGTCGCCCACGGGCGCCACGCCTGCGGCGGACGGTAACAATTATCGCAATTACTACAGCGATGCGCAGCGCACCGATTACCTGGCGTACGCCAAGTTCGACGCCAACCTGTCCGAAGGCACGACGTGGTCGAACCAGGTGTATTACCACAAGGATGATGGCGCAGGCGTGGTGGCCGGCCCCATCGGCGTGGCCGGCTTGCCGGGCCTGTTCAGCGTGTACTACCCGAAACAGAACCTGAAACAGGTGTTCGGCAACTCGGGCTACGCCGTGCGCACCACGGAATACGACATCAAGCGGGGCGGCTTCATTTCCACGCTGCGCAAGGAAATTGGCGAGCATCAACTGGAAGCGGGCCTGTGGCTGGAACAGAACCGCTCGTCCGCCTACCGCCGCTGGTATGCGCTGGACGTCAACAAGCCCACTTCGCCGTACGACCGCCCCAGCAATCCTTTGATCACGCAATATGGCAGCGAGATCGACAACAAGGTGGTTCAACTGCACTTGCAGGATGAATGGCGCATCCGTCCCGATGTCGCCCTGCAGGCCGGCTTCAAATCCAGCCTGCAGTTTGCCGACGGCCAATTCCCCGTGCAACCGGCCAAGGGCGCCATTGCGGGCGGCTCGACGGCCTTGCCGGTCGGCACCATCAACACAAAGAAATGGTTCTTGCCGCAAGTGGGCGCGCGCTGGGACTTCACGCCGCAAGACCAGTTGTACTTCAATATCCAGAAAAACATGCGCCAGTTCGTCACCTACGGCGGCGGCGGGGCTTCGCCATGGAGCTTGTCGAGCCAGGCCGCGTTCGACCTGTTCAAGCGCGATGCCAAGCCGGAAACGGCCCTCACTTATGAAGTGGGCGTGCGCGGCAGTCACCCCTTGAATCTGGGCGCCATTACGGCCATCGATGGGCAAGTCAATGTCTACCACGTCGATTTCAGCAACCGTTTGCTGCAGATCAGCCCGACGCCCGTGATTTCCTCCATCATCGGTGGCAACCCCGTGCTGGCCAACGTGGGCAGCGTGCGTACGGACGGCATCGATATCGCCGGCACCGTTCACTTCGGCAATAATTTTTCCTTCTACAATGCCCTGTCGTACAACCGCTCGCAGTACGCGGACAATTACAACAATGGCGCCGCGCTGGTACTGACGGCCGGCAAGAATGTGCCGGGCTCGCCGGAGTGGCTGAACAAGTTCGTGGCTTCGGCCACGTTTGGCGATATCGAAGTGCAGCTGACGGGAGACTATGTGGGCAAGCGCTACGCGACGTACACCAACGATTTATCGGTCCCCAGCTATTTCCTGATGGGCCTGGGCGTGTCGGGCAAGCTGCCGGCCATGGCCAACTGGTTGAAAAACCCGCGCTGGCGCGTCAACGTCAGCAACCTGGCCAACCGCGAAGGTTCGCTGAACGTGGTGGTGGGCGCGGCCGACAAGACGTATAACACCTTCCCCATCGCCCCGCGCCAGGGCTTCCTGACCTTGACAGCGGAGTTCTGATGCGCGCGCCGCATCTCGCCCCGGTGTTGCCGCAACGCCACTTTTCTCGCCGCAGCTTCGTCCAGGCGGCCGTGGGCGGCCTGGCCCTGGCCAGCGCGCCCGGCTTTGCCGCCGGCCTGCTGGAAACAAAGCCAAGCCGTCCGCTGGTGTTCGCCCACCGGGGCGCCAGCGCCCTGCGCCCCGAGCACACCTTGGCCTCGTATGCCAAGGCTATCCTCGACGGCGCCGATTACGTGGAGCCAGACCTGGTCGCCACGCGCGACGGCATCCTCGTGGCACGCCATGAAAGCAATCTGATCGACACCACCGACGTGGCGCGCCGGCCTGAATTTGCCAGCCGGCGCGGCAAGAAGCTGGTCGACGGCGAATGGCACGAGGGCTGGTTCGTCGACGACTTCACCCTGGCGGAATTGAAAACCCTGCGCGCCATCGAACGGCTGCCGACAGTACGTACCGGCAACACCTTGTACGATGGACAATTCCAGATCCCCACCTGGGAAGAAATCATCGATTTTGTTGCAGCGCAATCTGCTGCCAGCGGGCGCATCATCGGCCTCGTGCCCGAGCTGAAAAGCTCGACGTACTTCCGCGATGCGGGCCTGGCGCTGGAAGACCGTTTCCTGTCGACCATGCTGGCGCACGAGTACACGCGCCGCGCGCCCATCGAGATCCAGTCCTTCGAAGTGGCGAATCTGAAGTACCTGCGCGAGAAGCTGGGACGGCGCGCCAACGTGCGCCTGATGCAACTGGTGGTGGGCGGCGATGTGCGTCCGATGGACGTGGCCAAGGCGGGCGGCAAGCTGACGTTCGGGCAAATGACGACGCCGGCCGGCTTGCGCGACATCGCAGCCTACGCGGACGTGGTGGCGCCGCCCACGCGGGCCATCATCCCGCTGGGCGCCGACCAGCGCCTGGCAAAACCCTCGTCCATCGTCGACGCTGCGCACCAGGCGGGCTTGCTGTTGCACACCTGGACCTTCCGCCCGGAAAACCGTTTCCTGGCGGCCGACTTCCGCGACGGGAATGGCGAAAATGCGCGCAACGAAGCCGGTTCCGTGGCGGAAATGCGGCGCTATATCGAAACGGGACTGGACGGCTTTTTCAGCGACGATCCGGGCCTGGGACGCATCGCCGCCGGATAAACATTTCGTAACAAATTCATTTTCAGGGCGTGGCCGATGGCTACGCCCTTATTATTCGTTTCTTGAATTTCTGAAATTGGAATTTGAAATTAGACATATATCGCCAACTCCACTATTGTGCAATGCAACAACAGACCATTCATGGAGGGCATATGTCCACTTTTACCAACACCTACAGCAACGACAACGACAACTATTTCAGCAACCTGGGCCGCGCCACGCGCGCCTTCCTGGGCGCCCTGCTCGCTTCCAAGCCATACAGCGAACTGGCACAGAAGGAAGTCATCGCCACCAGCACCAGCAGCGCCGAAGAGCAACGCTATGTGCTCCCAAGCAAGCGCGACATCGCCCTGCTGAACTCGGAAGCGGCACGTTATGAAAACCTGATGCCGAATCTGGCCAGCGAACTGCGCTTCCTGGCGTCGCGCGGCTGATCAACCTTCAATTACTTACACACTTAGAGACTATATGATGATTCTCGAAACCACCCTGATCGCCCTAGCCGTTGCCGTCACCGCCATCCGTTTTTACCTGATCTCGACCGGCAAGGGCGAGCTCTAAGTAAAACGTCGTCGGCCGGTTCCGGCTCGCCGCGCGGACTGGTTTGCTGGTGGCTGGCCAGCGCCAGAGTTCCTTGCGCGTTTCGACAAAGTCGAACGACGACAGCGCTTGCTGCGCTGCCGGCCAATGCTCAATGGTCAATGGTTCATGCCTGCACTTCTTCAAAACGGCGCCACACGTTGTTGCTACAGCCGCGCTGTGATTCTTCGTATTCCATTTCCCATTCCCGCTCATGGTGTGCACCGAGCCTGACACCGAGCGGCGCCAAGGTGCTGATTAAGTGGGTACTTAGCGCCCGGTTTCTTTCAAGTAAGCATTACGCGTAACGACGGCCGTATTGCTGAAGTCGCTAAAGGCGCCATCGAGGCCAGCGCGGAAAAAGCCCAGCAGTTCAACTGCCGGGTCGCCTTTGTAGACGCCAGCTAGATATTTCGCCTCATTGCGGAAGGTATAACTGTGGACGAACAAGCCGGCTTTATGGGCGTCGGCGATCAGGCTCGTTGGCGTGGCCTTGTTGACGTCGGCGGCCGAACCGGTGTACGGCGTGCCATCGGCATTGCTGGCTTTGAACGGCGAAATCGTCAAGGCCATCACTTGCGGTTTCCAAGGACCGATACCGTCGGCATAGGTCTTGATTTCGGCCAGGCCCGCCGGCGTCAGCATTTCGCCGAAGAAGCGGCCGTCGCCAGCCAGCGTCCAGCTATACGGACGGCCAGAGACGAAATTATAGACATCGTTGGTGCGGTAAATCATTTCACCGGTTTTGTAATTGATGTCATTGCCATCGACCAGTTGTACCATTTTGGCCGTCAAACCGGCAGCGCGCATATATTTCAGGCTGGCGGGATCAAAACTCTGGACATAGATCGCCGCTGTTTTGCTGTTCAGATTATTGTCTTTGACGATCTTGACAATCGCATCTTCGAACGGATGGCTGCCGCTGCCGCAACCGTTGGCGATTGCCTGGGCATTATTCCATACAGGGTTTTTCGATTCCGGATAGACCGAAATCGTGCGACCGCTCGATGCGCTTTTGGCTTTGGCGATATCGATCACTTCTTGCATCGTCAGGATAGGATATTTGCCATTCAATTCGCTCGGACGCGATTCGCGCGCATCGTAGGTCGTGCCCGCAATCCATTGTTTCAGTTCGACAGCCGTAAAATCGCTGATCGACCAGTCGCCCGTATGGTCTTCGCCATCGACGATCAGCGATTTCAGCACCGATTTCGGATTGGCCGGATCGGTCAGATCGCTCAGGTATTGTGCCGGGCCGCCGTAGGTGGGCAAGGAATAGCTGACATTGACCAGACGGCCTGGCACCGTGCGTTTGCGTGCGGCGACCTGAGCATTCGTCAGTGCGACGCTGCTGATATTGGTGTTGTCGCTGAGCCAGGGATTGTGGCGCGCCATCAGCACACAATCTTTCGACATGTGCACATCGAGTTCCAGCGAATCGGCGCCGGCATCGGCCGCCGCCTCGTAGGCCGGGCGGGTTTTTTCGGGGTACAGGCCCGACAAGCCGCGGTGGGCGATTACCAGCGGCGCCTTGCCGTCCAACGTCAACAGGGACTCGGTACTACCACCACCACAAGCGGACAAGGTCAGCGCCGACAGGCATAGCAAGGTGTTTTTTTTGATGGTCATGTTAAGCGCAATTCCTGGTTGATTGTAATTATGGGATCGTGGACCGCGCATTGCTCCAGCGCGCCCGGAAACCATGCTACCTATTGTAAAAACCAGTTGTGACATAGCAGTGACCGCCAGATGACAGCCTGATGACAACAGGCCAACCTGCGCTTGCGGCATCGATTTCGTATATGCTGGAGCGGCTAAGACATGCGGAGGCGCATTGGCGGCCTGCGGCTCAAATTATCGCCGGCCGAGATCAATATCGGTAGCGTCGTGCGGGAAACGGAAAGCGACTTTTTTATGGCCGGGTGTTTCGACAGCTAACACCCAGCGCCAGCGCATGGAAAGTGCTGCTAGCCGGCACGTGATCGAACGCAGCCAGTGCCAGTAACAAGAAACCGCTGCGTATCCATAAAATGCGGCATGCGTCAGCCTGGCAATCGGTCCAGGCTGGCAAGCGGGAAGTCGTTAGTACTCAGTGTGGCGCAGCAGCGTCCACCGGCGTTTCCAGCAGTGGCGGGGTCTGGCCCTTGCGCACGATCTGCACGAAAATCTCATTCTGTTTGACCATGCCCAGCTCATAGCGGGCACGCTCCTCGACGGCGCCCGTACCATCTTTCAGGTCGCGCACTTCGGATTCGAGCTTGGCGTTGCGCGCCTTCAATTCCATGTTCTTCTTGTTGGCCACCGCCACTTGGGCTTCCATGTCGGCAACACGCAGCCAGCCGCCTTTACCCATCCAGAGGGGAAATTGGATCAACAGCAGCAGAGCTGCCAGGGCGAGCGTAATCAGGCGCATGGGGCATTCAGTTAAAAAACCGGCCGGATATCTCCGGCCGGCCAGTGGGTTTTACATCAGCTTACTTCAGATTATAGAACGCATCGCGGCCAGGGTAGCTGGCGATGTCACCCAGATCTTCTTCGATGCGCAGCAGCTGGTTGTACTTGGCCATGCGGTCCGAACGCGACATCGAGCCGGTCTTGATCTGCAGGGCGTTCGTGGCAACGGCGATATCGGCGATGGTCGAGTCTTCCGTTTCACCCGAGCGGTGCGAAATGACGGCCGTGTAACCGGCGCGCTTGGCCATTTCGATGGCGGCGAAAGTTTCCGTCAGGGTGCCGATCTGGTTGATCTTGATCAGGATCGAATTGGCGATGCCTTTCGAGATGCCTTCTTTGAGGATCTTGGTGTTGGTGACATATAGATCGTCGCCGACCAGTTGCACTTTCTTGCCCAGTTCCGCCGTCAGGATCGCCCAGCCATCCCAGTCGCTTTCATGCATCGCGTCTTCGATCGAGATGATCGGGTACTTGTCGCACCAGGTCGCCAGCAGGTTGGTGAACTCGGTAGCCGTCAAGCTCAGGCCTTCGCCTTCCATTTCGTACTTGCCGTTCTTGTAGAACTCGGACGCGGCGCAATCGAGACCGATGGCGATCTGCGTGCCTGGCTCGTAACCGGCTTCTTCGATGGCCTGGATGATCAGCTTGATGGCTTCTTCATGGTTGGCCAGCGATGGCGCGAAACCGCCTTCGTCGCCCACGTTGGTGTTCAGGCCCTTCTTGTGCAGGATCTTTTTCAGCGTGTGGAATACTTCCGCGCCGTAGCGGACGGCTTCCTTGAACGACGGGGCGCCCACGGGAATGATCATGAATTCCTGGATGTCCAGGTTGTTGTCGGCGTGTGCGCCGCCGTTGATGACGTTCATCATCGGCACTGGCATCTGCATGGCGCCCGAACCGCCGAAATAGCGGTACAGCGGCAAGCCCGCTTCTTCAGCGGCAGCCTTGGCGACCGCCATCGAGACGGCCAGGATGGCGTTGGCGCCCAGGCGCGATTTGTTTTCCGTGCCGTCCAGGTCGATCAGGGTACGGTCCAGGAACGCCTGCTCATTGGCGTCCAGGCCCATGATGGCTTCGGAGATTTCGGTATTGATGTTTTCGCATGCTTGCAACACGCCCTTGCCGAAGTAACGCTTGGCGTCGCCATCGCGCAATTCCACGGCTTCGCGCGAACCGGTCGAGGCACCCGACGGCACGGCCGCACGGCCCATCACGCCCGATTCCAGCAACACATCGCATTCGACGGTCGGATTGCCGCGCGAGTCCAGGATCTCGCGACCGATAATATCAACAATAGCACTCATGTCATTCTCCAAAGTTAAGCGTAACAGGGGCTGCACACTGCGTTCTGATGCGCAATTGCACAAAGGGGCAAAGAAACTCCCGGCGGTAACCATCGGGCCGGGAGCTGTCTTACGGGTAATACTGTCGCAATCGACCGCGTTATTGCGCGGCGGCGTTGGCTTCTTTGTGCGCCAGCGCTGCCTTGATGAACGAGGTAAACAAGGGATGGCCGGTGCGTGGCGTCGACTTGAACTCGGGATGGTATTGCACGCCCATATACCATGGGTGGGCATTTTCACCCGTGCGTGGCAATTCCATGATTTCGCACAAATCTTCGCTAGGCGTGCGGGCCGAGACGATCAGGCCAGCCGCTTCGACACGGGCCAGGTAGTGATTATTGGCTTCGTAGCGATGGCGGTGACGCTCGGTCACCACGCTGCCGTAGATCTCGGCGGCGAGGGTGCCCGGATTGACGGCGCAGGTTTGCGCGCCCAGGCGCATGGTACCGCCCAGGTCCGAGTTTTCATCGCGCAACTCGACTTTACCATCGTGGTTTTGCCACTCATTGATCAGTGCAACGACAGGTTGATCCGTATCAAGGTCGAACTCGGTCGAATTCGCGTTCGGCATGCCTGCCTTGTTGCGCGCGTATTCGATCAGGGCCACTTGCATGCCCAGGCAGATGCCCAGGTAAGGGATCTTGTGCTCACGGGCAAACTGGGCCGCCTTGATCTTGCCTTCCACGCCGCGCTTGCCGAAGCCGCCCGGTACCAGGATGGCATCGTACTTGGCCAGGTTGTCGCAACCTGTCGTTTCGATTTCTTCCGAATCGATGTACTCGATGTTGACGCGGCTTTCCGTGTGGATGCCGGCGTGGCGCAGCGCTTCGATCAGCGACTTGTACGACTCGGTCAGCTCGACATACTTGCCGACCATGCCGACGGTGATTTCCGCCTTCGGGTGTTCCATCGTGTAGATCAGCTTGCTCCAGATCGACAGGTCGGCCGGCGCAGGATCGAGGTCCAGCGCTTCGCAGATGATGGCGTCGAGGCCCTGGTCGTGCAGCATTTGCGGCACTTTGTAGATGGTGTCGACATCCCACACAGAAATGACGGCCTGCTCTTCGATGTTCGAGAACAGCGAGATTTTCGCGCGCTCGTCTTCTGGAATGGCACGGTCGGCACGGCACAGCAGCGCGTTCGGCATGATGCCGATTTCACGCAGTTTTTGCACCGAGTGCTGCGTCGGCTTGGTTTTCAGTTCACCGGCCGAGGCGATGTAAGGCACCAGGGTCAGGTGGATGAAAGCCGTGTTCTTGCGGCCGGCGCGCAGACTCAGCTGACGCGCCGCTTCCAGGAATGGCAACGATTCGATATCGCCGACAGTGCCGCCGATTTCGCACAGGGCCACGTCGTAGCCTTCCGCGCCTCGACGGATGTAGTCCTGGATTTCATTGGTGATATGCGGAATCACCTGCACGGTCTTGCCCAGATATTCGCCCCGGCGTTCCTTGCGGATCACCGACTCATAAATCTGGCCAGTGGTGAAGTTATTCACCTTTTTCATGCGGGTGGAGATGAAGCGCTCGTAGTGACCGAGGTCGAGGTCGGTTTCGGCCCCGTCATCGGTGACGAATACCTCACCGTGTTGCATAGGGCTCATCGTGCCAGGATCGACGTTGATATACGGGTCGAGCTTGAGCATGGTGACTTTAAGGCCGCGCGATTCGAGGATCGCGGCGAGGGAGGCGGCGGCAATCCCTTTTCCAAGGGAAGACACAACGCCACCAGTGACGAAGACAAATTTGGTCATTGCAGATGGTGCCGAACGGCACGTGCGGGAAATTGAAATTATACACTAAAGCCCGCCTTCGGCGCTCTCCACGCGTGGAAATTTGCGCCAAATGATGACTATCGCCCCCGCTCCTGCGGCCTACACACAACAAAATTACTCAATGGCAATAATTGAAATATTTTCAATTCTTTAATTTGTGTGGGCGAGCGAACAGACCCTGCCGCGCCCTTGCGGCAGACTGGAATTTTTCAACGGAGGTCCATCATGAGCTACGAAGAACGCGACGCCTACGGCATGTATGTCAACCGCGGCCACAAAGGTCCCGGCCCCGAACTGATGGGTGCCGACACCCTGATCGGCGACCATGTGCACAACGCCAAGGATGAACACCTGGGCGAAATCAAGGAAATCATGATCGACATGCGCAGCGGCAAGATCGCCTACGCCGTGATGTCGCACGGTGGCGTCTTCACCATCGGCGAAAAGCTGTTCGCCGTGCCCTGGGAAGCGCTGGTGCTCGACACCGTCAACAAGCGCTTCACGCTGAACGTCGACAAGGAGCGCATCGAAAACGCCCCCGGCTTCGACACGGATAACTGGCCGAACATGGCCGATACCACGTGGGCCAATTCCATCCATAGTTACTACGGCACGACGCCGCGTTGATAACATCTGACAAAACTTACTGCGCGGTGCGCTTTGCGGCCGGCGATGCTCACTGTGCTATAGCACAGCTGCGCTTCTCGGCCACAAATCACATCCGCTCGCTACAGTTTTGTCAGGCGTCGCAGCTTTAGTAAAAAAAACTAGAAGCGGTACTCCAGTCCCGCCACATACGTCCTGCCCCGTGCCGTGCTCAGCGGCGTATTCTCTTGCGACTGCGACGGCATCGAGTTCAGGCGGTTCAGCGCTTCCGAAAAATCCTTGTTCATGGCGTTCTGCACCGACAGACGCAGGAACAGGTTATTCGTCACCTGGTAGCTGGCGTACAGGTCCACCACGGCCGGGATCTTCGGATTGTCGGCCTTGACCACTTCGCCCGTCGCCTCGTCGGCCTCATTCTCCGGCGACAGGCGGCGGTTCGAACCCGTGTGCTTGAGGATGGCGCCCACTTCCAGCTTATTGTCCAGCAAGCGTGTGCCCACGTCGAGGTTGTAATACACGCTGGGGAGCTCGCTGATGTCGGCCGCGCCAAACCACGCGCTGGCGATCGAGGTTGGCTGGCGCGTCGTCTCACGCGTGTACGACAGGCGCGCATAAGCCGGCCCCAGCTGATATTGCGCTTCCAGTTCCCATCCCCGCGAATACACGGGCGTGGCCGAGTTGATGTAGATATACATATTGGTCACGTACTCATCAACATTTTGCCAATCCTTGGCGATCACTTCCGCGATATTGCACTTGCGGCCGCTGTCGCACACGAGGAAGGACTGGCTGGTGATATAGCCGTCGATCTTGCTCTTGAAATACAGGGCCTTGAAGTGTAGCGCGTCACTCGCGCTCAGCAAGCCATGCAGGCTGGAATTGAAACCCAACTGGTAAGTCGTCGCCTTCTCCCCTTTCAGGAAGGGGTTCATGGAAGCGCCGCCATCGTTGGAGAAAAACACTTCCTGCGGATTCGGGCCGCGCATGGTGCGCTCGGCGCTGGCAAACGGCTGGAACCACGGCACGACCTGGGCCGACAGCATCAGCGAAGGATTCACGCCGTGTTCTTGCAGCGCAATGCGCGACGCGCCTTGCGGGAAGCACTGCACGCGCAAATCGCAGGCAGGTTTGTAGCCCGTCAGCTCGAAGCTCGTATAGTTGAGCCCGGCATTGACTTGATAGATGCCACGATTGTATTGCAGGCCGGCATACACGCTGTCGATCTTTTGCCGTCCTTCCGGCCCGAAAGTATTGTTTTCAATCGATTGCTGGTACGCCTCGGGGTTGTCGGGATCGTCGATCAGGCTTTCCACATGTTTGCTGTATCTGTTACGCATCAGCTTGCCGCCCAATGTCACCAGCGCGTCGCCGCCGGCCAGCTTGAAGCTGCTGGTGTTATTGATATCGAAGGCATCGGCGCGGTTGGCCGCATTCGTGTTGATAAAATTAATCAGCGCCTCGGGCATGTATTTCTGGTTGCCACGGCTGCTGCTGGCAACCACATTGAGGTCGATCAATTCCGAAAACGGCGTGTAGTGATATTTTACGTAGTAATCGTCGCTCTGGATGTCACGGCGCGTAAAGCTGCTGCGGTAATCGCGCGCCGACAATTCCAACGCGTGGAAGTCGCTCAATTTGAGGTCCAGCTTGAGCAATTGCGACTTGGGCTTCTGCTTGTAATAGCGGTTATAGCCGAAACCGAATTCCTCGCTATTGATTCCCTTGGCATTCTTGTAGTTATTGCCGATCACGCTGGCACTGGTGGCGGCCATGAAACCCACGCTGCCGCCATTGAAGGCCGGGTTTTTCATGGCCACGGCCAGCATCGCGCTACGCCCCACGCCATTGCTGCCGGACGACAGCTTGCTGCGCGCCCCCGTTTTCTGGCCAGAAAACACCACATCATCGACGCCGATGGTGCGGAAGTTGGCGCTGCCGGCCAGCGCATTGACGCCATCGCCGCCGATGACATTGCCGCGCGATACATCCACGCCGATGATGAAATTCGGGTCGATCAGGGCGCCGAACTGGCTGCTGGGAACGCCACCATGCGAGACCGACGATGGCGCGCTGCCATAGTAATTCTGGCTCACGCCATCGACCATCATGTTGACGCGACCCAGACCCGACAGGCCGCGGATATTCACGCTGACGGCGCCCTGCGCCGGATCGATCTGGGTAAACGTGCCCGGCATGCTGCGCACGATCTGGTCCACTGGCTGCAAGCGCGTGTCCGGCCCGCGCGCACTGACGGCGCCCGGCTTTTCCAGCGCCTGGCGTTCCGCAGGGACCGCCTCGCCCGACACATTCAGCGGCGAAAGCTCGACCTTGCCGCCGGTATTTTCTTGCGCCCACGCCTGTTGCGCGAACAACGCCATGCAGACGCCCACGGCTTGCGCCATTGTCTTGATATGCATACACCCTCGATTTGTTATGGATAGATTTTTTAATGAAAAGCAATCGGCATCCTCATGCCTTGTCTTGCCCTGCTTCCAGCTTGAACGAGACGGGCAAGGTGACGGTCACCGTGCCCTGGTGTAATACGTTGTCGGGCGGCGCCGGCAACGGTTGCGCGCGCTGCAGCACTTGCAGCGCTTCGCGGTCGAGCAGCACCGTGCCCGATGAAATGATCAATTCGCTGGCCAGCAGCTTGCCGTCGCGGTCCACCTGGAAACGCACCCAGGCGGCGCCGGCCCGCTTGCGCTGGCGCGCGTCACCCGGATAACGCTTGAAATGGGCCAGGTGGCTGAGCACCTGGCTTTGCCAGCTGGCCACCGCCGTGCTGGCAGGCGGCGTATCGCTGTTGAACGGCGCAGCCTGCGGACCGCGCACGGGGCTTGGCGCCGGCGTGGCGCTGCTGCTGGCTTGCGCGGGTAATGACGCTTCCTTGGTGGCATCCTTGCCCGGGTCCGTCACCGGACTGGCCGCCGCCTTCGCGTCTTTTTCCGCCGCGACGATCTCCGGCGCGGCGGCGCGCGCCAGCACCGGCACCGCCTCTTGCCGGGTCGTGCTCTTCGGTGGCCGAGCGGCGCTGGAGGCGGCCGACTGGAGCGCCCCTGCCGCTGCGGCCTGTCGTCTCTCCGGCGACGTCGCTTGCGCGGCAAACACCACCATCACGCTGGCGGCCGGATTGGCGGGCGCCACGGCAATGGGCTGCCAGCCGGCCCACAGCAGCAGCGCCAGTGTCATGGCGACCACCAGCGACGTGGCGATGCCCCAACTCAATAGCGGACGCAGCGCCAGCATGGTCGGCCCTTTCACCCGCCCTCCCGGCCGACCAGGCCCACTTTCAAGTAACCGGCCTGGCGCAAGGCATCCATCACGCCCAGCACGTCTTCATACGCGGCTTGCTTGTCGGCCTGGAAAAACAGCGTGCGCTGGCGGTCGCCGCCCGTCGCGGCATCGAGCAAACGGCCCAGCTGCTCGCGCGCCACGGGCGACTCGCCCAGGTACAGGCTGTGATCGGCTTTCAGGGAAACGAACAATGGTTGCTCGGGACGCGGCTCGGGCTTGGCCGTGGCGGCCGGCAAGTCGATTTTCAAGTCGACGGTCGCCAGCGGCGAGACCACCATGAAAATGATCAGCAGCACCAGCATCACGTCGATGAAGGGCGTGACATTGATCTCGCTCAATTCCGGCATATCGGCCGTGTCGTCGTCCGGGGAAGGAAACAGAGAAGCCATGGCTCAGGCCTGCTTGCGCGTGTCGAGGTCGCGGCTCAGCATCAGCAGCACTTGCGCGGAAGCGGCGCGCAGCTGCGCCTTGTACTGGTTGATGCCACGGCTGAGCACGTTATAGATGACGACGGCGGGAATCGCCGCCACCAGGCCCAGGGCTGTCGCCAGCAAGGCTTCCGCGATGCCGGGCGCGACGGTGGCCAAATTCGTGCTCTGGCTGACGGCGATGCCGATGAAGCTGTTCATGATGCCCCACACGGTGCCGAACAGGCCAACGAAGGGCGCCACGGCGCCGATGCTGGCGAGCAGGCCGATGCCTTGCGTCATCGCGCGCACCTGCTGCGCGATTAACTGTTCCTGGCGAAAGCCGGCCCGTTCTTTCAACGCCGCCGCCGGCGCATTCGCGTGCGACAAGCTCAGTTCCTGCTGCACCTCATCGAGCAAGCGTTGCGCCAGAAAAGACGCCCCGCTCTTTACTGCCGCGTCCGGCAAGGACGTGGCCGTCTTCAGCACGGCGACGGCTTGCGCCGCCGCGCGCCGGGCTTGCAGCAAACTGGCGCCCTTCACCAGCAAGACCACCCAGGTGGCCAGCGCGGCGATCAATAAACCGATGAGGACGCTTTTCACCACCTGGTCAGCAGCGAAAAACATGCCCAGCGGCGACATGTCGTGCGGCAGCGCGGACGCTTGCGCCGTGGCATGAAAGAGGGAAAGAGCGATGCCGCAGGTGGCGGCCTTGATACACAACAAAGAGAGTCGCATGGAAGCTTCAACAGGTAACAGACATGGCTGCGCCAACGGCGCGCACGCGCATGCAAAAAAAATCGGACTGACTGCCTGGCTGCTATGGAGGAGCTTGCTGGGGGAGAGTGCCGGGCAGAGCGCCCGGCGGAGGTGAAACGACTTACTTGGCGCTGGCGATGGCGGGTGCCGTAACCGGCGTGAACCACACAAAGTCCGCCTGCGGCGCCAGCACCGTGGCGCCGCGCTGCGCCAGCACCAGCACCAGCGGCGCCGGGCCGCCCGTCAAGTCCTGCACGTGCAGCGGCACGCCCAGGTCCTTGTGCGCATGGTAGGCACCGGCGATCAGCACGGCCGGCGCGGGCGCAGCCAGCAGGCGTTCGGCCATGCGGCGGTCACGCTGCTGCTGCACCGACAGCATGGCGGCCAGGCGTGGCGCGTCGATCTGGTTGTCATGCATGACACGGATGATGTCTTTCAGTTTGTCATGCACCTTGCCATCGTTGGCCAGGTTGGAATGAGTGCCCTGCACGGCCGGCTTGTCGACAAACAATTGCTTGATTTCGCTGCGGTCCAGGTTGGCCGACCAGACGGGGTATGGCGCGCGCATCACGGTCATGACGAGGTCGCCATATTGCTCCCACTTCCAGCTGGGCTGCCAAGCCAGCAGCTCGGCCACGTGTTCGGGGCGCACGACGGGGTCCGCCTGCAGCCACGGCTTGACCTTGTCCACCTTGGCTTGCTGGTCCGGATTCAGCATTTCCAGCAGTACGCTGCCTTGCGGACGCTGGCCCTGCAATTGCTGCAGCAACCACTGCTCGATCTGGTGATGGCTGAGCTGGTCATGCTGCTCGCCGATGATCACGCGCGGGGCGGCGGCCAGCTGGGCCAGCAATTGCTCGGCGCTCAGGCGCTGGCCGCTGCGCAGGTCGACGATCTCGCCCAGCTGGCGCACGTCTGGCGTAGAAACGGTCGTGGCGGTCGTGGCGGCAGCCGTGCCAGTGGCCGGTGCGACGCTGCTGCAGGCGCTCAGCGCCAGCACGCAGGCGGGCAGGACGGCAGCGAGAGACAGGGGGAATTTCATGGGTATGGCCTTTCGGGTAAAGCGCGCATCGCAAATAGGTACAGGCGGGCATTTTAATAGAAATGATTCTCATTTACAACTCATACACGACACACCATGCAGATTTTTTTTACAACTGGCAAAAAATCAATATGGTGCTTCGATGAAATCCCCGGGCGCGGAGTAGAATAAAAAAAACGGAGGACTCGCGTGAATCAAACTGAGCAGTTGGCGGTACTGAAAAAACCGCTTCCAGAATCTCTTGCTACCGTACTTTCCCTGATCTTTGCCGACCGCTTTTCCATGACGCAAGCCATGCGCGAACACCATGGCCGCGACGAGTCGAGCTATCCCCCCATGCTACCGGACGCCGTCATCTTCGCCCATTCCACCGAAGAAGTAGCTGCCGCCGTCAAGCTGTGCAGCGCGCACGACGTGCCCATCATCGCCTATGGCAGTGGCACCTCGCTCGAAGGCCACGTGCTGGCCCTGCATGGTGGCATCACGATTGATCTGTCGCAAATGAACGCCATGCTCGCCGTGCACAATGAAGACTTGACGGCCACCGTGCAGGCGGGCGTGACGCGCAAGCAACTCAATGAAGAAATCCGCGACACGGGCCTGTTCTTCCCCATCGACCCTGGCGCCAACGCGTCCCTCGGCGGCATGGCCGCCACGCGCGCCTCGGGCACGAATGCCGTGCGCTACGGCACCATGCGTGAAAACGTGCTGGCCCTGACGGTGGTAACGGCCGATGGCCGCATCATCAAGACGGGCACGCGGGCGAAGAAATCCTCGGCCGGCTACGATCTGACGCGCTTGTTTGTCGGCAGCGAGGGGACCTTAGGCATCATCACGGAAGTGACGGTCAAACTGTACCCGCTGCCCGAAGCAATCTCGGCAGCCGTCTGTTCGTTCCCTGGCACGGGCGAAGCCGTCAACGCCGTGATCCAAACCATCCAGATGGGCGTGCCTGTGGCGCGAGTCGAGTTTCTCGATGAAAACGGTGTAAAAGCTATCAATGCCTATGACAAGATGGCGCTGCCGCAAAAACCTTTGTTGCTATTTGAATTCCACGGTACGCCGGCCGGCGTGGCTGAGCAGGCGCAGTTGGTGCAAGCCATCACGGCGGAACACGGCGCCAGCGATTTCGCGTGGGCCAGCCGACCCGAAGACCGTTCGCGTCTGTGGGCCGCGCGCCACAACGCGTATTTCGCCCTGCTGCAGATGCGCCCCGGCAGCCGCGCCATTTCCACCGATTGCTGCGTGCCCATTTCGCGCCTGGCCGAATGCATTTTGGCCACCAAGGCCGATTGCGAGGCGCAGGGCCTGGTCTACGCCATCATCGGCCACGTGGGCGACGGCAATTTCCACGTGCAGATGCTGGTCGACCCGAATGATCCGGCCGACATCGCCCGTGCGGAAAAGGTCAACAGCGACATGGTCACGCGTGCCATCGGCATGGACGGCACCTGTACGGGCGAGCACGGCGTAGGCATGCACAAGATGGCTTTCCTGGTGGAAGAACATGGTGTCGGCGCCATCGACACCATGCGCGCCTTGAAACATGCGCTGGACCCAAAGAACATCATGAATCCGGGAAAGATTGTCAGATGGTAGGTCTGTCCCTTCTGGATCGGCATTTTCCCCACTGGGGAAAATGCCCCCTGAGGGTACGCTCCCAGTCCTTGCCGTTGGGCTAATTTTTACAACTCCATGCGCATCGGCACGAAGGCGATGCCATCCATTTCCACCTTCGGCCCCGTGGCGACAAAGCCCAGGCGTTCGTACAAGGGCAAGGCATACAGGGAGGCGTTCACCGTAAAGCCCGTCGTATTGCCGGCGGCGATGGACGCGTCGCGCGCGGCCTGCCACAGGCGGCGCGCCATGCCGCGTCGATGCAAGGCGCGCGGCACGAACATGTGGAACAGATGCGTGTTGTCGCGCATGGCCACCACGCCGGCCAGTTCGCCGTCGAGATGCGCCAGCTGATACGCGTAGCGCGACTGCGACAGATAACCTTCGATGGCTGGCTGGCGGCAATGTTCGATGAACTTTTCCGCCCCCGCACCATCGGGATGCAAGGTCAAAAAGGGCATCAGATCGTCGATCAGGGCGACGATGGCGGGCGCGTCGGCGACCAGGGCGGGACGCAGTGTCGGTTCGGGCAAGGTTGTCATTTTCAAATAATGCCATGCCCTCCTCCCCGCCGGCAACTCTCAACAGAAATCGCGGCTGCTGATCCTCAAGCGTCCCAGCAAATGCGACATGTCGACCAGGCGCTTGGCCACCAGGTTGCATACCTGCCCTTCGCGCTGCCACACGCCATACACACCCAGCAGCGGCGCGCTCAGCACTTCGCGCCGCTGGCTTTCCACCAGGTCGGGCCAGACGATGACGTTGACCGTGCCCGTCTCGTCTTCGAGTGTCATGAAGATCACGCCCTTGGCCGTGCCCGGGCGCTGGCGCACGGTGACGATGCCGCAGGCGCGCGCCAGCTGGCCATTCGTGTAGCTGGCAAGCGTCGCGGCGGGCAGGAAACGCTGCTCCAGCAATGACTTGCGCAACAGCGCCAGCGGGTGGCGGCCCAGGGTCAGGCCCTGCGCGCGGTAGTCGCTGACGATGTTCTCGCCTTCCGTTGGCGCGGCTAGCACGGGCAAGTCTTCCTCTGGTGTGGTGGCGCGCAACAAGTCCTTGTCGGGTACGGCGCCGGCCGCCTGCCATAGCGCCTCGCGCCGGTGGCCGGCCAGCGCGTGCAGCGCATTGCCGGCGGCCAGCACCTGCAAGTCATGACGGTCCAGGCCGCCACGCCGCGCCAGGTCGGCCACGTCGACAAAGGCGGCGATGGCGCGCGCATCCTCGATGCGCAGGGCGGCCTCGGCGCGCATGCCGAACAGGCTGTTCAAGCCCAGGCGCACGGCGGGAGCGGCTTCCTGTGCTTCCTGTGCTTCCTGTGCTTCCTGTGCTTCCTGTTCTTCCAACTTCGCCTCCCAGCCGCTGACGGCCACGTCGACGGGCAGCACTTGCACACCGTGCCGGCGAGCATCCTGCACCAGTTGCGAGGGACTGTAAAAGCCCATGGGCTGGCTGTTGAGCAAGGCGCACAGGAAGGCGGCCGGTTCATGGCATTTCAGCCAGGAACTGGCGTAGGTCAGCAAGGCGAAGCTGGCCGCGTGCGACTCGGGAAAGCCGTATTCGCCAAAGCCTTCGATCTGACTGAAGATGGATTCCGCAAACTCCCGGCTATACTCATTTTTGACCATCGTTTCGACGATGCGTTCCTTGTAATTGTTCATGCCGCCCTTGCGTTTCCAGGCCGCCATGGCGCGCCGCAACTGGTCCGCTTCGCCGGGCGTGAAATCGGCCGCGATGATGGCCACCTGCATCACCTGCTCCTGGAAAATCGGGATGCCCAGGGTGCGTCCCAGCGCCTTTTCCAGGCCCTTCGGATATTCGACGGGTTCTTTCTGCTGGCGCCGCTGCAAATACGGATGCACCATGCCACCCTGGATGGGGCCGGGGCGCACCAGCGCCACCTCGATGACGAGGTCGTAGAATTGGCGGGGACGCAGACGCGGCAACATGCTCATCTGCGCGCGCGACTCGATCTGGAACACACCGATGGTGTCCGCCTGGCACATCATGTCGTAGGTGGCGGGGTCTTCGGCGGGAATATCGTGCAGGCGAAATTGCTCGCCGCGTCGCCCACTCACCAGTTCCAGGGCGCGGCGCAAGGCCGACAGCATGCCCAGCGCCAACACATCGACCTTCATCAAACCAAGTTCCTCCAAGTCGTTCTTGTCCCACTCGATGACGCTGCGCTCGGCCATGCTGGCGTTTTCAATTGGCACCAGGCGCGACAACTTGCCTTGCGCAATCACAAAGCCGCCCGGATGCTGCGACAAATGGCGGGGAAAGCCCAGCAACTGCTGCGCCAGGCCCGCCCATTGCTGCGACAATGCCGCTTCCGGGTCGAGCCCGCATTCGGCCAGGCGGTCCAGCAAATCGCGCTTGCCGTCGAACCAGCGATGCGCCTTGGCCACTTTTTCCACGATGGCCAGGTCGATCCCCAGCGCCCTACCGCTGTCGCGCAAGGCGCTTTTCGGCCGGTAGCTGATCACCACGGCGGCCAGCGCGGCCCGCTCGCGGCCATATTTTCCGTAGATATATTGAATCACCTCTTCGCGCCGCTGGTGCTCGAAATCGACGTCGATATCGGGCGGCTCGTTGCGCTCGCGCGACATGAAGCGCCCGACCAGCGAATTGCCGCGCGCCGGGTCCACTGCTGTAATTTGCAGGCAATAGCAGACGGCCGAATTGGCGGCCGATCCCCTGCCCTGGCACAGGATGTTTTGTGAGCGGGCAAAACGCACGATGTCATACACGGTCAAAAAGTACGCTTCATACGATAAGTCGGCGATCAGCTCCAGTTCCTGCTCGATCTGCTGCTGCACGTTCGCTGGAATGCCCAGCGGAAAGCGGATGCGCGCCCCCGCATAGGTTTCCTCGCGCAGATAGGTCGCCGGCGTGTGGCCGTGCGGCACCAGCTCGTCGGGATAGTCATAGTGCAAGCTGTCAAGGGAAAATGTGCACATCTTGGCGATGCGCACAGTTTCCGCCAGCGCTTGCGGCGGATACACATTGGCCAGGCGCAAGCGCGCGCGCAGATGCTGCTCCGCGTTTTGCGCCAGCGCATACCCGCACTCATCCACGGGCTTGCCCACGCGGATCGCGCACAGGGTGTCGAGCAAAGGCTTGCGCGAACGCACGTGCATGCACACATGGCCGACGGCCACCACGGGCAAGCCCAGCGCCTGCGCGGCGTCCTGCACGGCGCTGCGGTGCGTGTCATCCTGCGCCCGCTGCAACAGGTTCAGGCCGATCCAGCTGCACTCGCTGCCAAAGGTGGACGCCATCCACGCGCCCTGCGCGCGCAGCGTCTCAGGCCGGGCCGGATAGCTGGGCAGCAAGATCATCAGACAACCGGGCAAACCCCGCAAATGGGCAAACTCGGACGACGGCGCGGCGAAATCGTCTGGCGTCAGCAAATAATGGCCCTTGGCTGCCCGCGTGCGCGCCATGGTGATCAGTTCCGACAGATTGCCATAGCCATCGGAATCCCGCACCAGCGCCAGCAGGGACAGGGCCGGGCTGCCGTCGGCCTGCGTCAAATGAAAATGCGCGCCGATGATCAAGGGAAAACCGGCTCGCTTGGCCACCGCATGGGCGCGCACGACGCCGGCCAGCGAACACTCGTCGGTGATCGCCAGCGCGTGATAACCGAGCTGGACAGAGCGCGCCACCAGCTCTTCCGCATGCGAGGCCCCATGCAGGAAGCTGAAATTACTCAGACAGTACAACTCAGCATACTCGGGTAAGACTGCGCCCCACATGATCTACCTCAATACTGTATATAAACACAGTATATTATACTTATCTGGAATCGGGCTTATCGTTTATGCTGGTGTTTTACCTTTTGCCTCGACCGCCATGACCGTCCATCTCTTGAAATGTTTCGGCGCCGCACCCGGTGGCGGCAATGCGGCGCTGGTCGTGGAAAACGAGCACGGCAGCGTAACGGCGCGCCAGGCCTTCGCCCGCGAACGGCAAGTGAGCGCCTGCGTCTTCATCGACCGGCAAGCGGACGGCGGCATCGTGCTCGACTATTTTTATCCGCACACGCGCAGCCCCCTGTGCCTGCATGCCAGCCTGGCCGCCGCGCATGTGCTGCTGACGGCGCCTGGCGCGCCGGCAACGCTGACGGTGACGACCGCCATGCGCGGGCAAGCCTTGCAACTGGTGCGCCGTGCGGACGGTTTATCGCATGGATTATTCATCGGCCTGGCGCCGCAACCGACGCCTGCCGTCAGCGTGGAAAAATACATTCCGTCGGAACTGATGGGCCAGCACATGCACCTGACCTCGCCGCCCGTGATCGCCTCGGTCGGCAGCCCGAAGCTGCTGCTGGAAGTGGCCGACCGCACCATACTGCGTGCGCTGCGGCCGAACCTGGAGCTGATCGCCGACTGGAGCGCCTTGCATCAGGTCAATGGCTGCTATGCGTATTGCCGCACGGGCGAGAGCGAATACGAGGGGCGCAACTTCAACCACCTCGACCCGGCACTGGAAGACAGCGCCACGGGCGTGGCGGCGGGCGCGCTGGCAGCGCACCGACAACAGTCGCTGCGTCTGCATCAGGGCCACGTGACGCAGCAAGCCTGTTTGATCCAGGTGCAATACAGCGCGCAGGCAATCTGGGTGGGCGGCATGGTGCAACGCAGCACCTGAACGGGGCATGCTGCACCGGTACAAGGCAAGCAAGGCAGCGGCGAAAAGATAATCAACCAGGAAACAACAGTTACAACAAATTTGTAATAACAAAACAAAGTATCGCTGGTGAATGCTGAAATGATGGCACTAGAATCAAGTCACGAATATTGCTCATCAGCCACTTGGAGATACTGCGTGCCGACCCTCACCACCTTACGTAAAGCCATCCTCATCAGCCTGTACGGCAGCGCCGCCCTGGCTGCCTTCAGTCCCGCCGCCATGGCCCAGACAACGGAAGCGGGCGCCACGGACGGTCCCGTGCAAACGGTCAGCGTGGTCGGCTCGCGCCGGGTCGCCAGTTCCGCCACCGATACGATGGTGCCAGTCGATATCATTCCCATTTCCAGGGTGGCCGAGCAAGGCGGCCAATTCGACCTGGCGCAATCGCTGCAATACATTTCCCCTTCCTTCAACTCCACGCGCCAGACGGGCGCCGATGGCGCCGACCTCGTCGATTCAGCCGCCCTGCGCGGCCTCGGCTCCGACCAGACCCTGGTGCTGGTGAATGGCAAGCGGCGCCACACGACGGCCCTGGTCAATCTGTTCGGCGCGCGCAACCGCGGCAACACGGGCACGGACATGAATGCGATTCCTTTGCTGGCGATCAAGAACGTGCAAGTGCTGCGCGACGGCGCCGCCGCCCAGTACGGCTCGGACGCCATTGCCGGCGTGATCGACATCGAACTGAAGAAAAGCCTGGGCTGCGAAGCGGTGGCCGGCTACAGCCAGTATGCCGAAGGCGACGGCAAGAATTACATGACCTCCGCGTATTGCGGCATCGCGCTGGGCGACAAGGGCACCCTGGCCATCACGGGCGAATACCTGGACCGGGGCCGCTCGAACCGGGCCGACGCGGACAGCCTGCGCATCATCGGCGACACCAAGTCCAAGAACAAGACGCTGTACCTGAATGGCGACTACGCCACCAGCAGCACAGGCAAGCTGTATTTCACAGCCGGCGCGCAGACGCGCGACGCATCCAGCGCCGCGTTTGGCCGGGGCGGCATCGGCAGCGACGACATTCCGTCGCGCAATTCCGCCGCCATGTATCCGAATGGTTTCGTACCGTTCATTAACGGCAAGATCGACGACCAGTACGCCACCATCGGCCACCGCAGCCAGATCGGCGAATGGCATGCGGATTTCTCGCAGACCTATGGCTACAACAAGATGCGCTATGACATCAGCAACACCTTGAACGCCTCGATCGCCAACCTCGACTTATTAAATGGCGGCAAGGGCGTCAGCGCCAGCCGTTTCGACGCGGGCGGCTTCTCGTTCCAGCAACTGACCAGCAACGCCGATTTCAGCCGCTACTACGACACGGTGATGCGCGGCATGAACGTGGCCTTCGGTGCCGAATACCGCAGCGAAGAATACAAGATCATGGCCGGCGAACCGGGCTCCTACAGCGACGCCGACGGCGTGGGCGTGGGCGGCAATGCGGGCAGCCAGGGCTTTCCCGGCTTCCAGCCCGGCGACGCCACCAAGGCCAAACGCCACAGCATCGCCGCGTATGGCGACGTGGAGCTGGATTGGACGGAACGCCTGAAAACCCAGGCGGCCCTGCGCTATGAAAAATTCAGCGATTTCGGCTCCACCGTGACGGGCAAGCTGGCCGCCAGCTATAAAGTGGCGCCCAACGTGCTGCTGCGCGGCTCCGCCAGCACGGGCTTCCGCGCACCATCCTTGCAGCAAGTGTATTTTTCGTCCACCTTCACCGATTTCATCGGTGGCGTGCCCACCGACGTGGTGCTGGCGCCGAATGGCGGCGCCGTCGCCAACGCGGCTGGCATCCCGAAACTGAAGGAAGAAAAATCCACCAGCTTTACGCTGGGCACCACCTGGACGCCCACGCAAGCGATTTCCGTCACGGCCGACCTGTACAACATCAAGATCAAGGACCGCATCGTGCTGTCGGGCCGCTTCAATGCCGACAACTATCCGGACCTGGCCGCGCGCCTGGCCCTCTTGGGCGTAGGCGAGGCGCAATTCTTCGTCAATTCCATCGACACGCGCACGCGCGGGCTGGACCTGACGGCTTCGCACAAGGGCGAACTGGCCGGCAACCGCCTGAACACCTTCCTGGCCCTGAACCTGAGCAAGACGGAAGTGACGAAAGTCAAGACGCCTGACTCGCTGCAAGGCTATGAAGACGTGCTGCTGTCCGAGCGCGAACGCCTGTTCATCGAACAGGGTGGCCCGCGCGCGAAAGCCACGCTGGGCTTCGACTACATCACGGGCAAGCTGGAATCGGACTTGCGCATCATCTACTTTGGCCCGCAAACCCTGGGCACCTTCAGCGGCACGGCCGCAGGCGTACCCAACGCCCATTATGCGGCCAAGACCTCGGCCGACCTGAGCTTTACCTACAGCATCAGCAAGAACACCAAGCTGACTTTCGGCGGCAACAACATCTTCAACGTCAAGCCCACCACGCAAAACGCGGATGAAACGGACAATGGTTTCAAGTACGACAGCGTGCAGTTCGGCCTGAACGGCGCCTCGTATTTCGGGCGGCTGTGGGTGAAATTCTGATCGCGCTGTCCGCATAAGAAAACAGCGGAAAACAGCGGAAAATAGCGAAAAAAGCGGCTGCGCCAGCATGGGCAGCCGCTGTTTTTCATGCTGGCATCCATACACTCACGTCCAGCCTGGATTGTCGCTTGATTTGACATGATGAAACAGCGACTCGTAAGGCCAGCCGTCCCCGGCCACGACAGTGCAATCGGTGGCGCGTACGCAGTCATGCAGCAATTTGACTGGATCAGCAATAACTGGAACAGGTAACGTATCGAATATCCGTTTCCTGGCAGCAGGCAATTCGACGTATTCCTCCACGTAGTCCTGCTCGCTAAAGCGAGCAGTCCGTCGCATCTCTTGCAAGTTGCCACCATCTGAAAACTTGAGCAGGTCGCGCCAGTAAGGCAACGCCAGCATCATGGCAATCAGCTCGGTGAGATTGGAAGCGATACAGCCGGCCTGCCCCCCGGATGTAACATACAGGACAGGGCGTCGTTCGACCTCGCCATCGCCGTACGCAAGAAAAACGCCACCGCTGCTTTCACCTGCCAGTACCATGAAAGGATTTTCTGGCTGCAGCGTGATCCAGGAACTGTCCCGCGCAGCACGGCCAAGGTCAACATCGCACTGCGATGCGAGCTCGTCCATCACAGCTTGCGATTTTTGCATATCAGCAAGAATAATCATAATAGAGAACCAAGCTTCAGTGCGATAGGTGAAAAGCCATGGACTATCCGCTTGCTTCATAGGGGAACGTGCCCCTTGGCCTGCACCGGCGGCTCCCGACGGGCACAGCCTCAGTGAACAATCTTTGCCCTGCGGCAGAAAGAACGGATAATAGCGCCTAACTCATAAGCACAGTATTGGATTACCTCATGGAAATTAAAGTCAACTTTCTCGATAAGCTGCGTCTCGAAGCCAAGTTCGACGATTTCACCGTCATCGCCGACCAGCCCATCCGTTACAAGGGCGATGGTTCGGCGCCTGGCCCGTTCGATTACTTTTTGGCATCATCGGCACTGTGTGCCGCGTACTTCGTGAAGTTGTATTGCGATACGCGCAATATTTCCACCGAAAATATCCGCCTGTCGCAAAACAATATCGTCGATCCGGAAAACCGTTACCAGCAGATTTTCAAGATCCAGGTCGAATTGCCGGCCGATATCTCGGCCAAGGACCGCCAGGGCATCCTGCGTTCGATCGACCGTTGCACGGTGAAAAAAGTGGTGCAAGCGGGACCCGAGTTCGTCATTGAAGAGGTCGAGAACCTTGATGCCGATGCCCAGGCCTTGCTGACCTTGAATCCGGCCCCTGGTGCGAGCACCTATATCGCGGGCAAGGATTTGCCGCTGGAACAGACCATCGCCAATATGTCGGGTCTGCTGGCGGGCCTGGGCATCAAGATTGAAATCGCCTCGTGGCGCAACATCATTCCCAACGTGTGGTCGCTGCATATCCGCGACGCGCACTCGCCCATGTGTTTCACCAACGGCAAGGGCGCGACTAAGGAAAGCGCGCTGGCGTCGGCACTGGGCGAGTATATCGAACGGCTCAGCAACAACCATTTCTACGCCGGTTCGTTCTGGGGCGAGGACATTGCCAACGCACCATTCGTGCATTACCCGAACGAGCGCTGGTTCAAGCCGGGCCGCAAAGATGCGCTGCCGAAGGAGATTCTCGATGCCTACTGCCTGGATATTTACAACCCCGACGGCGAACTGCGTGGTTCGCACCTGGTCGACACCAATTCCGGCAATGCGGAGCGCGGCATCTGCTCGCTGCCGTATGTGCGCCACTCCGACGGCGAGGTCGTGTATTTCCCATCGAACCTGATTGAAAACCTGTACGTCAGCAATGGTATGAGCGCCGGCAATACCCTGGTCGAAGCGCAGGTGCAATGCCTGTCGGAAATTTTCGAACGGGCTGTCAAGCGCGAAATCCTCGAAGGCGAGATCGCCCTGCCCGACGTGCCGCAGCAAGTGCTGGCGAAGTATCCGGGCATCCTGGCCGGCATCCAGGGGCTGGAAGAGCAAGGCTTTCCCGTGCTGGTGAAAGATGCGTCGCTGGGCGGCGTGTACCCGGTGATGTGCGTCACCCTGATGAACCCGCGCACGGGCGGCGTGTTCGCCTCGTTCGGCGCGCACCCGAGCCTGGAAGTAGCGCTCGAGCGCAGCCTGACGGAATTGCTGCAGGGCCGCAGTTTTGAGGGCTTGAACGACTTGCCGCAGCCCACCTTTGCCAGCGAAGCCGTTACCGAGCCGAATAACTTCGTCGAACACTTCATCGATTCCAGCGGCATCGTCTCGTGGCGCTTCTTCAGCGCCAAGGCCGATTACGATTTTGTCGAGTGGGATTTTTCCGGCCACGGCGAGAACTCGAATGCAGAAGAAGCGGCGACCCTGTTCGGCATCCTCGCCGACATGGGCAAG
This sequence comes from Janthinobacterium algoris, assembly GCF_051380935.1. Lineage (NCBI taxonomy): Bacteria > Pseudomonadati > Pseudomonadota > Betaproteobacteria > Burkholderiales > Oxalobacteraceae > Janthinobacterium > Janthinobacterium algoris. The sequence goes on along the minus strand of NZ_JBNYXZ010000001.1, from coordinate 408,755 downwards.
GAAGTCTACACGGCCGAGTACGACCAACTGGGCGCCACTGCCTGCCGCATCCTCGTGCCAGGTTATTCGGAAGTGTATCCGGTTGAAGATTTGATCTGGGACAACACCAACAAGGCGCTGCTGTTCCGCGCCGACATCCTGAACTTGCACCGCCTGGACGATGCCAGCCTGGAAGACCTGCTCGACCGCCTGGAAAACAGCGAGCTCGACGAGTACGGCGACATTGCCACCCTGATCGGCATCGAATTTGACGAAAACACGGTGTGGGGCCAGCTGACGACGCTGGAATTGAAGCTGCTGATTCATCTGGTCTTGCAGCAATTCGAGGAAGCGAAAGAGCTGGTGGAAACCTTCCTGCAGTACAACGACAACACGCTCGAGCGCAAACTGTTCTATCAAGCTTTGAACGTGGTGCTGGAAGTGGAACTCGATGACGAGCTGGAGCTGGACGATTACGTGCTCAATTTCCGCCGCATGTTTGGCGACGCCCGCATGGACGCGGTGCTGGGCTCGGTGGACGGCAGCGTGCGCTTCTTTGGCCTGACCCCGACCAGCATGCAGCTGGAAGGCCTCGACAGGCACCAGCGCCTGATCGACAGCTTCAAGAAATTGCACGCGGCGCGCGCCAAGGCTACACCCCGCTAGGACGGAAAATCAGGGCTGGCAAGCGGCTGACGACAATCAGCCGCCCGCCAGCGCCGCAATCTCTTTCTGCATGTTCGCTATCGCCCGCTCGTTGTACTGGTCGGCGAAATACGCATCGCCAAACAGCTGGCCCGCCTGCGCCTTGGCGCACAGGTGTTGCAGGGCCAGGCCCCGCTGCTGGTTGAAGCGCACGGGGTCTACATGCGCATATTCGCGGCCGATGGCTTGCGTGTACGCGTGGTAGACCTCTTCATCCTGGCCCAGGATGGCCAGGTCGGCGCTGAGCATGGCATCCTTCAGCACGTGGCTGATGCCGGGTCCCTGGAAATGGTCGGTGGCGCGTATCAATTGCGCCACATCGAGGTTGTCCCCGGCATCGAGGCCGCTGGCCAGCCATAGCTGGGCGCTCGCCTCTTCGCTGGAATACAGGGCGTCTTCGTCGTGGCTATAAACGGCGTCATGGAACCAGAAGGCCTTCTTGACCAGCGCGCTGTCGCGTTTGGGCGCATAGGTATTGTCGGCCCACACGCGGATTTCCGACAGGCCGTGCACCAGGTGGTCGAGGTTGTGATAGTGGCGGTCCGTGCCGCCATATGCCTGCGGCCCTGTCAGGTGCGCGAACCAGTGATCCGCCAGCGCGATGTCGGCTTGCGAGGCGGTGGCGTAATTCCACAGCGCTTCCCACTCCTTGCGCAGGCAGTCGAGTATCCACGCCTGATAGGCCGGGCCGGGGACGAATTTCTTCATGGTCCAGTTCCAGCCCACGGGGCCTTCCAGCGCCTTGACGAAGCTGGAGCTGACGGAGCCGAGGTCGCGCGGCGGCATGACGAAAATCGTCTTGGCGCCCTGCAGCACGTCCACATTCGTTTGCTGGATCAGGTTTTCATAGTCGAAATCGGCCGTCGTGCGGATGCCGCGGATCAGATAATCGCAGCCATGCTTTTTCGCCGCGCGCGCCGTGTAATCGCCCTTGACGATGACCACTTGCACATTCTCCCAGCCGCACTCGCGCGCGCTCTGCTCGATGATGCGCTTGCGGTCTTCGGCGGGAAATTGCGGCTTCTTGGCGGGGTTTTGCGACAGGAACACGATCACCTCGTCGGCAAGCGAACGCGCTTCGCCGATCACCCACATATGGCCGTTGGTGATGGGGTCGAGGGTTCCTGAAAATCCGATTCTCTGCATGTGCGCTCCGTGGTCTGGTTCTGCTTGTTTCGCAGACAATATAGGGCCACGGCGCGCACGTCAATGCACGCGGTTAAAGATCCGCCTCATCGCGCCGCGATCTGGAGGGAAATCTGCCTCATTTTTTCGCCGTCAAGGGGAATTCCACGCGCACGCACAGGCCGCCCAGGCGCTCGGATTTGTCCAGCACCAGGCGCGCGCCATGGCGCTCGGCGATGGCCTTGATGATGGCCAGCCCCAGGCCGCTGCCGTTGGCGTCCGTGCCGGGCACGCGGTAAAAGCGGCTGAAGACGCGTTCGCGCTCCTCGGGCGGGATGCCGGGGCCGCTGTCTTCCACCGATAACGTCACGCCGACGGAGCTGGCGCGCAAGTCGATATCGACCGTGCCGCCCTGCGGCGTGTACTTGATGGCGTTGTCGACCAGGTTGCGTAGCATGATGTTGAGGGCATCGGCCTGCCCCGCCACCCTGGCCGGGTCCATGTGGTGCAGGCCCAGGTCGATCTTGCGCGCTTGCGCGATGCCAGCCATGTCGCCCAGCGCGCGCTTGACGACATCGTTCAAATCCACCGCCTGCAACTGGTCGCCGCTGGCGGCACTCGCCTCCTGGCGCGCCAGTACCAGCAACTGCTCGACCAGGCGTGTGGCCCGCTCGATGCCGGCGCTGACGCGCGAAATCGCCAGGCTGCGCTTTTCTTCCGATTCGGCCCGCTCCAGGCTGAGTACCTGCAGTTTCAGGGCTGCCAGCGGTGTGCGTAATTCATGTGCGGCGTCGGCGACGAAATGCTGCTGCGCGTCGAACGCCGTTTTTACGCGACCGAACAGCAGGTTCAATTCATGCACCAGCGGGCGCACTTCATCGGGCAAGCCCGCTTCCGAGACGGGCGACAGATCGTCCGCCTGGCGCGCCGCCACTTGCTTGCGCACGCGCGAAACGGGCGCCAGCGAACCGCTGACGACCCACCACACGACCAGCATCAATATCGGCGCCATCAGGGCAATCGGCCCCACCGTGCGCAGCGCCAGGCTGCCGGCCATGCGCTTGCGCACGGCCATGTCCTGGGCGATCTGCACGGTCTGGGAACTGGTTTGCACGGAGAAGATACGGTAAGTGGTGCCGTTGGCTTTCACATTCGAAAAACCCAGCACGGCGCGCTGCGGCAATTCCGCGCGCGTGATCGAGCGGAAGACTTGCACGCCGTCCGGCGTCCACACCTGCACCACCATGTCGTTGTTGACGGGGTCGGCCGGCAAGGCTTGCGCATGGTTGGCCAGCGGCGCGCCGGAGCGCAGCGACAGGGCCATCTGCTGCATGTGGTAATCGAAGATCTGGTCGGCGTCGTACAGGGCGCTGCGGTAGGCGATCGACGCCTGCGCCAGGGCCGCCATGATGATGGCCGCCAGCAAAAACCACAGCAGGCGGCCGCGCAGCGAATGCGTCACCGTGACCTTCATCCTCATGCCTTGGGCACCATGTAACCGAGGCCGCGCACGTTTTGGATCAAATCGCTGCCCAACTTCTTGCGCAAGCCATGAATATACACTTCCACGGCATTGCTGTTGACTTCATCCTTCCAGCTGTACAGCTTTTCTTCCAGCTGCGCGCGCGACAGCACGATGCCGGGACGCGCGATCAAGGCTTCCAGCACGGCCCATTCGCGCGCCGACAGGTTGACCGGGTGGCCCTCGGCGATCACTTCGCGCGTCAGCGGATTAATGGAAACGCCCTGATGTTCGAAGATCGGCTCCGGCCGCCCCGAGGCGCGCCGCAGCAGGGCGCGGATGCGCGCCAGCAATTCGTCGAGATCATACGGCTTCAAGACGTAATCGTCGGCGCCCGCGTCAAGGCCCGCGATGCGCTGCTCGACGGCGTCGCGCGCCGTGGCCACCAGCACCGGGGTATCGAGCTTGCGCAAACGCATCGAGCGCAGCACGTCGAGACCATCCTTGCGCGGCAAGCCCAGGTCCAGCAGCACCAGGTCATAGGTCTGCGTTTGCAGGGCTGTGTCGGCCATGTCGCCATCCTTGACCCAGTCCACCGCGTAATGCTCGGCGCGCAGCAAGTCGAGCACCACCTCGCCGATCATCGTGTCGTCTTCTACCAGCAATAAGCGCATGACTTGCCTCTCTATCTCGTTATTCTCGTTTTCAACCCAAACGCACGGGGATGAAGATCTTATCGGGGCCGCGCTGTATCAGCAAGGCCACCGACTTGGCGGATTTTTCCACCACATCGCGCACCTGTTCGACGGTGTTGACGGGACGACCATTCACCGACAATAGCACGTCGCCCGGCTGGACTCCGGCATTCGCGGCAGCACCGCCCGCGTCTTCCACCAGCAGGCCGGCGCTGATGCCCGCCTCGCGTTTTTCATCCGATTGTAACGGACGCAGGGCCAGGCCCAGCTTTACCTTGCCGGCCGCGCTATCGCTTTTCGCCACCTCGGCCACCTTGTCGGCCGCATTGCCCAGGGTTGCCGTCAGGCTGACAATCTTGCCGTCACGCCAGACATCCATGCTGATCTTGTCGCCTGGCAAGGACGTGCCCACCAGCGCCGGCAAGTCGGCCGAGCCGATGATGCGCTGGCCATTCACCTTGCGCACCACGTCGCCCGATTTCAAGCCCGCCTTGTCGGCCGGGCTGCCCCGCTCCACGTTGGCCACCAGCGCGCCTTCCGGCGTGGCCAGTTTGAACGAGTCGGCAAAGCCCTGGTTGACTTCCTGCACCGTCACGCCCAGCTTGGCGTGGCTGGCCTTGCCCGTGGCGACGATCTGGTCCTTGATGCGGCCGGCCAGGTCGATCGGAATGGCAAACGACAGGCCCTGGAAGCCGCCCGTCTGGCTGTAAATCTGTGAATTGATGCCCACCACTTCGCCGCGCGTATTGAACAGGGGACCGCCCGAGTTGCCGGGGTTCACCGCCACGTCGGTCTGAATGAACGGCACATTGCTATCGTCGGGCAGGGAACGGCCCTTGGCGCTGACCACGCCGGCCGTCACCGTGCTGTCGAAACCGTACGGCGAACCGATGGCCAGTACCCACTCGCCCACTTTCAGCTCGCTCGAATGGCCGAGCGGCACGACGGGCAGGTTGTTGGCGTCGATTTTCAGCACGGCGATATCGGTCTTCGGATCGGTGCCCAGCACCTTGGCGCGGAATTCGCGGCGGTCGTTCAGCTTGACGGTCACTTCGCGCGCATCGCGCACCACGTGGGCATTCGTCATGATGACGCCGTCCGGGCTGACGATGAAGCCGGAACCGAGGCCATGCGTGGGCACGTCGCGGCCACCGCGCTGCCCGCCTTGCGGCCCCTGGAAGCGGCGGAAGAATTCGAAGAACGGATCGTTGCCGAAGTCATCGCTGCCGGCCTGGGCCGATGGGTCGTACGCCACCTTGGTGCTGCCCGTCACGCTGATATTGACGACGGCCGGGCTGTTGCGCGCGGCGATCTGGCTAAAGTCGGGCAAGGCCACCAGCGGCGCGGCAGCGGCAGGCGCCACGGCGGCAGCCACGGGGGCGGCGGGCGTGCCAGCGGCGGCATTCGCGCCGGCATTGTTCTGATGCATCACCATGGCGCCACCGGCGCCCAGCACACCGATCGCGGCCAGCGCGGCTACGGTGCGTTTGATTTTCAGCGATGCGGTATTCGTTTGCTGTTCCATGAATTGCTCCTCATTCAATGAGATTTTGATGTATGCAATAGTGGGCCACGAGTCTTAGGCGGTGCTTAACATTTTTCCATTTGGAAACAGGCGTTGGCGCCTTTAAGCATGGTTTAATCTTGCGCACCGCATGCACCCTGCATGGCGGGCGATGAAGGGCCCGAACGGGCTCTGAACGTGACACTGGCCGGATCAACCGGCCAGTATTTTACTGCATGGGGAGGGGATGCCCCCTCCCGCTAACGCCAGCGCGTGGCGCCGAAATCAACTCAACTTAGCTCAGCTCAGGCTGCCTGGCGCTGTTCCAACGCATTAACGTTAGCGGCGGTGGCGTGGATGTCGCTGCCGGTGCCGATCTCGATCTTGCGCGGTTTCAGCGCTTCCGGCACTTCACGCACCAGGTCGATGGTCAGCATGCCGTTTTCAAACGTGGCGCCCGTGACTTTTACATGGTTGGCCAGCTGGAAACGCTGTTCGAAATCGCGGGCAGCGATGCCGCGGTGCAAGAACGTGCGCTCGACGCCATCTTTCTGCTTGCGGCCCGTGACGTGCAGCGAGTCGCGTTCGGTGATAATGTCGATCTCTTCGCGCGAGAAACCGGCCAATGCCATCACGATGCGGTATTTATCTTCCGACACCAGTTCGATGTTGTAGGGGGGATAGCTGGGCTGTGCATCGGCGCGCTGTTCGTTGAGCAGTTGGGCCAGGCGGTCAAAGCCAATGGCGGAACGGTACAGGGGAGCAAGGTCAAAAGTACGCATGATAAATATCCTTTTCAAATGAAGCGATAAGAGGGGCGGACCTCACCGTGAGCATCCGCTTGCTACCCAATCTAAGGACGATCAAGCGGTCTTCAAGGCCTTGAAATTGGCGAAAAGCGCCCCAGACGACGCTAAATTTGTAAAAAATTTTTACACGGCCAGCGCGAGGGGATTTTGCATGGCGTCCCCTATGCGGGACCGGCTTTTGGTGTATGCTGGCGGCATGAATAATGACACCGACATCCAGCTCAGCGGCCCCTTCAAGGCCACCGACGGCTCCGGCCGTGCCCACGACATCAAGGCCATCCGCATCTTCGACGAAGGCTACGGCATCATCGACGTCTACGTCGATTTCGCCGCCCCGCTCGAAACAGGCGCTTACAAGGACAAGACCCTGGTCGGCCACATCCTGGCCCGCTTGCGCAGCCTCGGCTACGTCGGCCCCGACTTCGGTCATGGCGACCTGGGCTTGCAAGACAAGAAACTAATCGTTCTGGAAGCGCCCGAGGAATTTTCCGCCTTTGCCGTGGGCAAGGGCTGGAAGGATCTTTCGGCCGAGTTTGACGAAGACTGAGTACACCTGACCACATCTACTGCACGCCGCGCCAGCTTCTGCTGCCGCGGCGTTTTTCATGGGAGACAACTTAGTTCAGCTTAATTGATATAACGCGCGCTCCAGGCGGCGATGACGTTGGCGACATAGGCGGCATCATTGCGCCCCGTCAATAAGTGGTCGGCGTCATCGAGCGAAACGAAACTTTTCGGGTGCTTGGCTGCCGTAAAGATATCCATCGCATTCGACAGGCTCACCGTCGTGTCGTTCGGCGCGTGCATCACCAGCAGGGCCCGGCGCAGGCCGGCGATATGCTCTTTTAAGCTGTGGCTGCCCGCGTCGTCGACGAATTGCTGGCGAATGCGAAATGGCCGCCCTTCCAGCTGCACCAGCGCCTCGCCCTCGGCGGCGATTTGCTCCAGGTGCTCACTGAACATGCGCGTCACATACGCGGGCGTGCTGGGGGCGGCCAGCGTCACCACGGCCGTCGCCTCCGGCACTTGCGCGGCAGCGGCCAGCACGGCGGCGCCACCCAGGCTGTGGCCGATCAGCAATTGCGGCGCAGAGTGTCTGGCCCGCAAGAAATCGGCAGCGGCAAGCAAATCGTCGACATTCGACGAGAAATTGGTGGCGGCAAACTCACCCTCACTGGCGCCCAGTCCCGTGAAGTCGAAGCGCAAGACGGCGATGCCATGCTGCGTCAAGCCTTGCGCGATACGCCGCGCGGCCAGCACGTCCTTGCCGCAGGTAAAACAGTGGGCGAACAGCGCGTACGCGCGGATGGCGTCGTCGGGCGCATCGAGGCGCGCCGCCAGCACATGGCCATGCGCACCGGGAAAGTCTTGCCGGGTGGATTTCATTGTCTCGGATCAAAGCTGCCGCACAGCGCGGCCGATGGCGCATTGTAGCGCCGCCAGGCCGCCAGCTGTTTTAAGCACGCGTGGGTATGTCGATACCTTTCATGACGGCAGGGCGGGCCAGAAACGCTTCCAGCGCGCGCTGCACATTCGGGAAATGGTCGAAACCGACGAGATCGCCCGCAGCATAGAAACCCACCAGGCAGCGCACCCACGGGAAGATGGCGATGTCGGCAATCGTGTACTGCCCGCCCATGATCCAGTCGCGGCCCTGCAGGCGCTGCTCGAGCACACCCAGCAAGCGCTTGGCCTCGCCGATATAGCGTTCCAGCGGACGCTTGTCTTCGTAGTCCTTGCCGGCAAATTTGTGGAAGAAGCCCACCTGGCCGAACATGGGGCCGATGCCACCCATCTGTAACATCAGCCACTGTATCGTTTCATAGCGCAGGCCCGCATCCTGGGGAATGAATTTGCCCGTTTTCTCGGCCAGGTACAGCAGGATGGCGCCCGATTCGAACAGGGCCAGCGGCTGGCCATCGGGACCGTTGGGGTCGAGGATGGCGGGAATCTTGTTGTTCGGATTGAGGGACAGGAATGCGGGCGACAGCTGGTCGTTTTGCTCGAAGCTGACCAGGTGCGGCTCGTACGCCAGGCCCAGCTCTTCCAGCAGGATGGAGACCTTGATGCCGTTCGGCGTCGGCAGCGAGTACAACTGCAGGCGCTCGGGATGCCGGGCAGGCCATTTCTCGGTGATGGGGAAGTCGGAGAGTTGGGACATGGGAATCCTTATTGAAGTGGTTGACGCGGCGCGAGCAAGCAGCAAGTATAGCCAAGCAGGGCAATGTGCGTTGCGCGCCGCTTGAAACGCTCTGGCCGCCACTCAGCCAAACAAACCATGCAGGAACCAGCGCGGTGCGGCGTCCTCTCCGCTGCCTGCGATGCGTTCGCGGTAGACCCAGTAATGGGCGTGGTCGAGACCTTCGGCGATGAAATAATCGCGCGCCTGCGACTGGCCCCACCAGCCCGCCTCGATGCGCTCGGCGACAGAGACCATTTTCAAAGGCGAGCCATAAAAGGGCCGGTGCTCGCGCATCAACAGGGCCACCGGTTGCGCCAGCAGCCAGCCGGGACGGGGCATGCCGGGCAAACCGGGCGGCAAGTCCGGCAGCGCGCTTTTGCCGACGACCTTGCCCGGCAGCGGCAGCCACTGGTTGGCCGCTTCGGGGCGGTAATCGGCGCGTGGTGCTGCCTGCAAGACATTCTCGGCGCCCAGGCGCGCCACCAGCAATTCCATCAGGCGCTGGCGCTCCTGCGGCGTGCCGCCCGGTTCGGGAAACAGGCTCTCGCTGGGCGGCGCCATGGGCTGCACCTGCAGCGCTTCCAGGGTCAGGCCGATCACGGGCGCATCCAACACTAGCTGCGCCAGACGCTCCTTGAGCAAACGCAACAAATGCTCGTCGCGCCAGACGGCCTCGCCTAGCGCCAGCTCGATGACGGTGGGCGGGCGCGCCACCCTGCCCCGCTCGTGCGCCAGCAGCAGTTGTATGCGCTCGACGGCGAATTGCCGCGCGCACAGCCAGCCCGTCATTTGCTGCAGCAGGCGGCGCGCGCCGAACAGTAAGGCGTCCGCATGCTCCACGCGATCGAACAATTCCAGGCTGGCGCGGAAGGTGGGCGGAGCTTCGAGCCACACGAACAATTCCGTGCTGTGGCCATGCGCATCGTCGAGCATATCCAGCAAGGCCACGCCGCAACGGCGCTGCAAACCGGGCCGGGGCAACTGGCGCAACTGCCCCAGAGTGCGGCAACCGATACCTTCGAACCAGTCGAGATAGGGGCGCGCGGGCGGCAGCAAGGTGCACGGCAGGCGGTCGAGGCGGCGCACGAGACTATCCATGCCTAGCACGCGGCCCCGGCGCGTACCGGCGCGCGCCAGCAGCCAGGCACCGCGCGCCGTGGGCGCGCACGACAGCTGTACCGTGTAGCCCAGCGCGCGCAAACTGGCCGCAATCTGCCGGCACAGGGCGCGCACGCCGCCGAACAGGCGCAAGCTGGCGCCCGCGTCGACCAGCAGGGTTGCTTCCTCGCCCTGCGCCACCAGCGGCGAGTATTGCAGCAGCGCCAGCCCCACCGCTTGCAGGGCTTGCGCTTCCAGATCCAGCGAGCGCTCGTGCAGGCGCGCCTGCGGCGCCAGCATCAGCGCGCCCGCGCGGCGCATGCCCGGCCGGATGCCGGCCGCCCGCGCCAGCGGCGACAGGGCCATCACTTGCTCCTGCTCCAGCACCGCGCCCAGCTGATCAGCCGACCAGCGCGGGCAAAACACTTCGAGCGGGAGCCGGGGCAGGCACAGGCCGATCCAGAGTCGCATGGCGTAGCAATAATGAAGGGGGTTGCAAAGGCAAGAACAGGGGCGCGTCGCGCTGCGGCCCGCGGCGCTTGATGAAGCCGATCTCGATGCCGCCGGCGGCCGGGCGCACGGACAGGCGCAGCGGCGCCGGCGACGCATCCTGCGCGCCGTGCAGCGGGCGCAGCATGCAAAACAGGGTATTGCCGCCTTGCGCGGCCAGGTGCAGCCGGCGCAGGCTGTCGCCGCGCACGTGCGACTGCCAGAACAGCAAGGCGCCGCAACTGCCGCTGCGCAAGATGTTTTCCGCCGCCCACAAGGCATCCTTGCTGCCGGCGCTCTTCAGCCACAGCAGCTGCGACGGCGCCAGACCCTGCGCAGCCAGGGCCAGCGCCTGCGGCGGATGGGGCGGCTGCAACAGCACGATGGGCAAGCCCGGCAGCTGCGCCAGCGCGGGCGCCAGCAGACGCAATTCACCGCTGCCCGGCTGCTGCACCAGCAGATCGATGAGGCTACCGCTGGGCCAGCCGCCGCCCGGTAGTTGCGCGGACAAGACGGCAAAACCCGTGTCCAGGCAGCGTGCGGCGCCCTGCCCCAGCTGCGATGCGCGCCACAGGGACGGGTGCAAGGCTTCCGGCGAGGCCATCAATTGGGAATGTTGCATAGTTAGTTATGAGGATAAATACTGTATGCATATACAGTACTATTCAGTCCCTCTTTTGGCAAGGCTTATCTGCGTATTATCTGCCTGTCACCACCGCAGGGGCCGTCCCGCCATGTCCGAAAAACCCCGTTTCTGGCATCGATTGCTGTACCATAAGCACTCTCCTTACCGCCTGGCAACACACCAGTCGGCTCCCTCCGTCCATAAGGAAACGCATTTGACCACCATCCAACTCATCAGCGCGATCATCTTCGGCCTTGCGCTCATCCACACCTTCACCGCCAAGTCGTTTGAAACCCTGGCGCAGCGCCATCCCCGCCATGCAGGCCTGCTGCATCTGTTGGGCGAAGTGGAAGTCGTGTTCGGCTTCTGGGCCTTCATTTTGATCATCATCATGGCCTTTGTCTCGGGCAGCGAGGCGGCCATCGAGTATGCCGAATCGCGCCAGTACACGGAACCGCTGTTCGTCTTTGTCGTCATGGTGGTGGCCGCCTCGCGCCCCGTGCTCGACGCCGTGCAGCGCCTGCTCAAAGGGGTGGCGCGCGTGATGCCGCTGCGCACGGAACTGGCCCTCGTCTGGCTGGGCCTGGCGCTCGTGCCCCTGACGGGCTCGATGATCACGGAACCGGCCGCCATGACCCTGGCCGCGCTGATGCTGGCGCCGCAAATCTTCCGCCCGGGCATCCCCGAATGGCTGAAATACGGCGCGCTGGGCGTGCTGTTCGTCAACGTTTCCATCGGCGGCACCCTGACCTCATACGCGGCGCCGCCCGTGCTGATGGTGGCCGCCACGTGGAACTGGGACAGCGCTTTCATGGCCAGCCATTTCGGATGGAAAGCCGCCATCGCCGTGCTGGTCAATGCCACGGGCGTGAGCATATTGCTACGCAAATATCTGCATAGCAACACGTCCGATATCAAGCCGAAAGCCGGCGAGGTGGAACCGCCGAAAGTGCCGCTGGCCATCAGCCTCGTGCACATGATCGTGCTGGGCGGCGTGGTGGCCCTGGCGCACCATCCCGTGCTGTTCTTCGGCTTGTTCTTGTTCTTTCTCGGCTTTGTGCAGGCGTATGAGCGCTATCAGAGCCCGCTGATCCTGAAAGAGGGCTTGCTGGTCGGCTTCTTCCTTGGCGGCCTGGTGGTGCTGGGCGGCATGCAGCAATGGTGGCTGCAGCCCATCGTCTCGAGCCTGAAGCCGCTGGCCCTGTTCTTCGGCGCGCTGGGCTTGACGGCGATCACCGACAATGCGGCCCTGACTTACCTGGGCTCGCTGATCGTCGGCATGACGGACGAAGCGAAATACATGCTGGTGGCCGGCGCCGTGGCCGGCGGCGGCCTGACCGTTATCGCCAACGCGCCGAACCCGGCCGGCGTATCCCTGCTGCGCCGCGGCTTCAAGGATGAATCGATCGGCGCTGTCGGCCTGCTGGCAGGCGCCCTGCTGCCGACGGCCGTGGCGGCCCTGGCCTTCCTGGCCCTGTAAGCATCTTCATGGGGCGGCTGCCGGCCGCCCCTGCTACCCCTCAGTTTCCCTCCTCGGTTTCCCTCCTCGGTTTCCCCCTCAGTTTCCTTCCTCAGTTTCCTTCCTCAGTTTCCTTCCTCAGTTTCCTTCATACACGAGAAAGTGCAGGCGGTCATAGAACAGGCTGTAGGCATAGTCGAACGTGCCCACGCTGCGAAAACCCTTGTGCAGATACACTTGCAGCGCTTCGCTCTTTTCCCACACCGTCAAGGTGATGCGCGCACAGCCCTTGCGGCTGGCCAGGTCGCGGATTTCATGGAACATCTGCCGGAACAGGCCCTGGCCCCGATATTTCTCGTCGATGGCCAGGCTGCTGACGAAACAGTCGTCGGCGCGCGCATGCGCAAGCACGAATGCATCATAGGCATCGTCGAGCGCCTTCATGTCATCGCGGTAATACGAGACGGCGCCGCAAGCCTGGAACTCGTCCATCGTCGCGGCCGTGAAGAAGCCGATGAAGCGCCCGTCCTCGTCATGCAAACCGTGGATGTGCGCCAGGTAGGGGTCGATATTCTGCCGCCGCTGCAATTCGACGAACTGCAAATTGAGTTTATTGCCAAACGAGCAGTATTCGAGGTAACTGGTGGCAAACAGCAGCTTCGCCATGCGGTTCTTCGTCTCATCGCCCAGCAGTTCGCCCGCCACCAGCTTGAGCGGCGCATGCGACAGCAAGCCCGCCTGCACCTCGTCGCCGGACGGAGCGGCATCGCCGACGGCCGGCATGCGGCTGCCGTGGCGGCCCACGGTGGGACGCCAGAAATTGCCCGCGGCAATATGCTGCGAACGGTGGGCCAGCAGGTAGCGGCAAAAGACGGCATTCACGCGGTCCAGTTGCGGGTCGTCCGACAGCACCGAATAATAGTGGAAGTGATCGATGTCCGCCCGCAGCTGAGCCGCATACGCCATGCGCGGTACTTCCTCGATGTCGAACACATCAACAATGTTGACCAGGCGCAAAGGATCGTCGAGTTGCCAATCGATTTCATCGAGCCGCGCCACGCAGCGCGCATACGCGCGCCGCTCCTCGTCGCTGAGGGGAATGTGTATATCGGTAATGATATCGTCCAGCAAACGCATGCCGCGGATGCCGCCCGCCACCGCTTCCCGCGCGCCGTCATACAGCACACAATAGCGCTGGTAAAACTCGGCATGGCTGAGCAGGGTCACGCCCAGGTTTTTCTTCCATTCGGCATAGAACTGGCCGAACAGCTGCGCCTCGAATTGCGGGCAGGAACGGGGGATTTCCCCGTCGATGCGCGCATAAGCGAGATTCACATTACGCTGAATCACCCGCAGCGCGGCATCGTTCTTCTTGGCGATCAGCATGCCCGTTTCATCGAGAAACAGATTCATCCAGCTGACATGCTGGCGCTCTTCGCCGTCACCCTCCTTGTGCTGGAAATAATCGGGCACTTCCGGCTTCATCAGGAAAATCGTCGCCGGATTATGCGGGATCGTATCGACATCCATATACATGCCGCCGTATTCACACATGATGAGGATGCGGAAATAATCGGACAAGGTGGCGAAGTAGCGCTGCGTATGCAGGGTATCGAGTATGTCGAAGCGGGCCGGCGCAAAGTCCAGCGCCAGCGCGCGCAGCGAGTTGATATGCAGTGTCGTGCCGCCGATGGCATAGCGGCCTATCGTATAGCGCCCGGCGCCGCCCGTGGGGCTGAAACGCGCATCATGGCGCAATTGCTGCGCATCCCAGGCCCACAGGATGGAGACATACGGCGCGCCGCCATTCTGCCGCACCTCTTCCAGCGCCGCGCCCCACTGCTGGATCGCTTCAAAGGCGATGGCCGGCAACGGCCCGCCCATCCAGATGCGGTGCAGATAACGCTCGTCATCGCCCAGCGCCTGCGTGGGGATGCAACTGAGCGAGGAACAGCTTGCGGCATTGAAATGCGTAAAATTGGCGGCGACGAAGCTGCGCAGGGCGGCGGTGCCCGCCTGGTGCTCCACGGCCAGTTGTTCCAGATCGCTGCCGGCCGGGCGGACATCGGCCAGGGTGATGTAATCGAGTTTCAGCCGGTGGATGCGAAACTCGTACTCCAGGTTGAAAATCTTTGCTTGTTCGTGTTTCGAGGCCAGGTCATCTATTTTCATGGGCGCACCATCTTCCGCAGGAGAGTGTCAGTAAACGTCGCAGGAGGTAAAACAAGGTCGAGAACATGCGCATCGTTGCGCCATCAGTGCCGGGCCAGCCGCACCTCGCTTTCCCGGCGCCCCGCCATGCCCCGCGTAAACAGCAGCAGGCAGGCGGCGATGACCACGATGACGGGGATATTCAGCAGCGCATACGTTTCCAGCGCGTAGCCGAAGCGCTGGCACAGCACGTTGTACAGCTGCAGCCAGGCCGACAAATAAATGCAGTACAGCAAGCTCATGGCGGCCGTCGTCAATGTCATCGATTCCTTGCTGGCCGTGAGCGCGCTGCGGATCAGGGCGCCATTGAACAGGCCGAAGCCGATGGAATAGACAAACATGCAAGCGGCAAACACATCGACGTGATGGCGGCCCGCGCCGGCGCCCAGCATGCCGGCGGCCGCGATCAGACCGCCCAGGCGCAGCAGATGCACGAGTGGGAAATCCTGCCGCAGGCGCTGGATAGCGATGCTGCTGAGCACAAAACCGGACAAAATCACGCATTGCAGGGCGATATAGGTGGCATAGGAGGCGCCCATCTCCTGCAGCACGAAGAGGGGCGAAAAGCCGATCCAGGCCGTCAGGGGCACGGTGGCCAGCCCTGCCGTAAACATGCCGAACATGAAGCGCCGGTTGCTGAAAATGGCCGCATAGCTGCGCACAATGGCGCGGCCATCCAGACGCGGCTGTGTCGGCGCAGCGCGCGGCATGGTCTTGAACAGGCCCAGCAAGGACAGCAGCGCCAGCAGGCCGGAAAGGAAAAAGACGTAGCGCCAGTCCAGCCGGCTGATGATGGCGCTGCCGAGGATGGGGCCGGCCAGGGGCGCGAGGATGGTGGTGCTCGATAAGATGCTGCTGAGCTTGACGGCCGCCATGTCATCGAACAGTTCATGGATCATGGCATAGCCGACAAAGATGAAGCAGCAGCCCATGCCCTGGATGAAACGCAAGGTGATAAATTGCTCGATCGAGGCGGCAAACGGCACCGCCAGCGTGGCCAGCAGGAACAAGGCATTGCCAGTCAGCACAAGTTTGCGCTTGCCGATGGTGTCGGCCAGCGGACCCAGGAAAATCTGCAGCGAGCTGCCGCCCAGCAGATACAGGCTCAGGGACAAGGGAACGAACTTTTTCTCCGCCTGGAACTCGTCGACGATGCCCAGCATCGCCGGCATGATCATGTCGTTCGACAGATAGATATTCAGTTCAAAGACGAGGAAAAACGCAAAAAACCACAACAACTGCCTGGACTTGATGGACATGGCGCGTTCCGTAACGTGGGTGGCTGCCGTCAGTGCATGTCTACCGTCGGGGCATGGGACGGCGGACACGATACACACTGAAAACGTGTACCAATTGTATACCAGTTAGTATTTTTAGCGCCTATTTTTGTGATTTTTAAATACCGAAGCAATACCACCCATGAGAAATCGAGGGTAGGCCGGCATTCGGTGGCGGAGTTGAAAAGGGCGCGACAGGCGCGCTGGCGCGGCCGAGCGGCGGCACGGCCAGCGCTGCGGGGAAGGGAAGAACGATGCGTACCAGTGCCTGCCGCGCCGTTGCGGCGCGGCACGGTGGCTTATCGGCGGTGGTGGCTGGCGAAGAAATCGAGCAGCATCTTGCTGGCGTCGGGCTTTGCCTTGTCGTTGAACGGCAGGCTGGCGTCGCCACCGCTCCACGCGTGTTCAAGGTGCTCGACCTGCGCCACGCGCAGCAGCACATCCTTGCCCACCTGATAATCGTGCAAGGCATACGCATGCGCCGGGTTGCGTCCGCTCGCCGCACCGCCAGGCAGACGCTGCGCCGTCACCAGCGTATCGGCTGGCATGCGGTTGACGCGCACGCTCTGGCGCACCAGTTGCGTCTGGTTAATGGGCCGCACCACCTTGTCGGCCTGCCCTTGCAGCAGGATGGTGGGCAGGCGGGGAAACGCGGGCTGGCGCGCCAGCACTTCATCGATGGCCACATCGGCACGGGCGGCAGCGCCATGCTGCATCACGCCCAGCGCGCCGATCAGGTTATGCCCGGCGCCAAACACGGGTCCGGAATGCAGGCCCAGCGCGGCAAACAAATGAGGATGGTTCAGGGCCACGATATGCGCCATGCCGGCACCGGCGGAAATGCCGCAGATATAGATGCGCGCGCGGTCGATCGCATAGCGGGCCGCCACCTGCTCGATGGCGCCGACGATCA
The DNA here is from genome assembly GCF_051380935.1 of Janthinobacterium algoris. Lineage (NCBI taxonomy): Bacteria > Pseudomonadati > Pseudomonadota > Betaproteobacteria > Burkholderiales > Oxalobacteraceae > Janthinobacterium > Janthinobacterium algoris. The sequence continues at coordinate 392,222 of NZ_JBNYXZ010000001.1, read as the reverse complement.
GACGCACGTCGCCGCCGCCCTCCTGCGTCAGCTTGTCGTACCACTTCCAGCAGCGGCGCGCATGCGAACGCAACGATTGCTGCGGATACAGCACGGCATAGCCCTTGCGCTCGGCCAGGCGGTTCATGCGCGTGCCTTCGGCAAACTGCGTGGCGCTCTGCTCGCAGCCGTGCAGCATCACCAGCAGCGGCCGGCCCCGGCTGCGCATGGCGGCGCTCGGCGCCTTCTCGGGCAGGTACAGAAAATATGGCAGGCGCCGGCCCGGCAACTGCCCCAGTTCCGGCAACGGCGCATAGTGGGCGGCCAGCCACTTGCCCGGCGGGGACGCTGTTCGCTTGCGCACGCGCGGGGGCGACAGAGGCGTGGCGAACGGCGCCAGCGAGGGCACGGCGTCGCTGGCGGGCCTGGCGCGCGGCTTGGCGACGGTTTTCGCCACTGCCTTGGCGCCGATTTTGCTTACGACCTTGCTCACGGCCTTGCGAGGCTTGGGCTTGGCTGGCACGGGCCCGAACAGCACCTTGGCCAGCCTGTTCGCCGTGCGCTGCTGCGCCTTACCGGCGCGCAATAGCCCGCGCAGCCATTTGGTGGTGGGCTTCACCATGGCAAGCGGCGCGCGTGTCGTTGTGGAGCGTAGCGCAAGTTCATCTCACTGCATCGTTGCATCGTCAGCATGTGCGGCCTCCTCCGTAGAACGCATAGAGTACCGCAATTGGCGGACAACACCGTACGTTTGCACACCGATAAAAGTGCCGCAGACACCATTGAGGCAGATCAAACGCGACCTTGTGTGCATGCGTAATCTGGGGACTCGATCAGCACTTCACGAGGAGAGAACACCATGAGCTATCTGGACCGCGACATCCTGGGCATATACCGCAACCACGACGGCCCGGGGCCGGCCTTGATGGGGGCCGACACCCTGCTCGGCGACGATGTCTACAATCACAGCGACGAGGAACTGGGCGGCATCAAGGAAATCATGCTCGACATGCGCACCGGCCAGATCGCCTATGCCGTACTGTCCTTCGGCGGCATCCTGGGCATGGGCGACAAGCTGTTTGCCGTCCCTTGGGAACACCTGACCCTGGACCCCGTCAACAAGCGCTTCCTGCTCAACGTGGAAAAAGACCAGCTGAAAGACGCACCCGGCTTCGACAAGAACAACTGGCCCGACATGGGTAGCGATGCGTGGAACCAGCAGATGGAAGCGTTCTATGGCAGCGGCACGCGCTACGGCAGCGGCGCCATGGCGGGCAGCCACATGCCATCCAGCAGCGACCTGCGCAGGGGCGCCAGTGTGCAATCAGGCAGCGACGGCAGCATGTCCGGCACCTCCATGAGCGGCAGCCGCGCCGGCACGGGCAGAAGCCAGGGCGACGTGGGCTCGCGTTCCTCGCTCAGCGATGATGAGCTGGATGAACGTAGGTCAGATTAGTAGCGCGTAATGCGACACCACCAGCGACACCGCCCCACCTCGGCGGCCCCGCTAATCCGACCTACGCTGCAGAGGAGAAAAACCTAGCGTTGCATCGACTCCCATACTTTCTGCAACCTTTTGGCAGAAACAGGCATCGGCGTGCGCAATTCCTGCGCAAACAGGGACACGCGCAGCTCTTCCAGCATCCAGCGGAACTCGACCAGTTTCGGGTCCGTATTCTTGCCCGCCTGGCGGTCCTTGGCCTGACGCAAGTATGGTGCGGCCGCCGATTGCCATTCGGCCATCAACTTGGTGTCGCGCGCGGGGTCGGCGCGCAGCTTTTCCAGGCGCACATTGATCGCCTTCAAATAGCGGGGGAAGTGCGCCAGCTGCGTGTACTCGTTTTCCGTCAGGAAGCGTTTATGCACGAGTCCCTGCAGTTGCGACTGGATATCGGCCGCCGCTGTTGCGGGAATATTCTGTAGGCGCTTGGGCAAGCCGTGGAATTCCGTCAGTACTTGCGACAGCAGGCGGGCAATTTCATTCACCAGCAGGACCAGGCGCGACTTGCCCTCCGCCTGACGCTTGGCAAACGAGGCGGAGTCCAGCGGCAGCGGATCTTGCAAGCAAGCAATATCGAGCGCCTTGTTGATGATTTGCTCGCGCAACTCTTCCTGCGACCCCAGGGCCATGAATTGCATGCCCATCTGCTGTAAACCAGGGATGCTTTTCTCGACGTACTTGATCTGCTCCTTCATTTGCAGCGCGAACAGGCGGCGCAAACCGATCTTGTGCGTGCGGGCAGCTACCGTCGGGTCGTCAAACACTTCCAGGTCGCAATGCGTGCCCTTGTCGACCAGCGCAGGGAAACCGATCAGTGTCAGCTTGCCCTGCACGATTTCCAGCAATTCCGGCAACTCGCCAAAGGTCCAGCCCGTCAAGCCCATGTGCTGCGACACAGTGGCATTGACGGAAGCCGGCGTTGCTGTAGCGGCTGCGCCCTTGGCTGGCGCGGCGTTCGCGCCCTGCGCTTGCGCTTGCAGCCGCGACGCCACTTGCGCGCCCGCCACGCGGGCAGCAGGCGTACCCGTGCCGGAGACGCCCGACACTTCGGCCAGCTTCTGGAAACTCTGGCGCGCCTGGCCGCCGAACTCCGCCTGCAGGGTGGCCAGGTTGCGGCCCATGTCCAGCTGGCGGCCATGCTCGTCGATCACCTTGAAATTCATGAAGTGATGGGCAGGCAGGGTTTCCGGCTTGAAGTCCGTCGTCAGCACATTGATCGTGATCTGCGTGCGGATGTCTGCGATGATGGCGTCGATCAGGTCACCGCGGCCAAACACGCCCGCCTCGTGCACGCGCTCGCAGAATTTGGCCGCGTAATCGGGCAGCGGCACGCAGTGGCGGCGCAGCTTTTGCGGCAAGGATTTCAGCAACAGATGCACTTTTTCCTTCAGCATGCCCGGCACCAGCCATTCGCAGCGCTCGCGCGGCAACTGGTTCAGCGCATACAGGGGCACGCTCAAGGTCACTCCATCGCGCACGCTGCCCGGCTCGAAGTGGTATGTGAGCCCCATTTCCAGGCCCGTCACGGACATGGTTTTCGGGAACAGGTCGGTGGTCACGCCGGCCGCCTCGTGGCGCATCAGCTCTTCGCGGTTCAAATACAGCAGCTTCGGGTTTTCGCGCGTGACATCCTTGTGCCATTTTTCGAAACCGGCGCCATTGCACACGTCCGCCGGCAGCAGCTTGTCGTAGAAGGCTGCGATCAGTTCATCGTCGACCAGCACATCCAGGCGGCGCGATTTGTGTTCGAGGTTTTCGATGTCCTTGATCAGCTTGTGATTGTGCGCAAAGAACGGCGCGCGCGTATCGAAGTCGCCACCGACCAGCGCGTCGCGGATGAAGATTTCGCGCGCTTCCGGCAAATTGAAATTGCCGTAATTGATGCGGCGCTGGCTGTACACCACCAGGCCATACAAAGTCGCGCGTTCCGACGCCGTCACTTGCGCCGAGCGTTTTTCCCAGCGCGGCTCGCCCCAGGATTTCTTTAGCAAATGCTCGCCGACTTTTTCCAGCCATTCGGGCTGGATCTGCGCCACGCATCGCGCGTACAGCCGCGTCGTGTCGACCAGTTCGGCCGCCATGATCCACTTGCCCGGCTTTTTCAGCAGCGAGGAACCTGGCCAGATGTGGAACTTGATGCCGCGCGCGCCCAGGTAGCCTGCGCCCGGCTCATCCTCGCCCTTGAAACCGATATTGCCCAGCAAACCGGTCAGCAAAGCCATGTGCAGGTTGTCGTAGGTAGCCGGCGCTTCGTTCAGGCGCCAGCCCTGTTCCTTGACGATGGTCAGCAGCTGCGAATGCACGTCGCGCCATTCGCGCAGGCGCATCTGCGACAGGAAATTCGTGCGGCAATTGTCTTGCAGCTGGCGGTTGGTTTTCTTGTGCTCGATGGCAGACTCGAACCAGCGCCAGATTTTCAGGTAACTGAGAAACTCCGACTTTTCATCGGCAAACTTCTTGTGCGCCTCGTCGGCCGCCTGCTGGTGCTCCATCGGGCGGTCGCGCGGATCTTGCACGGACAGGGCCGAGGCAACAATCAACACTTCCGTCAGGCAGGCGTTATCGAGCGCGGCCAAAATCATGCGGCCCACGCGCGGGTCCAGCGGCAGCTTGGCCAGCTTGTTGCCCAGTGGCGTGAGCTGGTTGACCTCGTCGACGGCGCCCAGTTCCTGCAGCAGCTGGTAACCGTCGGCCACCGCGCGCGCCAGCGGCGGCTCGATGAAGGGGAAGGTTTCCACGTCCGTCAGATGCAAGGATTTCATGCGCAGGATGACGGCGGCCAGCGAAGAACGCAGGATTTCCGGCTCCGTGAATTTCGGCCGCAGCAGATAATCCTGCTCTTCGTACAAACGGATGCAGACGCCATCGGCCACGCGGCCGCAACGTCCGGCGCGCTGGTTGGCGGCCGACTGGGCGATCGGCTCGACCTGCAACTGCTCCACCTTGTTGCGGTAGCTGTAGCGTTTGACCCGCGCCAGGCCCGCGTCGACCACGTAGCGGATGCCGGGCACGGTCAGCGAGGTTTCCGCCACGTTGGTGGCCAGCACGATGCGGCGCGCATTGCTGGTCTTGAAGACGCGTTCCTGCTCTTCGGCCGACAGGCGCGCGAACAGCGGTAATATTTCCACGTGCGGCGGATGGTGCTTGCGCAGCGCTTCGGCGCAGTCGCGGATTTCGCGCTCACCGGGCAAGAATACCAGCACGTCGCCCGAGCCGATGCGGCACAGCTCTTCCACGCCATCGACGACGGCATCCATCAAGTCGCGCTTTTCGCGCGCAGCGGCGGTGCGCTGGCCCGGCCGGTCTGTTCCCGAACCGGCATTCGCGCCCGAACCTGGCATGGCTACCTGCTCGCGCTCCACGGGACGGTAGCGCACTTCCACCTGGTACAGACGACCCGACACTTCGATCACGGGCGCGGGTTTTTCCGGCGTGCCGAAATGGCGCGAAAAGCGTTCCGCATCGATGGTGGCCGAGGTGATGATGATTTTCAGGTCAGGCCGGCGCGGCAACAGCTGTTTCAGATAGCCGAGCAGGAAATCGATGTTCAGGCTGCGTTCATGCGCCTCATCGATGATGATGGTGTCGTAATTTTTCAACAACGGGTCGGTCTGCGTCTCGGCCAGCAAGATACCGTCCGTCATCAGCTTGACGGACGCGCCACGGCTCAGGGTATCGGTAAAGCGCACCTTGAAACCCACGGTTTCGCCCAGAGGCGTACCGAGTTCCTGCGCGATGCGCTTGGCCGTCGAGGAAGCGGCGATACGCCGCGGCTGCGTGTGGCCGATCATGCCCTTCTGGCCACGTCCCAGTTCCAGGCAAATCTTCGGCAATTGCGTCGTCTTGCCGGAACCCGTCTCGCCCGAGACGATGATGACCTGGTTTTCCGTCAGCGCCTTGGCGATTTCAGCGCGCCGGCCCGAGACGGGCAAGTCTTCCGGATAGGTAATCGGTGGCAGCGGATTGCGGAAGGCTTTTTCCGCCTCGCGCGCGGCGCGAGCCGTATCACGGCTTTCGCGGCTTTCCTGCCCCTCGCGCGACGGGCGCGCGGCCTGGGCCTTGCCCTCACCCGCGCGCTGCTGCTGTTGCTGTTTCTGCTGTTCCGTGCGCGGCGGCTGCTGCCTTTGCTGGCTCACGGGCGGACGCTGGCGGCCCTGCGCAGGCGTGGCGACAGGCGTGGAAACATCCCCGCTGGCGGGCACATTTGCAACGATGGAAGGAGGGGAAGACTTATTGCTGGCTGAAGACATTGTTTTTTACAGGTATTTTAAGCGCGCACATCGCGCAGCGAATTATAATGCGCTTAATGGAAAACCCTACCCAATTCGTCCAATGGCTGCGCTCCGTCGCGCCCTACATCCACGCCTTTCGCGGCAAGACCTTCGTGGTCGCCTTCCCCGGTGAACTCGTCAGCGCCGGGGCGCTGCAGGTGCTGGCCCATGATTTGTCTCTGCTGCATGCGCTGGACATCAATGTCACCGTCGTCTACGGCTCGCGGCCGCAAGTGGCGGAACAACTGGCCTTGCGTAACGTCGAAGGCCGCTTTCACAACGGCGTGCGCATCACGGACATCGCCGCGCTGGAATGCGCGAAGGAAGCGGCCGGCGAGCTGCGCCTCGATATCGAGGCCGCGTTCAGCCAGGGCTTGCCGAACACGCCCATGTCGCATGCGGCCATCCGTATCATTTCCGGCAACTTCATCACGGCACGCCCGCTGGGCGTGATCGATGGCGTGGACCTGGAACTGACGGGCATCACGCGCAAGGTCGACGCCGAAACCATCCACTCCATCCTCGGTTCGGACGGCCTGGTGCTGCTCTCTCCGCTGGGCTTCTCGCCGACCGGCGAAGCGTTCAACCTGACCATGGAAGACGTGGCTTGCAGCGCCGCCATCGCCCTGCATGCGGACAAACTGATTTTCATCACGGAAACACCGATGATGGAAGACGCCACGGGCGTGGAAATCCGCGAACTGTCGTCGCACCAGGCCGAAGCCGTGCTAATGGCCGGTTTCTTGCCGGATGCCACGGCGTTCTACCTGAAACATTGCGTCAAAGCCTGCCACAACGGCGTCGAGCGCTCGCACATCGTACCCTTCTCGATGGACGGTTCGGCCCTGCTGGAATTGTTTACCCATGATGGCGTGGGCACCATGATCAGCCATGAAAACCTGGAAAGCCTGCGCCAGGCCACCATCGAAGACGTGGGCGGCATCATCAAACTGATCGAACCGCTGGAAGCGGACGGCACCCTCGTCAAGCGGGGCCGCGAGCTGATCGAGCGCGAAATCGATTATTTCTCCGTCATCGAGCATGATGGCGTGATCTTCGGCTGCGCCGCCCTGTACCCCTTCCCCGCGCAAAAGATGGCGGAAATGGCATGTTTGACCGTCAACCCGGAAGTGCAAGCCCAGGGCGATGGCGAGCGCATCCTGAAACACATGGAAAACCGCGCGCGCGCCGCCGGCCTGAACAAACTGTTCGTACTGACCACGCGCACCTCGCACTGGTTCAAGAAGCGGGGCTTCGTGCCGGCCACCGTCGACGATTTGCCGAAGGACCGCCAGCATATGTATAACTGGCAACGTAAATCGCAAGTGCTCATCAAGACACTGTAAAAATGAAAAATCCCGGCATGCCGGGATTTTTTATTGCTTGAATTTTATTACTTGATATTCAGCGGTGCGAACGATTTGACCAGGTCATCGAGCGCCTTCAATTGCGCCAGGAATGGTTCCAGCTGGTCCAGTGGCAGGGCGCTGGGGCCGTCGCAGCGGGCGTTGTCAGGATCAGGATGGGCTTCCAGGAACAGGCCGGCGATGCCGACGGCCAGGCCGGCGCGGGCCAGGTCCGCCACTTGCTGGCGGCGGCCGCCCGAAGCGGCGCCGCCGGGGTCGCGCTGCTGCAGGGCGTGCGTGACGTCAAAAATGATGGGCAAGTCGTCACACGTCTTTTTCATCACGCCAAAGCCCAGCATGTCGACTACCAGGTTGTCATAGCCGAGGCAGGTGCCCCGGTCGCACAGGATCAATTGCTCGTTGCCCGCTTCCTTGAATTTCTCGACGATATTGGCCATCTGGCCAGGGCTCAAAAATTGCGGCTTCTTGATGTTGATGACTTTACCGGTTTTCGCCAGGGCCACGACGAGGTCCGTCTGGCGCGCCAGGAAGGCGGGCAGTTGCAGCACGTCGACCACTTCGGCCACCTGCTGCGCCTGCCATGGCTCATGCACGTCGGTAATCACGGGCACGCCGAACGCCGCCTTCACATCCTGGAAGATGCGCATGCCTTCTTCCAGGCCAGGGCCGCGGTAGGAATGGATGGAAGAACGGTTGGCCTTGTCGAAGCTGGCCTTGAACACATAGGGAATGCCCAGTTTTTGCGTCACACGCACATATTCTTCGCAGGCGCGCATGGCGAGATCGCGCGATTCGAGTACGTTGATGCCGCCAAACAGCACGAAGCTGCCTTCATTGCTGACGTCGATGCCATTGACTTTCACTGAGGTCATAGAGAATTCCATATTAGTTAATTGCTACTACTTACTTGGACGAGGCGCAGCCAGCGGTTGGCGCGATAAGGCATCTTACTAGCTAGGGCGGCACAGATCAAATTTGATCCAGCGCAAGGGCACGATAAACGCCATGCAAGCTGGCCGTGACGGCCCCGCGAGGGCAGGCGCAAAGTGCCTTATAATCACGTTTTATCTCTACATTGATTCAGGAGCACTGATGGCCCGCACGATCCACTGCATCAAACTCAACAAGGAAGCCGAAGGACTGGATTTCCCACCGTACCCGGGCGAACTGGGCAAGAAAATTTACGAATCGGTGTCGAAAGAAGCGTGGGCCGCCTGGCTCAAGCACCAGACCATGCTGGTCAATGAAAATCGCCTAAACCTGGCCGACGCGCGTGCCCGCAAATACCTGGCCACGCAGATGGAAAAACATTTCTTCGGCGATGGCGCCGATGCGGCCATGGGCTACGTTCCACCAACGGAATAAGTTTTTCGCCTTGAATGCCCGTGGCCGACGCGCCACGGGCAGCCTTCCGTCCCGCCTTCCCGCTTCACGCCGCCTGACGCTGTTTCACGGCAGACCTTTCCCGTTTCGTCGCACATCGCTCGCCGCCCACGCCGCCGGCTGACACAGTACGTCCATCGACAACCTCATTCCAAGGCGGACACCATGTTGCAGCAAATCTTCAGCCACACTCCCCTCTACGTCTGGGCCATCCTGGGCTTCCTCGTGTACCGCGGCGTGCTGGCCAGCCGCGCGCGTGAAGTGAGCTTGCGCAAGCTGTGCATCATTCCCCTGGTCATGCTGGCCCTGTCCCTGAGCGGCGTGTACGGCAGTTTCGGCTTAGCGGGCATGGCGCCATTCGCCTGGGCCGCCGGCGCCCTGGCCGGTGCGGCGCTGGCGTGGTCGCTGGCCGATCCGCGCAAGATAACCGTCATTCCCGAGCGGGCCAGCGTGCAGCATCCCGGCAGCTGGGTGCCGTTGATCTTGATGATGAGCATCTTCTGCATGAAATATGCGGTCGCCGTGACCCTGACCATCGCCCCGGCCTATGCCCATGCGACCAGCTTCAGCGTGCCTGTCTGCCTCGCCTACGGTGGCTTCAGCGGCATCTTTTTGGGTGGCTTGCTGCGCACCGTGGCCGTATACCGTCAGGCGTACATGACAAGCGGCCCGCAAGGGGCCGCCGTGTAAGACAGGTGCAAACGCCGGCAACTGCCGGCGAGCATCTTAGTATGCCAGGGTACGCACGCCTTCCGGCATGCCCAGCAGGCAAACATTGGCGCCGCGCACGGCGAACAGGCCGACGGCGATGACGCCGACGATCTGGTTGATCTGCTGTTCCAGCGCCACCGGATCGGCGATCTGCAAGCCCAGCACGTCGATGATTTCGCCACCGTTGTCGGTAATGAACGCTTCCGTGCTGCCAGCCTTCAGGCGCAAGCGGGGCGTGCCGCCCAGCGCGATCAGCTGGCGCGATACGGCGGCGCGCGCCATCGGTACCACTTCCACCGGCAGCGGGAAGGCGCCCAGGGTATCGACCAATTTGGAGCCATCGGCGATGCAGACGAACTGTTTCGCCACGGAAGCCACGATCTTTTCACGCGTCAATGCCGCACCGCCGCCCTTGATCATGGCGCCGCTGGCCGTGATTTCATCGGCGCCGTCGATGTAGACGGCGATCGACTCGACGTCGTTCAAGTCGAACACGGCAATGCCATGGCCTGCCAGGCGCGCGGCCGTCGCTTCGGACGATGCGACCGTGCCTTTGATGCGGTCCTTGATCTTGGCCAGTTCATCGATGAAAAAATTGGCGGTGGAACCAGTGCCGACACCGATGATTTCACCATCGACTACGTAATCAATGGCCGCGCGGGCTACGGCTTGCTTCAATTCGTCTTGGGTCATGACATTCAGGCTAAAGTGGGGAATGGCGCTATTTTAACGGATTGCCAGTCTGGCCAGCCGGCCATGATGAGCGCCGATTCGATTTGATACAACAGGTAAATGGAAAAACCTTGCTCCAGGGCAATTTCACACCCAATTACTCTCTATGCCCTTTAAAATATGCGAAAATGGAACGATAGCCCGATATGACGTTTCAGGAATAGCAAATGAATCACAGTAAACAGGTACTTGTTGTCGATGACAGCCGGGTTTCACGTTTGATGTCGCATCAGTTCATCCTTAGCAAACATGCCGACTGGCAGGTGATTGAGGCGGCGACGGGTGAAGAAGCCCTGGAAAAAGTCAAGACAGTCACCCCTGTCCTGATATTACTGGATGTCAACATGCCCGGCATGGGCGGCGTGGCGGCAGCGGAACAATTGCGCGTGCTGTGTCCGCAAACGCACATCATTCTTGTCACGGCGAATGTGCAAAACGCCATCCGCAACCGCGCCAGCGAACTCGGCGTGGGCTTCATGGAAAAACCCATCACGGAAACCCGCATCCATCAATTGATCGAATCACTGGGACTGTGAGCATGATCAATCTCTCCGAACTCGAAAACGATGCCCTGGTAGAGATATTCAATATCGGGGTGGGCCATGCTGCCGCCGCGATGAGCGAGATCGTCAATGAAGAAGTGACCATGTCGGTGCCGTCGATCACGTTCCTGAACCGTGCCGACGCGGCCTCCCTGCTGGGCAGCAAGAAGGATGGCGAACGCATCTGCGGCGTCAGCCAGCATTACGATGGCGCCTTCGCCACCGAAGCCATCCTGATGTTCCCGGAAGACAAGAGCCTGGAAATCGTGCGCCTGATGGTGGGCGATGCCATGCCGCTGCAGGAACTGACGGAGATGGAACAGGAGGCGATGAGCGAAATCGGCAACATCATCCTCAATTCCTGCGTGGGCACGCTGGCCAACCTGTTCGATAGCGAACTGCATGGTTCGCTGCCCCTGTACCATGTGGGCACCAGCGCGGAAATCCTCTCCTCGTTCGGCGGCCGCGATGACGAGGCCGTCGTGCTGATGCTGCATATCGACTTCGTGCTGTCCAAGCACCAAATTCACGGCTATGTCGCCTTCGTGCTCGACCTGTCCGCCTTGCACGACCTGAAACAGCAGGTCAGCCACTATCTGGCCAAGGTCCTGGGACAGGCGTGACGATCATGCCGGATGCCTTACACCGACTCGCCCTGCTCGAAAGCATACTCGGTGCCGTCAACCTGGGTGCCATCGTGCTCGATGAGCAGCACCGCATCGTGCTGTGGAACCACTGGATGGCGCGCCACTCGGCGTGCCAGGCCGACGCCGTGCTGGGCCAGGACTTCTTCGCCGTCTATCCGGAACTGCGGCACAAGCGCATCGATTCGGCCATCACCCAGGCGCTGCGCGACAATTTCCAGTCGCTGCTGTCGCAAACGCTGCACAAGGCGCCGTTTGCCCTGTACCCGCATGGTGCGGCCGCTGGCACGGTGGAAGGCCAGGAACGCATGCAGCAGGCTATCGCCGTCACGCCGATCAATCTGCCCGGTTCGCCGCGCCACTGCCTGATCCAGATCAATGATGTCACCATCGCCGTGGGCCGCGAAAAGCTGCTGCGCGAACAGACCATGGTCTTGCGCTCGCAAACCTTTTCCGATGGTTTGACGGGCATCGCCAACCGCCGCCACTTCGACGTGGCGATCGAGAAGGAAATGCGGCGCGCGATGCGCACCAGCAGCCCCCTGTCGCTGCTGATGATCGACATTGACCATTTCAAGGATTACAACGACCATTACGGCCACCAGCAGGGCGACGACTGCCTGATCCGCGTGGCAGCCGAACTGGCCGCCATGCTGCAGCGTCCCACCGACCTGCTGGCGCGCTATGGCGGCGAGGAATTTGCCGCCATCCTGCCCGACACGGACGCGGCACAGGCGCTGCGCATGGCCGAGGCGATCCGCCTGCGGGCGGCCGAACTGCGCATTCCGCATGCCAAGGCGGGCAACGACGTCAAGCACATCACGGTCAGCATCGGCATCGCCACGCAGCACCCGCAACAGCCGCTGGCCATCGCCGCCCTGATCGGCGCCGCCGACCGCGCCCTGTACCTGGCCAAAGGCGCCGGGCGCAACCGCGTGATGGTACAGCCGCTGTAAAAAAAGCAACGCTAGAAAAAGGATTCCAGTAGACATCTTTACGGCGTGTGCGTAGACTCGTTACTGATTGCAGCAACAACAACAAGAATTTATCTGTGGTATCTATCCCAGCGCATGGCCCGTCCATGCGGGACACGGCCAGGAGCGCTTGTGAATCTCGATCCTCCCCTCAGATCCGGCTTGCCGGGCGCCGGCATGGATACGACCATGGTGAACGGCATGCGCCTGCTGCTGTCGAGCGCCACCTTGCTGACCCTGTTCATCGACCACGAAAGCGCCGGCAAGCTGAGCAAGATCACCTGGCTGATCTTTTCCGCGTATACCCTGCACAGCCTGCTGCTGTATGTGCTGGCCGTCTTGGGCCTTAGTTTGCCGGAAGATATTCTGCTCTACTGGCTGGACGTGGCCTGGTATGCGCTGATCGTGTTTTCCACCAGCGGCCACAACAATTTATTCTTCCTGTTTTTTTTCTTTGCCATCCTGACCTCGTCGTTCCAGCGCGGCTTCGAGGAAGGTGCGCGCGTGACCCTGGCCTCGGCCGGCCTGTTCGCCGCCACCGCCCTGTTCGGCGAAACGGAGGCGGAACTGTCGCGCCTGCTGCTGCGCACCACCTTCCTGCTGGCGCTCGGCTACATGATCGCCTACTGGGGCGGCTCCGCCATCACCCAGCGCAGCCACCTGGCGCTGCTGCGCGATGTCAGCCAACTGTCGAACCCCCGCTTCGGCGTCGACCAGACCATTACCTCGGTGCTGGAAAAAACCCGCGGTTATTTCAACGGCCGCAGTTGCCTGCTGATCATGCAAGACAAGGGTACACGCGTCTGGTCGCTGCGCAGCGTGCTGCATACGGCAACGGGCGTCGTGCACACCAGCTCGCTCCTCAGCGAGGATGCGGCCAGTCCCCTGCTGGCTTTCCCGCACGATAAAATCGCGCTGTACAACCAGCCCGCCGGCCCCTGGCTGCCGTGGATAGGCGGCTCGCGCATGCTCGATCCCGACAGCGGGCGCTGGCTGCGGCATGACGACGCGGCAGGAGCCCGCCTGGCCGAACTGCTCGAAGCGCACGCCTTCATCAGCGCGCCGCTGCCCTTGCGCAATGGCAAAGGCCGCATCTTTATCGTGTCCGCCACCAGCATGAGCAAGACGGACGCCCTGTTTCTCAGCCATATCGGCGCGCAGGCGTTTCCCGTCATTGAAAACATCGATCTGCTCGACCGACTGGCGTCGCAGGCGGCCTCGCGCGAGCGCGAAAAGATCGCGCGCGACTTGCACGACACGGCCGTGCAGCCGTATATCGGCTTGCGCCATGGCCTGGCCGCCCTGCGCAATGAAGCCACGCCGGGCAATCCTTTACTGCCCGAGCTGGAAAAACTGATCATCATGTCGGGCCAGGTGATCACCGACCTGCGCAGCTACGCGCGCACGTTCAAGAATGGCCAAGTGCAAAGCGAGCCGGAACTGCTGGTCGCACTGCGCCGCCAGGCCACGCAGATCCGCGAATTCTATGGCATCGACATCGCCCTGCATATCGAAGGCGACCTGCACATCAACGACCGCCTGGCGGCCGAGGTGTTCCAGATCGTCAACGAAGGCATGAGCAATATCCGCAAGCATACGTCGGCGCGCCACGGCGCCGTCAAGCTGACCTGCGTGCAGGGCGCGCTGCACATCAGCATCGACAATGAATGTGCGGCCGCGCACGTGCCCGACTTCCTGCCCGACTCGCTGGCCGAGCGCGCCGCCGCCCTCGGTGGCACGGCCCGCGTCACGCACAGCATGCTGGGCAACACCTCCGTACAGATCGAGATCCCCATATGAATGACGTACGCTACATGCCACCGGTCAGCCATGTCATCAGCGTCATGCTGGTGGACGATCACAAGACCATGCTGTGGGGTCTGGAGCGGCTGATCGGCGGCGAGCACTCGGGCATGCGGGTGGTCGCCACGGCGTCCGACAGCGCCGAGGCGCTGGAGCAGGCAAAGACGCTGCAACCGGATGTGATCGTGCTGGACCTCGACCTGGGAGGCATCAGCTCGCTGGCCATCCTGCCCGCGCTGGCGCAGTGCGGCAGCACGCGCGTGCTGGTGCTGACGGCTAGCCACGACCAAGCCATCCTGGACCAGACGGTGCTCAAGGGCGCGCGCGGCATCGTCAGCAAGGACGCGCCGGCGGAAATGGTATTGAAGGCCATCGAAAAGGTGTACAAGGGCGAGCTGTGGCTGGAGCACGCGATGCTGGGACGCATGCTGACGCAACTGACCCAGCCCGGCGGCGGCTCGGCGCATGCCATCGCCGTCGCCAGCCTGACCCTCAAGGAAAGAAAGATCATCGCCGCGCTGGTGCACGGCAGCGGCACGCCGGCCAAGCTGCTGGCGGACCAGTTGTTCATCTCCGAACACACCTTGCGCAATCACCTGACATCGATCTACCGCAAGCTGGACGTGTACAACCGCCTGGAACTGTACGCCTACGCCACCAAACACCAGCTGGGCGAATTGCCGCCCGGCGCCTGACGCCGCTGTCCCCCTGCACGGCCACTGCACGGCCGCGCACGCCCTCCCCGCCGCCCCCTTCGCCAGCCACCGGCACGGCCCCCCTTCGCCCCTGCGCGCGCCAAACTCGACCATGACAATTGTCACGAAAAAAACAAGCAGTTCCTCCTTGCAATAAAAGGATGTTCTTCTGATGTAGATCAAGCTGCTGACTTCTATAGTGGTTTTACCGGAGTGCAGATCACCGCGCGGCCACCACGACACGGAGCACAGCATGCGCCTTGACAAGTTTCTTCCGACAGCCCTGATCACCTATTTGCAAGGCAAGGAAAAAGCTGCGTTCTACCGCTATGCACTGGTGGCGGCGCTCATGGCGGTGGTGTGCATCATCGGACTGCTGGCACTGGGCGAGAGCCCATGAAAGTGCCAGGTCGAAGCACCAGGAACCAAGCTGCAATACCGTTTTACCCACCGCTGTACCTTAACCACCGCTAGGAGTTGTCATGAACCTCATCAAAAACTTTATCCGCGAAGAAGATGGCGTCACTGCAATTGAGTATGGCCTGATCGCTGCCCTGATTGCCGTGGTGATCATCGCCGCCGTCACCATCGTCGGCACGCAGCTGAAAAAAACTTTCAGCACCATCGGCACCAAGCTCACCACAGCCAATGCCTGATGCGATGCAGTCCGGGCCGGCCCAGCGCCAGCCCGGACGTATCGCCCCGACACGCTCCGGCACACCCACCTTGATGACGCATAGCGAGGCCCATCGTGAAATCTCTCTTCAGCCGTGTATCCGACGAGTCGGCCGTCACAGCGATCGAATACGCGCTGCTGGCGGGCCTGATCGCGGCAGTGCTGGTAATCACGATCACCGTGCTCGGCGACCAGGTCAAGCAGCTGTTTGTCTACGTCAAGGACCAGGTAGTCCTGGCCATGTCATGAATACCCTGCGCGCCTCGCTGCGCACCCACCGTGCCCTGCTGCTGATCGTGCTGCTGTACGCCGCCGCCGCAACGCTGCTGGCCGGCAGCCTGCCCAGCGCCTCGGACATTCTGAATGTGCTGGCCGGCTTCCTCGTGGCCATCCTCACGGGCCCCATCTTCATCCTGTGCGGCTACACCATCCATGTCATGCTGATGCAGCGTCCGCACCGCCTGTGCCACTACCTGTACCACGATCTGCGCCGCTACCTGAGCAACGAGCGCCTGCTGCACGCGCTGCCGGCCATGCTCTTGATCCCCATCTTCGCGTCCAGCTTCACCGTCTTCAAGGCCGCCATCCCGCGCCTGCACCCCTACACCTGGGATGCCAGTCTGTCCGCCTGGGACATCGCGCTACATGGCGGCCAAGCCCCATGGGAAAGGCTGCAGCCGCTGCTGGGCCACCCGCTGGTCACGGGCCTGCTCAACGTCAGCTACCACTTTTGGTTCTTCCTGTTTTACGCCGTGCTGTACTGGCTCATCCTTGATACGCGCCGCCCGCTGTTGCGCATGCAGTTCCTGCTCAGCTTTGCGCTGACCTGGATCACCCTGGGCAGCATCATGGCCGTGCTGTTTGCCTCGGTCGGCCCCTGCTACTACGGCCACCTGCACGCCAGCGACCCGTATGCGCCGCTGATGGCCTACCTGCGCGACGCCAACCAACACGTCCCCGTCTGGGCCCTGCAAGTGCAGGACATGCTGTGGCAAGGCTATCAAAGCAAGGGCGCGAACGGCGAACTGGGCATCTCCGCCATGCCCAGCATGCACGTGGCCACGGCCACGCTGATGGCCATCATGGGCTGGCACGTCAACCGCGCCGCCGGGATCGCGCTGTCCGCCTTCGCCGTGCTGATCCTGCTCGGCTCCATCCACCTGGGCTGGCACTATGCGCTAGACGGCTATGTGGGCGCGGCCGGCGCGGCGCTAGTGTGGCACCTGGTGGGACGGCTGCTGGGCAGCCAGGCCGCGGTACCCGCCATGAATCTGGCCACGGTGCCCTGCATGAGCAAGGAAGGACTGACATCATGAACCTCCACCTGCCCATGCTGCTGTGCCTAGCCGTGCTGGCCAGCCTGCTCGCCGCCGCCCTGTGGCACGACCTGCGCACGCGCCGCATCCCCAACCTGCTGGTGCTGTGGGGCACGCTGACGGGACTAATCCTCAACAGCTTCGTACCATCCGGCGCAGGCCTGTTCGACGCGTCCTTCGGCGGCCTGGGACTGCTGCAGGCACTGGCCGGCGCAGGCGCCGGACTTGCCTTGCTGCTGCCCATGTACCTGCTGCGCGCCCTGGGTGCCGGCGACGTCAAGCTTATGGCCATGTGCGGCGCCTTCCTCGGTCCCGATGCCGTGCTGGAAGCTGCCCTGCTCACATTCCTGTGCGGCGGCGTGCTGGCCCTGGCCGCCGCACTGGCCGGCCAGCGCCTGCGCCAGGTGCTGAAAAACACCTATCACATGATGCTGGGCGCGCTGCTGCACAGCCTTGCCGGCGGCGCCGCCACGATCGCCGAGCCGCCACCGGCCACCGGCAAGCTGGCCTACGCATTCGCCATTGCCAGCGGCACCGCGCTGCAGGTGTTCCTGCATTACACCCATCTGTGGAGCCTGCGCTGAAACGCGCCGCCTGCCCGCCAACATAGGACCTGACCATGGACACCCTCACCACCCTCGCTACCCTCTGCCACTCCCGGGGCGCCAGCCTGCTCACCAGCATCGCCATGGCCGCCCTGTGGACGTTCTTCGCCAGTGCCCACGTGGTGGGATTCCTGCACAGCGGCGACTGGAGCTATTTGCTGTTCTGCGCCGCCGAAACCCTGGCTGCCCTGTTCTTCATCGTGCGCTCGGCCCCCGTCAGCGTCTCCACCAATGCGGGCGACTGGCTGCTGGCCATCGGCGCCACCTTCGCCCCCTTCCTGCTCTCGCCTGCCGACATGGCCATCTGGCCCAACGCGCGCTACCTGCTGGCCGTCGGCAGTCTGCTGCAGATCGCCGGCCTGCTGTCGCTGAACCGCAGCTTCGGCCTGGTGGCGGCGCAGCGCGAAATCAAGACGGGCGGCGTCTACCGCGTGATACGCCATCCCCTGTATGCCAGTTACCTGATTTCCCTGAGCGGCTACTTGCTGGCCAATACCTCGCCAGCCAATGCCGTGGCCTACGTCGCGACGATCAGCATGATGGTGGCACGCTTGCTGCGCGAAGAGCGCTTCCTGTCCAACGACGTGCGCTATCGCGTCTACATGCGGCAAGTGAAGTACCGCCTGCTGCCCTTCATCTTCTGACATCCGGCCACCCGAACGAGGAGCACCTATCATGCCTGACACCTATCCAGAACGCAGCGACGGCGGCGGCATCGAGCCGGCCGCCAAGCGCGCGCCACGCACCGTCGAGGAAACGGGATTGCCCTTCCTGTTCCTGGTCGAACTGCTGGTCAAGATACTTTTCCTGCGCGGCCAGATCGGCCTGCCCGCCCTGTCAACGCACGTCAAGCTGGGCGCCGGCATACTCGAACCGCTGCTCACCTTCATGCGCGCCGAAAAACTGTGCGAGGCGCGCCGCAACGGCGGCAACGGCACCGATGCCGACCTGTATTACCTGCTGGGCGACCAGGGCCGCCTGCGCGCCGCCGAGTACATGCGCCGCAATGCCTACAGCGGCCCCGCCCCCGTCACCCTGGCCGATTACAGCAACCAGGTGCTGGCGCAAAGCGTGGCGCACATGCAGGTCACCCGGGACGACGTACAGCGCCAGTTCCGCGACGTGGTGGCCAGTTCGGCCGTGCTCGACCAGCTGGGTGCAGCCATGAACTCCGGGCGCGCCCTGTTCTTCCACGGTCCCGCCGGCAGCGGCAAGAGCTACCTGGCCGAGCGCCTGAACGGCCTGCTCAGCGGCGCCATCGCCCTGCCCCATGCGGTGATGGTCGATGGCGAAGTGCTGCCCTTCCTCGACCCCATGCTGCACACCCTGTCGCGCGGCGGCTCCGTGCCGTCCGACCCCCGCTGGGTGCGCGCGCAGCGCCCCGCAGTGCTGACGGGCGGCGAGCTGACGCTCGACATGCTGGACCTGCAATTCGACCAGGGCACCCGGCTGTACCAGGCGCCGCTGCACCTGAAGGCCAACAACGGCATCTTCATCATCGACGACCTGGGCCGCCAGCGCTGCTCACCCGTGGAACTGATGAACCGCTGGATCGTGCCGATGGCGCGGCATATCGATTACCTGTCGCTGCACACGGGCTATAAGTTCCCCGTGCCCTTCGACGTCATCGTCGTGTTCTCGTCGAACCTGGCGCCGCAGCACCTGGCCGACGACTCCTTCCTGCGCCGCATCGGCTACAAGATTCACGTGGGCCCCCTGAGCGCCTACCACTACCTGGCCGTGTTCCGCAGCACCTGCGCCCAGCTGGGCATCAATTTCGACGAAGCCTCGTACACCTACCTGCTGCACCTGCACAGCCAGTATCAGCGGCCCTTGCTGGCCTGCTATCCGCGCGACATCCTCGCGCAGATCTGCGACCAGGCGCGCTATGAAGACCACGCGGCGCAACTGTCTCCGGAAATCCTGTTCTGGGCATGGGAAAACTATTTCGGCAGCGATGACGACCTTGCAAGCACACATAACGGACCGGCAGCGGTCCAGCACAAAGGGGAAGCAAAATGAGAAACGCACGCGCTCTGACGATGATGGCCATCGCGGTCATCCTGGCGTTCGCCGCGGTCATCGTGGCCGCGCGCTGGATCAATGCCCAAGCCTCGGGCAATATCAACAAGGTCGCCGTGGCCCAGGTCGACATCAGCCTGGGGGCACGCCTCACGCCCGACATGGTGCGCATGGTCGACTGGCCATCGAACGCGCTACCGCCGGGCGCCATCAACGATCCGAAGCTGCTGGAAACGCGCGTCACGCGCACCAGCATCCAGCACGGCGAACCGATCATGGAAGGCAAGCTGGCGCCTCCCGGCACGCAAGGCGGCCTGTCGGCCGTCGTCGCCGAGGGCAAGCGCGCCATGACCGTGCGCGTCAACGATGTGGTGGGCGTGGCCGGCTTCGCCCTGCCCGGCAACTTCGTCGACATCCTTGTTAATACCCAGGGCGAAGGCGCCCGCAAGACGCCGGACCGCGATCCGAACATTTCCAAGATCGTGCTCGAACGCATCCTCGTGCTGGCCATTGCCCAGGAATCGAGCCGCGACGACACCAAGCCCAAGGTGGTCAACGCCGTGACCCTGGAGCTGACGCCGGAACAGGCGGAAAAGCTCGACCTGGCGCGCAGCGTGGGCACCCTGTCGCTGGTGCTGCGCAACCAGGTCGAGGACAAGCCCGTCAACACGGAGGGCGCCACCAAGTCCAGTTTGCTCGATGAAAAAGTCGCCATTGCCGCCCCCGCCGCCATGGTGCAAGCCAAGCCGCTCCCCCGCCGCCGTCCTGCCGCCGCAGTTGCGCCACAGGCCGGTCCGCGCGTCGATGTCATCAAGGGGCTGGAACGCAGCTCCCAACAATTCTAACCTGCACCAGAGGAGTCACGCCATGAGCACATATTGCACAGCAAGCGAAAGCCGGGTACTCAGCCTGGCGCTTGCCCTCGCCATGATAGGCGCGCTGGCGCCGCAGGCACGCAGCGAACCCGTCGCCGCTGCCGCCACCGCGGTTGCCGCCGAAACCGGCACCGCCAGGAGCAGCCGGATCGCCGCCCGACCCAAGGCCACGCCGCCGCAAAGCGCATCGCGCGCCGGCCGCACCGAGATGGCACCGCAAATGAGTCTGGCCGAAGGCAAGTCGACCCTGATGCGCCTGCCGTTTGCCGCCAGCCGCATGTCGGTCGGCGATCCGCGCATCGCCGACGTCATCCTGCTCAATCCCAACGAGGTGTACCTGCTGGGGCGTTCCGTCGGCACCACCAACCTGATCCTGTGGAACAAGAACAATGACGCCACCATCATCGACCTGGCCGTCGGCATCGACAGCAGCAGCCTGCAGGCACGCATGGCCGAACTGCTGCCGAACGAAAAGATCCACGTCACGGTGGCGGGCGACACCTTGATCCTGTCGGGCATGGTCAGCGATGTCGTCAAGGCCGACCAGGCCCTGTCGCTGGCCAACGCCTATGTGCAGCGCAGCGCCCGCAGCGGCTCGGCCGCCTCCGGCGCCGCGCCAGCCGCAGGCGCCGCCGCTCCCGCCCCCGCAGCTGCGCCGGATGCTGGCATGTCGCGCGTGATCAACCTGCTGTCGATCGCAGCGCCGCAGCAGGTGATGCTGGAAGTGAAGGTGGCCGAAGTGTCGAAGGTGCTGGTCGACCAACTGGGCGCCAGCCTGGGCATCAACAAGACCATTGGCAGCTGGTCGTACTCGCTGCTATCCAGCCTGCTCAGCAACAATCCCAGCGGCTTGAGCGGCGCCAGCAAGAACAACTTCTTCAACCTCGACGCGCAAAAACGCGATGGCCTGATCAAGGTACTGGCCGAACCGAACATCATGGCCATCAGCGGCCAGGAGGCGAGCTTCCTGGCCGGCGGCAAAATCTTCATCCCCGTCAGCCAGACCAACAATAACGGCGTGCCCACCATCACGCTGGAAGAGAAGGAGTTCGGCGTGGCCGTGAAATTCACACCCACCGTGCTCGAAGGGGGACGCATCAACCTGAAGGTGGCGCCGGAAGTGTCGGACCTGAACAAGGACGGCATCGGCATCACCGCCACCGGCATCTCGGCCACGGCCATCCTGCCTTCGTTTACGACGCGGCGCGCCACCACCACGGTGCAGCTGTTCGATGGCCAGAGCTTCGCCATCGGCGGCTTGATCAAGAACAACGTGACCAGCAATATCAAGGCCTTGCCGGGCTTGGGCGAAGTGCCCGTGCTGGGCGCCCTGTTCCGCAGCACGGACTTCCAGACGGACCGCTCGGAACTGGTCTTCATCATCACGCCGCACCTGGTCAAGCCGCTGCCGCCCGACTACAAGCTGCCCACCGACGGCTACATCCAGCCGACGCGCGGCGACATATTCATGCAGGGAAAAATGGAAGGCAGCGCGCCCGCGCCCGCAGCGCAAGCAGCGCCCATGCAGCCGCAAGCGGCCGCGCCCCAGCCTGCCGCCGGCTTCGACCTCAAATAGGAGAACATCATGAAAACCGCACTTTACCTGCCTTGCACCGCCCTGTTTTGCCTGCTGGCCGGCTGCACCGCCACCACCACGCCCGTCCTCGATTCGCACTTTGGCGAATCGGTGGCCCTGCTCAAAGCGCAGCAGATCATGTATCCGGACGCCTACCGCAATACCAACCCTGTCAGCGGCATCGACGGCAAGGCCGGCGCCAGCGCCTACCAGCGCTACCAGAAATCGTTTGCGGCGCCGGAACCGCAACCGAATGTCTTCACCATCGGCGTGGGCGGACGCCAGTAGGCGCCAATCCCGCGATGCACTTCCCCCAGGCCACCAGGAGACAGCCATGAACACCGCATTTCGCAGGCACGACAAGCAGCAGGGTGCGATCGCCATCGTGCTGGGGCTGACCCTGGTGGTGCTGTTTGCCATGGGTGGCCTGGTGCTGGACCTGGGCCACCTGTACATCGCCAAGACCGAACTGCAAAATGGCGCCGACAGTGCCGCCCTGGCAGGCGCCGTGGAACTCAATCAAAGCGCGACCGGCATCGACAATGCGCAGGCCAAGGCCATCGCCATCGCGCAAAAGAACCGCTACGATTTTTCCACCGCGCTGACCATCACGGCCGCCAACATCGGCTTCGGCCCCAGCCCGGACGGCCCCTGGTCGTCCGGCGCTAGCGCCCGCACCAGTCCCCAGGGCCAGACCTTCATCCGCATCGATACGGGCAGCAAGACCTTCGCCACCTACCTGATGGGCATCGCCGGCATTGCCAGCACCAGCACCTCGGGCGTGGCCGTGGCGGGCCGCTTCGTCAACGACGTCACACCGATCGGCGTGTGCGCCGTCGATCCGGCCAACAAGACGGCGCAATATACATATCCGGCAGCACCGGCCGGCACGGGCCTGACGGAACTGCTGGAATTCGGTTTTCGCCGCGGCGTCACCTACAACCTGTTCGGCCTCAATCCGCTGGGCGGCCCGTCCGATCCCTACCTGATCAACCCTGTCGATGCGCCCCCTGGCGCCTGCGACGCTTCGCATTCCAGTGCCAATTCCACCGCGCCGTTCATGTGCACGGGCAGCAGCGCCGTCGTCAGCGGCGGCTCGGGCAAGGTCTACACGAACACGGGCTTGAGTGCCGGCAAGATCGCGGCCGCCCTCAATTCGCGCTTCGACGATTATTCTTCGCCATCCGTGTGCGACCCCGCGACGGCACCGCCCGATACCAACATCAAGGAATATCCATGCAAGGGCGGCTCGTCTCCCTGCGTCGCCAGCGCGGCCAACTCGCCGCCCACCGCTTGGATGGAGCCGGGCGCCAGCACCTTGCCCAGCCAGCAATCGGTCAGCCTGGCCGGCAACAAGCCGAATTACCGCCTGCCGCCAACCTTCACGACGCCCGTGACGGCGGCCCAGGCCCAGTTCGCCGGCTATGGCGTGCTGTGGTCCTACGGCCCCGCTTACCAAAGCAATGGCGCCACCCCGGCCAAGGCCGGCACGGCCTATAGCGTCGCGGACGGCAACGCCAATCCCATGTACAGCACGGCCAAGGCGAATTACTTCGACACGGCCAGCTACCCCGTCAGCCCTGGTGCCTCCTTCCCCGTCGGCACGCCGCCTTCGCCGTACAACCAGACCAGCGGCCCCACGTTCCAGGCGCCGTCGGTGGCCCATCCGGGCCGGAACAACCGGCGTATCCTCAACGTGGTACTGGTCGACTGCCGCACGGCGCCCGTGGGGCCGGCCTCCTGCGGCAGCATGAACACGGTGGGCATCGGCAAATTCTTCATGACGATGAAAGCCGATTTCAGCGGCGGCACGAAGCGCCTCGACGTCGAGTTCGCAGGCTTGATCGAGCCCGTGCCGAATTCCGAAATCAAACTTTACAAGTGAGGCGGCCATGCACACCCACCTTTCCCACCCAAGGCAGCACGGCGGCGCCGCCGTCGAATTCGGCATCGTGCTGGCCCTGCTGGTCACCCTGCTGGCCGGCATCTTCGGCTTCGGCCGCGCCTTCTGGTACTACGACGCGCTGACCAAGGCCACGCGCGACGCGGCACGCAATATGTCCGTCAAGGCCAAGGCCGGCATCGCCTCGCAGGGCGTGCCGGCGGCCAGGCAGACGGTGGTTGATGCGGCCATCAGCGCCGGCATCAGCGACTTCACCACGGCCAACGTGACGGTCACTTGCCTGGACGCGGCGTTCAACGACAGCAGCTGCGCCGATGGCACGGCGCCAGGCGGCATCCGCGTCGAAGTCGTCAACTACACGCTGTCGGTAGGCCAGTACCTGCCGTTCGTGATCGGCGCGGCCAGCAGCTATGCCACGCCGCTCTCGCCGCGCACCACCATGCGCTACATGCTGTAAGGAGAATGCCATGCGCCACCGCCTTTCATCGCCTCCCCCAGCCGGGTGCCAGCGCGGCGCCGCCGCCGTCGAATTCGCCCTGGTGGCGCTGCTGTTTTTCACCCTGCTGTTCGGCATCCTCGAATTCGGCCGCATGCTGTACCTGTACAACACGGTGCAGGAAGTGAGCCGCCGCGCAGCGCGCGAAGCGGTGGTGCGCTGGATCGACCAGACCGACACCGTCAAGACCCTGGCCCTGTTCGGCGGCACGGCCCTGCCGGCCGCCCCGGAACTGACGGCCGCCAACATCACCATCCGCTACCTGAACAAGAGCGGCGCCGAAGTGACCTTGCCGCCGCTCGACCCGGGCGACAACCTGTCGGCCTGCGGTGACATCACGCGCACGGCGAGCTGCATCGACAGCGTGCGCGTGTCGATCGACAACGTCAGCTATACGCCGATGGTCAGCCTGTTCGGTTTTCTCAATATCGCCGTGCCAGCCTCGGTCGTGGTCATGCACGCCGAAAGCCTGGGCTTCCAGATCAATTGAATGCCATTACCGGGAGTACCAAGTGAATATCGTCATCGTCTCGAAGAATGAAGCCCAGCTCAAGCGGCTCACCCGCTTGCTGCGCGAACGCAGCGCGGCCGACCGCGTCGCGCTGCTGGCGAGCATACCGGATGTCTTCGACAACGGCGTCACACCGGACTTGCTGCTGCTGGAGCAGGAGCAGACGGGCGAGGCGGAGCTGGAACAGCTGGAGCTGCTGGGCGGGCGCCATCCAAACCTCGCCATCATCGTGCAATGTCCGCAGCAAAGTCCGCAATTCCTGCTGCGCTCGATGCGCGCGGGCGTACGCGAAGTGCTGCCGCCCGACGACGATGCGGGCCTGTGCGCCGCGCTGCGCCGCATCGAGGACAAGCTGCAAAAGCAGGTCACGCGCAAGGGCCAGGTGCTGGCCTTCGTCTCGTGCAAGGGCGGCAGCGGCGCCACCTTCATCGCCGCCAACCTCGGCTACGCGCTGGCCGCCGGCGAGCAGCGCAAGGTAGCGCTGTTCGACCTGAACCTGCAGTTCGGCGACGCCGCCCTGTTCGTCTCGGACCACAAGCCGGCCACCACCCTGTCGCAGCTGTCGCAGCAGATCGTGCGCCTCGACGCTTCGCTGCTCAGCGCCAGCATGATCCAGGTCACGCCCGCCTACAGCGTGCTGGCCGCCGCCGACGATCCCGCCCATGCGGCCGACGTCGAAGCGGAGCATATCGACCGTTTGCTGACCCTGGCGCGCAGCCAGTACGACTACATCCTGCTCGACGTGGGACGCGGCCTCGATCCCGTCAGCGTGCGCGCGCTGGACCGGGCCGACCTGATCTTCCCCGTGCTGCAGGCAACCTTGCCGTATGTGCGCGACGGCAAGCGCCTGCTCGATGTGTTCCGTGGCCTCGGCTACCGCGAAGACAAGATCCGCCTGATCCTGAACCGCTATGCGAGCAGCGACAGCATCCGCGTTGCCGACCTGGAAGCGGCGTATGGCAAGCACGTCTACAAATCCATCCCCAACCATTACGAAGCGGTGGCGGCCTCCGTCAGCCAGGGCGTGCCCATCCTCAAGCTGGCGTCGCACAATCCCGTCTCGCGCGCCCTGCAGGAACTGGCCGCCAGCCTGGCCGGCGAAACCCCGCCTGCCGCGCAAGGCTGGGTTTCGCGGCTGCTGGCGCGCGCCTGATGCCCCAGCCTGATATTCAAGCCGAATACGCCCATTCACCGGAGACCGACCATGACTGCCGAAAAACTCACCCTGCGGGACCGCCTGGGCTATGCCCAGGATGACGCCAGCCTGAATGACGATGCCGCGCACCAGGGCGCAGCTAGCCAGAGCTACCAGCAACTCAAGCACCGTACCCACCAGGCGCTACTCGACCGCGTCGACCTGGAAGGCATGCAGCGCCTGTCGCGCGAGCAGATCCGCGACGAGCTGAAAATCCTCGTCAGCGACGTGCTCACGGAAGATAATGTGGTGATCAACGAGCTGGAACGGCGCTCGCTGATCCGCGACATCCAGGACGAGGTACTCGGCTTCGGCCCGCTCGAACCGCTGCTGGCCGATCCCGGCGTGTCCGACATCCTCGTCAACACCTACCGCCAGGTGTATGTCGAGCGCCACGGCCGCCTGGAGCTGAGCGACATCTGCTTCACCGACGATGCCCACCTGATGAAGATCATCGACAAGATCGTCTCACGCGTGGGCCGGCGCATCGACGAGTCGAGTCCCATGGTCGATGCGCGCCTGCCCGACGGTTCGCGCGTCAACGCCATCATCCCGCCGCTGGCCATCGACGGCCCCGTGATGTCGATCCGCCGCTTCTCGGCCCAGCCGCTGCGCCTGGCCGACCTGATGCTCAAGCACAGCCTGACGGAAGAAATGAGCACCACCCTGCAGGCGCTGGGCAAGGCCAAGGTCAACATCCTGATCTCGGGCGGCACGGGCAGCGGCAAGACCACCATGCTGAATGCAATTTCTGGCTTCATCAGCACGGCCGAACGCATCGTCACCATCGAAGACGCGGCCGAACTGCAGATGCAGCAGCCGCACGTGGTGCGCCTGGAAACACGGCCCGCGAACATCGAAGGCAAGGGTGAAGTGACGCAGCGGGCGCTGGTGCGCAACGCGCTACGCATGCGGCCCGACCGCATCATCCTCGGCGAGGTGCGCGGCGCCGAGGCGCTCGACATGCTGCAGGCGATGAACACGGGCCACGAAGGGTCGATGGCCACCATTCACGCGAACACCCCGCGCGACGCGCTGACGCGCCTGGAAAACATGATCAGCATGGCATCGGCGGGCCTGCCCGTGAAGGCCATGCGCCAGCAGATCAGTTCTGCCGTCAGCGTGGTGGTGCAGGTAGCGCGCCTGACGGACGGCAAGCGCAAGATCATTTCGATCCAGGAAATCACGGGCATGGAAGGCGAGATGATCACCATGCAGGAAATCTTCACCTTCCGCCAGACGGGCATCGGCGAGGACGGCACGGTGCAGGGACATTTCCATGCCAGCGGCGTACGGCCGCATTTCCTGGAGCGCTTGCGCGCCTTCGGCATCAGCCTGCCGGAAACCCTGTTCGATCCCGCCCGCCAGTACCATTAAGGGGAGCATCATGGACTATCTCTATTACGTATTCGCCATCCTCACCTTCATCGCCGTGGTGCTGCTGATCGAGGGTCTGTACCTGGCATGGAATACCTCGCGCGGCCCCGAAGCGGAAAGGGTCGCGCGCCGCC
Source organism: Janthinobacterium algoris (assembly GCF_051380935.1). NCBI lineage: Bacteria > Pseudomonadati > Pseudomonadota > Betaproteobacteria > Burkholderiales > Oxalobacteraceae > Janthinobacterium > Janthinobacterium algoris. The sequence continues at coordinate 364,934 of NZ_JBNYXZ010000001.1, read as the reverse complement.
TGCGCATCATGTCGGCCGGCGCGCATGGCGACACGGGCAGCTCGATGATCAAGAAGCGCCTGCTAAGTGACACCCCTGCCCTGCAGCGCGTGCTGCTCAGCGTGCCCCGCGTGCATGCGCTCGACCGCCTGCTGGAGCAATCGGGCCTGAGCTGGAGCGTGGCCAGCTTCGCCGGCGTGATGCTGGCCACGGCCGGCACCGCGTTTTTGCTGCTGAGCTACTTCAGCGTACCGTGGCTGCTGCGCCTGCCGCTGGTGGCCGGCGCGGCCCTGCTGCCGCTGCTGCTGGTCTTGCGCGCCAAGGCCAAGCGCCTGCAGCGCATCGAACAGCAATTGCCCGATGCGCTCGACCTGATGGCGCGCGCCCTGCGCGCCGGCCATGCCTTCCCCACCGCCCTGAAAATGGTCGGCGATGAAATGAACGCGCCGCTGGCCGTGGAATTTCGCGCCACCTTCGACGAAGTCAATTTCGGCATCGCCATGCAGGACGCCCTGATGAACCTGGCCACGCGCGTGCCCAGCACGGACTTGCGCTATTTCGTCATCGCCGTGCTGATCCAGCGCGAAACGGGCGGCAACCTGGCCGAGCTGCTCGACAGCATCAGCCGCATCATCCGCGAGCGCATCAAGCTGCTGGGACAGGTGCGCGTGCTGTCGGCAGAAGGCAGGCTGTCGGCCTGGATCCTGTCGCTGCTGCCCTTCGGCGCGGCGGCCATGATCCAGCTGACCAATCCGCAGTTCCTGGAAATGCTGTTTGTCGACCCGGGCGGACGCAAGATGCTCGTCGCCGCCCTGCTGATGATGGTGTGCGGCGTCTTTGTCATGCGCAATATCATCCGCATCCGTGTCTGAGCCCGCAAGGAGAATCCTCATGAACCCCGTCCATTTCGCCTTTCTCGCCCTGCTCTTCATTGCCGTCTTTGGCACCGTACTGGTCGCCATGCGCAGCTTTGCCCCCGATCCCTTGCGCCAGCGCATGGACAACGCCACCGGCAAGAGCGCGGCAGCGCCTGGCGCATCGGCGCCCAGCCCCTGGCTGGCGCGCATGGTGCGCCTGAGCGGTCCGCTGGCCAAACTGTCGCTTCCCGAGCAGGGCTGGGAAGGCTCCGTGATGCGCCGGCGCTTCATGAATGCCGGCTTGCGCCAGGCGTCGGCGCCCATCCTGTTCTTTTCCGCCAAGACCATGCTGGCCATCGGCCTACCCCTGCTGCTGTTCCTCGGACTGAGCGCCTCGGGCAGCCAGATGGCGGGCAAGGCTCTCCTGTTCTGGCTGCTGATCGTGGCCGCCATCGGCTACTACCTGCCCAACTTTGTCCTGCAACACATGATCAAGCGGCGCCAGCGCGATATCTTCGAAAGCTTTCCCGATGCGCTGGACTTGATGACGGTGTGCGTGGAAGCGGGCCTGGCCATGGACGCGGCGTTGGCCAGGGTGGCGGCCGAGATCGCCCTGAAAAGCACCGTGCTGGCCGAGGAATTGCATCTGGTGATGCTGGAACTGCGCGCCGGCAACACCAAGGAGCGGGCGCTACGCAACCTGGCCCTGCGCACGGGCGTCGAGGATGTCGACGCGCTGGTGGCCATGCTGATCCAGGCCGAGCGCTTCGGCACCAGCATCGCCGCCTCGCTACGCGTGCAGTCGGACCAGCTGCGCACCAAGCGCCGCCAGATGGCCGAGGAAGAAGCGGCGAAGATCGCACTCAAGCTGCTGTTCCCCCTGATCTTTTTCATCTTCCCTTCGCTGCTGGTCGTCCTGATGGGACCAGCCTTTCTGCAAATTTACCGCGTGCTCCTGCCCAGCATGGGCGGCGGCAGCTGACCGGAGAACCGCCATGTCACAGCACACCCCCCTGATGCTCATGCTAGCTTGCGCCGGCCTGCTGCCCGCCTGCGGCCACCTGCCCGGCCCGGCCAGCCCAGGTCACCGCGAGGCGCCGCCACAGGCACGCATCGATGACAGCCCTGCCGTCCGCACTGCCGCGTTCTGCAAGCTGGGCAAGCGCATGCAGGAACTGGGCGACCCGCGCGCGGCGCTGGCTGCCTACCGCGAAGCCCTGCTGCTGACGCCCACGTCGCCCGATGCGCGCAATGGCGCCGCCGTGCTGCACGCGCAGCTGGGCCAACTGGAAACGGCGCGCAGCATGCTGCAGGCGCTGACGCAGGAGGCACCCACGGCCAGGACCTACAACAACCTCGGCTATGTGCTGTACCTGCAGGGCGATTACGCCCAGGCGGCCAGCGTGCTGCGCCAGTCGCTGCAGCTGGACAACGGCCAGCAGCCGGCGCGCGCCAACCTGGACCTGGCCATCGCAGCGCTGGCGCGCAGCATCGGAACAGTCGATGCGGTCGATGCCACCTCTGACACCATCGCGCCCGATCTGGCGCCGGCGCCAGCGGCCCCAGCCAGCCGCTTGCAACTGACGCAATTGCAGCCGAATATCTTTGCGCTAAGCTGGCGCGACACGCCCGTAGCAGCGCGCGCCCACCTGCAGGCTCCGGCAAAACCGGCAGCGACAGCGGCACCACTGCCACGGCTGGAAGTCATCAACGGCAATGGCGCAACGGGGATGGCGGCGCGCATGCGCGGCGTGCTGGGCGGCATGGGCATCAGCGTCTTGCGGCTGGGCAACCAGCGGCCGTACAGCGTCCAGGCCAGCAGCATCGTCTACCGCCCCGGTCATGCGCAGGCGGCCGCCGCGCTGGCCCTGGCCTTGGGTGGCATGCCGCAGCTGCAGGCCGCCGCAGACAGCGGCATCGGCGCGGGCGCCGACCTGCGTTTATTGCTGGGCAAGGATGCGGCGGCCAGCCTGCGCGCGCCGGACGTACGCCTGGCATCGAATATGGCGCAGTAGCGCTAGCATCTGTGGTGGCATTAACGCGGCAGCAAGCGCCGGTCGGCAGGGTCGAGCAGGAAGCCCTGCAAGATTTCCTGCAGTTGCGGCAGCTTTGCCACGTAGGCGGGAATGCCCAACTGGCGCGCGCCAAAGTAGTGGGCGATGATGTCGCCCTGCTGCTCCATGTTGAAGTCGGACAGGACGCCGCCGGCCTGCGCGTCGTAGCGGTAGGCGCGCTGCCGGATGTAGCCGCCGCACAGCGCCAGCAACACGCCATGCAACAGCACGCAGTAGCCGAGCTGGTACTGCCACACATGCACCATTTCATGGATGAAGAACAGCTTGCCGCCGTTGCCTTCGCGGGAAAAATCGTCGCGGTACTGGGCCGGCATGAAATGCAAGCTGCCGCGCGGCGTCATCGCCGTGTTCTGGTCCTGCAAGCCAAACGGTAGAAAGGAGCCGCGCACTACGCGCACGCGCGCGTCGTCGATGGCGCCCTGAAAGACGCTGCGGGCCATGGCGGTTTCGCCGATGGTGAGGGGACGGCGCAGCACGCGCATAGCACTCCGTCAGAAGAAAGAAACGGCAAGCACGAAAGCTTGCAGAGTACTACAACTGCAAGTACCTGACAGAAGCGTAGCGAGCGGCAGTGATTTGTGGCTAAGAAGCGCAACCGTACTCTAGTACGGTGAGCATCGCAGGCCGCAAAGCACGACGCGCAGTAGCTTATGTCAGGTACGACTAAGCGGAGCGAAGGCCGCTGGCAGCTTTGGCTATTTCCGTGATGCGGTCCCAGTTGCCGGCCGCGATCGCGTCCTTCGGCGTCAGCCACGAGCCGCCCACGCAGGCGACGTTCTTGCACGCCAGGAACTGCGATGCCGTCTCTTGCGAGATGCCGCCCGTCGGGCAGAAGGTGATGTCCGGCAGCGGGCCGTAGATGGCGTTGAGCATGCCGATGCCGCCGGCCGGCACGGCCGGGAACAGTTTCAGCTGCTGGAAGCCGTTTTCACGCGCAGCCATCACTTCGCCCGGCGTCATCACGCCTGGCAGCAAGGGTAGGCCGCTGCTTTTCGCCGCCGCCACCAGGGCCGACGTCAAGCCAGGCGAGACACCGAAGACGGCGCCTGCATCGCGCGCCTGGACGAATTCCTCGGGACGCGTGAGCGTACCGACGCCGACGATGGCGCCCGGCACGGCCGACATGGCGCGGATCGCTTCCAGGCCATGCTTGGTGCGCAAGGTCACTTCCAGCACGCGGATGCCGCCCGCCACCAGCGCGCGCGCCAGCGGTACGGCGTGTTCAGGATCGTCGATCGCAATCACGGGGATCACGCTCGAGGTGCGCATAATTTCCAGTAGTGTCATGGTCATCTCTTATTTCCTAGCCAAAAAGTCTTCATCGGAACCGGGTACGGTATCACCGACATTGTCGGCGTCGTGCAAGGCGACGGTGGTGGGAATCGGCGACGGCAGGCCGAAGGTGGTGGCACCCTCTTCCGCCGCGCTGACGGTGGAACGGAACATGGAAAACAACTCGCGGCCCATGCCGACGTGGTTCGGCGACAGGTCGGCCGTGACCAGCGCGCGGGCGTGCCAGACGTCGGCCGGCACCAGCGCTTCGAGCACGCCGGTGAAGGCGTCGAGGCGGATGATGTCGCCATCGCGCACCAGGCCCAGGGGGCCGCCGGCGAGGATTTCAGGCGAGACGTGGATGGCGGCCGGTACCTTGCCCGATGCACCCGACATGCGGCCATCGGTGACCAGCGCCACGTGGCGGCCCGCATCCTGCAAGTTGGCCAGCGCCGGCGTCAACGCATGCAATTCCGGCATGCCGTTGGCGCGCGGGCCCTGGAAGCGCAGCACGGCAACGAAGTCGCGGTCCAGGGTGCCGGCCTTGTAGGCGGTCATGAACTCTTCCTGCGAATTGAACACCAATGCCGGCGCTTCCACCGTGCGGTGTTGCGGCTTGACGGCCGAGACTTTCATGACGGCGCGGCCCAGGTTGCCGGACACCAGCACCATGCCGCCGTCCGGCGCGAACGGGTTCGAGGCGGGACGCAGCACGTTCTCGTCGGCGCTGACCTCGGGCGCGTCCTTCCAGAAAACCTTGCCGTCTTCGCCCAGGAACGGCTCCATGCAGTGCGCGCGCAAGCCGTGGCCCAGAATGGTGTTGACGTCCTCGTGCAGCAAGCCCGCGTCCAGCAGTTCGCGGATCAAATAGCCCGTGCCGCCGGCCGCGTGGAAATGGTTCACGTCGGCGTCGCCGTTCGGGTAGATGCGCGTGAGCATCGGCACGATGGCCGACAGTTCGTTGAAATCGTTCCAGTCGATGACGATGCCGGCCGCCTTGGCGATCGCCACCAGGTGCAGCGTGTGGTTGGTCGAACCGCCCGTGGCCAGCAAGCCCACGACGGCGTTGACGATACATTTCTCGTCAACGATATGGCCGACTGGCAAGTAATTGGCGCTTTGCGCCGTGATGCCGGCGGCGCGCTGGGCGGCGGCGGCGGTCAGCGCATCGCGCAACGGCGTGTTCGGCGTGATGAAGGCGGCGCCCGGCAAGTGCAGCCCCATCACTTCCATCAGCATCTGGTTGCTGTTGGCGGTACCATAAAAAGTACAAGTACCGGCGCCATGGTAGGCTTTCGATTCGCCTTCAAGCAAGTCTTCGCGCGTCGCCTTGCCTTGCGCATACAGCTGGCGCACCTTGGCTTTTTCCTGGTTCGACAGACCCGACGTCATCGGACCAGCCGGCACGAAGACAGCCGGCAAATGGCCGAAGTGCAGCGCGCCGATCAGCAGGCCCGGCACGATCTTGTCGCACACGCCCAGGTACAGCGCCGAGTCGAACATATTGTGCGACAGCGCCACGGCCGTCGACATGGCGATGGTGTCGCGCGAAAACAGCGACAGTTCCATGCCCGGCTGGCCTTGCGTCACGCCATCGCACATGGCGGGCACACCGCCGGCGAACTGGGCCACGGCGCCCACTTCGCGCACGGCTTGCTTAATGATCTGCGGGAAGCCGTCGAAGGGCTGGTGCGCCGACAGCATGTCGTTGTATGAAGATACGATAGCCACGGAAGGCTTCTTGTATTCTTTCAGCGACAGCTTGTCGTTGGCGGGAAAAGCGGCAAAGCCGTGCGCCAGGTTGGTACACGACAAGGCGCCGCGCTGCACGCCCTGGATGCGCGCCGCATCCAGATGCGCCAGGTAGGCGCCGCGCGATGGCCGGCTGCGCGCGATGATGCGCGCTGTTACGGATTCGACTACTGGATGCAGCGCCATATGGATTTCCTTAAAAATGAGTATTTCGTGAAATTTTACTACAAAATGGTGAAGAAGAAGCACTCTTGCATGGGTCAACCACAGAAATACGCCACGAATTGCGGCTTATCAAAGCCAACCCCGGAAATATCGCGTATCAGCACCTGCCAAACGCTCTCTTATGTCACTGGTGCATTCGCTAAAAAAAGCGAGGCAAAATCGGCTTCACGCCACAAACTGTAGTGAAATTACGTTTTTCTGATGTATTATTCTCCTACCAACGCCGGCACACCCGTTCGCCACGATGAACGCGCCGCGCTCCTTTCAACCGAGACAAGCACCCAAGCCGACCGCCATGCGCCAGCCAGTACCTACTCCTGCCATCACCGCCACCGCCAGTTTCCAGTCCCTGCAAGCGCATAGCACCAGCCTGCGCGAAGTGCATCTGCGCCAGCTGTTCGCTCTTGACCCCGCGCGTTTTTCCAGCATGACAGTCGATGCGGCAGGACTGCTGCTCGATTACTCGAAGAACCGCGTTGACGCCACCGCCATGGCCCTGCTGATGGACCTGGCCCGCGAGCGCGACGTGGAAGCGCAGCGCGAAGCGATGTTTACAGGCGAGAAAATCAATCTTACCGAACATCGGGCCGTTCTGCATACCGCCCTGCGCGCGCCACGCGGCAGCAAGCTGGTGGTCGATGGCCAGGATATCGATGCCGACGTGCAAGATGTGCTGCAGCGCGTGAAGGCGTTTACGGACAAGGTGCGCAATGGCAACTGGCTCGGCTACACGGGCAAGCCGATTTGCGACATCGTCAACATCGGCATCGGCGGCTCGGACCTGGGCCCTAAAATGGCTTGCCTGGCACTGCGTTCCTACGCCAACCCAGGCCTGGAAATGCACTTTGTTTCCAACGTCGACGGGCATGACATGGAAGCGACCCTGTCCAAAGTCGATCCGGAAACCACCCTTTTCATCGTGGCCTCGAAAACCTTCGTCACGGCTGAAACCATGCTCAACGCCAACACGGCGCGCGCCTGGTTCCTGCTCGAAGGCGAAGAAAAAGATCTGGCCCAACATTTTGTGGCCGTTTCGACCAACACGCAAGCCATCGTCGACTTCGGCATTTCTCCGGAAAACATGTTCCCGTTCTGGGACTGGGTCGGTGGCCGCTATTCCGTCTGGTCCTCGATCGGCCTGGCAGTGGCGCTGTCCGTGGGCTTCGAATACTTCAGCGATTTCCTCGCCGGCGCGCATGCGATGGACCAACATTTCCGCCAGGCGCCACTGGAACAGAACATGCCGGTAGTGCTGGCCATGGTGGGCTTCTGGAACCGCCAGTTCCTCGATTGCGGCTCCGTTTCCATCGCGCCCTACCACCAGGACTTGAGTCGCTTTGCCGCCTATTTGCAACAGCTGGACATGGAAAGCAACGGCAAGCGCGTCACCAAGGATGGCGTGCCCGTCGACGTACCGACCGGCCCCGTCATCTGGGGCGATTGCGGCACGAATGCGCAGCACGCGTATTTCCAGTTGCTGCACCAAGGCACCGACATCACGCCCATCGATTTCATCGCCGCCCTGCGCGCCACGCACGATTTGCACGGCCACCACGACGCCCTGTTGGCCAACTGCTTTGCCCAGTCGGAAGCCTTCATGACGGGCAAGACGGGCGAGGAAGTACGCCTTGATCTGCAGGCGCAAGGCTTGCCGGAGAACGAGATCGAAGCGCTGGTGCCGCACAAGACCTTCCCCGGCAACCGCCCAAGCAACACCATCTTGATGGACCAGCTGACCCCGACCACCCTGGGCGCCCTGATCGCACTGTACGAACACAAGACCTTCGTGCAGGGCGTCCTGTGGAACGTCAACAGCTTCGACCAGTGGGGCGTGGAACTGGGCAAGGTACTGGCCAAGAAAATCCAGGCCGAACTGACGGGTGTAGCCCGTCCCGACCACCACGACAGTTCGACCAATGGCTTGATTGCGCTGGCCAAGGCTGCAAAAGCCGCATATTAAAAGAGATAAATGAATATTTACGAAATCAAAGTAGTCAGCGACAAAGCCATGCAAGTGGGCGAATGCCCGCTGTGGCATGGTAAGGAAGCGGCCCTGTACTGGGTCGATATCGATGGCTGCGCCGTGCACCGTTTGCACCCGGCCAGCGGCAAGCATGCGCAGTGGAGCATGCCGACGGAACCGTCGGCGCTGGCCATCAATGCCGGCGGCGGTCTGATCGTGGCCCTGCGCAGCGGCTTTGCCCACCTCGACACGAAGACGGGCAGCCTGGCGGAAATCGCCCCGGCGCCGTTCGACATGACCACCACGCGCTTCAACGATGGCAAGGTTGACCCAAGCGGACGCTTCTGGGTTGGCACTATTTTCGAGCCGCGCAGCGCCGATGCGGCGGAAATGTTCGTGCTGGAAAAGGGACAAGTGCGCAAGGTCTGGTCCGGCGGCATGACGGTGTCGAACGGCCTGGGCTTCAGCCCGGACGGGCGCACCATGTACCATGCGGATACCACCACCCACCGCATCGACCGCTACGATTTCGACGCGGCTACGGGTGCAATTTCCGAGCCGCAACCATTCCAGCGTTTCTCCACCGATAAAAAAGCGGCAGACTACGGCGGACGCCCGGACGGCGCAGCCGTCGACAGCGAAGGCAATTACTGGTCGGCCATGTTTGAAGGCGGCAAAATTGTACGCTTCGCCCCCGATGGTCACCTGCTGGGCGAAATTACCGTGCCCGTGCGCTGCCCCACCATGCTGACCTTTGGCGGCCCGGACCTGCGCACCCTGTACATCACCAGCGCCAGCCACAAGCGATCAAACGCCGAGATCGCCAACTACCCTTTGAGCGGCCACGTGCTGTCGGTGCGCGTGGACGTGGCGGGCCAGCCGGAAAACCTGTATCAGGCATAACTATTGTCAAGCATGAAAAAAGCGCCAGACCCTCGCGGGTAGCGGCGCTTTTTTATGCCCAACGGCGTGGGTCGGATTACGCGGCTTACCGCCGCTAATCCGACCTACCGCCATTCCGGCCTACCGCGCCAATACCTTGCGGATGGTTTCAGCCAATTCCGCCGCCACAAACTTGGCCACATAACCATCGGCGCCCACGCCCTTGACATGGTCTTCGTTGGTCGAGCCCGTCAGCGACGAGTGGATCACCACGGGGATGTTGGAGAAGCGGCCATCGTTCTTGATGTTGCGCGTCAGAGTGAAGCCATCCATTTCCGGCATTTCCAGGTCGGTCAGCACCAGCGCGACCTTGTCTTTCGCCGTCTTGCCTTCGGTCGCCGCCTGGGCCGAGATCGCCTGCAGGCGCTCCCACGCTTCCTTGCCCGTCTTGGTCATGATGAAGGGCACGCCCATCGCTTCGAGGCCCTTTTCGATCAGCGAGCGGGCCAGCGAGGAATCGTCGGCCGCAAGGATCACGGCACCGGCCGGCAAGCGCACTTGCGGGCCGATGCTGTTCTGGTCCACATCGGGATCGCCAGACGGCAGCACGTTACGCAGGATTTGCTCCACGTCCAGCACTTGCGCCAGGCGCGTCTTGTCCGTGTCGCCATCGAGGCGCGCGATACTTGTGACGAGGCCGCCACCGACGCTCGATTCGGCCGACAGGACCTGATTCCATTCCAGGCGCACTATTTCATCGACCTCTTCCACGGCGAATGCCTGGGTCGAACGGGCGAATTCCGTTACCATCAAAATCTTCAAGCCGCTGCTCTTGCAGCCGACGGCCATCGGCAAATCGATCACGGGTACGATCTGGCCGCGAATATTGACCACGCCCAACATGTGCGGATGCGAACCGGCTACCGCCGTGATGAGCGGCATTTCCATGATTTCACGGACTTTGAACACATTGATGCCGAAGAGTTCGCGGCTGGTCGAGTGATCACTGGTGCCCAGCTTGAACAGGAACAGTTCGAATTTGTTATTGCCTGTCAGGCTGGTGCGTTCATCGACATCTTGCTGCATTGAATTCATTGTGTCCCCTTGAGCCGTCTTGTAAAGTTAAGTCTGCCTACCCGTGATGCTGCGGGCAGTGCGGACTGCACGTCGCACGGACGTCGGATGGCGGGTTCGGGGCATGGCCGGCGCTAGCGGTGCAGTGTAGTACAACCAATAGTTACTATTGATTTCAGCTTGAATTATACGTTTTTTTACTTTCTTCAAAGCTACTTTACGCTGCCAACGGCGATCCTGACAGTATTTCTTGATTTGCTTGTTGCTACAGCGCAAATGATGATGGAGAGAATCGAAAATTTCCTTGGCAACCATGGTTGCTTTGAAAAGTCCTGTGCGAAGCGTGACGGCGCACCAGCGCCAGCGAACGGCATATAATGGTCTTGCCAGCGTCGCAGGCGCGCATACCGGGCAAAACTGCGACGCCAGGGAATGGAATGTAGTAAAATTTCTTGCAATTGCCTGTTCTACGTAGTAAATTTACACCACCGAATATAGTAACGACAGACTGGCACTTCCGGTCGGCCTCCTCCCCGCTCCGGCTCTTTTACTTTTGCGACGACACTCACTTATGGCACTTACCGATTTTGACCTGGTCCTGTTTGGCGGCAGCGGCGATTTAGCAATGCGCAAGTTGCTGCCTGCAATGTACGCGCGCGACGTCGCGAACGATTTGCCGCCGACGGCGCGCATCATCTGTGTGGGCCGCCAGGACAGCGGCCAGGATGCCTTCCTGAAGATGGTAGAGACCAACTCGCGCCCCCACATCAAGGCCAGCACCCTGAATGCCGCCACCTGGAGCAAATTCTGCGCGCGCATCGTGTATGTGTCGCTCAACGCCAGCGATGCGGCCACGTACGCGCCGCTGGTCGAAGCGCTGCGCGGCGATGCCGACCTGACGCGCGTGTACTATCTGGCGACGCCGCCGCATCTGTTCGCGCTGATCTGCGACAACCTGGAAGACAACGGCCTGGTGACGCCGAATTCGCGCGTGGTGCTGGAAAAACCGCTGGGCCGCGACCTGGCCAGCGCCAAGCAGATCAATGCAGAAGTGGGCAAGGTCTTCCAGGAATCGCAAATCTACCGTATCGACCATTACCTGGGCAAGGAAACCGTGCAGAATTTGCTGGCTCTGCGTTTCGGCAACATTCTGTTCGAGCCGCTGTGGCGCCGCGAATGGATTTCCGATGTGCAGATCACCATCGCCGAGAAACTCGGCGTGGGCAACCGCATGGGTTACTACGACACCTCGGGCGCGCTGCGCGACATGCTGCAAAACCATCTGCTGCAACTGCTGTGCATCGTCGCCATGGAACCGCCGACCTCGATCGCACCGGATGCCGTGCGCGATGAGAAACTACAAGTGCTGCGCTCGCTGAAAAAATTCACGCCCACCACCCTGGCACAAAACATCGTGCGTGGCCAGTACCGCGCAGGCCACGTCGACGGCGTCACCGTGCCGAGCTACCGCGACGAGCCGGACGCGCCCGAGCATTCGCACACCGAGACCTTTGTCGCGCTGAAGGCGGAAATTGATACCTGGCGCTGGGCCGGCGTGCCGTTCTACCTGCGCACGGGCAAACGCATGGCTGACAGCCTGGCCGAGATCGTCGTGCGCTTCAAGCAAATTCCCCACTCGATCTTCAACCAGCCCACCTCCAGCTTCCAGCCGAACTGCCTGGTGATCCGTTTGCAGCCCGACGAAGGCTTGCGCATGAATTTGATGGCAAAAACCCCGGGCGACGGCATGCGCTTGAAACCGGCGGAACTGGAACTCGATTTCCGCGAATCGTTCAAGACGCCGCGCATGGATGCCTACGAGCGCCTGCTGCTCGACGTCCTGCGCGGCCAGCTGACCCTGTTCATGCGCGGCGACGAACTGGAAGCGGCCTGGGAATGGGTCGAACCGATACTCGACAACTGGGAACAGAACGACAGCGCGCCGATTCCGTACACGGCCGGCACCTGGGGCCCGGCCGCGGCCAGCGCCCTGATCGGGCGCGATGGCTTGCAGTGGCGTGAAGAAGCCTTACCCGAGGATTAACCGGCAATGCAAGGGCCTGCCCATGCCTGGGCAGGCCAATCTCCCATTTCCCACTCCTGAACACCTACCCAGAAGATTATCCTGATGCTGCTTGACTCCATCCGCACCCAGCTCGATTCGCTCTCCAAGTCGGAGAAGAAGGTCGCGCTGGCCGTGCTTGACCAGCCGAACCAGACGGTCAGCCAGAACATCACGGCGCTGGCGAAAAGTGCGCAGGTGTCGGAACCGACCGTGGTGCGCTTTTGCCGCACCCTGGGCTACGACGGCTGGCATGAATTCAAGCTGAAGCTGGCGCAAGGCCTGGCCCTGGCCATGCCGGGCGCGAACGAACAGCCGGCGCAGGACGACCTGGCGGCCGACCTGGTGAATAAAATCTGCAGCCGCTCGATCAATACCCTGCTCGACCTGCGCAACAACCTGAATCCGGAAGCGATCCAGCGCGCGCTCGACATCCTGTCGCGCGCCAGCAAGATCGAATTCTATGGCCAGGGCACGTCCGGCATCGTGGCGGCCGACGCGCAGCACAAGTTCTTCCGCTCGGGCGTACCGACGGTGGCCTACAGCGATCCGAACATCCATAGCATCGCCGCGGCCCTGCTGCGCGGCGGCGACTGCCTGGTGGCCATCTCGCAGCGCGGCAACAGCCCCGCCCTCGTGCGCTCCGTGAAACTGGCGCGCCGCGGCGGCGCCGACGTCGTCGTGCTGGCCCCCTCGGGCACGCCGCTGGCCGACTTGGCGACCGTACTGATCCCGATCGACCTGGTCTTCAACACCGACCCCTACACCCCGATTTCCGCCCGCCTGGCCTACCTGGTGGTGATCGACGTGCTGGCCGTGGGCCTGGCCCTGCAACGTGGACCTGAATTCCGCAAGAAGATGCAGAATGCACAGAAGGCGCTGCAGGAATTCGATATGCAGTTCGACTCCTTCATCGGTTGATCCCGCATCGGCGCCAGCCTCGCTGGTGCCGCTCCTTATCCAAACGTCTCCATCGGACCAGGATGTCTCTTCCTTGATCCCACATGAAGAACCGATACACGCGCAGCCTTTGCATCGAAAGATCAGCCCACCATCCGTGTCTAAGAATTGGGATCCTTTGGTTTCCCATAGTGGCGTATCGGATGAGCAGTGCTATATCCGGGATAAATTGAAACCACAACCCGAACTTCGTCGTTTGGAAAAAAATGGATATAGATACTTCCTGTTTCATCGTATTTTTCCACCTCCACCATTTTTTCTTTGACAATATGCGTATGTTCTTCTGGCATATCCCACCGCACCAGAACCATCATTCCCGGGTACCACACTCTCGGGATAGAGGCACAGCAAATTTCTGCCCCTCCCGCTCCCCACCTAGCCATATTGGCGCCTCCGGCCCCATCCACCGATGCGGAGTAAATATACTTCCCCGTATGGTTGACTATACCCACCTGCGCTCCCGCAGTAGCACTTGGACCGGCTTCCTCAACCTGCCTGGCCTTGAACGCACAGCCGCTCAGCAGCAAGGCAGTGACAAGATAAATAATCCATTTCAAAATTTTCCTTTCGGCTCCAGCCGCACTGAAATCACGCTCTATGCGAGCGCCTCGATCCGCGTTGCGTAGCGCTGCTGCGCCAGGTAAATCTCTTCATCGGCTTTGGCCTGCGCAATATCCTGTACCAAGTTTTCGCTCCACACGAATTCTTCGGGTGCTTCTTTCGCCCTGATGCCGGCCGTCGGCATGCGTTGCAGTTCCTTCTCGTGCACGCTTTTCCTAAAGAAGCCGCTTTGCGGATAGTAGCCACGGCGCAGGATATAACCACCGCCCTCGCGCCGCGTATAGGTTTGCGTGGTAATCGCCCCGCTGCGCATGTCGGCGCTGTCGGCATCTGTGCGGATCGGATAGGGGGTGCCATACTGCGCTTCCTTGACCAGTGCTTCCTCTTCCGGCGTTAATGCTTCGCCATTCTTCTGTTTCAGTTGCGCGGCTTCCGTTTTACGGTTGAGCTCATACGCGCGTTTATAAAAGCCGTCTTTAGGCGGTTTATTGGCGAACGAGGCGATCTTGGCCCGCTTATCGTATTCCGTCACTTCGCCCGCCATATAAAAGCCGGCCAGCGAATCGTGTACATAGTCGTCAAAAAAACGCATCACTTCGGGTGGCAGCGGTTCGGGGTGATCGAATATGTCGAGCGCCCATGCTTCCCATTTATCCAGGTATATATGATTTTGAGCCCGATAAAATTGCCAGTGATTGATGCGCTTGCTATCCTGCGCGATGAACGGTTGCCCCTCATCGCCATGAAGGAAAGCTTTGCGCGCGCGCAGCGCTTCCAGATCGCCTGCCAGCAAGCGGTTGTAGGAACCCAGATCCTCCCGCTCCTGCGCGCTGGCCGCCTTGAAGCTGGTCGTGGCTTCCAGGGTCTTAACGCGCACGGCGCGCCAGCGGTAATACAGTTGCATATGCTTGCTCAGCAAGTCGCCTTGCTTGGCAAGCTCGGCGGTATACGCTTCCCATGCCTTGGCAAGCTCTTGACTGACCAGGAAATCCTCCTGATCGCGAAGTTCCAGTTCGCTGAACGGTATCAAGGGTACGCCCTTGAGGCGCGCCTCCTTGAACATATGCGCCAGCGGGATTTGCGACAGCAAGGCCGCTTGTCCGCCGCGGCCCTTTCCTTGCTCGCCCGGACCATAGCCGCCTCCCACGTCGGAGTGTACGCCAGGAAAATACACTTCCTCGATTTTCCCCGTCAGGCGCGTGACGGGAAAATTCATGCGCTGTTCATGCGCGGCAATACTATGCAAGCCAGCCTTGACGCAAAGAGGCAGTGGCTTGAGCAATTCATTAGCCCAGGCCCAATGGCCATCGAACATCGCGCCAGGCGCAATCGTGGTTTTCGCGACAGACGCCGAGCTGCCCACAGTTGCCACCGTGTCAAAGACGCCAAGAAAATCGATGCTGGCGAGGATGCCGGCAAACTCCTGCACCTCACCTTCGCGTGGCGTGAGCAAATCGGCAAACAGCTGGCAAAACGCCACCGCCTCGGCAGCGCCACGCGAAAAACCGAACACCGACAAGGTCAGCGATGGAATATGCGGCTTGGGTTGTGCCGCCATCGCGGCTTTAAGTTTTTCAATATGCTCAGCGAACCAGTCCGAGTGGGTCATGAAGCGCTCCCTGCCGGTTGAGGGATGCGCTACCTTTTCGTGGCCTACGGCATTATCATAGGTACGGGAAAGTTCACCGGCCTTATCTGATTCATATAATGGCGTGTCACTTCCATATATCACTCGATGAATTGCATTTAAAACTTGCAATAACCCCCATATAATTCGCGCCTGCCCTCCTTTGGCAAAAGCTTTACCCTCATCCGATTCAGTTAATTCGCCTATCTCCTTAAATGGCGTTCCCACGCCAGGAATATAATATGAGAAATATCCATTTTTTGTTTTATCACCAGGATATGCCGAAAATAAACGCGCCACATTACTATGACTGGCTTCATTGGAGTCTATCACAACATTATTTATAGGGGTAGGCTTCTTCGTTCTCGGATCGAGCACGCCTGTCCTAACCCCATTCCTATCGCGCTCCAGGTTATTATTGGTTCCATCAAAGAAAATTCCAACCCTCACTGGAATATTACATGGAGCGTTATCTTTATTATCACATATCTCCTTCGCAATTTTGGATTGCTCTCGCGTCGATAGTTTTAGAAAAAAATCGACGGGAAACGGCGCAGAGGTGGGAGTTTTGCTAATCATAATATCAAGGGATATTGGCAGGTTTTCCGGAATGAAGAATAGGATGAATTTTGCTAGGCCCTCCGGCATTTGACACAACCACTCTCACCTCGTCATTCTCAAAAAAATGCATATAAATATCTCCCGGCCTATCATATTTTTCCACTTCCACCATTTTTTCTTTGATAACGTCGGTACGCCCTTCAGGCATATTCCAACGCACCAAGACTTTCATTCCCGGATACCACACTCGAGGAATGGATGCGCAGCAAATATTGGCAAGTCCCGCCCCCCATCTGGCCATATTCCCCCCTCCGGCCCCATCAACCGATGCGGAATAAATATACTTCCCCGTATGGTTGACAATACCCACCTGCGCCGTCGCGGTAGGACTTGGGCCGGCTTCCTCAACCTGCCTGGCCTTGAGGGCGCAACCGCTCAGCAGCAAGGCAGCGCCAAGATAAATAATCCATTTCATAATTTCCCCTTTATAAAAGTAAGCAGTTGAAGGAACATGGCTAGGCAGCCGAGCGCGCCTGCCAGAAATCGTCGGGTAGCGCGTCGAGTTCGGATAGGTAATTCGCACCCTGGCGCGTCCGCCGCAACAGGCTGGCCATCGCAGGATGCAAGGTAAAGTCATCGGCCAGCATCAAGGCCAGGGCGCTGAAATGCTGACGCTGGCCCGCCGCCTCGATGCCGCTGGCGCTTGCCACAAGCAAATGACGCGCCACGCGCGCGTGACACTCGGCCGGGGTGCCGGAATGAAACAGGTCCGGCTGCACATCATGCAGATTGGCCAGGATGGCGTCGGCCTCGGCGATATCCACCAAGGCGGCAAAGGCGGTGTCGCTGAGGGGGAATTTGTCAAACTCCGCCGGGACAGGCCTAGGCTGCGCCTCGCCCTGCCAACTGATCAGGGAGCCATCGCGCCGCAGCGACCACCAGCGGTAGATGGGGCTCAGCAAATGCGCAGACTGCGTTTCAGTCAAGGCTGCCAGCAAGGCCGGCAATGTGCGGCTATCGGCCCAGCGCACGGGCCATTCGACGGTGTCTGGCGTAATGGCAATCAAATAGGGGCGCAGATGCTGCTCCAGCTGGTCGATATTTAGCGTGCTGGCGATGATGCTGAGCATGGGATTGCCTGCGCACAGCGAAAACAGGCGCTGCAGCCACTCGGCCTGCTCGCTGCTTGTCGATGGCGCCGCCATTAAATGCGGTGCGGCACTCTTGAAATTTTGCAGCGAGGTGTGCGCATACAGCGACTGGCGCCGCAAGCGGCTCGGGTAGCGCTTGGTGAAAAACTCCTCATCGCAGGCGCCGTCCAGCAGCGCCAGCAAGTGCAAGGGCTGGCCGCCGTTCGCCACCGCCGCCTCCGCGCGCAAGGCCTGCAGTTGCTGTGCAATCAGCACTGGAACTTCTGGGTCGGGAACATCGATGGCAAAGTACATCAGGGCTCCTTTCTAGGCTGCCGTGGGCGCGACAAATGGGCTACCGCTACGCAACGCTGCCAGCAGACACGCTTTGCAGACGCTGGCAGGCAGCGCCGGCAACGGATAAGCCAGCCGTGTCGGCCCGATAAAACTCTTCTTGCCGGCATATACCGTGATCTTGCCCGGGCACTGGATCGTGATATTGCCACCCTCGATGGTGATGTTGGCCCCGCCCGCCGTCGACAGGCGGATGCTTTTCGCCGCCGCCCAGTCGATGTGCGCGTTGGCGCTGATGACGTTGACCTCTTCGCGCGCCTGCACCTTGAGCACGTCGGCCTGCGCCTGCAGGTCGATGGCCTGTTTGGCGGCGATCAGCTGCAGGCCGATATTGTTCTCGCCCGCCGTGACCACGCCGCCCAGCATGCCGATGGCCTGGCCGCTATGCACGCGCAGTTTTCCGCCGCTGCTGAACTGGGTATCTTGGCCGCTCATCACGGTGACGGTTTCGCCGTTGACCAGTTGCATGTCTTGCCCTGCGACGACGCCCAGTCCAGCCCTGGCGGCAAGCGCGATGATGGCGTCCTTTGTTTGCGGCAACTGTTCATGCATGCCGGAGACGCTGGCCAGCATCGCCTTGAGCGGCGCGGCCTTGTCGTCGAGCTCGCTGGCGTTCGGCGCGCTGGCGCCGACATGGCTGGCGTAGGCCACTGTCTGGTGCGTCTTGGCGGCCTGGCTGAAGGTGTCGCCCAGCAGTACAGCCTGTTTCAACAATGCCATGCCGCCGGCATTGTCGCCGGCCGGATCGCGTTGCGCGGCGTCGTGCCTGAGCACATAGCTGCTCACCAGCAAGCCCGCCTTGGCGCGCACCGCGCCATACGCATCGGTGCGCAACTCCGCACCGGCGCCGCGCAGGCTGCCGCGATAATTGTCGGCGCCATGGATCAGGTGGCCCAGGTTCAGTTCGCTGGCCGCATGGCTGCTTTTCAGTTGCACCCGGCCCTGGCTGTCGGTGTCGTCGAACAGCAACTGGTTATAGCCCGCCGCGCGGCCCGCCTTGCCGAACTCCTTGCTGCGGATGCCCCATTGCGCTGCGCCATTGCGGTGCGCCGCGCTGGCACCTGCGGCGCCATGCCACAGCGGACTGTTGCCGCCCGCCAAGTTGCCCTGGCCCGCGATGGCGTGGTCGTGCGCCGGCTGGAATACGCCGGCATCGTTTTGCTCACGCGCCATGCCGCCCGGCGTGGGTACGGTGCCGCCCTCGCCCTGCCCGTTGTACAGGGCGCCGATGATGACGGGCCGGTCGATATCGTTTTCCAGAAATTGCACCAGCACTTCCTGGCCGATACGCGGCAGGAACTGGCTGCCCATGCCGCCGCCGGCCGCGCGCTGCGCCACCCGTACCCAGCACGTCGCGCCCATTCCCTGCTGCCCCTGCTGCCCTTGCTGCCAGTGAAAGCGGATGCGCACCCGCCCCAGCTTGTCGCAATAGATTTCATCGGCGCCGCTGGCCACGTCATTGCCGTCGGCGCCCACGACGATGGCGCTCTGGCTGCCCAGGGCGGTCGGCGTGGCGTGCTGGCGCGCATCGTTGTCATCGTGCACCGGACGCCACGGCGTGCTTGCGGTGATCATCTCGATGCAGTTGGCGTAACCGCTGGCTTGCGCCTGGGCAAGCGCGGCGGCGAAATCGGGAAACCCTGCGCCCCACTCTGCCACGCTTTCTTCCAGCAATTCCGCTATCGGGCCGAACAGTTCCGCCAATCCCTCCAAGGCCGGCGCCGGCAGGTTGTTGACGCCGATGCTGGCCACGCGCAGCACGACATACTCGGGTGCGGCACCGTCGGCTGGCTGCAACGGTCCCTGCGTCAGGGTAAAGCGCGTGCCGGCGCGCAAGGTGCGCACGGTCGAACGCGCCTGCCACTGCTGGGCGCGCGCTTCGTAGGCCTGCATCTGCAACCGCGCGTAGCGCTGCGCCTGGACGCCATTCGCATACCAGTACTGGCCCGGTGTGTCGTAGCTTTCCAGCAGCGGCGCGTTCTTGCCGCCGAGAACCATATTCGTCGGCACGCTGGCCGCGACCGCCTTCTTGGCCTTGTAATCGTAACTGAGCACGCTGCTCAGCCCGACGTGCAGGCTGCGCCGCGCGCTCAAGGCTTGCACGCTGTCGCCCAGCTCGCCGACGCGCGCGCCATGAAAACGCAAGCCGCTGCCTTGCACGCTGCTGGCGTCCTCGGGCGTGGCACAAGCCTGGCTGCTGTCGGCAAAGACAATCAGCGTCTGATCGTCAAACCGCCAGGCCAGCCCTTCTTCGGTCAGCAGGCGGCGCACGAAATCGAAATCCGATTCGCGGTACTGGCAGCAATAGCTGCGTTCGCCCGCTTCCTGCATGCACGACGCGACCTCGTCGCTCCAGCGCCACAGCGCGTGCGGCGCATACGCCTGCAATACCTCGTCGACGATGGCTGTCACGGTTTTGTCTTGCCAGACGCGGCTGTTACGCACTTGCGTCAGCAACCACAGCCACGGCGTGATGCGCAAGCGGTAGCGCGCCAGTCCGCCATTGCTGCCGAGCATGGCTGCGGCGCTGATGTAGCCGGAAAACTGGGTGCGCGTGCCGTCTGCCAGGCTGATATGCAGGCTGGCCGGCTGGCCCAGCAGGGATGCCAGCGGCACATGGGCGCTGGTGGACAAGGCGATGATGTCGCGCGCGCCGATGGTTTGCAGTGCCTCGTCGGCCGCAAAGGCCTCGACCAGCAAGCCGCTGTCCTGGCCATCGGCGCCGATGGACAATGCATACAGGCGTGTCGCGCCATTGAAGGCGGCCACTGCGCTAACGATATCTTGTGTCAAAAGATGCTCTTCATCTGGAGTGTGGCATCGCACATTGCTTATAAAAACAATGTGCAAAATAAACAAGTCCAGGCAATTATGCGCGAGTTCTTAAAAAAGCAAGATTCAATTGAGCAAGTAGTGCGCGGGGAAGACAATAGTCGGTGCTTCGTGCAATGGATTCGGTACAATACTCCGGCAAGCCCTTTCACTCTTTCCTGTGCAGCCATGAACCAACTCGAACAACTGAAGCAATTTACTACCGTGGTGGCCGACACTGGCGACTTCCAATCGATTCAGGCCTACACGCCGCGCGACGCGACGACGAATCCTTCGCTGATCCTGAAGGCCGTGCAGAAGGATGAATACAAGCCGCTGCTGGAAAAGGCCGTGCGCGACCATCCGAACGCCTCCACCGCCGAAATCATCGACCGCCTGCTGATCGCGTTTGGCGTGGAAATCCTGCAAACCATCCCCGGCCGCGTCTCCACCGAAGTCGATGCGCGCCTGTCGTTCGACACGCAAGGCACGGTGGCCAAGGGCCGCGACTTGATCGCCCTGTATTCGAACGCGGGCATTGCCCGCGAGCGCGTGCTGATCAAGATCGCCTCCACCTGGGAAGGCATCCGCGCCGCCGCCATCCTGGAAAAGGAAGGCATCCGCTGCAACATGACCCTGCTGTTCTCGCTGGCGCAGGCCATCGCCTGCGCCGAAGCGGGCGCGCAGCTGATTTCTCCGTTCGTCGGCCGCATCTACGACTGGTACAAGAAATCGACGGGCATCGATTACATGGGCGCGGAAGACCCGGGCGTGCAATCGGTCCGGCGCATCTACAATTACTACCGCAAGTTCGGCTACAAGACCGAGGTGATGGGCGCCAGCTTCCGCAACACCTCGCAAATCCTCGAACTGGCCGGCTGCGACCTGCTCACCATCAGTCCCGACCTGCTACAAAAGCTGGCCGACAGCGAGGCGCCGGTGGAGCGCAAGCTGAGCGCCGAAGCGGCGCCATCGACCAACATTGTGCACATGTCGCTCAACGAAGAAGCCTTCCGCTTCATGATGAATGAAGACGCGATGGCGACGGAAAAACTGGCAGAAGGCATCCGCGCCTTCTGCGTCGATTCCGGCAAGCTGAAACAGATGATCGCGGCGCTGCGTTAATCGCTGACTCTCCCCGCAAAAAAGCGGCGTCCGTGCAGTGCACGGCGCCGCTTTTTGCATTGCATCGCCGCCGGGAGCAATGGCGCTACAATAAACCACCGCCACCCGCAACCCACGCATGTTGCTTGCTTCGTCCGCCATCACCATGCGCGGGGCGGGCGATCTGTGGCACGGGCGTGGCTGCAACAGTCAGCAAGACAGGCAGTTTTTTCGCTTACCTCTTGGTCACTTCTCAGTGCATACTATGTCGCACAGGCAACCTTAATCCCTTTGCGACAGGAGTTCGACCATGCATGCCCTCTCCCACCTTCGTATCGGCACGCGCCTGGCTGCAGGCTTCGCGCTGGTGCTGCTGCTGTCCGTGATCTCCACCTCGTACGCGCTGTACAGCGCCCGCGTAAATGCCGAAGCGACCCGGCAAATGATGGAAAAACCGCTGGCCAAGGAGCGCCTGGTATCGGACTGGTATGTGCTGATTTACTCGGCCATCGCGCGCACCTCGATGATCGCCAAAAGCACGGATGAAACCCTGTCGAGCGTGTTTGCCGATACGATCGCCGACAGCACCAAGCAAGGCAGCGAACTGCTGAAGAAAATCGAAGCGCTGCTAGACAGCGACGAGGAAAAAAGCATTTTCAAGGCCTCCATCGCCGAGCGCGTCAAATACCAGGATGCCAAGACCCTGGTGATGAATGCGCGCAAGGCCGGCAATGCGGCGCAGGCGGAAAGTACCTACCGCGACAGCTTCGCGCCGGCCGCCACCAATTACCAGAATAACGTCAAGGCCCTGCTGGCGCAGCAGCGCAAAGCCATCGACGCCACGGCGCAAGCGATCGAAGCGGCCAACGGGCGCAGCTTCACCCTGCTGCTGACCCTGTGCGCGCTGGTGGTGGCGCTGGGCAGCATCTGCGCCTGGCTGATCACGCGCTCGATCACCGCGCCCCTGCAGGCGGCCGTGAAGGTGGCCGAGACGGTCGCTGCGGGCGACTTGCGCACGCATTTCGGCACGGCGGCCAGCGATGAAATCGGCGACTTGATGCGCGCGCTGCACGGCATGAACGAGGCACTGCGCAAGGTGGTGTCGGAAGTGCAGACGGGCACCAACGCCATCGCCACGGCATCGGGTGAAATCGCCGCCGGCAACCAGGATTTGTCGGCGCGCACGGAGCAGCAAGCCAGTTCGCTGGAAGAGACGGCATCGTCGATGGAAGAATTGACCAGCACCGTGAAGCAGAATGCGGACAATGCGCGCCAGGCCAACCAGATGGCGGTCGCCGCTTCGGGTGTGGCCGAACGGGGCGGCAGCATCGTCAGCCAGGTGGTCGACACCATGGGTGCCATCGACACGGCGTCGACGAAAATCGTCGACATCATCGGCGTCATCGACGGCATCGCCTTCCAGACGAATATCCTGGCATTGAACGCGGCCGTCGAAGCGGCGCGCGCCGGCGAACAGGGGCGCGGCTTTGCCGTCGTCGCCACGGAAGTACGCAGCCTGGCACAACGCTCGGCGGCGGCGGCGCGCGAAATCAAGACCCTGATCGGCGACTCGGTGGAACAGGTCAACAACGGCACGCGGCTGGTGCAGCGGGCTGGCAGCACCATGAGCGAAGTGGTCGACAGCGTGCGCCGCGTCACCGACATCATGGCCGAGATCACTGCCGCCAGCGCCGAGCAAAGCTTGGGCATCGACCAAGTCAACCAGGCCATCGCGCAGATGGACCAGGTGACGCAGCAAAATGCGGCCCTGGTGGAAGAAGCGGCGGCAGCCGCCGAAAGCATGCAGGACCAGGCCGCGCGCCTGGCGCAAGTGGCAGCCGGCTTCCAGCTCGAACACATGGCTACAAAGGCGCCGGTACGCACGGCGCGGCCGGTGGCCACCCAACTGGCCAAACCAGCGGCCAGGAGCGCCACAGCGGCCAGGCAGCCGACAATCGCGGCCAGGCGCGCGGCTCCTGCTCGCAAGCCCCAGGCACAGGTGGCTGGCGAGCAGGACTGGGAAGAATTTTAAGGCTGGCAACCGGGCCAGTCAAAAGGGTTTGACAGCGCCGTGGCGCGCGAGGATACTTGTTTCAGGTGGCATGGCGCGCCACCGGCAGCACTACGTGTTGCGCCTGACATGGTTCTGCGGGAGCACGAACATGAAATGTATCCGCGGTATCCGCGGTATCGGCGGCATCAGCGAACAGATGCGCCTGGGCTTGCTGTACCCCTTGCTGCTGTGTGCCGCCCTTGCCGGTTGCGCCACGCCGCCCGCCACCCCGCCTCCGCCCAACCTGTTCAACGATGCCAGCTTTGCCGCGCCAACTGTGCCGGTCGACCCGCAGCAGGCGTTTGCCATGAGCGACGCCATGCGGCACTACGTGCGTGTCGATATCGCGCGCGAGGGGCGCGGCAAGAATCCCCGCCGCGCCCTCGCCGATGCCCTGCGCAACCGGGAAGGGCTGCAGCTGGAATATGATGCCGCCATGACGCGCACGGCGGCGCAGGCGTTCGACGCGCGCAGCGGCAATTGCCTGTCCCTGGTGCTGATGACGGCCGCACTGGCCAAGGAAATGGGAGTCGATGTGCACTACCAGCTGGTCCTGGGAGAAGAAAGCTGGAGCCGCAGCGGCGGCATGTATTTCGTCGCCGGCCACGTCAATCTCGCACTGGAACGGCGCCCCCTCAGCAATGTGGTCGGCTACGACGCCGACGCCATCCTGCTCATCGACTTCCTGCCAGGCGAAGACCTCGCCGGCCAGCGCACGCAACAAATCGGCGAGGCCACCATCCTGGCCATGTACCTCAACAATCGCGCCGCCGAAACCATGGCCAGCGGCGAGCTCGATCAAGCCTACTGGTATGCCCGCGCCGCCATCCTGCAAGACCCCACGTTTGCGGGCGCCTTCAATACCCTGGGCATCATCCAGCTGCGTCACGGCGACATCGAGCCGGCGCGGCGCACGCTCGCCTATGCACTGGAACGCTCGCCATCGAACACCGTGCTGCTGTCCAATCTGGCGCAGGCACTCGACGGCCTGGGACGCACGGACGAAGCGCAACTGCTGCGACGCAAATTGCTGGCCCTGCAGCCAGAGCCGCCCTTCCACTTTTTCAACCTGGGCCAGCGCGCCATGGAAAGCGACAACTACCAGGAAGCGGCACGCCTGTTCAAGCGCGAGATCGCGCGCGACCCCTACTATCATGAATTTCACTTCTGGCTGGCGCAGGCCTATGCGCGCATGGGGCAGCTGGCACAGGCGGGCAGGCAACTGGAACTGGCGATGGAGAACAGCACCACGCGCAGCGAGCACGGACTGTACGCGGCCAAGCTGCAGCGCCTGCGCGCCGCCACGGCGCATTAGCAGTCCTCATTAAACGCTGTCAGTCTTCCAGGAACATCTGCTGCAGGTCATTCAGGAAGCGCAATCCCAGTTCCGTCGGGCGGATGACCTGGTGGTCGCGGTACAGCAAGCCTTTCGCCTCGGCCGCATTCAGCGGCTGCTCGATGGCGTTGATGGCCAGACCAGTGCGCTCGGCGAACAGGTTGGGCGAAAAGCCCTGCGTCAGGCGCAGGGTATTGAGCATGAATTCAAAACCCATTTCCTCGCGCGCCAGTTCGCGCTCTTCCTGCACCGGGTTACCGGCAACGACCGCGTCCATGTAGGCACGCGGCTGCTTGTAGCGGGCCTGGCGCAGCACGCGGTGCGGGAACGAGATTTTTGAATGCGCGCCCGCGCCGATGCCCAGGTAGTCGCCGAATTCCCAGTAATTGCGGTTGTGCTTTGCCTGACGGCCCGGCTGCGCATAGGCCGACACTTCGTAGCGGCCATAGCCGGCCTGCGCCGCGCGCGCGGCCACCATGTCGGCGATGTCGGCGCTTTCGTCGTCGTCCGGCAGCACCGGCGGATACTTGGCGAACAGGGTGTTCGGCTCCAGGGTCAGATGGTACAGCGACAGGTGCGGCGGCGCAAACGACAGCGCCGTTTCCAGGTCCTGCTGCGCTTCGGCCAGGGTCTGCGTGGGCAGCGCGTACATCAGGTCGAGATTGAAATTGTCGAAGTTGGCGTGTGCGATCTCCACCGCGCGGCGCGCTTCATTGTCGTCATGGATGCGCCCCAGCGCCTGCAGATGGCGGCCATTGAAGCTCTGGATGCCAATCGACAGGCGGTTGACGCCGCTGGCCCGGTAAGACTTGAATTTTTCCGCTTCAAAGGTGCCCGGATTGGCTTCCATGGTGATTTCGCAATCGGGCTCCAAGGGCAGCAAGGTGCGCACGTCCGACATCAGGCGGTCCAGCCCTGCCGCCGACATCAGGCTGGGCGTGCCGCCGCCGATGAAGATGGTGTGGATCTTGCGGCCCCAGATCAGCGGCAGCGCCATTTCCAGGTCCAGCCGCAGCGCGGCCAGATATTCCTCTTCCGGCAAGTCGCCGCGCACCTCGTGCGAGTTGAAATCGCAATACGGGCATTTTTTCACGCACCACGGAAAATGGATGTACAGCGACAGCGGCGGCAAGGCCGTCAGATTCAGCGCGCCCGGCTGCAGGTATTTCAGCGCCGCCCCGGCCGCGCCGGAAATGCCTTCCTGCGGCGCGGGTGAAGCTCCGGGCTTCGCTGCTGATTTGGCAACGGCGCCCACCAGTTTGATCGGGATCATCGCAGGGTCCGCAGCTTGTCGGCCAGCACGCGCAGGGCCTGGCCACGGTGCGACAGCGCGTTCTTTTCATCGGACGTCAGTTCGGCCGCACACTTGCCCAGCGCCGGAAGGTAGAAATGCGGATCATAGCCAAAACCGCCCTGGCCGCGCGGCGTGGCAATCATCTCTCCATTCCAGCGTCCGTCGGCGATCACCGGTTGCGGGTCGTCGGCATGGCGCACGTACACCAGCACGCAGTAGTAATACGCGGACTTGTCGGCATGCGCTTCCAGGTCGGCGATCAGCTTGGCACTGTTGGCCGCGTCCGATTTCGGCTCACCGGCATAGCGGGCCGAATATACGCCCGGTGCGCCACCGAGCGCATTGACGCACACGCCCGAATCGTCGGCCAGCGCCGGCAAGCCCGTCAGGCGCGACGCATGGCGCGCCTTTTGCAAGGCGTTTTCAACGAAGGTGTGGAATGGTTCGTCGCTTTCCGGCACGGCGTACTCGCCCTGGGCGTGGACGGAAAAACCGATGCTCGAGAGCAGCTCGTTGAATTCCTTGAGCTTGCCGGCGTTGTTGGAGGCGAGGATGAGGCGTTGGGTCATGTCAGTAGTCCGGTGGAAGTGCCGACATTGTAAACCTTTTGCGCTCCCCTCACCTTGGCCGATTGCCGCGCTCAACGGCGGCAACTGTGGGCTTTTTGCCCGGCGCGGCGGGCGACAGGATGTAAATCCAGGTAAAGATTACAGTCCGAGCGCCTGCTTCTGCAGGGTGATCAGGTCCGCAATCCCACCCTGCGCCAGGTCCAGCAAGCGGTTCATGCCGGCGCGGTCGAAGGCGGCGCCTTCGGCCGTGCCCTGCACTTCGATGAAGTGGCCCGCTTCCGTCATCACGACGTTCATGTCCGTGTCGCAGCCCGAATCTTCCACATAGTCCAAGTCCAGCACCGGCATGCCCTGGTAGACACCCACCGAGATGGCGGCGACAAAGCTTTTCACGGGGATGGCGGCAATCGCGCCGCGCGCCTGCAGCTGGGAAAACGCGTCATACGCGGCTACCATGGCGCCCGTGATCGAAGCCGTGCGGGTGCCGCCGTCGGCCTGGATCACATCGCAATCGAGGTGCAAGGTGCGTTCGCCGAAGGTTTGCAGATCAAAGGCGGCGCGCAGTGAACGGCCGATCAGGCGCTGGATTTCC
Source organism: Janthinobacterium algoris (assembly GCF_051380935.1). Taxonomy (NCBI): domain Bacteria; kingdom Pseudomonadati; phylum Pseudomonadota; class Betaproteobacteria; order Burkholderiales; family Oxalobacteraceae; genus Janthinobacterium; species Janthinobacterium algoris. Next base: position 337,841 of record NZ_JBNYXZ010000001.1, on the reverse strand, counting down.
TGCGTGCGGCCGGACTGCTTGCCACGCGCCGCTTCGCGGTCCATGCGCGTGTGCGTCGAACGGGGCAGCATGCCGTACTCGGCCGTCAACCAGCCCTGGCCCTTGCCTTTCAGGAAACCCGGCACCTTGTCTTCGATGCTGGCGGTGCAGATGACCTTGGTGTCGCCGCACTCGATCAGTACCGAGCCTTCGGCATGCTTGGTGTACTGGCGGGTGATGCGGATGGCGCGCAGCGCATCGACGGCGCGGCCGCTCGGGCGGGATTCAAATGTCATAGGGGTGTCCTGTGTGATTGGGGTTGCGGCAGCGATTCTACCACCGCGCGCATGTCTATTTGCAGTCATGCAACAGCGCAGGGCGCAATGGCGGACGGCGCGCACATGATCCCTACAATCCCGCCCCGCCAAACACAATTTTCTTTACAATGCCGTAAAACGCACACTATTCAGCAATTTTCAGGCCATCGTGCACTTCGGTCCTGTTTTGCGGCGCGGGCGGTATTGCCTGCGCTGGCTGATTAAGTGTATAAGTGACTGTATACAAGATCAAATCGGGGAATCCTTTGAGCATTTCAAGCATGACAGGCTACGCGGTTGCCACCAGCGAAGGTGCTGCAGGCACACTGACAATTGAAATCAAGAGCGTCAACTCGCGCTTTCTCGACCTGCAATTCCGCATCAACGACGATCTGCGGGCGCTGGAGCCAGACTTGCGCGCCGCCGTCATGTCCGCCATCACGCGTGGCAAAGTCGAGGTACGCCTGAGCTTTGGCCGCAAGGCCGCGACGGCCGGCACACAGGCGTTGAACCTGCCCCTGCTGGCCGAACTGGCACGCCTGCAAAACGAAGTGGGCCAGCATTTTGTCTCCGCCCCCGTCATGACGGTGGCCGAACTGCTGCGCTGGCCGGGCATCATCGAAGAAGCGCAAGTGGGACAAGAGTCCTTGCAGGCTGACGTGGGCGCGTTGACCAAACGCACCGTGGCTGCCTTCGTCGACAGCCGCAAGCGCGAAGGCGCGGCACTCGAAGCGGTGCTGGTATCGCGCATCGAGGCGATGGAAGCCATCGTCAAGCGCATCACGCCATTGATTCCGCAGGTAGTGGCGGCCTTCCAGCAAAAAGCCATCGAGCGCATGCAGGATGCGCTGGGCCTGGCCAGCCAGGGCTCGAATTCGGCCCTGTCGCGCCAGGACGCCATGGAGCGCATCCGCCAGGAAGTCATCTTGTACGGTATCCGCATCGACGTCTCGGAAGAACTGGCGCGCCTGTCGGCCCATCTGGGCGAAACGCGCCACATCCTCGCCAAGGGCGGGCAAGTGGGCAAGCGCCTCGACTTCATGATGCAGGAACTGAATCGCGAAGCCAACACGCTGGGCGCCAAGGCTTCCGTCAAGGAACTGGCCGACGCCTCGATGGACTTGAAGCTGCTGATCGAGCAGATGCGCGAACAAGTGCAAAACCTGGAATAAACCATGGCCGCGCCACGCACATGGAGACTCGCCGGCACCGCCCTCGTGCTGATGGCGGCAGGTGCGCAAGCACAAACGGCGCAACAGCCATCGCCGTACGCGATCGAAGGCTGTGCGTCAGGCTGCTTCGTGCTCAAGGAGCGCGGCGCCGCCATCTACACGGGTGCCGATGCCGCCTCCTACCGTATCTGCTCGCGCAGCAGCCTGGGCGCGGAAGTATCCGTCGACAGCGCCGTCGTGCGCCTCAGCAACCGCGACTGCACTGATGTGAATGGACGGGCCATCGTGCTGAATGCGGGCGAAATCGCACTGGGCCGGCTGCCCCGCTGAGGCGGGCCCGGGAAGTTTGTTTTTTGTCATGCCCCCAGCAGGGACTGGCTCACCGCCTTGCCTCTTGGTAAAATACCGGATTGGGCGCCGCTTGCGCAGGCATCGGCGCCAACAACACGATTATTGAAAGATCCGCATGAGCCACCCTACCGCCTTCTCCGGCAGCCTGTTCGTGGTCGCCGCGCCATCGGGCGCCGGCAAATCGACACTGGTCAATGCATTGCTGGCGCAAGAGCCCGGCATCAAATTGTCGATCTCGACCACCACGCGCGCGCCCCGACCGGGCGAGCAGCACGGCCGCGAGTACTATTTCACGACAGCGGAAGACTTTGTCGCGCGCGCCGACCAGGGCGAATTCCTGGAATGGGCGGAAGTGCATGGCAATTACTATGGCACCTCGCGCATCATGGTGGAACAGCAAATGCTGGCCGGCACCGACATCCTGCTGGAAATCGACTGGCAGGGCGCGCGCCAGGTGCGCAAGCAATTCCCCCGCGCAGCCGGCATTTTCATCCTGCCGCCATCGATCGATGCGCTGGAAGAGCGCCTGAACAAGCGCGGCCAGGACGAGCAGCACGTGATCACGCGCCGCCTGCTGGCGGCCGGCGGCGAAATCGCACACGCTCCCGAGTTCGAGTATGTTATTATCAATGAAGAGTTTACGGTCGCTTTGTCCGAACTGAGCGCGATCGTGAGAGCGGCCCGTTGCCGGTTTGCGCAACAAGCGGCCCGCAACGCATCGCTATTCGCCCAGCTGGGCCTGCACGCAGAATAATCGTCTCTGCACGCCAGTTCACACAGCGCCACGCACCACTATTAGGAGTTACTATGGCCCGTATCACCATCGAAGATTGCCTGAAACAGATCCCTAACCGCTTTCAGCTGACCCTGGCTGCAACTTACCGCGCACGTCAGTTGTTGCAAGGCCACACCCCTAAGGTGGAAGCCAAGGACAAGCCTACCGTGGTCGCGTTGCGTGAAATCGCTGCCGGTAAAGTCGGTATCGAAATGCTGAAAAAGGTCCCGATGTAAGTGGGAACCCCGCGTGCCGGAACAGTGCTGACCCCTGGTTCTACCGTATCCTTTATTCACACTGTAAAGCAACGCGACGTTTTATGAGTCTGACCCCAGCCGACACGACTTCTGCAGCACTGCCGCCCCTGGCCTCGCGCCAGGCGGCAAAACCACAGGGTGCATCAGCACCCGGTGTCGGCACGTCCGGTAGCGGTACCTCCGCAGCGCCGGCGTCCGCCTTGGGCGTGGCCTCCGTCAGCCACCTGGCCGACAAGCTGGCCGAATACCTGTCTCCCGCCGACCTGAAAAAAGTCAAGGAAGCCTACCGCTTCTCCGACGAAATGCACCTGGGCCAGATGCGCCGCTCGGGCGAGCCGTATATCTCGCACCCGATCGCCGTCGCTGAAATCTGCGCCGACTGGAAACTCGACGCGCAAGCCATCATGGCCGCCCTGCTGCACGACGTGATGGAAGACCAGGACGTCAAGAAGGACGAATTGATCGAGCGCTTCGGCGCACCGGTGGCGCACCTGGTCGACGGCCTCTCGAAGCTGGAAAAGATCGAATTCCAGAGCCAGATCGAAGCGCAGGCGGAAAACTTCCGCAAGATGCTGCTGGCCATGGCCTCCGACGTGCGCGTGATCCTGATCAAGCTGGCCGACCGCCTGCACAATATGCGCACGCTGGACTTCATGACAGCGGCCAAAAAACGCCGCATCGCCAGCGAGACCATGGAAGTGTACGTGCCGATCGCACACCGCCTCGGCCTGAACAATATTTACCACGAGCTGCAAGACCTGTCGTTCTCACACCTGTACCCGATGCGCTACCGCACCCTGGCGAAAGCCGTCAAGGCGGCGCGCGGCAACCGGCGCGAAGTGGTCAACAAGATCATGGAAGCGGTGAAAAGCACCCTGTCCATGGCCGAACTCGAGGCCGACGTCACGGGCCGCGAAAAGACCCTGTACGACATCTATAAAAAGATGCGCAGCAAGCATTTGTCGTTCTCGCAAGTGCTGGACGTGTACGGTTTCCGCGTGGTGGTGAGTAGTTTTGCCGATTGTTACGTGACCCTGGGCACCCTGCACAGCCTGTACAAGCCCATGCCGGGCAAGTTCAAGGATTACATCGCAATCCGCAAGCTGAACGGCTACCAGTCGCTACACACGACCGTCATCGGCCCCTACGGCACGCCCGTGGAATTCCAGATCCGCACGCAGGAAATGCACCGCACGGCCGAGTCCGGCGTGGCGGCGCACTGGCTGTACAAGAGTGGCGAATCGAACCCCTCCGACTTGCAGCAACGCACCCATGCGTGGCTGCAATCCCTGCTCGACATCCAGCAGCAGACGGGTGACTCGGCCGAATTCCTCGAACACGTCAAGGTCGACCTGTTCCCCGATTCCGTCTACGTATTTACGCCGAAGTCGAAGATCATCGCCCTGCCGCGCGGCGCCACGGCCATCGACTTCGCCTATTCGATCCATACGGGCATCGGCGACCAGACCGTGGCCGTCAAGATCAACAACGAAACCTCGCCGCTGCGCACCGAACTGCACAATGGCGACATCGTCGAAATCATCACCGATTCCTCGTCGCGCCCCAGCCCCACCTGGCTGTCGTTCGTGCGCACCGGCAAGGCCCGTTCGGCCATCCGCCACCATTTGCGCACGATCAACCTGCCTGAATCGATCGCCCTGGGCCAGCAATTGCTGTCGCAGGCGCTGCACACCCTGAACATCGACGCCGAACTGCCGGCGCCGCTGGTCGAGCGCCTGCTCAACGAATCGAGCGCCAATTCCATGGACGAGCTGTATGCGGACATCGGCATCGGCAAGCGCATGGCCACCCTGGTGGCGCGCCACATTTTTGGCCTGATCGGCGGCGAAGCGGCCAGCATGCCGGTAGAACACAACAGCGGCAGCGAACTCGACCCCGTCACCATCTGCGGCAGCGAAGGCGTTTCCGTGCAACTGGCGCCGTGCTGCTTGCCGATTCCCGGCGACCTGATCATCGGCCAGCTGCGCCGCGACCAGGGCTTGCTGGTGCATACCAGCGACTGCACGCAAGCCAAGCGCCAGCGCGCCAAGGAACCGGACCGCTGGATCGCCGTGCGCTGGGGAACCGAACTGAACCGCCGCTTCGACTGCCGCATCAAGGTATTGATCAACAGCGAACGGGGCATCCTGGCCAGAGTCGCCGCCGAAATCGGCGAATCCGATGCCAACATCATCTATGTGGGCATGGACGAAGACAAGGACAACGTCCTCGACCAGTTGCGCTTCACCGTGCAAGTCAAGGACCGCGTCCACCTGGCCGCCCTGCTGCGCAATGTGCGACGCGTCGCCGGGGTCAATAGAATATTGCGCGAGCGCAATTAAAAAAACGGCTGGCCAGATTACTCTGCCCAGCCGTTTTTTCATGCGCCGGACATCAGCTCAAGTTTCTCCCGGCGCCGGATATGTCACTTCCAGCAACTCCAGTTCTTGCTCGCCCTGCGGCGTGTTGAGGGTGATCACGTCGCCCTCGCGCGCCTTGGTGATGGTGCGGGCCATCGGCGAGATCCAGCTGATCTTGCCGTTCAGGGGATCGAACTCATCGATGCCGACGATGGTGATGGTGTGCGTTTCGCCGTCGCTGGTGCGGTAGGTCACCGTGGCGCCGAAAAACACCTGGTCGTTGCCATGGTGCACGCTGGGGTCGACGATGGCGGCCAGATCCATGCGCTTGGTGAGGAAGCGGATGCGGCGGTCGATTTCCCGCAGGCGCCGCTTGCCGTAGATATAGTCGCCATTTTCCGAACGGTCGCCATTCGACGCCGCCCAATGCACGATACGCACCACTTCCGGACGGTCGACGTCGATCAGCTGCAGCAACTCTTCCTTGATGCGCTGGTAACCGGTCGGCGTGATGTAGTTCTTGGCGCCGGCGGGAATGGCCAGCGCCAGCGCGGCCGCTTCTTCATCGTCGTCGTTGTCGGATTCTTTTACAAAGGCTTTATTCATCTGCCTATTGTAGCCCCGCCAGCGCGCCGCAGGCACACCGGAGGCGGGGGCAAACGGGCTTTTTTGACGTATCATCGTGGCTATCGCGGCAAACCTGCGCCGCACACGGAGACGGATGAAAAAATTCTACAGAGTCAGGCGCTGGCTGTTCGCGCCGCTGGTCTACCTGGCCGCCATCTTCCTGCTGATCGAAGAATGGCTGTGGGCGACGGGCGCGCGCATCATGCAAGTGGTGGCGCAATTTCCGCCCCTGCATGCGCTGGAAGCGTGGATCAAGCGCCTGCCGCCGTACTGGGCGCTGGCCATCTTCGTGCTGCCGGCCGTGCTGCTGTTTCCCGTCAAGCTGCTGGCCCTGCTGGCGATCGCGCGCGGCCATGCATTTTCCGGCATCGGCGTGATCGTCATCGCCAAGCTGGGCGGCGCGGCCGCCGTGGCCCGCCTGTACAGCCTGACGCGCCCTACCCTGCTCAGTTTGCCGTGGTTCGCGCGCTGGCACGGCTGGTTCATGGACACAAAGGACCGCTGGATCGCCCGCCTGCGCGCCACGCGTCCGTGGCGCCGCGTCAGCCGCCTGTCGGCTGCGCTGGGCCGCGCCCGCCGCGCCTGGTGGCAGCGCTTGCGCAAGGGCACGCCTGGGCGTCATCATTCCCGCCCAGCCAGAGTGCTGCGCCGCTTCGCCGCCTTCTGGCGCGCCCGCCGCTGATGAAGAAAGGCCACTTCATGCACGACACTCCCCGGCTGGCTCCCGCCATGCGCGCGGCGGCGCCGGAAATCTACCTGTACGACGCGGCCAGCTTGCAATTGCTGGACGCCAACGATGCCGCCTGCGACAACTTGCAGTATGCACACAAGCAATTGTTGGCGATGACGCCCTTCACCCTGGCGCCGCAGCTCGACGCGCAGCAGCTGGCCGCCGTGCTGGCCGCCCTGGACGACAGCATCGGCGCGCAAGCGCTGCTGCACGTGCAGCAGCGCCGCCGCGATGGCAGCCTGTATTCGCTCAGCCTGCACCTGTCGCGCGCCAGCCGCCAGGGACGCGCCCTGATCCTGGCCGAGGGCGAAGACTTGCGCACGCCGCAGGCGACGGCGGCCGCCCTGGCGCAGGTGCAGTCGCGCTTCAACGCCATCGTCTCGAACACGCCGGGCCTGGTGTACCAGTTCTGCCTGCATGCGGATGGACGGGCATCCTTTGCTTACCTGAGCGATGGCTGCCAAGCCCTGCTGGGGCTGAGTCCGGCACAGCTGCACGCGCGTCCGGAACTGTTCTACCAGCTGATCCTGGCCGACGACCGCGCCTCGTACCTCGAATCGATGCAGGCGTCGAAGTCCGCCTTGTGGAGCTGGAACTGGGAAGGCCGGATCTGGATCGATGCCTGGAAGGACGTTAAATGGATCAACCTACGCTCCACGCCGCGTGCGCTGGCCGATGGCACGGTGCAGTGGGAAGGCATCATGACAAATATCACCGAAAGCCGGCTCGAACAGATCGAAGTACGCCAGTCGCGCGCCCGCCTGGCCGAGCTGACGGCGCATATCGACAAGGTCAAGGAACACGAACGCACGCGTCTGGCGCGCGAACTGCACGATGACCTGGGCGGCAATTTGACGGCGATCAAGATGGCACTGGCCATGCTGGCGCGCCGCCTGCCCCCGGACGACCCGCTGCTGCAGGAAAAGGCCGACTATGTCGATGCCCTGGTCGACCGCAGCATCGACGCCGTGCACCGTATCTCGCTGGACTTGCGCCCCTCCATGCTGGACCTGGGGCTGGTTGCCGCACTGGACTGGCAGGTGAAGGAATTCGCGCGCCAGGCCGGCATCGAATGCCAGTTCATTTCTAACCGCCAGCATATCGAACTGGAGCTGGACTTGGCGACCAGCCTGTTCCGCATCGCCCAGGAGGCGCTGACGAATATCGCCAAACATGCGGGGGCAAGCAAGGTCAGCGTGCGCCTGGCCCGGCAGCGCCAGCATATCAGCCTGTTGATCGCCGACAATGGCGTCGGCATGCGCCTGTCCGACCGCGCCAAGCCGCAATCGTTCGGCATCCGCGGCATGGCCGAACGCGCCAGCGCGCTGGGCGGTACCCTGAGCCTGATGGATGGGCCCGATGGCGGCACCGTCCTGAGCATAAAAATCCGGCTGACCACAGCGCGAGAGGCGATAATAGCGGCTGCAGCCAGTGCGCCCGCGCACAGCGGGCCGCCGCCAGACACGGCCTAGTGGGTGAATTAGATAGGAAACAACGCAGTCATGAAAGAAAAAGCCACCATCCGGGTATTCATCGCCGACGATCACGCGATCGTGCGCGAGGGCTTGAAACAAATCCTCGCCGATACGAAGGACATCATCGTTGCCGGCGAGGCTGAAAATGGCCACGACGCCATCAAACTGTTTCGCGGCTCGAAATGCCAGGTGTTGCTGCTCGACATCTCCCTGCCCGACCGCAGCGGTATCGAGGTGCTCAAGCAGATCAAGAAGGAAAAGCCGGAACTGGCCGTGCTGATGCTCTCCATGCACCGCGAGGACCAGTACGCCATCCGTTCGCTCAAGGCGGGCGCGGCCGGCTACCTGACGAAACAGAGTGCGCCGCGCGAACTGGTGACGGCCATCCGCCAGGTGGCGCAAGGATTGAAATACATCAGCGCCTCGCTGGCGCAGGAACTGGCCAACACGGTCGGCGAAGACCACGAAACGGCCTTGCACGACACCTTGTCGGACCGCGAATACCAGACGCTGGTCATGATCGCCTCGGGCAAGGCGGTGGGCGCGATCGCCGAAGAGCTGAAATTATCCGTGAAAACCGTCAGCGAATACCGCGCCCGCTTGCTGGTCAAGATGAAACTCAAGAACAGCGCCGAACTGACGCATTACGCCATCCGTAACCAGCTGGTGGATTGACTGCAAAGCGGCATGCCCGCTGGCATCGAGCGAATTGACAGGACTTCTCCTTGCTTCTCGCACAATAAGTTCTTTGCCAACGCGCATATCATGGGGATAATAAGAAATATCTGAAAAGGCTGTGTCTACATGTCCAGTAAATTGCCATCTTCCCCAGCAAGCGCTCCCCCTGGCGCCACGAATACCGCCGCCGGTGCGGCGATGAATCCGGCCGATATCGCCCGCGAGGCGTTTCGCCGCCTGGCCACGCGCCGCATCGCCCCGACGCCCAGCGCCTACCGCGACATCTACAATGAAATTGCCGGCATCAGCGAACCGGAAGAGACGCCAGGTGCGCCTGCCGCGGTGCTGGCCGCCAGCGCCCCGGTGGACGGCGGCGCGGAAAACGTCCTGACGCAATTTGCCGCCAAGATGAGCGAATCGGCCGGCGAACTGGGCGACTTTGGCCGGCGCTTCCAGCGTGCACTGAAAGCGCGCGACTGGGACAGCTATGCGCGCACGCTGGCGCAACTGGCGGAAAAACAGGTCAAGAAAGGCGGCGGCATCGAATTGCCGCCCCTGCCGGATGGCGAACAGACACGCACCCTGCGTGAATTGCTCAGCCGCACCCTGGGCTTTGCCGTGGCCACCTTGCTGACGGGCACGCCCGCGCTGGTGGAAGAAGCTGAATCGCTGGGCGCGGCCATCAAGCTGGCGCATACGGAAGAGGCGCTGAACGAAGCGGCCCTGCGCCTGAAGCAGCTGTGCTACCAGATCGAACTCAAAAGCGGCGATACGGCCGAGCAGCAGGAATTGCTGCTGCGCCTGTTCAAGTTGTTGCTCGATAACGTCAACCAGTTGCTCGACGATGACAGCTGGCTGCGCGGCCAGGTCGATGCCGTACAAAACCTGATCGCCGGCCCGCTCGACCAACGCGCGCTGGAAGACGCCACGCGCAGCCTGAAGGAAGTCATCTACAAGCAAAGCCAGCTCAAGCACAGCCTTTCCGACGTCAAGCTGACGGTCAAGAACATGATGATGACCTTCATCGACCGCCTGGGGCAAGTGGCGGCCAGCACGGGCGATTTCCATGAAAAGATCGGCGGTTATTCGGAAAAGATCAGCCAGGCGGAAAACATCAGCGAACTGAACAGCGTTCTGGACGAAGTCTTGCGCGAAACGCGCATGGTGCAAAACGAAGCCTTGCGCGCACGCGACAAGATGGTGCTGGCGCGCCAGGAAGTGCAAGATGCGGAACAGCGCATCCACACACTGGAAGCCAAGCTCCAGCATATGAGCGAACTGGTGCGGGAAGACCAGCTGACAGGCAGCCTGAACCGCCGTGGCCTGGACGATGTGTTCGAGCGCGAGACAGCCCGCTCCGACCGCCGCGGCACCCCACTGTGCATCGCCATGCTGGACCTGGACGATTTCAAGCGCCTGAACGACACGTATGGCCACCTGGCTGGCGATGCCGCCTTGAAACACCTGGTGAAAATCGTCAAGGAAACCCTGCGCTCGATGGATGTCATCGCCCGCTTCGGCGGCGAAGAATTCCTCATCCTGCTGCCGGAAACCACGGTCGAAGCGGCCTCGTCGACCATGACGCGATTGCAGCGCGAGCTGACCCGGCATTTCTTCCTGCACGACAACGAAAAAGTGCTGATCACCTTTTCCGCCGGCGTGGCCCTGCGCCTGCCCAACGAAGACCAAGCCGAACTGGTCAAGCGCGCGGACCGCGCCATGTACCAGGCCAAGCAGACGGGCAAGAACCGCGTGGTGGTGGCCGACTAAGCCAAAGCCGCTGCATGACATGCCGTCCCGCTGCCCAGCCGGACGGCATTTTTCATGGCAAAAACGATAACGCCGCACTCCGTCCAGCGCTCCGATAGCCTCCGAGCGATATAAAAATAAAACTATTTTTGCCCTCAAGTTTCTTTAAATCATGTCGTCTAGCGCACGGCTAACGACAAACTGAAGGGCTAAAAATTAAAATTTAAAGCGCTTTCCGCCATAAATTTTCCCGCAGAGCAACCGTTACCCTAAATAACAGCGGCTTGATTGTCCCGGAACAGCGGGGCAGGCCAAAGTGACTAGCACATAGCGCAATGCAATACCTGTCTGGAGAATTATCATGGCTGCAGTAATTAACACCAACATCGCTTCCCTGAACTCGCAACGCAACCTGTCGACTTCGCAGTCGGCCTTGACCACCTCGCTGCAACGTCTGTCCTCAGGCATGCGCATCAACAGCGCCAAGGATGACGCTGCTGGCCTGGCGATTTCCGACCGTATGACGTCGCAAATCCGCGGCATGACCCAAGCGACCCGCAATGCCAACGACGGCGTTTCGCTGGCGCAAACGGCCGAGGGCGCGTTGTCCACCTCGGGCGACATCCTGCAACGCATCCGTGAACTGGCCGTACAATCGTCGAACTCGACCAACACCGCCAGCGACCGCCAAGCCTTGCAAACAGAGGTAGGTCAACTTGGTTCGGAACTGAACCGCGTCGCCCAAACCACCCAGTTCAATGGTCAGAATTTGCTCGACGGCAGCATGGGCACCGCCAACTTCCAGGTCGGCGCAAACGCCAACCAATTGATCTCGGCTAGTGGCGCCAACTTCCTGACCAATACCTATGGCGACAACCGCGTAGAAAACGATGCTGTAGCCGTTATCGCTACCTCAAACGTGACTGCCGGTTCGGTCAAAGTGGACGGTTCGCTGGGCAGCGCGACAATTACCACGGCGACCACCGACACGGCGAAATCGATCGCCGCCAACGTCAACAAGGCAACGGCGAGCACCGGCGTGACGGCAACGGCAAAAACCGATATGTCGCTCAAGTTGGGCGCTTCGGAGTCGTATTCGTTCACGATCGCCTCGGACAATACGGCAGCAAACGCCACCACCGTCTCCTTCTCCATGGGCGGCGGCACCACGGCTAGCGATTATGCATCGGGTATCAATGCGATCAATGCCCAGACCTCCAAAACGGGTGTGACGGCACAGTATGACGCCACGAATAGCGGCATCAAATTGACCAATGCCTCTGGCAATGATATCAGCCTCACCAATAGCAAAGCTGCTGGCAACACCGTCTTCGCCACGGCGACCTATAAAGTCGACACGCCAACAGTGAAAGACGCGCTGACGACCTCGTTCACGGGCTTGACTGCAAACGGCACCAGTGCGGTAGCAAACGGCCGCATTACGTTCGACTCGGAAAAAAGCTACCAAGTCACGGACACCACCTCGGGCCTGTTGCCTGCAGGTACAGGTGGTACCAAGGGTGCATCCGTCTTGAAAGACGTCGCATCGCTGGATGTGACAACCTTCGACGGCGCGCAACTGGCCCTGAAAATCGCCGACGCTGCACTGGCTTCGGTGAACAGCCAACGCGCCCAGTACGGTGCTTTGCAATCGCGCTTCAGCTCGGCGATTTCCAACCTGCAATCGACCACGGAAAATCTGTCCGCATCGCGCAGCCGCATCGTCGATACCGACTTCGCTGCGGAAACGGCCAACATGACCCGCGGCCAGATCCTGCAACAAGCTGGTACGGCCATGCTGGCGCAAGCGAACTCGCTGCCAAACGGCGTCCTGAGCCTGCTGCGCGGCTAATCTCCGATTAGTCAGGCAACAGCGTAGGACTCTGATTCCCCTGCCGGATTTTTTCGGCAGGGGAATTTTCACTAGGAGAGCACCATGACTATCGACACGATAGCGGCCGCCTCCGCGGCCAGGATGGACAAGAGTTATGTGTCTGCGGACACACTGCCGGCGCGCCCGGCAACGCTACGGGCCGCTACGGAAAACGGCACGGTTACACCACAGCAAGCCAGCAAGGAGCCCAGCCGGGAGCAGCTGGACAAGGCGGTATCGGCGCTGAACCAATCGTCGCAAATGAAGACGCAAGGCCTGGAGTTTTCCATCGATGAAGACAGCCAGCGCACGGTGGTTAAGGTCATCGACCAGGAAACCAAGGAAGTACTGCGCCAGATACCCACCAGGGAAGCCATGGAACTGGCCAAGACCTTTGACTCGACCAAAGGCTCGCTGATCAGTCAAAGCGCATAGTGATGGCGTTGCACACCGACTTGCAACAGCGTGGCTGCACGCATTGGCACGACCACGGGGCACGATAGCTTGGCTATCCGGCCCCGTCTTTTCGTTGTAAATTCAGCAACATCCACCTTTCTCTCGCCCGGTTTTCTGCTCCCGCTGAAAACAGCGCGGTAAATCCCCCTCTCAAGTCTTGATTGATTCTGCCGATAACAGCTTATATTAGCGTTTTCCTAGGAGCATTCAGTGGCCATCACACCTACACTATCATCCGTTGGCATCGGCGCCGGCGCCAGCGGCCTGGACGTGGGCGCCATCATCGAAAAGCTGATGACCGCTGAAGCGGCCCCCCTGGATACCTTTGACAAAAAAACGGCTTCCTATCAGGCCAAGCTCAGCGCGCTGGGCACCCTGAGCGGCGCCGTCAGCACCTTCCAGGGCTCGCTGTCGGCGCTGACCAATTCAAACAACTTCCGCGCCGTCAGCGCCACGCCGTCCGATCCGCTGGTGCTATCGGCCAGCGCCGGCGCCAAGGCCGTTGCGGGCAACTACAACATCAATGTTTCCCAGCTGGCCCAGGCGCAGACGCTGACGTCGGGCGGCATGGCCAGCAAGCTGTCGACCATCGGCAGTGGTGCCAAGACCACGGTTTCCTTCCAGCTGGGCTCGCTCGCTGGCGGCACTTTTGGTGTAACGGGCACGGTACTGAGCGGCAGCACCCTGCTCACGGGCGTGAGCAACGGCTCGGTGATCATCAATGGCACGGCCATTCCGACGGACGCCGGCACCAAGAGCGCACGCGCGCTGGCGGACGCCATCAACGCCAAGAGCAGCACCACGGGCGTGACCGCCACGGCCCAGCCAACGGCTAGCAACGCCAGCATGTTCAGCGGTTTCGGCAATATTGCCACCGGCGCGGACGGCACCTATTCGCTGTCGGTCGGCGGCATCGAGATCGTTACGCAGGGCAATGGCGTCGCCGCAGGCGGCGGCATCACTGCCGCCTCGCTCGATACGACGCTGGCAGGCCCGAATGCCGTCTCGAATGCGTTGGCTGCGGCGAATATTACCGTCACCGGCAAGGCCGCCGACGGCAACTTGCAATTCACGCGTGCCGATGGCTCCAACCTCAACATTGAAGAAGTGGTCACCGGCAGCGTCATGGGTGGTATCGGACACGCCGCCAATGCCGTCAACGATGGCTCGAATGTCACGCTTGCCAGTTCGATCACCCTGGCCTCGGGCAATGCCAGCCCCATCACCGTTGCCGGCAGCAACCCCGCGGCAGCCGGGCTGACCGCAGGCACGGGCGGCAGCTACATGAACACGGGCTTCACCCAAGATGGCACGCAGGCAACGGGTTCGGTGGTGATCGACGCCACCAACAACAACTTGCAAGGCATACGCGACGCCATCAATAACGCGGGCCTGGGTGTCACCGCCAGCATCGTATCGGACGGCACGGACAAACCGTATCACCTGGTACTCAGTTCGAGCAAGACGGGCGCCAATTCAGCCATGAAGATTTCGCTCAGCGGCAGCGATGGTCAGCCGGCCGACAGCGCCCTGAGCAATCTGCTGTCCTATGACGCTTCCGGCACGCAAAACCTGAAGCAAAACAGTGCCGCGCAAAACACCAACTTCAGCGTCAACGGCATTGCCATCACCAGCAGCTCGAACAGCGTCGATTCGGCGATCGAAGGCGTCACGCTGAGCATTACAAAGATAGGTAATTCCAGTTTATCGGTAGCCAAGGATACAACAACGGTCAAGACCAGCATCACCGCCTTCGTCAAGGCCTACAATGATCTGAACACCTCGATCAGCAAGATGACGGCCTTCAATCCCGATACCAAGAAGGGTGGCATTTTAATGGGCGACTCGACCGTTCAATCGATCCAGAGCCAGTTGCGCAGACAACTGGGCGCGCCGATTACAGGGTTGAGCAGTGGCATGAACACCTTGAGCCAGGTCGGTATTTCCTTCCAAAAAGATGGCAGCCTGACACTCGAGGCAAGTAAACTCGACAAAGCGATCAGCGCCAACTTCGGCGATATCGCCGGCCTGTTTTCGGCCATCGGCAAGGCCACCGACAGCAACGTCGCCTTCACCAGCTCGACGGCCGCCACCAAGCCAGGCACCTATGACCTGAGCATCACCACCATGGCCAGCCAGGGTTCGCTCACGTCCGACGGCGTATTGCCCGCCAGTACCACGATTGCCAGCGACACCACCTGGAATATCACCCTGAACGATACGGAGCCATCGGCGGCCAAGAATACGGCCCGGGTGTCGATACCGGCTGGCACCTATACGCCCGCGCAGATGGCATCGCTGATGCAATCGTCGATCAACGGCGTGAAGGCTTTTTCAGACAATGGCGCGACGGTCTCCGCGTCGATCGACGGCACCGGCAAACTGGTCCTGGTGTCGAGCCGCTATGGCTCCATATCGAACTTGGCACTGAGCAACGGCACGGGAACCGGCACGGAAACCCTGTTTGGCGCGGCCAAGCCCGTCAAGGGCGCCGACGTGGCCGGCACCCTGGGCGGGCAACCTGTGGTCGGCTCCGGCCAGACACTGACGGGTGCGCCCGGCTCGCAGGCGGAAGGCTTGAAAATTGAAGTGACTGGCGGCACCACCGGCTCGCGCGGCACGGTCAGTTTCTCGCAAGGCTATGCCTACCAGTTGAACAATCTGGCCACGTCCTTCCTCGGTACAAAGGGCATGATCACCGGGCGCACGAGCGGCATCAATGAAACCCTGAAGTCGGTGGCGGCGCAGCGCGACAAGTTCAGCGCGAAGCTGACCGACATCGAAGCGCGCTACCGCGCCCAGTACTCGCGCCTGGACGTATCCCTGAACAAATTGCAGGGCACGCAAACCTATTTGACCCAGCAGCTGGCCGCCATCGCCGCCAACCGTTAAGCCCCATCATCAGGAGAATATATGTTTGGAACCCAACAACGCGGCGTCAACGCCTACGCCAAGGTCGGCCTGGAAACGGGCATCGTCTCGGCCTCGCCGCACAAGCTGATCGTGATGCTGTACGACGGCGCCCTGGTGGCCGTGCTCAGCGCGCAGGTGCATATGAAATCGGGCAATATTCCGGAAAAGGGCAAGTCCATCTCGAAAGCCATCCAGATCATCGACAATGGTTTGCGCGCCAGCCTGGACAAGGAGGCGGGCGGCCAGATCGCCGAAGGCCTCGACGCTCTGTACGAGTATATGAGCGCGCGCCTGCTGATGGCTAACCTGAACAACGATATTCCCCTGCTGGAAGAAGTGCAGCGCCTGCTGACCGACTTGCGTGAAACCTGGAACGCCATCGGCACCACGCCCGCCGCCATCCCCGGCGCCGATTTGAAACGTATGCCCAGCCTTGCGAGCGCCTGACCCATGATGACCCATCAAGAAGTCCTGACCACCTACGAAACCATGCAGTCCCTGACGGGCCGGATGGTGACCGCCGCCAGCAACGCCGACTGGGACGCGCTCGAAGCGCTGGAGCAGCAAGTGAGCGCGCATGTGGAAGCGCTGAAGGCGAATGAAGCAAAAGTCGTGCTGGAAAGCGCCGGCCGCCAGCGCAAGGTCGCCCTGATCAAGCAGATATTGGAAGACGACCGCAAGATCCGCGACCTGACCATGCCGTGGATGGCGCATTTGTCCAAGCTGATCAACAGCACCGGCACCGAACGGCGCCTGGCCAACGCCTACGGCGCGTAAGCGCACACGGGGGCGCCATGTTGCCGAAGATGGAAGCCATCGGCATGACGCCCTTGACCCCGGTCAAGGCCACGCGGGCGACCGATGCCGTCGCCGACCCGCGCCAGGCTGAGTTCCAGCGCTCGCTGCAGGGACTGATCGGCAAATCCATGCAGGGCCAGGTGCTGGCCCGCATGGGCGACGGCAGTTACCTGGTGCGCGTCGCCGGCACCCCGGCCCGCATGCAATTGCCGGCCGGCGCCCAGCCGGGCACGGAGATTCCGCTGACCTTGATCGGCATCAACCCCCGCCCCTCTTTTCAAATCGGCGCTCACCGCGATCAGGCCGCCAATCCACTGCTGACCTACGCCGACGCCGATGCAGAACCCGACGCCTTTGACGCGCGCGGCGCCCAGGCCGGTGCAGCCCAGGCGGGCACGCGCGCCAGCAGCACGGCCGCCACACTGCTCAGCCGTGCACCTCTGACGCCGGCCAATTTGCTGCCCGCCCTGGCAGGCGATACGCCGGCGCCGGAACTGAGCACCACCGCGCGCGCCATCAGCACCGTGCTCAGCCAGGCGGAAAGCGTGCCCGGCGCGCCACTGGCGCTGGTCGGCAAGACGCCGCTGATGGCCACGCCGGGAGCCGATCCGGCGCAGGTGGCGCAAAAGCTGCGCGACACGGTCGGCAGCAGCGGCTTGTTCTATGAATCGCATGTGGCCGAATGGGCCGAAGGCAAGCGGCCGCTGGCCTCGCTGCTGCTGGAACCGCAAATGCAAAAGGCCGCGCCGGGCGAGACGCCCAAGACGGGCACCGACCTGGCCTCGGCGCAACTGATCAATTTGCAGTTGCATACGCACGAACAGGCGCGCGTGCAATGGCAGGGCGAAGCCTGGCCCGGCCAGAAGATGCAGTGGGATATCAGCAAGGATGCGCCGGAAGGACAACAGCACGAAGGGCGCGACGGTGACGAGGAAGCGACGGCCTGGCGCAGCAATGTGCGCTTCCAGTTCCCCCTGTTGGGCGACCTGGCCGCGCACGTGGTCTTGCAGGGCGGCCGCGTGCACATCCAGCTGCAAGCGGGCAGCGAAGGCAGCGCCGACACCTTGCGCCAGCATGCGGCGCGGCTGGAAGCGTCGCTAGCCGCGGCCGGCTGGCCATTGTCGTCGTTGACGATCGCCGGCAAGCCCGAGGGGGCTGGAGAAGATGATGCTTGACGACACCAAGCGCAAGGTGCCGCAGACGGCCGTCGCCCTGGCTTACCAGAGCGGCACGCCGGCGCCCAAGGTGGTGGCCAAGGGCAGCGGCCTGATCGCCGACCAGATCATCAGCACGGCGCGCGAACACGGCGTCTTCGTGCATGAATCGAAAGAATTGGTGGCGCTGCTGATGGATGTCGACCTGGACCGCCAGATTCCGCCCGGCCTGTATCGGACGATTGCGGAACTGCTGGCCTGGTTATATCATATTGAAACTGCGAAGGGCGGCCCCATCCCGCCGCCGCCCGACACCAGCGTCAACCTCACCGATACATAGACAGGCATCAATGCAAGCACATATTATGGATTCCGGCCTCGAAAACTGGCATGACTTTGAAGTGGAATCGCGGCGGGAAATCATCGCCTTGCTGCGCAGCATCAGCGAAAAGAGCCAGCTGATCCGCATGCTGATCCACGGAGAATCCGATGTGTGCGTCACCTCCATCCTGGAAGTCGATGCCGAACGCAATAGCGTCATCCTCGACCGTTCCGTGAACGCCGACCAGAATCGGCGCATGGTGGCCGCCACCGGCATCTCGTTTGAAACCTCGCTCGACAAGATCCGCATCCTGTTTGCCAGCGCCCTGGTGGAAGAGTGCCTTCACGGCGGTACGCCCGCCTTGAAAATTGCCATTCCGGAAACATTGATCCGCTTGCAGCGGCGCGAGTATTACCGCATGAGCACGCCCGTGAGCAATCCCGTGCGCGTCTCGATTTCCCTGCCGCCCTCGCTGGGCGGCGCCGACACCCTGTTTCCGCTGGCCGACATCAGTTGCGGCGGCATCGCCATCCTGGACAATAAACTGATACTGGGCGAGACCATCGGCAGGGACTATCCCGGCTGTCGCATCGACTTGCCCGACGTCGGCATCGTCACCGCCACCTTGCAAATTCGCAATTCGCTGGACATGACCTTGCTGAACAATAAGCTGAACCGCCGCCTGGGCTGCCAGTTCGTCGACCTGCCGCGCAGCATGCTGGCGCATGTGCAGCGCTATATCACGCGGTTGGAGCGTGAAAGGAATGCACGCATGGCGGGGTTGGGTTAACACCTTACAAACCTACTGCGCGTCGCCATTTGCGGCCTGCGATGCTCACTGTACTAAAGTACAGGTCCGCTTCGCGGCCACAACTGGCTTGCACTCGCTACGGTTTGCAAGGCGTTCGTGACATGCGAATACACTTGCCTGTATCAAACTTGCATATTCATGATCTCGTGATACGCCGACACTAATTTATTGCGCACCTGCACCGTCGCCTGGAATTCGATGCTGGACTTTTGCATCGACACCATCACATCCGACAGGCTGACCTTGTCGTCGCCCATGGTAAAGCGCTGGCCCAGCGCCGACGACGCCTTTTGCGCGCCGCTCACGGAGTCCAGCGCGCTCTTGAAGGCATCGGCAAAATTCACCTTCGCCGCCGGCATCTCGGTCTGGATCGCCGGTATTTTTGCCTCCGGCCGCGTGGCCGCCGACTTCAGTTGCGCGATCATCGCCTCGATCCTGCTGCTGTCGATACCGCCTGTTTTCACTTTGCCTCCCGATTCTCGTCGATTCCTGCCTGTTGCTTCCGGAGAACAAAACTCCAGTCAGCAAGGCAACGACGGGTACAATAACTTCCGTCACCTGTTGCCAAGGTTCCACAATACCAGTGCCAACGCCAGCCGCTCGGCCGAGCAGGCGGCAAAAGCGCCTTCTGTTTGGACGATTGAAGCGCGTGACAGTGGCGGATAATTCTGCATATCGCCCCCTCCTCCTGAGGAAGCGGCCCGCACGCATCATCCAATACCCGTCAATAACACGCGCCCCGGAAGGCAATCATGGCTGTAGCCGAAGAAATCGATGTGAACCGCATACCACAGGAACCGGCGCCTGCCCGTTCGCCCGTGGAGTCCGTGCAAGCCTTCGCCAAGACGCCGATGGGCAAGAATTTCCTGCGTGGCCTGGGCGTGGCGGCACTGATTGCCATCGGCGTGGCCCTGTACATGTGGAACCAGCCACCCGAATACAAGGTCCTGTTTTCCAACTATACGGACCGCGACGGCGGCGCCATCACCGCGTCGCTGGACCAGCTGGGCATCAAGCACAAGTTTTCCGAAGGGGGCGGCGCCATTCTCGTGCCCACCGAGCAAGTCCACGACGCGCGCCTGAAACTGGCCGCGCAAGGCTTGCCGAAAGGCGGCAACGTCGGCTTCGAGCTGATGGAAAACCAGAAGCTGGGCGTCTCGCAATTTTTGGAACAAGTCAATTTCCAGCGCGCGCTTGAGGGCGAACTGGCGAAATCGATCGAATCGGTATCCGCCGTCGACACGGCGCGCGTCCACCTGGCCTTGCCAAAGCCATCCGTCTTCGTGCGCGAACAGCAAAAACCGACCGCCTCCGTGCTGCTGAACCTGCATCCGGGCCGCGGCCTCGACCAATTACAAGTGAGCGCCATCGTGCACCTGGTGGCCTCCAGCGTGCCGGAATTGCTGCCGATCAATGTCACCGTGGTCGACCAGGCCGGCACCTTGCTGTCGAACCAGGAAAAGGACAAGGACCGCGCCAACGGCATCAAGAGCCTGGACCCGAACCAATTAAAGTACGTGCAGCAATTGCAGCAAAGCGTGATCAAGCAAGTCGAATCGATCTTGCTGCCCATCGTCGGCGAAGGCAATGTGCGCGCCGAAGCGACGGCCGATGTGGATTTTTCGCAAAGCGAGCAGGCGGCAGAAACCTACAAGCCGAACTCGCCGCCGGAAGCGTCCACCATCCGCAGCCAGCAAACGAACGAATCGACGGGCGCCGGCAATGCCAACCCGTCCGGCGTGCCGGGCGCCCTGTCGAACCAGCCGCCTGGCGTGGCCACGGCGCCATTGACGGCCGAGGCACCGGGCGCGGCACCGGGCGCACCGACGGCACCGACCCAGAAAGAATCGACGACAAATTACGAAGTTGACAAGACCGTGCGCTACGAGCAGAAATCCATGGGCGGCTTGCGCCGCCTGTCGGTCGCCGTCGTCGTCAACTACCGCCGCAGCTTCGACAAGGATGGCAAGGTCACGGTCAAGCCGATTTCTCCTGCTGAAATGGTCCAGATCAATAATCTGGTCAAGGAAGCGATGGGCTACAACAAGGAGCGTGGCGACAGCTTCAGCGTGGCCAACTCGCCCTTCGACGGCATCGATCGCGCGCCGGAAGGCAAGCTGGAGTGGTGGCGCGACCCAGCCAACTTGCCGCTGGCCAAGGAACTGGCGAAATTCCTCATCACGGCCCTGATCCTGCTGTATATCTTCATCAAGATCGTGCGCCCGATGCTGCGCCCCGTGATGCGCAAGATCGACGATTTCGGTGCCCCACCGCCCGTCATCGAGCCGGAACTGAGCAAGGACAGCGCAGAAAACGAAGTCCTGCTCAGCGAAGCCGAGCTGGAAGAACTGGAAGAAGATACGGCCCGCGGTTATCGTGAAAACCTGGCGATGGCCAGGAAACTGGCACAGGAAGACCCGCGCGTGGTGGCCAACGTAATCAAAGCATGGATAGGCAATAATGACTGAGACAACGGGACTGCAAAAAGCATCCATCCTGATGCTGGCACTGGGCGAGAGCGAAGCGGCCGAGGTCATGAAATTCCTCGGCCCGCGCGAAGTGCTGAAACTGGGCGCCGCCATGGCCACCATGAAGGGCATTGCGCACGAACAGGTGGTCGAGGTGCTCGACGACTTCCGCGCGCAGACGGAACTCAATTCCACGGTCGGCCTCGATTCGGACGAATATATCCGCCAAGTCCTCACCAAGGCGCTGGGCGACGACAAGGCGTCCGTGCTGCTGTCGCGCATCCTGGGCGGCAAGGATGCGTCCGGCATCGAATCGCTGAAGTGGATGGATTCGCAATCCGTGTCCGAGCTGATCCGCAACGAACACCCGCAGATCATCGCCACCATCCTGGTCCACCTGGAACGCGACCAGGCTTGCGAAATCCTCGGCCATTTCACGGACCGCCTGCGCAACGACGTGGTGCTGCGCATCGCCACCCTGGACGGGGTGCAGCCGGCCGCCTTGCGCGAACTCAACGATGTGCTGACGAAACTGCTGTCCGGTAACGAAAACATCAAGAAATCGTCGCTGGGCGGCGTGCGCGCGGCAGCCGAGATCCTCAACTTCATGAGCGGCGAGCAAGAAGGCTCCGTGATGGACAATATCAAGAACTACGACAACGACATGGCGCAAAAGATCATGGACGAAATGTTCGTGTTCGACAACGTGATCGACATCGATGACCGCGGCATTCAATTGCTGCTGCGCGAAGTGCAGTCGGAAATGCTGATCATCGCCCTGAAAGGCGCCTCGCAAGAGCTGCGCGACAAGATCTTCAAGAACATGTCGCAGCGTGCTGGCGAGATGATGCGCGAAGACCTGGAGTCGAAAGGCCCCGTGCGCCTGTCGGAAGTGGAATCGCAACAGAAACAGATCCTGCAAATCGTGCGCCGCCTGGCGGACGAAGGGCAGATAGTACTGGGTGGAAAAGGCGAGGATTCGTTTGTCTAATTTAATACCCAAAGAGCAACAAACCGCATACCAGCGCTGGGAAATGACCTCGTTTGGCGACGAGCGTCCCAGCGTGGTGGCGGCGCGCAAGCTGCTCGAACCGGAGCCGGAAGCACAATTCGACCCGGGCGTTGATCCATATGGCGAGCTGCACGAAGAAGAACTGGCCCCGCCGCTCGAGTATCCGACACAGGAAGAACTTGACGCCATCCGCGAGGAAGCGCGCGCCACGGCCTTCGATGAGGGCCGCGCCGCCGGCTATGCGGAAGGCCACGCGGCCGGGCATGCCGATGGCCATGCCGCGTCGTATGCTGAAGGCAAGGCGGCATCTGCCGTGGAGTTGGCGCATCTGCAAACCATCGCCGTCGACTTCGGCACAGCCGTGCACCAGGCCGATGAACTGATCGCCAATGACGTGATGGAACTGGCCTTGCAACTGGCCAAGGGCATGCTGAAAGCGGCCTTGCCCGTGCGCCCCGAGCTGATGCTGCCGATGGTGCGCGAAGCTATCGAATACTTGCCCGTGCTGCAACAACCGGCCTTGCTGATGCTTAATCCGGAAGACGCGCAAGTGGTGCGCGACGGCATCGGTGACGAGCTCGACAAGGGTGGCTGGCGTGTCATCGAAGACCCCAGCGTGGAACGCGGCGGTTGCAAGATCGACACGGCCAGCAACCAGATCGACGCGCAGACGTCCACCCGCTGGCAGCGCCTGACACATGCGCTGGGCAAAGACCTGGACTGGCTGACGCCGTGAGCGAGCCCGTCAAAGGCCCGGCTGCCCATGCGGCGCGCTGGCGCGCCTACCTGAGCGACTGTTCGGCCGTGGTCGGTTTTGTCGAACCGATGCAAATTTCCGGCCGGGTCACGCGGGTCGCCGGCCTGGTGATGGAAGCGGTGGGCCTGCGCCTTGCCGTCGGCGCCGCCTGTACCGTGCCGCTGCCGAATGGCGGGCGGGTCGAGGCGGAAGTGGTGGGGTTTGAAGGCGAACGCCTGTTTTTGATGCCGCAAAGCGACGTCGAGGGCATCGTGCCCGGCACGCGCGTGTTTTCCGTCGAACCGGCCATCCCCCGCCCGGGCAGCGTGGCGCACCCGCGCCGCCGCCCCAGCGACCGTGCGCGCCACCTGCCGGTGGGCCCGCAACTGCTGGGCCGCGTGCTCGACGGCGCGGGCCGCCCGCTCGACCAGCTTGGTCCCCTGCTCACGACGGACAGCGCGCCCATCAATGTGCGCCCTGCCAATCCGCTGGGCCGTGCACCCATCGTGACCACACTGGACGTGGGCGTGCGCTCGATCAATGCCATGCTGACCGTAGGCCGAGGTCAGCGCATGGGCCTGTTCGCCGGTTCCGGCGTGGGCAAGAGCGTGCTGCTGGGCATGATGGCGCGCTACACGGAGGCGGACGTGATCGTCGTCGGCCTGATCGGCGAACGCGGCCGCGAGGTGAAGGAATTCATCGAGCAAATCCTCGGTGCCGAAGGCCTGGCCCGTTCCGTCGTCGTGGCCGCGCCGGCCGACACGCCGCCCCTGATGCGCCTGCAGGGCGCCGCGTATGCGACGGCCATTGCCGAGTATTTCCGCGACCAGGGGCAAAATGTACTGCTGATCATGGATTCGCTGACCCGCTACGCCATGGCGCAGCGCGAAATCGCCCTGGCCATCGGCGAGCCGCCCGCCACCAAGGGTTATCCGCCGTCCGTCTTCGCCAAGCTGCCCGTGCTGGTGGAACGGGCTGGCAACGGCGAAGAAGGCGGCGGCTCGATCACCGCCTTCTACACCGTGCTGACCGAGGGCGACGACCAGCAGGACCCGATCGCCGACTCGGCGCGCGCGATTCTCGACGGCCATATCGTGCTGAACCGCCGTTTGGCGGAAGCGGGACACTACCCGGCCATCGACATCGAACAATCGATTTCACGTGCTGCCCACTCGATCACCACGCATGAACATCAGCAGCAGGCGCGCAAGCTCAAGCAACTGTATTCGCGCTATGAACGCAGCCGCGACCTGATCAGCGTGGGTGCCTACAGCGCCGGCACCGATCCCGTGCTGGACCAGGCCATCGCCCTGCATGAAAAGATCGAGGCGTTTTTGCAACAGCAAATTACGGAACGGGTCAGCATGGACGAGAGCTTGGGGCAACTTACCGCTCTATTCGACTGATTAGGGCTTGCATAGCGGGAATATAATCAAGCATGGCCTCTCCTTCCCAACTTGCAACCCTGATTGACCTTGCCCAGCGCGAAACGGATGATTGCGCCAAGCGTCTGGGCGCGGCCCTGAAAGCGCTCGCCGATTGCCGCGAAAAGCTCGACATGCTATCCGGCTACCGCGATGACTATGCCCAGCGTTTTGAGGCAAGCATGAGCAATGGCATTACGCCCACGGCCTACCGCAATTTCCAGGCCTTCATGGTCAAGCTCGACAGCGCCATCCTGGGCCAGCAGCAAGTGGTCGAGCATGCGCAAGCGCGCAGCGACAATGAAAAGATGCGCTGGCAGCTGGCAGAACGCAAGCGCATGTCATACACCACCCTGAACAACCGGGCGCAGGAACAGGCGCTGAAGCTGGAAAACAAGCGCGACCAGAAAGCAATGGATGAGCACGCGGCGCGACAAGCCTATTACAAACGCTAAGTAACACTGAGGCAGCATCATGCAAACCCTGCAAAACCCGATTTCCCAGATTGTCTCGCCAAACGCCACGCCGGGCGCCGCCAACCGCAGCCAGCCACCCAGCAGTGGCACTGCGGGCGACTTCCAGCGCACCTTGAACCGCCAGATCGAGCAACGCCAGGCCAGCCGCAATTTGGAGCAAGCAGCACCGGCGGCGCCCCGCCCCGCCAGCCCTGCCGCCACGCCGGCACCCGCCCAGGCGCCGGCCAAGGAAACGAAGCCGGCGCAAGCCGGCACTGAACCGGCAGCCAACAGCGAACAGCCATCCGCGCCTGCCACCGCGGCAGCCGTGCCCGCCAGCGGCGATGCTTCCAGCACCGCGGCCGAGGCAAGCGTGCCCGCTATCGCCACCGCGACAGCACCGCCGCCAGCCGATCCGGCCGCCGAGATGCTGGCCTTGGTGGGCAGCATCCAATTAGCCATCCAGCCGCCAGCGGCAGCAGCCAAGGCCGTGCCGGAACTGCCCGCGCGCGCCAGCGTCAAGGCCGACGGCAAGGGCCTGACAACAGCGCCATTACTGGCAGCCGGCCAAGGCAGCGTCAAGGCTACCGCCACTGTCGTCGCGCAAGCCGACAGCGGCGACTTTGCCGACAGCCTGGGCCAGGCCCAGAGCAAGACAACAGCCACGCCCGGCACCAACGTGCCGACCGGCAAGGCCGAGCCGGGCAAGCTGACCATCGATGTCCAACTGGCAGCCACCGCCAGGGCTGGCACCGCCGTGGCCGAAGCTATCATCAAGGAAACGCCAGCCGACCTGAGCCGCCTGGCGGCCCAGTTGCAGCCAAGCGCGCTGCAGCAGGCTGCCGCCGCCGTGGCCGTGCCGGCAGACAAGCTGACGGGCCGGGTCGGCACGCCGGCCTGGGACCAGCAACTGGGGCAGAAAGTCGTGTGGATGGCGGCCGGCGGCGACCAGAGCGCCACCCTGACCCTGAATCCGCCCGACCTGGGTCCCGTGCAAGTGGTCCTGACGGTCACCAATGACCAGGCCGATGCCGCCTTCATGTCAGCCCAGCCCGAAGTGCGTCAGGCGCTGGAAGCGGCCATGCCGCGCCTGCGCGAGATGATGAGCGAAGCGGGCATCGCCTTCGGCAACGCCACCGTCTCGGCCGGCACGCCGGAACAGCAAAACAATGGCGAACGGGCCGCCTCGGGCGGGCGCCGCGGCAATGGCCAGGGCGGCGACGTAGCGGGTGGCGAGATCGCCATCGCGCCAGCGGCAGGCGGACGCAGCCGGCCAAGCCTGGGTGCCGTGGATACCTTTGCCTGAGGATAATTCGTCGTCCACACGCCACTGGCGCGCCCCACAGCGTAACTTTTCGTCTAAAAACAGCGAGTTGAGGGCGCTTCCGCCCTCTTTTCACCGCATCCTTCTGCGCAGAATTTGCCGATAATGACATAATGGCGTCGTGATCCACTTCCATGCACTTGAGTACCATTGAAAGCAAATCCAAAAATGAAAGCAGATCCGAAAGCAGATGCAGGCCTGGCCCCTGCCGGCGCCTCGAAAAAGAAGCTTCTGATCATCGTGCTGGCCTCGGTGCTGGTGGCCGGCGGCATCGGTGGCGGTGCCGCCTGGTACTTCCTGCATGGCAAGGCTGACAAGGAAGAATCGGCGCCCAGCAAGAAGAAAAATACCGCTTCCAAGGCAGGTCCGCCTGTCTTCGTGCCGATCGACTCCTTCACCGTCAACTTGCAGCCGGAAAATGGCGAGCAATACCTGCAAATCGCGTTTACCTTGCAGGCCAGCAGCCCGGAAGAAATGGACTTGATCAAGGTCAACATGCCGAAAGTGCGCAGCCGCTTGCTGCTGCTGCTGTCCGGCAAGAAGGCATCCGAACTCAATACCGTGGAAGGCAAGCAGCAACTGGCGGCCGAAATCATCAATCAGGTGAACCAGCCGTTCGAGGACAAAGGGCCGGAGCAGGACGTGACGGACGTATTATTTACCGCATTCATCATTCAATAAGCAGCCATGGCCGATAATTTCCTCTCCCAGGAAGAAGTCGATGCCCTTTTGAAGGGCGTCAACGGAGACCAGGACGACGCGCAGGCGCCGGAAGATGTCACGGGAGTTCGTACCTACAACCTGGCAACCCAGGAGCGCATCGTGCGCGGCCGGATGCCAACGTTGGAAATTATCAACGAGCGTTTCGCCCGTCTGCTGCGCGTGGGCCTGTTCAACTTCCTGCGCCGCAGCGCAGAAGTGTCGGTGGGTTCCGTGCGCGTGTCGAAATACAGCGAGTTCATCCGCAACCTGGTGGTGCCGACCAATTTGAACCTGGTCCACATGAAGCCGCTGCGCGGCACGGCCCTGATGGTCTTCGATCCGGGCCTGGTCTTTCTGCTGGTCGACAATCTGTTTGGCGGCGACGGACGTTTTCATACGCGTGTCGAAGGGCGCGACTTTACGCAGACGGAGCAGCGCATCATTTTGCGCATTCTCGACATCGTCTTTGAAGCCTACACCAAGTCGTGGGAGCCGGTCTTCCCCGTCGAATTCGAATATATCCGCTCGGAAATGAACACGCAGTTCGCCAACATCGCCACGCCGAACGAGGTGGTGGTGGCGTCCACGTTTACGGTGGAACTGGGCTCCGTTTCCGGACAAATCCACTTCTGCATGCCGTATTCGATGATCGAGCCGATCCGCGATTCGCTGACCTCCAGCCTGCAGGGTGAAGCGCTGGAAGTGGACAAGCGCTGGATCCGCCTGATGACGCAGCAGATCCAGATCGCCGAAGTCGAACTGGTGGCCTCGCTGGGCACCGCGCGCGTCTCGTTCGACGAAATCCTGAACATGAAAGTGGGCGACATCATTCCGCTCAACATTCCCGAACTGATCGCCGCCACCGTCGACGGCGTGCCCGTCATGGATTGCACCTACGGCGTGTTGAACGGACAATATGCGCTGAAGGTCGAAAAGTTGCTGGCGAATGCCGACAATATGAATAATCATTAAGTAATGCACTCGGGCCGCGCTGCGGTCCGCATCTGTACAACAGGAGAAACACATGTCTGACAACCAAGACGACCAAAGCGCGGAAGACGATTGGGGCGCGGCCATTGCCGAGCAGGCCAAGGCGGAAGCCGAAGCACTGCAAAACCAGGCTGCCAATACGGCCAGCGCGGCCAGCGCCGCCGTATTCAAGGACTTTTCCAAGCAGGCATCGAAGTCGGAAACACACAACGATATCGATTTCATCCTCGATATCCCCGTGCAACTGACGGTCGAACTGGGCCGCACCAAGATCGCCATCAAGAACCTGCTGCAACTGGCGCAGGGATCCGTGGTCGAGCTCGACGGCCTGGCGGGCGAACCGATGGACGTGCTGGTGAACGGCTGCCTGATCGCCCAGGGCGAAGTGGTGGTGGTGAATGACAAGTTTGGTATCCGCCTGACGGACATCATCACGCCTTCCGAACGTATTCGAAAATTGAATAAATGAAGCCTGGCCTGTTGATTTCCACCTTGCTGCCGCTGGCAGCGGCGTGCTGTATCGCCCAAGCCGCACCGGAACCTGCATCGGCACCGGCGTCCGCGCCGGCGTCCGCACCGGTTGCCGCAGCGGTGACGGCAGCAGCGCCGGCGGCCAGCACAGTCAAGCCCCCTGCCGAAGTGGCAACTGAAAAAACCGCTACCGCCGCTGAAGCGGCGCCCGCGCCTGCCGCCGCCCTGCCCGTCATGCCACCCGGCGCGCCCATGACGATGGCACCGACGAGTTCGGCCGGTAGTTTGCTGCAAACCATCCTCGCGCTGGTGTTCGTGCTGGCCCTGCTGATCGGCCTGGCCTGGTTCATGAAGCGCTATGGCCCCAAGGTGATGGGCGGCAACAACAAGATGCGCGTCGTCAGCTCGCTCAATCTTGGCGGACGCGAACGCATCGTCCTCGTCGAAGTGGCGGACCAGTGGATCGTCGTCGGCGCCTCGCCCGGCCGCATCAACGCGCTGGCCACCATGCCGCGCCAGGAAGGCGAGCCGCCGCAACTGGCCACGGCGCAAAACGGCCCCGCGGCCGCCAATTTTTCCGAGTGGCTGAAACAGACCATCGAAAAACGCAATGGGAAATAAGCAGCAGATGGCGTGGTCCAACTTGAAGACTCCCCTGACCTGGCTGCTGGCGGCCGTCGCGCTGGCCTTGCCGCTGTGGGCCATGGCCCAGCCGGGCATCCCGGCCTTCAACAGCACGCCGGCGCCGGGCGGGGGACAGAATTACTCGCTGCCGGTGCAGACGCTCATCCTGATGACGTCGCTCACCTTCCTGCCGGCGGCCCTCTTGATGATGACCTGCTTTACGCGCATCATCATCGTGCTGTCCCTGCTGCGCCAGGCCATCGGCACGCAATCGGCGCCGCCCAACCAGGTGCTGGTGGGACTGGCCCTGTTCTTGACCCTGTTCGTCATGGGTCCCGTGTTCGACAAGATGTATACGGATGCCTATCTGCCTTACCAGGAAAACAAGATCAGCATGCAGCAAGCCATGGACAAGGGCGTCGATCCGCTGAAAACCTTCATGCTCAAGCAGACCCGCCAGGCCGACCTGGCCCTGTTTGCCAAGATGTCGCGCTCGCCGGCCCTGCAAGGTCCGGAAGACGTGCCGCTGCGCATCCTCGTGCCTGCCTTCGTCACGAGTGAACTGAAAACGGCGTTCCAGATCGGCTTTGCCATCTTCATCCCGTTCCTGATCATCGACATGGTGGTCGCCAGCGTGCTGATGTCGATGGGTATGATGATGATGTCACCGGCCACGATCTCGCTGCCGTTCAAGCTGATGCTGTTCGTGCTGGTCGATGGCTGGCAACTGCTGCTGGGCTCCTTGTCACAGAGTTTTTACTAGGGGAAATACGATGACACCCGAAAGCGTCATGACCCTGGGCCGCCATGCGATGGAAATCACCCTGATGGTGGCCGCGCCCATGCTGCTCGTCGCCCTCATCATCGGCTTGATCGTCAGCATCTTCCAGGCGGCCACGCAGATCAACGAGTCGACCCTGTCCTTCATCCCCAAGCTGGTCGGCATCTTTGTCGCCATCGTCGTGGCGGGCCCGTGGATGCTGTCCGTCATGCTCGACTACATGCGCCAGGTATTTACCGGCATTCCAAACCTGGTAGGCTGAGTTGCTGCAGCGCCCGCCATTGTGCTGACCTTATGCTAACCCTGTCGAGCATCGAACTGAATACCTGGATCGCAGCACTGCTGTGGCCGCTTAGCCGCATCCTTGGCCTGATTGCGGCCGCTCCCCTGTTCGGCAACGCGGCCGTGCCAGCCAGCGTGAAGGTGACCCTGGGTGCGCTGCTGGCCATGATCATCGCCCCCACCGTACCGGCCCTGCCTGCCGTCAATCCGATGTCCTTGCCCGGTTTGCTGATCCTGACGCAAGAGATGCTGGTGGGCCTGGCCATGGGCTTTTCCATCCGCATCGTGTTTTCCGCCATCGAAATGGCCGGCGAGCTCAGCAGCCTCACCATGGGCCTGGGCTTCGCCTCCTTCTTCGACCCGCAAACCAAGGGCCGTTCGTCGGCCATCAGCCAGTTTCTCGTCATGCTGGCCACGTTGATGTTTCTGACCGTTAATGGCCACCTGGTCTTGCTGGCGGCGCTGGCGGAAAGCTTTGTCAGCCTGCCGATTTCATCGAGTCCCATCAGCGGCGGCGGCTTCCAGCAATTGGCGGCCTGGGGCGGGGAAATCTTCCGTTCCGGCTTGCAGATTTCGCTGCCCATCATCGCTGCCTTGCTGCTGACCAA
Organism: Janthinobacterium algoris; assembly: GCF_051380935.1. NCBI lineage: Bacteria > Pseudomonadati > Pseudomonadota > Betaproteobacteria > Burkholderiales > Oxalobacteraceae > Janthinobacterium > Janthinobacterium algoris. Next base: position 307,167 of record NZ_JBNYXZ010000001.1, on the reverse strand, counting down.
CGTGGCGCTGGGCATTTTGACGCGCGCCGCGCCGCAGCTGAATATTTTCGGTATCGGCTTCCCCGTCACCCTGGGCGTGGGCTTGCTGGTGATCGGCATGGTCCTGCCCTACCTGGCCACGCCCTTCCAGAACATGTTCCTGCGCGGCATAGAAACGGCGCGTTTGCTGCCGCGCGGCTTTGCCACGCGCGACCGCCCGCCCCCGCCCGCGCCGCAGAACCCCTTGCGTCCCGCGGCGCCGGCAACACCGGCGCGATGAGGCCCGGCCTCAAGACTGGCCGCTGCCGAGCGCCAGGCGCCAGCGCCGCACATCGAGATTCACACGCAACTGTTGATGTTTGACCAGGTAGCGCACGCCGACCAGCGCCGCCGCCAGGCCCGACAGGGCGGCTATGCCCAGCGCCCAGCGCGGGCCGAAGGTATCGGCCACCCAACCCACGACGGGCGCGCCCAGCGGCGTGCCGCCGGCCGAGATGGCCAGCAGGATGGCCATCACGCGGCCCCGCATGGCGGGCGCCGTCGACAGTTGCACACTGCTGTTGACGCTGGTGCTAAACGTTTGCGCGGCGATGCCGATGACCACCAGCATCATGCCGAACAGCCAGTAATTGGGCATCACGGCGGCCAGCGCGCAGGCCAGGCCGAACAGCGCAGCGGCGCCCAGCAGCAAGGCCAGGGTGGGCTGGCCGCGCCCGGCCGCCAGCAGGGCGCCGGCCACGGAGCCGCAAGCCATCACGGAACTGAGCACGCCATACTGGCCGGCGCCCGCATGGAAGGCCGTCACCGACATGGTCGACAGGAAAATCGGAAAATTCAGTCCGAAGGTGCCGATCAGGAACAGCATCAGCAGGATGGCCATCAAGTCGGGCCGCTGGCGCACGTAGCGGAAGCCCTCGCCCAGGCTGGCGCGCGTGGCCTTCAGGCGCGGCGCGCGGCGCAGCAATGCCACGCGCAGCAGCAACAGTGAACCGATCACGGCCGCAAACGAGACGGCGTTGATGATGAAGACCCAGCCGCTGCCGACGCTGCTGATCAACAGCCCCGCCACGGCAGGGCCCAGCATGCGCGCCGCATTGAACGAAGTGGAATTGAGTGCCACGGCATTCGTCAAATCTTCCTCACCGACAATTTCGGAAACAAAGGTCTGACGCACGGGCGAATCGAAGGCCGTCACACAGCCCAGCAGGAAAGCAAACACATACACGTGCCACAGTTGCACAAGGCCGCTGATGCACAGTATCCCGAGTCCCAGCGCCAGCAAGCCCATGGCCGCCTGCGTACACAGCAACAATTTCCTGCGGTCGAGCAGGTCGGCCGCCATGCCCGTCAGGGGCAGCAACAGTAGTTGCGGGCCGAATTGCAAGGCCATGACGATGCCGACGGCGCTGGCATTGTGCTGCGTCAATTCGCTCAGCACCAGCCAATCCTGCGCCGTGCGCTGCATCCAGGTGCCTATATTCGACACCAGGGCGCCAGCGGCCCAGATACGGTAATTGGGAATGCGTAGAGAACGGAATGTGTTGTTCATCTGGGCGTGCGGGCTCCTTGCCGGGGTCGGGGTGGATGGTTCAGCGGATCACTGCGCCAAGCGTTTGAGTAGCGCCACCGCATGGTTCAGTTCGGTGACTTCGTCCGGCGTGAGCCGGGTTTCAATGGTGCGCGCCAGCCAGTCTTCACGCGCGGCGCGGCTGGCCGCTATCCAGGCACGGCAACTGTCCGTCAGGGTCAATAGCGTCTGCCGGCCATCCAGCGGGTCGGGCGAGCCCGTCACCAGCTGCGCCTCGCTCAGCGCCAGCACCGTGGCGGCCATCGACTGGGGCCGCATGCCTTCGGCGCGCGCCAGGCTGCTGGCGGTGGCCGGGCCATCGCGCTCAAGACGGCTCAGCACGGACGCCTGCGACATGCTGACATCCCCCAGATGCGCTTCCTCGCGCAGGCGGCGGCGCAATTTTCCGATGAGAATGCGCAAGTCGCCGGCCAGCTGCAATACGTGTTCGTGCTCTTCTTGTGGGGTGTGCATGGGAAGCAGGTAGTGGATCAACAAGCTCCACTATAACAGATGCACAGGTAGACTGCACAGTTTGCCTGTGTATCTTATCAAGAGGAGCATCTTGCGGACGCAAAAAAGCCGGGGCGGGAGATGCACTCCCTGCCCCGGCTTGCCGGTCATCGAGCCGATATCGAACGCCTAACTGATGTAATTGAACAGCGACAGGCCCGAGATCGAGGTGAACGTTTTCTGTGCCGCCTGCAGAGTGACTTGCTGCTGGCTGAAGTTGGAAATGGCTTTGACCATGTCCAGGTCCTGCAGGTCCGACAGGGTGGTGGCGTACTGGATGTCGAGGTCGTCGCCAGCGCTGTCGAGATAATCGAGTTCCTTCATGCGGGTACCGACTTCCGCGCGCAAGGACAGTACATTGTCGTAGGCCGTGTCGAGAATATTATGCGCGACGTTCAAGCCGTTCGTCAGGCGCGCCTGGCCCGCATCGCCGCTGCCCGGCTGGCGCAGCACGCCGATCAGGTTTTTCACGGTGGTAAACAGCGATTCCTTGGCGCTCGGTTCCAGCGTAAAGCTGTCCTGGTCGGCAGGCTTGCCCGTGATGTTCACTTGCTGGCCGTCGAAGGTGATGGTGTCGCCCGCCTTGTAGGCGATGGGCACGGCGGGATTTGGCACCGTCTGGCCTAGCGTGGCGTCCGTGACGGTGTACGTGGTGACAGCGTCGGTGCCCGTGCCGGTGACCTTGAAATCGATCGAATACTTATGCCCCGTCAATACCGACGGGTCCGTCACCGTGCCGCCCGAAACGATGCCCGAGCCGCCGCGCGTAAAGTTGGCGGTGGCGGCCGCCGTGGTGAACTTGCCATTGCCGGTCAGGTTATTCTCGAACACGGTGGCACCGGAATCGCTGGTAGCGAGGTAACGCGCCGAGCCCACCTGCAATTCGCGCTGGCCCTGGTCGCCCACATAAGCGGCGCCCGTCGGCGTCTGGCTGAATGGCTGGGTGGTGGATTTATAGCCGGAAAACAGGTAGCCGCCGGCGCCGTCGGCCGTGTTTGCGATGCCCATCAAGTCGGTCAGCCGGCCTTCCAGCTCCTTGGCCAGGGTATCGCGGTCGACATCCTTGAGGGAAGGATTACCGGCCTTCACGACCAGGTCTTTCACGTCGGCGATCAGCGCAGTGGTGCTGGCCAATGCCAGCTCTTCCTGCGACAGGAAATTCTTGGCGTTCGAGCGGTTCGTCACGAACTGGGTATTGATCGATTGCGACTGCGTCACTTCCAGCGCGCGCGCCGAGGCGATCGGATCGTCGGCCGGCGTCAGATTGCGACGGTTCGACGACAGCTGCATCTGCGTACGGTTCAAGGCGCCCTGCAGATTATTCAGCTGCGAGCTGCCCTGGTCATAAATCATTCGTGTGCTGATGCGCATGATGCTGCCCTTCCAGAAAGCCGCCGCGCACTACGTCGCGGCGAAAATTGATTAACGTCCCAGGCCGATCACCACGTCGAACAGGGTGCTGGCGATCTGCATGACCTTGCCGCACGCCTGGTAGGACTGCTGGTAACGCAGCAGGTTGGCCGCCTCTTCGTCGAGGTTGACGCCGGAAACGGCCTGCTGCTGGGTGCTGGTCTGCTGCAGCAAGGCCAGGCTGGCCAGGCCGCTGACCTGTACTTCACGTGTCTTGTTGCCCACGAAGCTGACGGTTTGCGCATACGAACCCTGGAACGTGGCATTGCCGCCATCGAGAATATTCTTCGTCTGCAAGCCCGCCAGCAGCGCGGCGTTGCGGTTGTCGCCCACACCACCCAAGTTCGGTGCAATGGTGAATTTATCGCCCTGCGCCGGCGCGCCCGTCATGCTGACATTGATGCCGCCAAAGCTGAGGCTATCGCCTTCCTTATACGGGATGTTTGCCGTCCCGGCAGGATAGGTCGTTGTGGCGCCATTCAAGCCCTTGACTGTCACCGCCTGGCCGGCCGGGAAACCCGTCAGCGAGGTGGTCGCCTTGTCATATGTCAAGGTCAGGGGACCCGTCAGGGTGTTGCCCGGGGTCAGGTATGCCTTGTCGACGGAGCCTGCACTGAGCTTGCCCGTGCCCGTATTGGCCACCGGCGCCGAGGTGGCGATGGGAGCGGCGGCGGCGATCTTGTTGCGGTCGGTGATCAGCACGGCCATGCCGGCCGCGCCATTCGCCGTCGGCTTGATGACGTAGTTGTCGCCTTGGGCGGCCGTGCCCGCGATCGAGAAATCGACGCCGTCGATGGTTTGCGGCCCCGTTTGCGGATACGGATTGATGATGGTGTGTGCGCCGTCGGATTCGCGCGTCACCACATAGTTGCTGCCGTCGTATTTCAAGCTGTAATCGCTGGCCGTCAGCTTGGTGGGGTCGCTGACCTTGGCCGACAGCACGGTGGTGCTGCTGGCGTTGTTGCCGCGGTCGGCGCCGATCACGGGGTCGGGTATCTTGAAGAAGTCGCCGCCCATGGCGCCATTCAAGTCCTGCCCCAGCTTGTGCTGGTCGTTGAAGGTGCTGGCCAGCGCGATGGCCACCTTGCCCAGGGAGTTCTGGACATTGTCCAGGGTGCCGCTGCGGAAATCCAGCAAGCCGCCCAGCGAGCCGCCGGTGAGGGAGCTGTCCGGCAGCACGCTGACGGTACTGCCCGTAACATAGCCCACCTCAATGCGGTTCGGGTCCGTCCGCGAAGGCGTGGCCGCCAGCTCGAAGCTGCGGTCCGCCACCACCAGCGGCTGGCCCGCGCCGATGGAAATGGTCACGGTATTGTTGGCAGCGGGTTGCACCGTCGCCTTGACGTATTTGTTCAATTCCGTGATCAGCTGATCGCGCTGGTCCAGCAGATCGTTGGGCTGGTTGCTGGCATCGACCGACAATTGGGAAATCGACTTGTTCAGCTCGGCGAGCTGCTTGGCATAGGTGTTAATCACCGCCACATTCGACGTGATCTGCGAATTGACGCCGTCGCCGATCTCCGTCAGGCGCGCGCTCAAGCCCTGGAAACGGGAAGTGAGCGAGCCGGCGCTCGACAGCAGCGCCTGGCGCGAGGCGACCGAAGACGGATTGGCGCTGAAATCCTGCACGCCCTTGAAGAAATCTTGCAGGGCGGGCGACAAGCCCGCCGTGGGGTCGGCCAGCAAGTTGTCGATCTGGCTGATCTGCGTGTAATAGCTATCGAGCGCGCTGGTGGCGCTTTGTGCGGCATTCACCTGGGTGGCCATGAAACTGTCGTACTGGCGCTTGATCTGCGACACTTCCGTGCCCGTGCCGACGAAGCCATAACCGGCATAGTTCGACTGCGAAGTCTGCTGCAGCACCGTCTGGCGATTGTACCCGGGTACATTCGCATTGGTGATGTTGTGCCCGGTCGTCGACAGGCCCACCTGCGCTGCAAGCAAACCGCTCTTACCGATGCTGAGTAGATTCGAAGTCATGGTGTCTTATTGGTTACCGTCAAATGTATTTACGGCAGCCGCGGCGAAAACTTGAAGCGCGCGGCCTGCACAAGGGTAGGGAGGCGGATTAACCGACCAGCGAATGCTTGATGATCTTTGTCAATTTGGCAGCGTAATTCGGGTCCGTCGCGTAGCCGGCCTTTTGCAAACCTTGGGCGAACGTGCTGGCGTCGCCCGCGCTGGCGAGCACTTTTTCATAGCGCTTGTTGTTGGTAATCAACTGCGCATAATCCTTGAAACTGTCCGCGTAGCTGTCATAGGCGCGGAATTTTTCCACCTTGCGTTGCGCCTTGCCATTGACATATTCCGTGGTGACGGCTTCTGTGACCTTGCCCTTCCAGTCGCCCGTGGCCTTGATGCCAAACAGGTTGTGGCTGCTGCTGCCGTCGCGGCTGATGATTTCGCGCTTGCCCCAGCCCGTTTCCAGCGCCGCCTGGCCCAGCATGAACTTGGCCGGGATGCCGGTGGCGCGACTGGCTTCTTCCGCATGCACGCCCAGCTTTTCCTGGAAGGCGCGCACGTGCGGCGCCTGCGTGGCGTTGGCCTTGTCGCTCAGGGTCTTGCCGGTGGCGGTGGCGCTGGCCGCGCCTTCGGTCAGGGCGCCCTGCTGCTGGCGGAACGCGGCCAGCGCCTGCGCGATACTCGACGCGCGGGGCGATGCCGCTTCCGCCGTGCCATCGACAGCCAGCGCCTGGCTGGACGATGACAGTTGCCGCATCAGCACGTCCGCCAGGCCCGTGCCCCGCTTGGCCAGGTTCTGGCTCGTCTGCTGATCCAGCATCGAGGTGTACATCTTGCTTTGCTGGCTATCCATGATGCCGTCCTGCGGCGAGGCTTCGCGCATGCTTTTCATCATCATATTGATGAACATGGCTTCAAATTGCGTGGCTGCCTCTTTCAGGGCGGCAGGGTCCTTCGCCTTGGCGGACTGGCGCAAGCCATCCATGCCCTTGACGTCATAGGCGGCGGTATTGCTGAGGTCGGTTTGGCTGATCATGGCGTACCCATCAAATGATTTCAAGTTCGGCGCGTAGCGAACCTGCCGCCTTCATCGCCTGCAGTATGGCCAGCAAGTCTTGCGGCGAGGCGCCGATGGCATTCAAGGCTTTCACCACGTCGGACAGCGAAGCGCCGCCCTTGACCAGCATGACCTTGCCCGGTTCCTTCTTGATATCGATCTGTGCCGTCTGCGTAACCACCGTGCGCCCGCCCGACAAAGGCGCCGGCTGGCTCACCTGCGGCTCGACATTGATGGTGACGGACAGGTTGCCGTGCGAAATGGCGCATGTTTCCAGGGTCACGGATTGGTTCATCACCACGGAACCGGTGCGCGCATTCATGATGACCTTGGCTGCCAGGCGAGCCGGATTGACTTCCATGCTTTCCAGCTGGCCCAGGAAGGTCACGCGCTGGTCGCTGCCGCCCGGCGACTGCACCTGGATCACGCGCCCGTCCAGCGCGGCGGCCGTGCCGGCGCCGTAGCGGCTGTTGATGGCGTCGACCACCCGGCTGGCGGTGGAAAAATCGGTGGCGTTCAACTCCAGGCGTATCGTATTGTTGGCGCCCAGCACCGAAGCGACGCTGCGCTCGACGGTGGCGCCACCCGAGATGCGTCCCACGCTCAGGTGATTGACGGTGACGGAGCTGCCGGCCGCCTGCGCGCCCACGCCGCCGACCAGCACGTTGCCCTGCGCCATGCCATACACCTGGCCATCGGCGCCCTTCAATGGCGTCATCAATAACGTGCCGCCGCGCAAGCTTTTCGCATTGCCCATCGACGACACCGTCACGTCCAGCATCTGGCCCGGCTGGGCAAATGCGGGCAAGGACGTCGTCACCATCACGGCCGCGACGTTCTTCAATTGCAAGCTGGTGCCTTGCGGCAAATTAATGCCTTGCTGCTGCAGCATCGCCGCCACGCTCTGGATGGTAAATGGCGTTTGCGTGGTCTGGTCACCGCTGCCGTCGAGGCCGACGACGAGGCCATAGCCCATCAGCTGATTCTGGCGCACGCCGGCGATGCTGGCCAAGTCTTTCAGGCGCTCGGCCTGTGCCAGGGGCGCCAGCATGGCGGCCGCCAGGCCGCAGATGACTAAAAAGCGGGGAAAAGTAAAAGTTGCCATGATCAAAACGGCAGCAGGCTGAGGAAGAAGCGCGACGCCATCGAGGCCATTTCGGCACGATCAATCTGGCTGTTGGTGCGGTATTCCACGCGCGCATCGGCCACCTGGGTCGAGGGCACGACGTTGCCCGTGCCGATGGTGTCCGGATTGACCATGCCCGAGAAGCGGATGAATTCCGTGCCCTTGTTCATGGCGATCTGTTTCTCGCCGGCGACGATGAGATTTCCGTTTGGCAAGACCTCGATCACCGTCACGCCGATCGTGCCGCTAAAGGTGTTGCTGGCGGACTGGTTGTCGCCATCGGCAAATTTCGTCGCGCCATTCGCCGAGACGCTGCCGCCCAAGCGGCCCTGCAGCATGCCTGGCGTGCTGAAGCCCACGCTGCCGGACTTGTTGCCGGAACTGGCGCCCGCCTTGACGGCATTCGTGCGTTCGGTGATGGCGATCGTCATCATGTCGCCCACATGGCGCGCGCGACGGTCTTCAAACGCGGGACGGTAAGTCGACGGCTGGTAGATGGAGCCGTTGCTGACGACCACCGGTTCGGGCATCGGCGCGCGCGTGGTGGTCGGATATTGCACGATCGAGGTGGGCGTGATGGCGCAGCCGGACAGCAGGACTGCGGACAACAGGGCGATGATGGGGTATTGCATGACGAACCTCCGCTGCCATCCGGCGGCGGATGGCATGACGACTATGAGAATTAAAGTTGCGACAATTTCTGCAGCATTTGATCGGATGTGGTGATGGCCTTGCTGTTGATCTCGTAGGCGCGCTGCGTCTGGATCATGTTGACCATTTCCTCGGCCACGTTGACGTTCGAAGTCTCGATATAGCCCTGCATCAGCACGCCGGCGCCATTCGTGCCCGGGGTGTTGGTTTGCGCCACGCCTGAGGCGCCCGTTTCCATGTACAGGTTTTCGCCCTTCGATTCCAGGCCGGCGGGATTGACGAAGGTGGTCAGCTGCAGGGAACCGATTTGCGATGGCGCCACGGTGTCGGGCAAGGTCACGGAGACGGTGCCGTCGCGCGCCACGGTCAGGCTGAGCGCATTGGTCGGCACGGTGATGGCAGGCTGGATGACGAAGCCTTCGGAGGTCACCAGCTGACCGTTGCTGTCGGTCTGGAAAGAGCCGTCGCGCGTATAGGCGGTGGCGCCATCGGGCAGCAGCACCTGGAAGAAACCGGTGCCGTTGACCATCACGTCGCGCGAATTGCCCGACGCCTGGGGATTGCCCTGGGTATGGATGCGTTCGGTAGCCACGGTGCGCACGCCCGTGCCGATCTGCAAGCCCGACGGTAGCTGGGTTTGCTGCGAGGATTGCGCACCCGGCTGGCGCACATTTTGATACAGCAAGTCTTCAAACACGGCGCGCGACTTCTTGAAGCCGGTGGTGCTGACATTGGCCAGGTTATTGGCGATCACGTCCATCTGCGTCTGCTGCGCTTCCAGGCCGGTCTTGGCTATCCAAAGGGAACGAATCATGTTTTTTCTCCAATAACAGCGCTTGCCAGCCCTGTAAACAATTTCTATGTGACCATTATGCGACCGGCTCTATCAATTCAAAGCGAGGATCTGGGTGGCTTTCGCCGCGTTATTCTCGGCATTCTTCAACAAGCTCATTTGTGTTTCGAACTGGCGCGCCAGGGCAATCATGCTGACCATCGAGTCGACGGGGCTGACATTGCTGCCTTCGAGCGCGCCCGTGGTCAATTTGACGGCCTGATCGGCTTGCGCCACCGTGCCATCCCTCAGACGGAACAGGCCGTCGTCGCCGCGCACCAGTTGCTGCTCGGGCGGATTGACCAGTTTGATGCGTCCCAGCACGGTCGATGGCCCCGGCGGCACATCGGTGGAAATCGTGCCCACCGTGCCATCGCCGGCAATCGTTACCGTCACGCCCGGCGGAATGGCCAGCGGACCCGTGTCGCCCTGCACCATCAAGCCCGATTGCGTCTGCAACATGCCGTTTTCATTGAGCTTGAAGGCGCCGTTGCGCGTATAGGCTTCGGAACCGTCGGCCGACTGCACCGCGATCCAACCGCCGTTTTCCACGGCCACGTCGAGCGCGCGGCCCGTATGCTGCATGGGACCCTGCGTGAAATCGGAACCGACCGTCGAATCGACGACGAAGGCGCGCGTCGGCATCATGCCATCGGCCACCACGGGCACGGCGCGAAATGAGTCGAGCTGGGCACGGAAACCCGTGCTGGTGGCGTTCGCCAGGTTATTCGCGGTGGTCGCCTGCTTGTCCAGGATGTGCTTGGCGCCAGAGCCGGCGGTGTAGATGAGACGGTCCATTTTTTCTTTCTCCCAAACCAACAATAAAATCGGGGGCATATGCCCCCGGTCAACTTATTAGCGGAGGTTGACGAGTGTTTGCAGCACCGAATCCTGCGTCTTGATGGTCTGCGCATTCGCCTGGTAGGCGCGCTGGGCGGTGATCATGTTGACCAGTTCGGCCGTCAGGTCGACGTTCGACACTTCCACGGCCGAGGCGCGCAAGTCGCCCAGGCTGCCCGAGCTCGGCTCGCCCGTCATCGGGCTGCCCGAGGTCGAGCTTTCCGCCCAGGCATTGTTGCCCAGCGGCTCGAGGCCATTCGGATTGGCAAAGTTGGTCAACACCACCTGGCCCAGGTCGCGCGTCTTGCCATTGTTGTACTGGCCCTGGATCACGCCATCGGCACCCACCACGAAACGGCTCAGCTGGCCGGCCGCGTAGCCATCGGCCACGGTGCGTTTTTCGCTGGTGGATGAACTGAGCTGGGAGGAATTGGTGAAGTCGACCTTGATCGCCAGGTTCGCGTTCGCACCCGTGGCGGGGAACACGGGCAGGTTGACCGTCACCGGCAAGGTTTGCGGTGGCGTCAGGGCCAGCATGGCGGCCTTGTCCAGGCTGCCGACGCTGTTGAACACCAGCGAAGCCGACCTCACGGCGGGCACTTCCGTCACCGAGGCGATATTCTTGTCGATCTGGTCGGGCGTCAGGCTGGAATTGACGCCGTTGGGCACGGCACTGCCATACGTGGCGCTGATGGCGTTCAACTGGGCCGTGCTGGCGCCGGCCAGGACGGCGGCGGCGCGCACGGCCGCGCCGGCCGCATTGCCGTAGGCGACGGCGGCGGTCGTGATATTCGCGGCCACCAGCGGCACGGCCGTGACGGCGGCCTGGTAGGAGGCGCGCGCGATCAGCGAGGCGGAATCGGTCTGCGCCGCCGCCGCCACTTTCGCGCTGGTAATTTCCTTGCCGTCAGTGGCCGTGTAGACATCCCAGGTATTGGTATTCGTCTTGACGTAGAAATTGGACATGGTGTGGGAATTGCCCAAGGAATCGAAGACCGGCACGGGGAACTGCTTGGTCCACGAGTTTTGCTCGCCCACGCTGAACGGCACCACGGTCGGCATGGCCGATTTGGAATCGAGGTTGACCTGGGTATCGACCTTGGTAGTCGCCTTCGGCGCCATGTCGGACGGGTCGATCTGCAGGGGCACGGTGGCGCCGGCCAGGATCTTGCCGTTCACATCGGCCGGATAGCCCGTCAGCTGGGCTTTCTGGGCATTGATGATGAAGCCGCTCTTGTCGACCTGGAACTGGCCGTTGCGCGAATACTGGATGGCGCCGTTCACGCTGGTGCGGAAGAAACCGCCGCCATTGATGGCGATATCGAGCGGATTCGACGAACTCTCCAGGTTACCCTGGTTGAACAGCTGCGCTACTTGCGACACGGCCACGCCGATGCCGGGCTGGTTGCCGCCCACGCCATACAGCGAGTTGGCATAGATGTCGGCAAACTGCGCCTGCGACTGCTTGAAACCCACGGTGGCCGAGTTGGCGATGTTGTTGCCGATGACGTCCAGCGATTTGGCGGCGCCATTCAAGCCGCTCAGGCCTTGTTGGAAAGACATTGTGTTCTCCTGGTAGAAAATAGGGGTAGAGGGTCTACGCTACAAATAAGCGGCTTACAAAATCTGTTTCACATCAGCCATGGTGATGCTGCCCACGCCCGGCACATTCAATTTCACGCCACCCGCGCCCGTCGACACGCTGGCGACCGAACCGAACATCAGCGCCGCGGCATCCGTGAGCATGGCGCCGCCGCGCTTGGCTTCCACCGAGAAGGTGTAGGCGCCGTCCGGCAGCACGATGTTCTTGCCATCCTTGTCGAGGTTGGCGGTAGAGCCGTTCCAGCCCAGCGGCAAGGTACCCGCATCCTGCGGGCCCAGGTCGATGGAATGGACTTCCTTGCCCGTGCCGTCGTAGATGATGACCTTGACGCTGTCGGCCGGCGTCGCCAATTCCACGCCCAGCAGAGCCGCGCTTTTGCTCAGGGTGATGTTCTTGCCTGCCGTCAACACGCCGTGGCCGATAATATTGGCCGCCTGCATGGATTCGGCTTGCTGGTAGCTGGTTTTCAGCGTTTCCAGGGTGGTATTGAGCTTGTTGACGCCCGTTACCGTGGACAGCTGGGCCAGCTGGCTGGTCAGCTGTGCATTGTCCAGCGGGTTCATCGGGTCCTGGTTTTGCAGCTGGGTCACCAGCAGGGTCAGGAATTTGTTCGTTTCCTCCTCGACGCTACCCTTCGCGGCCGTCGTCTTCTTCGGATTCATTGTCGCCATCAGGTCGGTGACGGTGGCGGTGCTGGTATCGATGGTTGCCATAATAGTCAGTCAGCCTTATTGGCCAATGGTAAGGGTTTTCAGGAGCAGCGACTTGGCCGCGTTCATGGTTTCCACGTTGGTCTGGTAGGAGCGCGAAGCCGACAACATATTGACCATCTCGTCGACCGTATTCACGTTGGGCATGGTGACGTAACCCTTCTCGTCGGCCAGCGGGTTTTTCGGGTCGTAGACCAGCTTCATCGGCGACGGGTCTTCGATCACCCTCTGCACTTTGACGGCCGTGGCGCCGTTGGCCATGGGCACGGCCTCGAACACCACCTGCTTGGCGCGGTAGGCTTCGCCCGTGGCGCTGGTGGCGCTGTCGGCATTGGCCAGGTTGCTGGCCACCGTGTTCAGGCGCTGCGCCTGGGCGCTCATGGCCGAACCGGACACATTAAAGATATTAAATAGCGACATGATTATTGTCCTCCCTGGATGGCCGTCAACATGCCCTTGATCTGCGAGTTGAGGAAGGTCACGGCGGCCTCGTAGCGGATGGCGTTGTCGGCAAAGGCGTTGCGTTCGAGATCCATATCCACCGTATTGCCGTCCACGGCGCCCTGGGCCGGCGCGCGGTACAGCAACGGCGTGCCGTCGGCCAGGGTCTCGACCTTGCCGCCCGTGCTGCCACCGGTGGCGGCGACGCCCTTGCCCGGCATATGCTGCGGCGCCGTGCCTTTCAGGGCCGGCTGCACGCCATCCTTGCGCGCCATCGCACCCTTCAGTGCGCTGGCGAAATCGACATCGCGCGCCTTGTAGTTGGGCGTATCGGCATTGGCGATATTCGAGGCGAGCAATTCCTGGCGCGTCGAACGCAGGCTCAGCGCCGTCTCGTTGAAGCGCATGTAATCGTCGAGTTTCCCTATCATGTCAGGCTCCGGAAAGATCTGCCACTGGCGCCTGAGATGGCGGAAGGATGGCGATATAGTGATGACAGGAAACATAGTACGGCGCCCAACGGCAAGGCCATCGCCGGATCAGACCTTACTTTTACCCCTTAATCGGCGCTTCGATCAGGGCGGCGCCCACTATCATGGCAGTATTCCAGAGGCCTATCCCCATGAAAATACCGCTCGCACTCCTTCTCGCTCTTGCCGCCCTGCCAATGCTGGCGCAGGCGCAAAACGCCGGCCGGCAGACGCCGGAAGCGCTGCGCAACAGCGTGGAACAATTCCTGCAGGTGCAAAGCAATGGTTTGCCGGGCAAGGTGACGATCAGCGTCGGCGCCGTCGATCCGCGCCTGAACCTGGCGGCTTGCCCCGCACCGCAAGCATTCATGGCGCCGGGCGCGCGCGCCTGGGGCAAGACCACCGTGGGCGTGCGCTGCACCGCGCCAAGCAACTGGACCATCTATTTGCAAGCCAACGTGGCCGTCGTGGGCGACTACGTGGCCAGCGCCGTGCCGCTGGCACAAGGGCAAGCCATCGATGCCAGCCAGTTGGTGACGATGCAGGGCGACCTGGCCGCATTGCCGGCAGGCATTGCCACCGACATGGCCCAGGTCGTGGGCGCCAGCACGAATATTTCCTTACCGCCAGGTACGCCGATGCGCCTCGACACCCTGCGCCGCAAGCCGGTGGTGATGCAGGGCCAGCTGGTGCGCGTCGTTTCAAGTGGCAACGGTTTCCAGGTAGCATCAGAAGGACGCGCCATCGGCAGCGCCGGCGAGGGCCAGACGGTGCAGGTCCGCACGCAGAGCGGCCAGCAGATCAGCGGCGTGGCGCGCGCCGGCGGCATGGTGGAGGTCGCCTTTTAAATACGGATGGACAGCGATATTGTGGTCTGGCGCACTAAAGTTTCGGCAGAAGGTGCCGATAATGACACATATCCCGGAGTTTCTTGACTTCGACCAGACGAGGATCACGCTGTGAAAATTACCGATAACACCATTAAAAGCAATCCCGGCCTGCCGGTGGCGCCCGCGAATACCTCGGGCGCCCGGAATGCCGAGAAAGCCCAGGCAACACCGACGACGTCGGACAATGTACGCCTGTCGCCGCAAGGACAGGCATTAGCGGCCAGTGCAACTGCCGGCAGCGGCGCCGTGTTCGACACGAAAAAAGTCGAACGCATCAAGCTGGCGATCGCCGACGGCCAGTTCCAGGTCAATTCTGAAAAAGTGGCGGACGGTCTCCTCGACACAGTCAAGGACTTGCTGCACTCACGCAATAGATAGGTTCCCTCATGCAATCAGTGACTCCGTTTTCCAGCCTGCGCGACGAGCAACAGCTCATGACCACATTGCTGGCATTGATGAAAGAAGAACAGCGGCATCTGGTTGCGGCTGACATCGATGCAATCACGGAGCTCACGGCGCGCAAGACGGCACTCGTAGGACAATTGAGCCAGCTGGCGGCGCAACGCCACCAGGCGCTGGCGGCAGCCGGTTTCACGGCCGCCGAGGCGGGCATGGAAGACTGGCTGGTCGGCGCCAGCGAAGCCGAAGCGGCATCCCTGTGGAAAGCCCTGCTCGAGACGACGCGCGAAGCCAAGGAACAAAACCGGCTGAACAGCTTGCTGGTCAACAAGCACATGCTGCACACGCAAGGCGCCCTGAACGCCATGCGCCCCACAGCCCAGAGCGGCAATTTCTACGGCCCCAGCGGCCAACCGACGACCAACACGACCAGTCGGCGCGTCGTCATCGGCTAACCCCCTATTTAACAGCGCCCCCACCCCGGCAAGGCGCAGCGGCCTTGCCGGCTCAACCATGCGCGGGTCGCCCCGCATGCTGGCGAAATTTCGCCGCGATGGCTTGCCCCTTCGCTGCGGCGGCAGCTTGCTGCTCCGGCGTCAGTTCCGCCTGCAGCCAGTGCCAGTATTCATCCTGATACGGATTGGTGACGCCGGGCGCGAGGATATCGTCGTAGACGAGGCGCAGGGCCAGCAGGTAGCCATACGCTTGCGGTGCATCTTTCTGCACCACCTCGCCATCGCGCAGATACGCCATCATCAGGGTAGCCACGCTGGAGAGGTCCGCCTCGTCCGCCTGCACCGTCAGCTGGGCGATGGCTTGCCGCTTCCATGCCTGCACCAGCGGATCGTCGGCACGGTTGCGCAGCGCGCTGCGGTCGCCGAACGGGCCTTCCGACAGGAACAAGGTGGCGGCGCCCGGCACGCCCGCCTTCGCGGCGGTGGCCAGGTAAGCGAGGCGGTCTTCGCGCTGGCGCTGCGTCAGGCCCGCGCACAGCTGCTGCTGGGCGGCTTTTTCTTCCGCCGTCATCTCGCGTCCCAGTTCGAATTCCATCCCCGGCAAGCGGCTTTCGCGTTGAAAAACGATGCAGTCGTCGATCAGGTTGAAGGCCGCATACGCGTCTTCCGCTCTGCCGCTGGCGCCCAGGCGTTCGAGCCGCTGCGCCAGGGACGCGAGAACGGGCGGCTGGGCCGCAGGGACGGAGGCATCAATATTCAAATACGATTCCAGGCTGCGTCCCGCTGGCGCGCTGGCGGCCGTCGTGGTGGCAGCTCCCGGCGCGCCGCCGTCGGACGCGGGCCAGTACGCCAGCGCCAGCGCTGCCGCGATGGCAGCGGCGATGGCGATGCCGGTAAGTTTGATATTCATCATGAAGTGGCGCGCGTGGACTGGAAACGCACGTTACCACAGGCACGCGGCACAGTCCCGCACGCACGCGAGCCGACTAGCCGCCGGCCTTTTTCGCCTGGTGGCCCAGCTTGGCCAGCGCGGCCAGGATGGTGTCCACGTGGTCGCCCTGCACTTCGATCACGCCATCCTTGACCGTGCCGCCCGAGCCGCACTGCGTACGCAGCTGCTTGCCCAGCAAGGCCAGCGCAATGGCGTCCAGCGGCAAGCCTTTGACCACGGTGACGCTCTTGCCGCCGCGCCCCTTGGTCTGGCGCGATACGCGCACCACGCCGTCACCGGCAGGTGCCGCCTTGGCTTGCGCCTTGCACGCGCATTGCGCCAGTGGCTGGCGGCATGCGGGACACATGCGGCCCGTTTCGGTGGAATACACGAGACCGCCCAGGGAACTGCTTTTCATGATCGAGAGATAAAAAAGGGAGAAGGCCGCGATTGTACCAAGCGCCGGGGTTCAGTTGGCGGGAGCCGGCGCAGGTGCAGGTGCAATGGGCGCCGTCGGCACTTCCGTCACCGTTTCCGGGATGCCGGACAAAATCGTCACGGCGACCCTGCGGTTGCGCGCGCGTCCTTCCGGCGTGGCGTTCGGCGCCACGGGAATGTTGTCGGCGTGGCCCACGGCCGTCAGGCGCGAGGCTTGCACGCCGCTGGCGATGAACAGGCGCACCACGGCGCTGGCGCGCGCGGCCGACAATTCCCAGTTCGAGGCAAAGGTCGAATTACTGATCGGCTGGACATCCGTATGCCCCTCCACCTGCACGTCGTGCGTATCATCCTTGAGCAGCACGGCCACCGCGCGCAAGGCCTGGTCCGATTCGGCAGTCAGCCCTGCGGCGCCCGGGTCGAACAACACGCTGGCATTGATTTCCACGCTCACGCCGCGGCTCGTCTGCGTCACCCTGACTTTACCTTCCTTGACCAGCGGTGCCAGGGTGGACGTCAGGTCCTGCGCCAAACGCGTCATGTGTTCACGCTCGCGGCGGATGGCTTCCGTGCGGCGTTTCAGGGCGGGATTGGGCAGCGGGATCGCCTGCGGCGCTTCCATGATGATGGGCGGCGCGCCCTTTTCCAGGCTGAATGCCTGGCCGATGGCGTTCTGGAAGACGCGGTACTTGCCCTCGTTGACTTGCGAAATCGCATACATGACAACAAAGAAGGCGAACAGCAAGGTGATGAAGTCGGCGTACGAGATCAGCCAGCGGTCCTGGTTGTCCGGCTCCTCGTCATACTTCCTGCGCGCGCGCCGCATCATGCTCAGTGCTCGTGCAGCAGGCTGGCCACGCGCTCTTCGATGATGCGCGTATGGTCCCCCGTGGCGATGTCGTACAGCACGGCGGCCGTGATTTCATACTGCAGCACGCGGCGCGAGACGATGGCTTTGAGTTTATTCGCCACCGGCAGGAACAACAGATTGGCCAGGCCCACGCCGTAGATGGTGGAGACAAAGGCCACGGCGATGCCGCTACCTAATTTACTCGGGTCGGTGAGGTTTTCCATGACGTGGATCAGGCCCAGCACGGCGCCCAAAATACCGATGGTGGGCGAATAGCCGGCCGCCGATTCCCACACCTTGACGGCCTGGCGCTCGGCCAGCTCGTAGGCGGAGATTTCCACGTCGAGCAGCTGGCGCAGCTTGTCGGGGGCGATACCGTCGACGATCATGCGCAAACCCTTGGCGTTGAAGCGGTCGGCCGTGTTTTCCATCAGGCGCTCGAGCGCCAGCGGGCCGTCGCGGCGCGCCGTCAAACTCCATTGTCCGATGTCACGCGCCAGTGCGGCGCGCGTGTCGGCCGGCGGCAGGAAGACCCAGCGCAGCATTTCGAGGCCGCGCACGAAAGTGCGCAGCTGCGTTTGCAGCAGCACGGCGCCGAAGGTGCCGACAATGACGATGGCAAAGGCGGCCGGCTGCAGCAGGGAGGCCATCTTGCCGCCTTCCAGTGCCTGGCCGACCAAGAGGCCCGCCAGCGCCAGCGCCAGCCCGATTACGCTGGACCAGTCCACGCCAGCTCCCTCAAAGTTGCGCGCAGGCGCGCGACGGCCTGGGTATGCAGTTGCGAGACGCGCGATTCGGAGACACCCATCACCGCGCCGATCTCCTTCAGGTTCAGCTCTTCTTCGTAATACAGGCCCATGAGTATTTTCTCGCGTGGCGGCAGCGCGTCGATGGCATCGATCACGGATTGCCGGAAATCGGTATCGAGCAAGGATCGCAAGGGGTCGCTGTCCTCGTCCACGCAATGGCGGTCGAGGAAGCTGTCATTGCCGTCCGGGTCATGAAAGTCTTCGTAGTACAGCAATTGGTGGCCGCCGCCGTCGCCCAGCATTTCCTGGTAGTCGGGCAGCGACATTTTCAGCAGTTTCGCCACTTCCGACTCCGTCGGCGGGTGGCCCAGGCGCTGCTGCAGGGTACTCATCGCCTCTTCGATCTTGCGCATGTTTTGGCGCATGCTGCGCGGCAGCCAGTCGCTGGTGCGCAATTCGTCAAGCATCGCGCCGCGGATGCGCAGCACGGCATACGTCTCGAACTGCGCGCCATGCGTCTCTTCATAGCGGGTAATGGCGTCGAGCAGGCCGATCATGCCGGCCTGGATCAGGTCATCGACCTCGACCGAAGGCGGCAATTTTGCCTTCATATGGTGCGCCAGACGCTTCACCAGCGGAATGTGCTCCGTCAGCAAATAGTCCTTGTTCGATTTCCCTTTGACCGTGTACATAGGCTGCTTATTGTTTTAACTGCTATCGTGTGCTGATTGATGGAATCAGACGCTGAACTGGTGCGGGCTCCCCGTCTGGTACAAGGTGCCACCAAGCACCGGCGCCGCCGAACGGGCCAGCCGCTCGGCCAGTCCGCGAAACGCCACCGAGGCTCCCGCCAGCGGAAAGGCATCGACCACGCTGCGGCCCAGACGCGCCGCGCGGTGCAGATACTCATCGGCAGGCACCGACCCCATCGAGGTCAGTTTCACGGCCAGGTAGCGGCTCGCCGCCTGCGCCATATTATCGTATACCACTTTTGCCTCGGATTCGGAAGCGCCGGTGACCAGAATGCCAAACGGACGGCGTCCCAGTTCCTGGCTCAGGCGCTTGATCAGGCAGTACGCCGCCTTGATCGAAGTGGCGCTGGTCGAGACTTGCACCACGATGTCGGACGAGGCCATCAGCGGCACGGGGAAGCAATCGCCCTGGTCGGCCACGACGCCGTCGACCAGCACGATGCCGCTCTGGCGCGCCAGCACTTCGAAGGTCTTGCCCAGGCGGCGCAGTTCTTCCTCGCCCGCATAGTCCATGCTGTCCATCAGGTGGTTGCGCGCCCCCAGGCTGGCCACGCCAAAGCCTTGCGGCACTTGGTGGATGACCTGGTTCAAGGCGCACTGCTGGCGCGCCACGTCGCGCAGGCTGGCGCCGTGCGCCAATCCCAGGCGGGCAGCGACACCATCGATGCCGCCACTGGCGTCGAGCAGCAGCACATCATTGCCGCCGTAGGCCAGCGAGGCGCCCAGGTTGACCAACATGGCACCTTTGTCATCTTGCGGCGTGGCCGATAAAAATGTCAGCACGCGCGGCTGCGGGCCGGCCAGCATGCGGCGCAAGCCTTCGGCCTGGTCGAAATCGAAATTAGCCAAGGTGCACCCCGCGCGCTTCATTGTTGCGGGCGGCCGCCTGCGCCATCAGCAGCGGCAGTTCGGCATCGGAAAACTGCGTCGCCGCCGCATCGCGCTTGAGCTTGAAGGCGCGGTCGATCAGGTAGCCGCGGTCGGCCAGGTACAGATCTTCCGGCACGCGCTGGCCGTTCGACACATAAAACAGGTTCAGCTTCTGGCGGATCACCACGTCGAGCACATTGCCGATCGAAGCCGCTTCATCGAGCTTGGTCATGATGCAGCCGGCCAGGCCGCTGCCCTGGTAGGCGCGCACCACTTCATTCAGGGTTTCCTGGGTCGCCGTGGAATTCAGGCACAGCAGGCGTTTCACATCGGCGCCGGCGCCCGACAGCATGGCCACCTGTTCCGTGACCATCTGGTCGCGCTGGCTCACGCCCACCGTATCGATCAGCACCGTGTGCTTGTTTTTCAATTCTTTCAGGGCGATGCGCAAGTCCGCTTCATCCTTCACCGAATGCACCATCACGCCGAGGATCTTGCCATAGATGCGCAACTGTTCATGCGCGCCGATACGGTAGGCATCGGTGGTGATCAGGGCCAGCTTTTCCGGGCCGTGGCGCATCACGCAGCGGGCAGCCAGCTTGGCCGTGCTGGTGGTCTTGCCGACGCCGGTCGGCCCCACCAGCGCGAACACGCCGCCCTGCTCCAGCATGGCGTCTTCATTGGCCACCGTATTCAGGTTACGGCTGAGGACGGTCTTGATCCAGCGCATGCTTTGCGCGCCATCGAGGCCGGCGGGCAGCTTGTCGATCAGATAGCGCGCCAGGCTGGCCGAAAAGCCGGCCGCCAGCATTTCGCGCAGCACCACGGCTTTTTGCGGCTCGCGCTGCTGCGTCGAGCCCCACGAAATTTCCGCCAGTTGGGTTTCCATCATGCCGCGCATGGCGCGGATTTCATTCATCATGCCGCTCATCTCGGCGGCGGCATTCTCTTTGACGTGCGCCAGCGCGCTGGCCATCATCTGCTGCATGCGGGCCATGTCCACTGGCTCGGAAGAAGCCTGGCGCGGCGCTGGCTGGCGTTGTGTCGGGGTAGCCGGGCGCTGGGCCGGGGCTGCCTGACGCTGCGGCGTGGCGAACTGGGTCTGCAACTGGGGACGGGGCTGGGCCATTTCGGACGCGGCCGGCGGCGAGGCCAGCGAAGCGGCATCGTCATTGGCCAGCGCGAGGATTTCCACCACGCCATCGGCCTGGCGGTTCGACAGGATCACGGCATCGGGGCCCAGCGCTTCGCGCACCTTGCGCAGCGCATCGCGCGACGAGGCGCCCGTAAATTTCTTCACATTCATGACCGGCCTCCCAAGGCGGGGGTGGCGCAATATTGGCTGAACTGTGTGACCATCGTCGACTCCTGTTGCTTGGGTGCTGTCTTCCACATGGACACAGATCACCCGGACAGTTTCCATTATTAGCGATGCTTGGAGGAAACGATCGAAGGAACAGGATGGGAAAGTACCCGTTATTCAGTTTGCCAGCAGGAAATTGATGCTGAAAGTCAAGAATCGGGGCACCGTTCTCGCAGGAACGGCGCACTGATACATATTGAACAACTATTGTGCGCCCACCAAGCTGGTGACGCGAATGGTCTTGGTTTCCGGCACTTCCGCATGCGACAGCACTTTCAGCTGCGGCAAGGCGCGGCGCAGGAAGCGCGACAGCAAGGCGCGCAGCGGCGCCGGCACCAGCAGCACCGGCGTCAGGCCCAGCGCTTCCTGTTGCTGGGCAGCCAGGCCCGCCTGGTGCGCGATGGTATCGGCCAGGCCCGGCTCGATGCCGGCACCATCGCCGCCATTGCCCATGGCTTGCATCAGCAAGCGCTCCAGGCGGCTGTCCAGGGTCATCACGGACAGTTCGGCCGCGCCGGGGAACAGTTGCTGCACGATGGCGCGCCCCAGGGATACGCGCACCAGCGCCGTCAGCTCGTTCGGGTCTTGTGTATTGACAGTATGCTCGGCCAGGGTTTCGATGATGGTGCGCATGTCGCGGATATGCACGCCCTCGGCCAGCAGGTTCTGCAGCACCTTTTGCAGGGCCGACAGCGACAGCATCTTCGGCACCATGTCTTCCACCAGGCGCGGTGCATCCTTGCCCAGGTGGTCGAGCAGGGACTGTACTTCCGCGCGACCCAGCAGCTCGGAAGCGTGCGAGGTGATCAGATGATTCAAGTGCGTGGCTACCACGGTGCCCGCATCGACGACCGTATAGCCCATCGATTGCGCCTGGTCGCGCAAGCTCGCGTCGATCCAGGTGGCGGGCAAGCCGAACGCGG
Organism: Janthinobacterium algoris; assembly: GCF_051380935.1. Lineage (NCBI taxonomy): Bacteria > Pseudomonadati > Pseudomonadota > Betaproteobacteria > Burkholderiales > Oxalobacteraceae > Janthinobacterium > Janthinobacterium algoris. Next base: position 285,386 of record NZ_JBNYXZ010000001.1, on the reverse strand, counting down.
GGTCGTTGGTGGCCAGGCCCGGCAAGGTGCCGCTGGCCATGCCGGGATTAATCGCCAGGAACTGGCCGTTGAACGCTTCGCCCACGCCCACTTCCACGCCCTTGAGGGTGATGCGGTAAGCGGACGGCTTCAATTCCAGGTTGTCACGGATATGCACGGGCGGTGCCAGAAAGCCCACTTCCTGGGCAAATTTCTTGCGGATGCCCTTGATGCGCTTGAGCAATTCGCCGCCCTGCGTCTTGTCGACCAGGGGAATCAAACGATAGCCCACTTCCAGGCCCAGGGTATCGACGGGCATGATGTCTTGCCAGCTTGCTTCTTCCTGCTCGGGCGCCACGGTGGCTTGCGGCACGTCGGCCGGCGTCTGCGCCGCCTCTTTTTCCTGTGTGCGTTTCTTGCTAATCAGATAGGCGGAGCCGGCCAGCAGCGCGGCCAGCAGGAGGAAGACCATGTTCGGCATGCCGGGAATCAAGCCCATGCCGCCAATGATCGCGGCGGTAATGTACAGCACTTGCGGCTTGGCGAACAGCTGGCCCACCAGCTGCGTGCCGATGTCCTGATCGCTGGCCACGCGCGAAACGACGATACCGGCCGCAGTGGAAATGATCAGCGAAGGAATCTGCGCCACCAGGCCGTCACCGATGGCCAGCAGGGTGTAATTTTTGAGCGCGTCGGCAAAGCCCATGTCATGCTGCAGCAAACCCACCAGCAAGCCGCCGACGATATTGATGACGGTGACCATGATGCCGGCGATGGCATCGCCGCGCACGTATTTGCTGGCACCGTCCATGGCGCCATAGAATTCCGCTTCCTGCGCCACTTCCGTGCGGCGGCGGCGAGCTTCGTCTTCGCCGATCAGGCCGGCATTCAGGTCGGCATCGATGGCCATCTGCTTACCAGGCATGGCGTCCAGCGCGAAGCGGGCGCCCACCTCGGCGATACGGCCCGCACCCTTGGTCACCACGGTAAAGTTGATGATCGTCAAAATGATGAACACCACGATACCGACCGTGTAATTACCGCCAATCAGGAAGTGGCCGAACGCTTCAATCACCTTACCGGCCGCGTCGGCGCCCGTATGGCCTTCCGTCAGCACCACGCGCGTTGACGCCACGTTCAGCGACAGGCGCAGCATGGTCGACACCAGCAGGATGGTCGGGAACGCCATGAAGTCGAGCGGCTTGACCGTGTACAGCGCCGTCAGCAGCACGATGATGGACAGCGCGATATTGAAACTGAAGAAAATATCGAGGATGAAGGCCGGCAGCGGCAGCACCATCATCGCCAGCAGCATGATGATGATGATCGGCGCGGCGAGGCCCTTGCTGGCGTTGCTGCCCATTCCGCTGAGCCAGGCTGGCAATCTCAGGCCGTTCATGGTGTACTTCCTTTATTCTTGTTTGCTGCGTCTGCTGCGGCCTTGATCTGCGATGCGGGGTCGAGCGGATCGAGCTCCGCCGGCACGTCGAGTTTTTTCGGCTTGTCGGGCCGCTGGCCATGGCCACTGCCGTAGCTGCGCAGCTGGAATACATATGCCAGCACTTCGGCCACGGCGCCATACAGCGCCTCGGGAATCTCGTCGCCGATGTCCGTGTGCTTATACAGCGCACGCGCCAGGGCCGGCGCTTCCAGAATGGCGACCTTGTGTTCGCCCGCCAGTGCGCGGATCTTCGCCGCCACCTCGTCGATGCCCTTGGCCACTACCTGCGGCGCGCCGCGCGAATTCTCGCCATACTTCAAAGCCACCGCGTAGTGGGTAGGATTGGTCACCACCACGTCGGCCGTCGGCACGTCGGCCATCATGCGGCGGCGCGACATTTCATGCTGCATCTGGCGAATTTTTGCCTTGATCTGCGGATTGCCGTCCGATTCCTTCGACTCTTGCTTGACTTCCTGCAAGGACATTTTCATCTTGTTGGCGTAGTGCCACATCTGGTACGGGCCGTCGATGGCGGCGATCAAGCCCAATGCGCCCACGATCATCAAAAAGGCCGTGATCAGCAGGCTGATCAAATGGGCCGAACCGGCGCGCAAGGATTCGACGGACAGGCCCAGCACGGCGTCTTTCTGGTGCTGCATCACCATCCAGGCGACGACGCCGACGACGATGGTCTTGGCGACGGCCTTGAGCAATTCCACCAGCGCATTCTTCGAAAACATATTGCCCAGGCCGCGAATCGGGTTGAGCTTGCCAAAATTGGGGGTAAACGCCTTGGAACTGAACAGCCAGCCGCCCACCAGCACGGGCGACGCCAGGGCGACGAGCATGATGGCCAGCGCGTATGGCAGGCAAGTCAGCAAGACCGAGCCCACGTCGTAGCCAATGCGCAACATCATCGCGTCGGGATTGAGGATTTGCTCCCGGTCCAGGGTCAAGCCCGACACCATGACGGCCGTCAGCCGCCGCACGATGGCGTCGCCGGCAAACCACAGACAGCAGCCGGACGCCATCAGCACCGTAAACGTTGCCACTTCACGCGATCGCGGAACATCGCCTTCCTCACGCGCCTGCTCGAGGCGCTTCGGTGACGCGGCTTCGGTCTTTTCTGCGTCGCTGTCTTCCGACATCAATCAACTCCGGTGAAGTCCTGCTGCCTGGTTAGGCGCAATACGGACTGGGCATGACGCATTATCGGTTCAATGACCGCAACGCCATCAAGGGAAAAGGAGGGCTAATCCCCTGCTTTTCCTTTGCTCTCAAGTAACCTTAACGCGACTTGCGCGTCTCGGCCTGTTTCAACGTTTGCTCTATCGCACCAAACAGCGACTTGCCGTCATCACCCAGCATTTCCAACCGAACAACATCACCGAACAGCAAATAGGGCGTACTGGCGACGCCATCGGCGATCATCTCCTGGTTACGTCGCTCAACGATACTGGAAAACCCCTTCTTGACTTCCTTGTTGGCGACGCCGCCCGCACTCAGCACGCTGCCGGCGCGCGCGTTGCGCGTCTGGCACAGATGGGCAAGCAATTGCGGATAATTAAACGCCATGTCAGCGCCCGCGTGGGGCTGGCCCGTCAATTTGCCGTTCAGGCTGCAACGCAGGGCGTAATGCACCTTGCCGCCACGCCATGCATCGCCCAGCTCGTCGGGCGTGATGGCCACAGGAGAGCATGCCATGGCCGGTTTCGCCTGCAGGAAGCCGTAGCCACTGGATTGCTCGTCGGGCGCCAGCTTGCGCAGGGTAATGTCGTTGACCAGCATCAAGAGCTTGATGTTCAGGTGCGCCTGGTCCGGCGTCGAGCCCATGGCCACGTCGTCCATGATGGCGGCGATGCCTGCCTCGTAATCGATGCCCCACTGCTCGTGCGCCAGGCTGATGTCGTCGTGGGCGCCGAGGAAATCGTCGCTGGCGCCCTGGTACAGGCGCGGCGCCTCGCGCAAGTTGGCGGGCGCCTCGCCGCCCGCCGCCTTGCAGGCCCGCTCGATCTGCTGCAGGTACGCGGCGCCAGCCACGCGCAAACTGCTGCGCGGCAAGGGTGCCATGCAGTTGGCCGCATCGAACTCGAAGGCGCGATGACCGCGGCCGTTATTGATGGTCTGGTACAGCAAGTCCAGCTGGGGCGCGATGAAACTCCAGTCGTCGAGCGCCTTTTGCAGGGTCGAGGCGATGCCATCGGCCAGATGCGCAGTTTTCAAGTCGCGCGAGACGACAGCCAACTGGCCGTCGCGCGTGCCATCCTTCAGGGTAGCTAATTTCATATGCGGGAAACTTCGTCAAATGCAGGCAATTAGGGACTAAAGACGCCAAAAAGCCGGGACATTCCCGGCTTTGGCGGTCAGGAGGGATTTACGCCAGCAGCGCGATTTGCTCGGGCGTCAGATAGCACCACTCGCCTTCGGCAATGCCCAGCGATTCCAGCGTCAGGCTACCGATGGCGGAACGGTGCAGCGCGCTGCAATGGTTGCCGGCGGCGGCCAGCATGCGCTTAACCTGGTGGTATTTGCCTTGCTCGAGCACGATTTCCAGCTGGAATTCTCCGCGCTGGACGCAGACCAGGGCGGCCAACGGGGCCGGCTCATCGTGCAATTGCACGCCAGCCAATAGCTGCACTACCAGTTCATCGGTCACGGGCTCTTGCGTGGTAGCCTGGTAAATCTTTGGAACGTGACGCTTCGGTGACGATTGTGCATGGATAAAGGGGCCATCGTCTGACATCAGCAGCATGCCGGTCGTATCGTGGTCGAGCCGGCCGACGGGCTGGACTTCACGCCAGGTGAACTGTTCCGGCAGCAGGGTCAGCACGCCAGGGTGATGACTGGGCTTGCGCGAGCATTCGAAGTTGGCGGGCTTGTTCAGCGCCAGATACAGGTGCTCACGGACCACCCACTCTTCGTCGAACACGTGCAGCACCAGGCCTTCGGTCTCGACGGTGGTGCGGTAATTGGTCTGGGTGACGCCATCGATGACGACATCGCCATCCTCGATGAGGGAGCGACAATATTTGCGGGTGCCAAAACCCTGCGATTGCAGGATGCGGTCTAGGGATAATTTACTCATGGGCGTGACTTTACCAGAAGCGGCTGGCAGCGTGAAGCGGCGGCGCGCGCCGCCTGCGCCTGGCGGTGGAACGCGCGCCAGCCTTGCGCAGGCACAGATATGGCGAAGCACAAGGTGAGATTTCGATATAAATGGCCAATTCCTTTGAGATATATCAAGCGCTCGGAATATCGCATTGATAGACTGAAACTTCATTAGGAATCCGCCTAATGTACTTTAGGAATTGTGGCAGTCGCCACCCCTCATAAGGACATCGTATGAAGCATACCGATACCATCGCCTTACAAGGCAGCATCGCCGACATGCGCCAGCGTATCGCCGCGGAACAGGCGGCCATGCACAAGGTCAAACTCGGCGTGGCGCGCTGGAGCAACGCCCCTGTGCCGCAGGATGCGGACGCGCCGCCAGCGCCAGCGCGCCAGACGCACTGGCATGCAGAGGCGCAATGCCATTTCATGTGCTGGCTGGAACAGGGCGGCTTTGCGCACGCGGATGCAGATGCAGATGCAGATGCAGATGTAGCAATCGACAACGTCAGCGCACCCGCCACGGCGGACACGCCGCCCGATACCGGCAGCACAGCAACGGCGCCGGCCCGGCAAGCAGCCACCCCGACCCTGCCCGCCCATTGCAACGGCTGCGCCGCCTGAGCGCCGCCATCGAACCAGCCATGCCCCGCCCTCGCATGCCTACCTTGCCAGCTCGCCCAGACAACGCAACAATGTCGATTCACGCCAGCACATCCAGCACGAACGACGCACAAAAGGAAACGGCGGCATTGCGCCGCCGTTCCCAAGCCCCAGCGGGACTTTAGTGAGGAATGTAAATTCACTCAAAACCACATCTGCGATGCGGCGAGTAGTTCCAAGACCTACCAATCAAGTTAGTACTGACAACATAGTTGATATATCGCCCCTCCTTGAAAAGAACTACGTTTTCAATATAGCCCAAGCAGCCCGTTTTTCAAGCCAAAATACCACCTTATTGAAAATCATTCTCGACTGGCTTGCCCGCCTGCCAAGAGTGATGTCCTCAACGCAATGCCGGTTGTGACTGCTGCACGGCTGCCTTCATGGCACCGGCGCCCATGGCGGCGCCAAATTTCTTCAGCACCCGTTCCGGCAAGCCTTCATGCTGCGTGTAGTCGACGATGTCTTCCGCCTTGACGACGTCGCGCGCCACGCTGTCGACCGTGCCGAAATCATCGGCCAGGCCCATTTCCACGGCTTTCGCGCCGGTCCAGTACAAGCCGGAGAACGTGTCCGGCGTTTCCTTCAGGCGCTTGCCCCGTCCCGTGCGCACCACGTCGATGAATTGCTGGTGGATTTCATTGAGCATGCCTTGCGCATACGCCTTGTGTTTTTCGCTCAGGGGGCTGAACGGGTCCATGAACCCCTTGTTCTCGCCCGCCGTCAGCAAACGGCGCTCGACGCCCACCTTTTCCATCACGCCCGTAAAGCCGAAGCCGTCCATCAGCACGCCGATGGAACCGACCACGCTGGCCTTGTTGACATAGATGCGGTCGGCGGCGGCGGCGATGTAATAGCCGCCCGAGGCGCACATTTCATCGACCACCACATATAAAGGCTTATCCGGATAGCCCTTGCGCAGGCGCTGCATCTCGTCGACGATCATGCCGGCCTGCACGGGACTGCCGCCCGGACTATTAATATGCAGCACCACGGCCACGGAACCGGCATCGGAAAAGGCCTTGTCCAGCGCGGGGATGACGACGGCGGCCGAGCCGCTGCCTTCGGACTCGATGGCGCCGCTGATATCGATCAGGGCCGTGTGGCGGCCCAGGGTTTCGCTGTCGTCGGCCGTGTTGTAGTCATAAAACACCCACAGGGCGAACAGCACGATCAACAGGCCGAAGACCTTGAAAAAGATGCTCCAGCGGCGGTGCGCGCGTTGCTCTTGCAAAGTGGCAAATACCAGCTTTTCCAGTACGTCGCGCTCCCAGTTCCCCGCAGGGGCGCCGTGGCCGGCGGCTGGCGCGCTGCTGTCCAGCTTGTCATTCGTGTTATCGCTCATGGTTCACTTTGCTTAAATTACAGAAGGCCTAAACCCGGCTTCAGGCTGGCAGCGGCTGGACATACTCATCGGGTTGCCAGTACAGCTGGCCATCGCGCTCGGTCACGGGAATCGGGCGCAAGCGGCCACCCTTGCAGGGACCGCCCGCGCACAGGCCGCTCTCCGGCACATAGATGGCGCCATGCGTCGAACACATCAGATACAAGCCGCTGGACTCGAAAAACTCGCCCTCGGCCCAGTCCAGTTCGATCGGCACGTGGGCGCAGCGGTTCAGGTAGCCATACGCCTTACCGCCGTGGCGCACGACAAAGCCCGTGGTCGCTTCGCCACCGGCCGAGACGGGAAAGCGCACGCCCTTGCCGCCATCGGCCACCGCATCGGCGGCACAAATGAAAACGTCGACAACATCGCTCATCATGCGTGCTCGCTCAGCCATTGGTGCAGCTCAGCCACCGTGGCGGCCGAATACAGGGGCTGGCAAGCCTGCAATTGCTCCACAGGATGTGCCCCATACTCTACGGCAATACCGGCCGCGCCTGCATTGCTTGCCATCAACAAATCATGACTGGTATCGCCAATCATCACGGTGCGGCGCATATCCTGACCCAGTTCGCGCGTCAGCTCTTGCAGCATGGCCGGATGGGGCTTGGAAAACGTTTCATCGGCGCAGCGCGTCGCATCGAACAGCGACAGCAGCTTGACGGCATTCAAGGAGCGGTTCAGGCCGACACGGCTCTTGCCCGTGGCGACGGCAAGAAAGTACGCTTGCTGCGACAAGTCCTGCAGCATTTCTTGCACTCCAGGAAACAGGGTCAACTCATGGTCGCGCGACAGATAGTGATAACGGTAGCGCTCGGCCATGCGCGCATGGTATTTCGGCTCGACATCGGGCATCACCAGCTGCATGGCTTCCTGCAAGCCCAGGCCGATCACATGCGAGGCCAGCAACTCGGTGGGAATTGGCAAGCCCAGGTCTTTGGCCGACGCCTGGATGCACTTGACGATGGTCGAGGTACTGTCTATCAGGGTACCGTCCCAATCAAAGACGATCAGATCAAATTGCTTTCTTGCCATGTTTCCCGACGGCAAAGCCGCCGACTCCTTGAGAATGAATGATGGCGACTGGCTACCTTGTGAGTAGTGTCGCGCGCACGCGGTGAATACTTATCGTGCAGCAACGGCCAATGGTTTGCCCAAGCTTACCAAGAAACGCTCGCATTCGGCTGCCAGCGGCGCGTTCAGGGTCATACTCTTGCCCGTCTCCGGGTGCGTAAACGTGATCTGATGGGCGTGCAGGAACATGCGCTTCAGGGCGCCGCGCGTGCTGTCGGCTTTCAAGAGGGCACGGTTGAGGGCAAAGTCGCCATATTTATCGTCGCCGGCGATGGCGAAACCGGAGGAGGACAGGTGCACGCGGATCTGGTGCGTGCGTCCCGTCTTCAATTCCGCTTCCAGCAAGGCGAAGTTGTGATATTTATGCAACAGTGAAAACACCGTGTGCGACGCCAGGCCATCAGCCTGCACGGCCACCCGGCGCTCGCCTTCGGCCGTCGTATATTTATGCAACGGCAGCTTGATATGCTGGCGCGCATTCTTCCAGTCGCCCGCCACCAGCACCAGGTAGCGCTTGTCGGTGACGCCGTCGCGCATCTGCTCGTGCAAATTCGTCAATGCGGTACGTTTCTTTGCCAGCAACAACAAGCCGGACGTGTCGCGGTCCAGGCGGTGCACCAGTTCCAGGAACTTGGCGTCGGGGCGCGAGGCGCGCAATTGCTCGATCACGCCGAACGAGACGCCAGAGCCGCCATGCACGGCCACGCCGGCCGGCTTGTCGATGACGAGCAGTTGCGCATCTTCAAAGATGATCTTGAATTCGGCGGCCGGCGCGCCCGTGGGGGCCTTTTCGGCCACGCGCACGGGTGGAATGCGCACCACGTCGCCGGCGGCGAGACGGTACAGCTGATCGATACGGCCTTTATTAACCCGCACTTCTCCTGATCGCAAGATCCGGTAGATGTGGCTTTTAGGCACTCCCTTGCACACTCTTAATAAGTAGTTGTCGATGCGCTGGCCTGCTTCTTCCTCGGCGATCGTTACGAATTGGGCTTGCGGCTGAACCGGGGGTGTTGAAGGGGGAACAACATCATTTTGACTCTTCATTTACTATGTCTTCCCAGAAATCTCTCTAAGTCCTTCATTTTGAATATATAATTGTTTTTGCTGCGGCCCTGGCTGCTGCGAGTGTAAGAATAAAAGCACATTTTACACAGGGGCGTCTCCACCGGCCTCGCCAAATTGCAAATTCGGTGGAAAAAAATGTATATGCACCATCCCTGCGCGAATCAAGGTTGCACCGTAGTTGTAATCGGATAACGCGTGGAGATGCTGAAGTGAGTGTGGGATTATAAGGATAAGTACCCGTTAGCGCGACTTATCGAGTCGGGCTCGCGGGTTGATGAAGTTGATAACGCTTGCCGTTTTCGCCAAACCCCGTATGCGGCCACCTGAGGTTGTCGATGAATAGGCTGAGGCCAAGCCTCGCCATCGCGATCCCTGTAATGAGCCGGCTGACGATTTGGCTCTGAATTTGCTGACCACTTGCATTCTCTGCCCCCGATATAGTTCATTCTCATTCGGGCTGTTTCAGATGAGTTGCAGGTGTCCTGTGCACTCGGCATGACGATTGACCTCACCGCGCCTGTTGCGGCCGTAACGTATACCTCGTACGCGTTGTTGCTCCGCACGCTAAGGCATTTCCCCCGCCAACACTCCCGTTCTCGCATATATCCCTGTACTTTCGCCGCTTCCCCGGAAGCGGCTTTGAGATGGCCTACGGGTCGCGGAGTTATAAAAATGAAACGCATGTTGTTTAATGCCACGCAGCAAGAAGAACTGCGCGTAGCGATTGTCGACGGACAAAAACTGATCGACATCGATATCGAGACAGCCGGGCGCGAACAGCGCAAATCCAACATCTACAAGGGCGTGATCACGCGCATCGAGCCTTCGCTCGAAGCGTGCTTCGTCAGCTATGGCGAAGACCGCCACGGCTTCCTGCCTTTCAAGGAAGTTGCCCGCACGTATTTCCGCGAAGGCGTCGATGTGCGTAACGCTTCCGTCAAGGAAGCGCTGCGCGAAGGCCAGGAAATCATGGTCCAGGTCGAAAAGGAAGAGCGCGGCAACAAGGGCGCTGCCCTGACCTCCTTCGTTTCGCTGGCCGGCCGTTACCTGGTATTGATGCCGAACAATCCGCGTGGCGGTGGCGTATCGCGCCGCGTGGAAGGTGAAGAGCGCCAGGAATTGCGCGAAACCATGGATAAATTGGACTTGCCTGCTGGCATGTCCGTCATTGCCCGCACCGCCGGCATCGGCCGCAACGTCGATGAACTGCAGTGGGACTTGAATTACCTGATGCAACTGTGGCGCGCCATCGAAGGCGCCGGCAAGTCGGCCAATGGCGCATTCCTGATCTACCAGGAATCGTCGCTCGTCATCCGCGCCATCCGCGACTACTTCCAGCCCGACATCGGCGAGATCCTGATCGACACCGACGAGATCTACGACCAGGCGCACCAGTTCATGAGCCACGTGATGCCCGACATGGTGCACCGCGTAAAACGCTACAGCGACGACGTGCCGCTGTTCTCGCGCTTCCAGATCGAACACCAGATTGAAACGGCGTACAGCCGCACCGTGCCACTGCCATCGGGCGGCGCCATCGTGATCGACCATACCGAAGCGCTGGTCTCCGTCGACGTCAACTCGGCCCGCGCCACGCGTGGCGCCGACATCGAGACGACCGCCTTCAACACCAACTGCGAAGCGGCCGAAGAAGTGGCCCGCCAGCTGCGCCTGCGCGACTTGGGTGGCTTGATCGTCATCGACTTCATCGACATGGAAGTGGCAAAAAATCAGCGCGAAGTGGAACAGCGCTTGAAAGATGCGCTGCACCATGACCGTGCCCGTGTACAAATGGGCAAGATTTCCCGCTTCGGCCTGATGGAACTGTCGCGCCAGCGCCTGCGCCCTTCCCTGTCCGAAGGTTCGCACGTAACGTGCCCGCGCTGCTCCGGCACCGGCCACATCCGCGATACCGAATCGTCCGCCCTGCAGGTGCTGCGCATCATCCAGGAAGAGGCGATGAAGGAAAACTCGGCCACCATCCACGTGCAAGTGCCCGTCGATGTGGGCGCCTTCCTGCTGAACGAAAAGCGCGGCGAAGTGCTGAAAATCGAAAACCGCCACCGCATCGCCGTGATCCTGATCCCGAACAAGCATCTGGAAACGCCGCATTACAAACTGGAACGCATCAAGCACGACGATCCGCGTCTGGAAGACAGCCAGGCCAGCTACAACCTGGCGGAAAGCGCTGAAACCGACATGGCTTACAGCAAGCGCCAGAAGGAAGAAGCCAAGCCGCGCCAGGAAGCCGTCGTCAAGACGATCACGCCTGACCAGCCGGCACCGCTGGTCGAACGCAAGCCTGTCGAAGCGAAACCGGCTCCGGTGGCCGCGCCTGCCGCACCACAGGGCCTGATCGCCAAGATCATCAGCTTCTTCACCGGCGCCCCGGCACCGGTGACGCCAGCGCCCGCCCCTGTCGCACCAGCCAAACCGGCCGGCGCCGACCGCGGCGACCGCAACAGCCGTGGTCCGCGTGGCCGCGGCCGCAACGGCAAGCCTGGCCGCGAAGAACGCGAACCAGGCCAGGGCCGTCCGGCCCTGGACGATGCAGCGAAAGAAGCGGAAGCACTGGAAAAAGCGGCCCGTCCGCCACGCCCACCGCGTCCGCCACGCGAACCGCGTGAAGCCGGCGATGCAACGGCGGCACCACGCGAACGCGGTGAACGTCCTGAGCGCGCCGAGCGTCCTGAACGCGCAGAACGCCCGGAACGCGCCGAACGTCCGCCACGCCAGCCTCGCGAAGGGCGTGAACCACGCGCCGACAAGGCTATTGTTGCTGAAGTGAAAGCGGATGAACTGGCCCTGGTTGGCGCTACCGCCAGTGCCGTCAACGTGGTCGTGCCATCGGCAGGTCCGGACGCTGATGCAGCACCAATGAGCTTGCTGAAAGCGCCGGCAAATGCCGGTCCTGAAGGCGAAGAGACGGAAAACGACGTGGAAGGCGAAGAACCGCGCCGCCGCCGTCGTCGTGGTGGCCGCAACCGCAACCGCCGTGACCGCGAAACTGGCGAACTGATCGAATCGGCAAATGGCGACAACGAAGGCCAGGACGCGCCCGTAATCAGCTTTACGGTCGCTCCGGCGCCGGAAACTGCCGCTGCGGTCGTTGCCGATGCGGCGCCAGTAGCCGTCGTGGCCGCCGCCGCTGTCGTAGCCGTCGCTACCGCGCCGGTGGAAGCTGCGGTCGTGGAAGTGGTCGAAGTGGCCAGGGTCGTGGACATCGCCAAGGTCGAAGAAGCCGCTCCTGCCGCTGAAGCCGCGCCAGTTGCTGAAGTGATCGTACCGGCAGCCCCGGTCGAAGCGGCTGCAGCGCAAGCTGAACCAGCCGCTGCCGAACCGGCACCAGCTGCCGAGTACAGCTTTGCCGAGAAAGCGGAAGCTGCACCAGCGCCTGCGCCTGCGCCAGCGGAAGTCATCTTCGAAGCCTTGCCAGTGGTGGAAGCTGCACCGCTGGTCGAAGCCATCGCCGTGATCGAGGAAGCACCAGCGCCAGTGACTGAAGCGGCGCCTGCCGTGGTGGAAGCCGCTCCGGTGGTGGTCGAAGTTGCTCCCGCCCCTGCTCCTGCGCCTGCTCCGGCGCCTGTCGTAGCTCCTGTACCGGCTTCCGCACCGGCTCCAGCGCCGGTGCCCGCGCCGCTGGACTTGAACGCAGTGCTCGGTTCAGCCGGCCTGACCCTGGCTGCCACCGATCCGGAAAAACTGCGCCTGGCGCAGGAAGCGGCGGCCAAGGCCGTGGCCCCGGTACGCAAGCCGCGCGAACGCAAGCCATTGCCGCCGCAATCGGATGAGCCGTTGATCCAGGTCAACACGCAACGTCCATAAGCGCGCCGGGTTCGCCCAGCCGCCAACGATGAAAGGGGAAGCTCAGGCTTCCCCTTTTTTACGTCCACATCTTTGCCAGCTAGCCGCCATGCACGAGAACGCCAACCTTCCCCGTCCCGCCTCCGTCAGCCTGCGCAGCGCCTTCTGGTACTGGCTCAAGCTGGGCTGCGTCAGCTTTGGCGGCCCGGCCGGGCAAATCGCCATGATGCATGCGGAATTGGTGGAAAAGCGGCGCTGGATTTCCGAGCAGCGTTTCCTGCATGCCCTCAATTACTGCATGCTGCTGCCGGGGCCGGAAGCGACCCAGCTGGCCATCTACATCGGCTGGCTGATGCACCGCACGCGCGGCGCGCTGGTGGCGGGCCTGCTATTTCTGCTGCCCTCGCTGCTGCTGCTGATCGTCCTGTCCTGGCTCTACATGGCGTATGGCCACATGGGCGCCATCGCCGCCATCTTGTACGGCATCAAGCCGGCCGTCGTCGCCATCGTAGTGGCGGCCGCCTGGCGACTGGGCCGGCGCACCTTGCGCAGTCCCGCCCTGATCGCCATCGCGGCGGGCGCATTTGTCGCCATCGCCATGCTACAGCTGCCATTTCCACTGATCGTGCTCGCCGCTGCCCTGCTGGGCATGGCCGGCGGCCACTGGCTGCCGGCCCACTTTCATGCCGGCGGCACGCCGCATGGCGGCGCGGCCCGCTATGGCGCCGCCCTGATCGATGACGACACGCCCACGCCAGACCACGCGCAGCTCAAATGGCCGCGCCTGCTGGCCACCTGCGCGCTGGGCCTGGCCCTGGCCTTCCTCGCCTGGCTGGGCCTGGCGCTGGCGGGCGGCGCGGACCAGCCACTGGCGCAGATGGGCATGTTTTTCAGCAAGGCGGCCCTGCTCACGTTCGGCGGCGCGTATGCCGTGCTGCCCTACCTGGTGCAGGGCGCCGTCGACCACTACCACTGGATCAGCAGCGCGCAGATGATGGATGGTCTGGCGCTGGGCGAAACCACGCCCGGCCCCCTGATCATGATCGTCGCCTTCATCGGTTTTGTCGGCGGCTGGAGCCATGCCTTGGCGGGTGAACACCTGTGGCTGGCGGGCGTGTGCGGCGCGCTCGTCGCCAGCTGGTTCACCTTCCTGCCCTCGTTCATCTTCATCCTGGCCGGCGCGCCGCTGGTGGAAGCGTCGCGCGGCAACCTGCGCCTGAGCGCGCCCTTGACGGCCATCTCGGCGGCCGTGGTAGGCGTCATCGCCAGCCTGGCCCTGTTCTTTGGCCGCCATGTCTTCTGGCAAGCAAACCCGCTGCCGCACTGGGACTGGCTGGCCATCGCCATCGCGCTGGCGGTCGGCGTGGCGCTGATCAAGTTTCAAATGGGCACCATCAAATTGCTGCTCGCCTGTGCCATCTTCGGCCTCGTGCTATCGTATCTGCCTTGAACGACCTAACGTAACTAGTAACTGGCATCATTTTTATGGCTGACAAGATTATCTACCTCGCCGAGGCCCGCAATGGGGCTTTGCTGATCCCCGCGCAACTGGAAAGTCCCAGCGGCAACGTGACCGACAGCCTGGGCCGGCCCCTGCACGACTTGCGCATCTCGATTACCGACCGCTGTAATTTCCGTTGCGTATATTGCATGCCGAAGGACGTGTTCGACAAGAATCACGTGTATTTGCCGCACACGGATTTGCTGTCGTTCGAGGAAATCACGCGCATCGCGCGCCTGTTCGTCGCGCACGGCGTGGAAAAGATCCGCCTGACGGGTGGCGAACCGCTGCTGCGCAAGAATATCGAAAAGCTCATCGCCATGCTGGCAGAACTGCGCACGCCATCGGGCCAGCCGCTGGACCTGACCCTGACGACCAACGGTTCCTTGCTCGCCAGAAAGGCACAAGTGCTCAAGGATGCGGGCCTGAACCGCGTCACCGTGTCGCTCGACTCGCTCGACGACGCCACCTTCAAGCGCATGAATGATGTCGATTTCGCCGTGGCCGACGTGCTGCACGGCATCGATGCAGCACACGCGGCGGGCCTGGGGCCCATCAAGATCAACATGGTCGTCAAGGCCGGCATGAACGAGCAGGAAATCGTGCCCATGGCGCGCCACTTCAAAGGCACGCCATACATCTTGCGCTTCATCGAATACATGGACGTGGGCGCCTCGAACGGCTGGAACTTGCAAGAAGTCATCCCTTCGGCCGAAGTGGTGCGGCGCATCGCCTCGCACATGCCCTTGCTGCCCATCGACCCCAACTATACGGGAGAGACGGCGGCGCGCTGGCGCCATGCAGATGGCGGCGGCGAAATCGGCCTCATTTCCAGCGTCACGCAAGCGTTCTGCGCCGACTGCAGCCGCGCCCGCCTATCGACCGAGGGCAAGCTGTACACGTGTTTGTTCGCCAGCAGCGGCCACGACTTGCGCGGCCTGCTGCGCGGCGGCCACAGCGACGCGGAAATTTCCTCGGTCGTGGCGCAGTTGTGGCGCGGCCGCGGCGACCGCTATTCGCAATTGCGCACCAGCCAGACAGATTTGTCGGGCGGCGCACTTGAGCACGGTAAAAAGAAAGTGGAAATGTCGTATATCGGCGGCTGAATCAGGCGCGGCACAGGCCCGCCGCTGCTACCATGGCGCATGTATCCATATTTTCGCCTCTCATGATCAACAAACACGACATTACCGGCCTGATCCTGGCCGGCGGCCTCGGCACCCGCATGGGCCAGCGCGACAAGGGCATGCTGCTCCTGCATGGCCAGCCCCTTGCGCGCCACGTGCTGCAGCGCCTGGCGCCGCAAGTGGGCCGGCTGGCCATCAGTGTTCACGCAGAGGCCGGCGACTACGCGCGCTTCGGTCTGCCAGTGTGGCCGGACGTGCTGCCGGGCCAGCTGGGTCCGCTGGCCGGCTTGCACAGCGGCATGCAGCACGCCACCACGCCCTACCTGCTCACGGTGCCGTGCGACTCGCCCCTGCTGCCGCCCGACCTGGCAGCGCGCTTGGCGACCGGTTTGATGCAGGACAATGCCGACCTGGCCATCGCCGTCACCGAGGAAATCGATGCGGTGACGGGATCGACGGTGCGCCGTCCGCATCCCGTTTTTTGCTTGGTGAAAACATCGGCCCTGCCCCAGCTGGACACCTACCTGGCCGCAGGCGAACGCCGCATGCGCACCTGGCACGGTCACTTAAAATTGACCGAAGTGCTCTTCCAGAACCATGGTGCGTTCGGCAACATCAATACCCCGGACGAGCTGGCCGCCCTGCAGGCGCAAGGCCTGTCCGTGCCGATGGCGCAAGCCATCCTGGCCGACAGCGTCGCGCCCGTCGCCGAGAGCGAGCAATTACCGCTGCCGCAAGCGTTCGAGCGCATCCTGGCGGCCGACATCATCTCGCCCATCAGCGTGCCTGCGCACGATAATTCGGCCATGGATGGCTATGCTCTGCACGGGGCAGACCTCGGTGGCGACACGCCCGTGACCCTGACCGTGGTCGACACCATCCTGGCTGGCCGTCCCGGCACGGTCACCGTGCGGCGCGGGCAATGCGCGCGCATCATGACGGGCGCCGTCATGCCGGACGGCTGCGACAGCGTGGTGCCGCAGGAACTGGTGCAACAGGCCGGCGAACTGCACATCAGCATCGCACCGGACTGTATCCGCCCCGGCGACAACCGCCGTTTCATGGGTGAAGACTTGATGCAAGGCCAGCCTGCGCTGCTGCAAGGCAAGATACTCGGACCGGCCGAACTGGGCTTACTCGCCTCACTGGGTATCGCCACCGTGCCCGTGCGCCGCCGCCTTCGCGTGGCTTTCTTTTCCACCGGCGACGAATTGCGCTCGATCGGCGAGCCGCTTGCCGCGGGCTGCATCTACGACAGCAACCGCTACACCCTGCTGGGCATGTTGACGCGCCTGGGCTGCGAGGTGCTCGACATGGGCATCGTCAAGGATCAGCCGCAAGCGCTGGAAGCGGCCCTGCGCGGCGCCTGCGCCACGGCTGATGTCATCATCACCTCGGGCGGCGTCTCCAGCGGCGCAGCCGATTTTACACGCGACATCCTGGCGCGCCTGGGTGACGTCGCCTTCTGGCAAATCAACATGCGCCCGGGCCGCCCCATGGCCTTTGGCCAGATTTCCAGCGAGGGCGACTCGGCCTTGCTGCTGGGATTACCCGGCAACCCGGTGGCCGTGATGGCGGCGTTTTACTTCCTCGCCCGCCCGACCTTGCTGCGCCTGATGGGCGCAGATGCGGACACGGCCAGCCTGCCGCTGCTGCAAGTGGCGGCGCAAGCGACTATCCGCAAGAAGCGCGGCCGCACGGAATACCAGCGCGGCATCGTCGAACGCGGCGCGGACGGCCGCCAGCACGTGCGCGTGACGGGTGCGCAAGGCTCCGGCATCCTGCGCTCGATGACGCAAGCCAATTGCATGATCGTGCTGCATGAAGCGCAAGGCCACGTGGCAGCCGGCGATCTGGTCGATATCGTGCTATTCCATGGACTAATATGAAACTGCAACTGCAACTGAAACTGATACTGGCACTGGCACTGCTAAAGGGCATGACGGCGTACGCCGGCGAAGTCCACAGCAATGGCTACACGGTGCGCTTCGATGAGCGCATCGAGGATGCAAACGGTGACTTGCACGGCGAAACCGTGGGCAGCATCCGCCTCGTGCGCACCAGCGACCAGGCGCTCGTGTGGCAGGAAAACACGCCTTTGCGGCCCGACTGCGGCGACGTTGCGGCCGTCACCGCCATCAACGATCGCTTCGTGGCCCTGTGCGGCCACCTGGGCGGGCGCCATTACACGCAGAAAATCATCTTCATGCAAGGCAACTCACCAGCCATGGTGAGCGTGGACCAGTACGACTCGCCCAGTCCCGTGCGCGTGGAGCGCAACGGGTCGCTGGCCATCGACGTCCTGCGGCGCGACCTATTCCCCGGCGAACTGACGGGCTCCCATTACTTTCCCACTGTCTACCGCTTGCACCGCGATGACGCCACCTTCGGCTTCGTCCCCAGCTTTGATGGCGATGCCGCCGAGCGCTACTGGCAGCACTACCGCGCCACGCGCCAGGCGGCGCCGGCGGCGGTCGTACTGCCAGAACTGCTGGCCTCCCTGCTGGCGGCCCAGGCCGGCAAGCAATCCATCTGTGCAGAACTAGATACGCTCGCCGCAGATTTGCAGCAGGGGCGACAGTACGATACGCAAGGCGCGCGCAGCTTGATGCGCAAGTGGCTGCACAAGCTGCCCGCCATCGGCTATCCCGCCTTCGATACGCAAGCCTGCCCGGGCCGCATCTAGATCGTTTCACCGCCGCCTGCTGGCGGCGCATCCTTCAAAACCCCGCTGCCCTCACAACCGGCCCGCCCTGCGCGGGCCGATCGCATTTCCCTTTCGCAATCATCTCCCCTGCGCTGCAGCCGTTCGATTATCGAGATAAAAATATTAATCATCTCTTTAAGCAACATATCAATAAACACAACACAAATTGCAATTATTTTATTTATTTGTTGATACTACAGTTTCTTTGGTGATAACATCTGAATTCATACAAAATATAATTTCTATATTGTTTTCACCGGGAAACTATCAATGAAACACAGCTCATGGATCGCGCGTGCCAGCATGCTGGGAGCGGCTTGCCTGCTTGGCATGTTGTCCCTGGCGCCGCTGCCCGCCTATGCCAAAGGGATCCCTCGGGCCGACGTGCTGGAACACTGCAGCTGGAACCGCCCCGGTGCCGACCCGTTCATGGGCGATGTGGTGGCTGCCGTGGATCGCTATACGGACATCGCGCCGCAGGTGCGCGAAGAATTGAAGACGCGCATGCGCGCGCGCCAGTACGATGAAATCGTCGTGATCAGCCGCGACGCCATCCGCGGCAAAGGCAATTACCAGGCGCGCATCAGCAACATGCATTTCGGGCCAGGCCGCGTTTGCCGCAATGTGACGCGTTCGGGCTGGAGCGAACAGATGCAGGAACGGGGACTCGTCTACTGCGTGCAGGGACAATGCATCCTCGTGCCGACGATCTGCCGCAATGTCAGCCGCATCGCGCAGGCGCCCGCATCGGCGCCGCCGGCAGCAGGCGGTGCAGCTCCCGGCGGTGGCGCACCCGTTGCCGCCGTGCCCGCCGCCCCGGAAGCGGCAGGCGTGCCCCTGATCGATAATCCCGACGCCTTGCGCGGCGGTTCTTTCACGGGTGGCGCCATGCCGCCCGAGGTGGCCAGCATTCCTTTCCTGCCCTTCGATTATGTCCGTACCGTCGGCGGCATCACACCACCGGCCGGCATGGGCGGCGGCGGCGGTGGCGGCGGTCTGCCGCCCGGCCAGGGAAGCAGCATCATCGTGCCGCCCACCGTGATCCTGCCGACGCTGCCGCCCATCGGCCCGAATGTCTTGCCGGCCGTGCCCGAGCCGCAAACCTGGGCCATGCTGTTGGCAGGACTGGCGCTGATCGTCTATGCCTCGCTGCGCCGCCGGCAAGCGCCGGTGGCCTGAACGACAATCCTACTCGCCGTCACCGGGCGAGCCGGCATCTGCCGCTCCCAGCAGCAAGGCGGCAGCCTCGCCCGGCAAGGCTTCCACGGATTTCAGCTTGCGCGCCATCTGCCGGCTGCGCACTTCCGCGCTTTCGATGTTTTTCGCTGCCTTTTCCAGGGTCAGCCGGGTTTGCGACAGCACGTCGCCAAACTTGCCGAACTCCGTCTTGACGGCGCCCAGTACTTGCCATACTTCTGACGAGCGCTTTTCCAGCGCCAGCGTGCGGAAACCCATCTGCAGGCTGTTGAGCAAGGCCGTCAGGGTGGATGGCCCGGCGATGCTGACCCGGTGCACGCGCTGCAATTCATCGGCCAGGCCAGGGCGGCGCAGCACTTCCGCATACAAACCTTCCGTGGGCAGGAAGAGGATGGCGAAGTCCGTGGTCTGCGGCGGCGCCAAGTATTTCTCGGCGATGGTTTTCGCCTCGCCCCGCACGGCACGCTCCAGCTCGCGGCCAGCCACGGCCACGCCGTCCGCATCGGCCCGCTCGGCCGCTTCGACCAGGCGTTCGTACTGTTCCTTGGGGAATTTCGCATCGATGGGCATCCACACGGGCGGCCCGCCGTCGCTCAAGCCCGGCAGTTTCAGGGCGAATTCCACGCGCGCGCCGCTACCCGGCACGGTTTCCACGTTCTTTGCGTATTGGTCGACAGTGAGTACCTGCTCCAGCAGCATTTCCAGCTGCACCTCGCCCCAGGTGCCACGCGTCTTCACATTCGTCAGCACCCGCTTCAGATCGCCCACACCCAGCGCCAGCTGCTGCATTTCGCCCAGGCCCTGGTGGACTTTTTCCAGCCGCTCCGACACTTGCTGAAACGAGGCGGAAAGCCGCGTTTCCAGGGTCGCGTGCAGTTTTTCGTCGACCGTCTTGCGCATCTCTTCCAGGCGCGCGCCATTATCGGCCTGCAAGTCGCGGATTTTGTTCTCCAGCGTGGCGCGCACTTCCAGCATGCGCTGTGCATTCGATTCTGTCAGCTGGGCCAGGGTCTGGTTGGTGCTATCGGCAAAGCGCGCCAAGCTTTGCGCCTGCTCTTCGCGCCCGACTTTCCCCTGCGCCTGCATCTGCGTGCGCAGGCTGTCGAGCTGTTGCAGGGTTGCCGCCTGGAATTGCGCCAGGCCGGCAGCCAAGTCCTGCCGCGTCGCCTGCGCCGACGCCTGCAACTGCAGCCGCACTTCACGTTCGACGCGGTCGATGCGTTCCAGGCTTTGCTGCTGGTGCTGCTGCACCAGTGCCAGCGTGGTGGCGCCATCGCCGGCAACGCCACGCGGACGCAGCAGTATCAGGATCAACAGGACGATGGCGACGGCGGCAGCGCCCAGCAGGCTGTAAAACTCGATTGGGCTCATGGGTGTCAGTCAGGTTTGTTGCGCATCCAGTCGGCCGTCTGATAGAACGATTCCATCAGGCGCACGCGCAGGGACTCTTCGATGCCAGTGTCTTCCATGGCCCAGGCCATGGCGCGCAGCCACTGGTCGCGCTCGCTGGTGCCGATGGCGTAGGGCAAGTGCCGTGCGCGCAGGCGCGGGTGGCCGAATTTCTCGATATACAAATCCGGCCCGCCCATCCAGCCCGTCAGGAAAAAATACAGCTTGTCGCGCGAACCGTCCGTCGATGGCGGATGCATGACGCGGATGCCGGCGAACTCGAGCTCAAGTTCCATCAGATCATAAAAGCGGTCGACCATTTCACGCAGCACGGGGGCGCCGCCGATGGTCTCGTACAGGGTGGGGGCAGTGGTATCAGTCATGGCCGCCATGATAGCGCAAGCGTCGGCGCCCCACGCAGCCGCGTGGCTTACGATGCCACAATCAATGGCAATATACTTGACTACTCAAGCTTATATCAACTACTATGCAACTTCTCAAACACGGACAAGACGACCATGCCAAGCGCTATAGACACTCCTTTGCTGCGCAATAGCAACTTCCGCTGGCTGCTGGGCGGCGGCCTGGTCTCCATGCTGGGCGACCAGTTCAGCATGCTGGCCCTGCCCTGGCTGGTGCTGAGCCTGACCGGCGATAGCCTCAGCCTGGGCATCGCCGTGGCACTGATGGGCGCTCCGCGCGCCGTGCTCATCTTGTTGGGCGGCACCGTCGCCGACCGCTATTCACCCCGACGCGTGATGCTACTGAGCAAATATGCGAACGCCGCCATTCTGTTGTTGCTGGCAGCACTGCTGTTGCTGGACCACGCCAGCCTGGCGCTGGCGTATGCGGCCGCGTTGGCGCTGGGGATCGCGTCCGCCTTTGGCATCCCGGCCGGCACGGCCATTCTGCCGCAGGCTGTGCCGCTGCAATCGTTGCAAAAAGCCAATGGTTTGCAGATGGGCGCGCGCCAGTTGTCCTTGCTGGCCGGCCCCCTGCTGGCGGCGCTGGTGCTCGGCGCTGACGATGGCGCGCAGCAAACCCCCATGGCAGCGCTGGCCGCCGCCTTTGCCATCGATGCGCTGACGTTTCTGTTCTCCGCCTGGACCTTGCGGCAAGTCAGCCTGCGGCCACTGGCAGCCGCCGCCGCGCAAGGCATGTGGCGCGCCACGGCGGCGGGCCTTGCCATGGTGTGGCGCGACATTCCCTTGCGCAGCTGCTATGCCTACTGGGCGGTGGTGGCGTTCTTCGTCATGGGACCGCTGCAGGTGGCCTTGCCCGTGCTGGCCAATGAACGCCTGCACGCTGCCGCGTCGCTGGGACTGCTGATGGGCGCGCATGGCGCCGGCACCCTGGCCGGCATGCTGGCATCGAGCCTGGGCGGCGCCTGGCTGCGCCGGCGTTTCGGCGCCACCTTGCTGCTCGTCGACGCCATCGTGGGCTGCCTGTTGATGGCGCTGGGACAAATCAGCACAGCCTGGCAAGGCGCAGCCTTGCTGGCCGTCACAGGCATGCTGGGCGGCTACTTGCAGGTCGCCATCTTTACATGGATACAGCGGCGCGTCGCGCCCGCCATGCTGGGCCGGGCCATGGCCCTGTTCATGGGCATCTTCCTGGGCCTGGCGCCCCTGTCCGCAGCGGCCACGGGAGCGCTGCTACGCCACCTGAGCGTGGGGGAGCTGTTCTGCGGCGGCGGCGCCCTACTGCTAACGGCAGCCGTGGGGGCGGCACTCTTCACCGCCATCCCGCGCATCGCCGGAGCAGAAACGAATTGCACAAACGATGGGAGAAATAAAACATGGATAAGACACGACAGGCAACATTGAAAGCACACTACCGGCAACAGCCACCGCCGCTGGGCATCATCGCCCTGCGGCACCTGCCCAGCGGACGGACCTTGCTCGAATGCAGCCGTAACGCGCCCGGCATGCTGAACCGGCACCGCTTCGAACTCAACTTGGGCAAGCATCGCAATGCCCAGCTGCAGGCGGACTGGCGGCGCGACGGCGCGGCGGCCTTTTCCTGCGAGATCATCGACACCGTCACCCTGCCCGACGACCCCGCCTTCGATACGGACGCCGAGCTGGGCGCCCTGCTGGCGCTGCACCTGGAGCAACTGCTGGAACAGGGGCAGCCGCTGTATTGAGCAGGTTTACTTTATACTTGCGCACTCAAGCATTTCGCAGCGAATAAAATGGCAACCATGACCGATCACATTTCCCCCTCGCCGGACGGCGCCAGCGCGCTGGACTTCTGCCTGCGCCTGGCGCGCGCCCAGGCGCTGCTGGTGCGCCGCTTCGACAGCGCCCTGGGCAATTTGCATGGCCTGAGCTTCAGCGACTATCAATTGCTGTATCAGCTGCAGCGCGCACCTGGTGCGCGCCTGCGGCGCATCGACCTGGCCGAGCGCCTGGCGCTGACGGCCTCGGGCGTCACGCGCTCCTTGATGCCGCTGGAAAAGATCGGCCTGGTGGCGCGCCAGGCCGATGTGCGCGACGCGCGCGTCGGCTATGCCGTGCTGACTGCCGCCGGCCAGGAATTGCTGGGACATGCCAACGCCACCGCGCATGCGGTGGGCCGCGAATTGCTGCAGGACGCACCGGCAGAGCAGCTGGGAGCGCTATCCGCCGTCCTGGGCAAGCTGGCCGGCTGACGCTGTCAAGCGGCTGACGCCGGCGCTGGTGCCGGCCCTACACGAGCGCCAGCTTGCGCATGCGCCGCGTCGACGGCCAATGTTCCACGTGCACTTCGGCGCGCACTGCCGCGCAGGCGGCCAGCAGCCTGGCGATGCCCGTCTCGTCGAGTCCAGCGTTGAGGGTCAGTCGCACGAGGGCCCGGTTCTTCGCCGTTGCCGGGGCACAAAACATGGCGCCGTAAATGCCATGCCGCTCCAGCGCCTGGCGCAGAGCCAGTGTGGCCGGTTCGCCACCTGCTTCCAGCGCCACGATCTGCTCCGTGCCGTCGCTGACGTTGTAGCCGAGCGCGCTCAATCCCTGGCGCACCTGCAGCGTGTGGCGCCGCAAAATGGCGCGGCGCGCGTCGGCGGCCATAATGAAATCGAGCGCCGCGTCCAGCCATGCCAGCTCGTGGGCCAGCAGGCAGGAGCTGAAGATGGCAGGACGCGATTCGGACAAGAAATATCCCTTGAAGCGGCTGGAACAACTGATGAAACCGGCACGTCCCGCAAAGGCCTTGGCCAGCGACGCCGTGCGGAAATGCACGCGGTGGCCCAGGCCCCAGGCCTCCACCAGGCCCGCGCCTTGCGGGCCATGCGTGCCCAGCGAGTGGGACTCGTCGACCACCACCACGCAGTCGCCGCGCTCGGCAATGTCCAGCAGTTCCAGCAGCGGCGCCACGCTGCCGTTGGTACTGTACAGGGCATCGACGACGATCACGCCGCGGCCATGTTTTTCCACTTGACGCTGCAGGTGCGCCATGTCGTTGTGCAAGAAGGCGACGGCCTGGGTCTGCGCCGACAGCACGCCTTCCCACAGCGAGGCGTGGGCCTGCATGTCCAGGTAGACGGGGATGCCGGGGCCGGCGATACACTGCAGCAAGCCAACATTGGCCGCCATGCCGGACTGCGCCAGGATGCCATCCTCGCAGCCCATGAAGCGGGCCAGCCGGCTTTCCAGCCGATGCTGTTCGCTGCCTTCCTGCAAGTACACGGCCGACATCAGCATGCCGCCCGCGTTCGCCTGCAGGGAAGCCACCTGGGCCGCCACCAGCGCCGGCTCGGCGGCGATGGAAAGATAGTCATTACCCGCCAGAAAAATGGCATGGGCGGGTGTCGGTTGCCAGGCATGGGGATGCTGTCCTCCCAGCAGTTTTTCAATGCGCGTGATGTGATGCGCATCCATGCGCCGCACGATGTAGTCGGGCAGGCAGTGTTCGGCGCGGTCGAAGGATGGGGCGTGCAAGCTGGTAGCGATGGTCATGGGTTTTCTCCTGGGGAAAGGTTTGCTGCGGATTAAAGCCTTCACCGTGTTGCCAACCCATCCATTGACGTATATCAATGTCCGTCGAGATAACCGTACAAACAAGAAAAATTACGCGATGATAATGTTCTGACGAGGATCAAGGCAGAGTCATGACGCAGCAATGGCAAGGAGGATGGACACACTGGCGCAGGCGCCTGCTCCATTCGCTGCTACATGAACGCGTGCCGCATGAAAACCTGGCCAGCCGCGTCGCCATGCTGGCCGCCGTGGGCACGGTGGCAATGCCGCTGTACTACCTGCTGTGGCAATTTTTTTTCCCACAAGCCTATGAAAACCTGACCCTGCGCCTGACGGGCGTGGGCATCTGCGTGGCAGGCCTGTTTGCGCGCCGCTTCTCGGTCCGCTGGCTGTCGCGCTACCTGCTGTTCGCGCTCAGCTACATCCTGCCCTTCTTCTTTACCTTCATGTTTCTGATGAATCATGCCTCGTCCATCTGGAGCCAATCGCTGCTGATCGGCCTGGTGGTGCTGTTTCATTTCGAAACGGGCCTGGCCTGCCGCGCCTACCTGATCGGTACGGGCGCCGCCTGCCTGGCCGTCGTCCTGCAAGGGGAAGGCGCCTACCTGCTGCAGCCTGAAGTGCTGCAGCAATTGCCCGTGCACTGGTTCACCATCGCCGCGCTGTCCGTGGTAAAAGTGGGCAGCAAGGTACTGGAACGGGAACGGCTGGCGGGCATGGCGGCCGGGCTCGGTTCCGTGGCGCACGAACTGCGCACGCCACTGACCAGCGTGGAAGCGAATGTGCGCGGCATGCGCAGGCTGCTGCCGCAGTTGGCTGGCCAGGCGGACGATATGCCGCCGCTGCTGGATGCGCTGTCGCGTATCCAGTTCGAAGTGCGCCACATGCAGCACATGATCGATTTGTTCCTGATGAGCGCCAGTGCCGTGAACCGCAACCTGCAGCCCAGCCAGACGCTATCGATGCTGGCGATGGTGAACGCCGTGCTCAGGCGCTACCCGTTTACCGGCAAGCTGCAGCGGGCCAGCGTCGCGGTGGACTTACGCACCGACTTCCAGTTCGCTGGCCAGGACGAACTGTGCGTGGTGATCCTGCTGAACCTGCTGAGAAATGCGCTGAAAGCCATCCAGCGCGCCGGCAAGGGCCGCGTGCGCATCATCATCGACGGCGCCCGCCCTGTGCCCAGGCTGCTGTTCATCGACACCGGCTGCGGCATCGCGCCTGCCCGCCTGCCGTTGATCTTCGAGCGTTTTTATTCCTATCCCGTGCATAACGGCAGCGGCATCGGTCTGGCACTGTGCTGGCAGATCGTCACCGCCTGGCAAGCGCGCATCCGCTGCGTATCGCGCGAGCATGCGTATGCGGTCTTCATCCTGGAATTTCCCCAGCCCCTGCCTTCCCGCTTCCAACCCTCTTCTCCCGCAAGGTGACGCATGCAACTGCCCGTCTACACCCATCCGTCCCTGACCGTATTGATCGACGACAGCGATTCCTTCCTGAAAAGCCTGGCGTTCCAGCTCGATCCCGGCCTGGCGCGCAAGACTTTCCACGACACCAGCAGTGCGCTGCACTGGCTGCGCCACAGCACGCAACTGGGCGAGACGCCACTGCACGTCAATTTCGATACGCAAAACCTGCCGCCCGACCAGTGCAACGTGGCACTCGATCTCGACCGCATCTGGCGCATCAGCGGCCAGGCACAGCGCTTCGCCGTGCCTTCCGTGCTGGTGGTCGATTATTCGATGCCGCAAATGAATGGCCTGGAATTCTGCCAGGCGGTACGCGACTTGCCGTGCAAGAAGATCTTATTTACAGGGGCGGCCGATGAAAAAGTGGCCGTGACAGCCTTCAACCGGGGCTTGATCGACCGCTACATCAAAAAGAGCGACGACGATGCGCTCGATGTCCTGGAACAGGAAGTCCATACCCTGCAACGCGAATTCTTCCTGCAGCAGTCGGACACCGTGCGCGACTTGCTATTGCTGCACGACTATAGTTTCCTGCAAGACGAAGCCCTGACCATGGTGGTGCACGCGCTGTGCCAGCGCCATGGCTTCGTCGAGTTTTACATCTTTCCCAATCCCAGCGGCATCCTGTTCTTCACGCGCGATGGCCACGCCAAGCTGATGATCATCGAGACGGAACGCAGCCTGCACACGCAGTACGAAATGGCGCGCGACAGCGACGCACCGGAATCCTTGCTGCTGGCCCTGCTGGAAATGCGCGTGATCCCGTACTTTTCCGACGCCGACAGCGACGGCATGTATGCGGCGCACATCGGCGAAAACTGGTTCCGCTATTGCGCCGCGCCCACCATCTGCCTGGGCCGCGTGACATATTTCTGGGCCCTGTTTGACGTGCCGCCGCACCAGCTGGGGCAGCCGGTTATGTCCTACGCGCAATTTTTACGCGCACAGGCGGGCGACAGCGCCTAGCTTTCCCGTAGCGTTTGCAGCGGCGGATGTTTCAAGACATTGCGCAAGCCCAGCCAGCCGCCGGCGATCGCGCACAGGGCGCCGGCCAGTAAACCAAAGGCCCACACGCCCGGTGCGAAGCTCCAGGCGAACTTGAACTGATACGTGGCCAGGGCCCAGCCCATGGCGGCCGCGCCCGTGGCCGCCAGCAAGCCGGCCAGCGCGCCTACCAGCGAGAATTCGATCAGCTGCGCCTGCGCCAGCTGGCGCCGCGTGGCGCCCAGCGCGCGCAGCAGGCCCGCTTCGCGCGTGCGCTCGTCCTGCGAACCCATCAATGCCGCATACAGCACCAGCAAGCCCGACGCCAGGGTAAAGGCGAACAGGAATTCGACGGCCGTCACCACCTGGTCCAGCACGCCCTGGATTTGTTTGAGCACGCCGCCCACGTCCACCACCGTCAGGTTCGGGTAATCGCGCAGCAAGGCATTGCCCAGGTCCGCCTGCGCGGGCGCGGACGCGGTAGGCAAATGAAACGCCGTGATCCACGTCTGCGGCGTGTCCGCCATGGCGGCCGGATTGATGATGACAAAGAAATTGACGCGCATCGAACCCCATTCCAGCTTGCGCAAACTGGTGATGGCCGCTTCGACGGGTTGGCCGGCGATATCGAAGCGCAGCTTGTCGCCCAGTTTCAATTTCAGGGTCTTGGCGATGCCCTCTTCCACCGAGGCTTCTGCCGGCGCGCCGGGCGCGTTGCTGAACCACTTGCCAGCCACAAGCTTGTTTTCTTCCTGCATGGTAGCCATCGTCGACAAATTGAATTCGCGGTCGGCCAGGCCCTTGGCGCGGTCATCCTGGTAAGTCTCTTCCGTGATGGCCTTGCCATTCACGGCCACCAGGCGCCCGCGTATCATCGGATACAAGGGCGCGTTGACCACGCCAGCCTGCGCCAGGCGCGCGGTGATCGGGTCTTTTTGCTCGGGCAGAATATTGATCATGAAACGGTTCGGCGCGTCGGGCGGCGTGGCGTTGCGCCAGGCCACCATCAAGTCGCCGCGCACCACGGTCAGCAGCAGCAAGGCCATCAGGCCCAAGGCCAAGGACACCACCTGGATCACCGTGGCGCCCGGGCGGCGCTGCAAGGAGGTGACGGCAAAGCGCCAACCCTGGTGATTGAAGGCGCCGCGCAGGCTTTTCAACGACTTGATGCCCAGCCAGCCGGCCAGGCCGAACAGGGCAAAGCCGCCCAGGAAGCCGGCCGCCGTCAGCAGCGCCAGTTTCACGTCGCCCGCCTGCCACAAGAGCAGCACGACGAAGGCGGCGATGCCCAGGCCGTAGGTCGCCAGGGCCAGCGCCTGCGGCGGCTCTTGTTCGCGGCGGATCACGCGGTTGTGCGGCACATTGCGCAACTGCAAAATCGGCGGCAGGGCAAAACCCAGCAGCAACAGCATGCCGGTGGCCACGCCCTGCAGCGCGGGCAGCATCGAGACGGGTGGCAAGTCGCTCTGTACCAGCTTGCCCAACAGCTCCAGCAGCACCAAATGGCCGCCGAAGCCCACCATCACGCCGACCACGCTGCCGGCCAGGCCCACGAGCAGGAATTCGATCACATACATGGCCGTGACCTGATTTTGCGTCAAGCCCAGGCAGCGCAGCATGGCGCACGCATCCAGGTGGCGCAACATGAAGCGGCGCGCCGCCATGGCCACGGCGACAGCCGCCAGCATGGCCGACAGCAAGCCGACCAGCGACAGGAAGCGGTCGGCGCGGTCCAGGGTCGATTGCATCTGCGGACTGCCCGATTCCAGCGATTCGATGCGCACGCCCTTGATCGCTTGCGTCTTGATCTGGCTTTCCAGCCAGGCTTGATATTGCGCAAGCTCGGCCGCCTTGGCCGGCGCCGCCGACAGCAGCAAGCGGTAAGACACGCGCGAACCGTTCTGTACCAGCGCCGTGGCGGCCAGGTCGGACAGGGGCAGCATCACGCGCGGCGCGAAATTCAGAAAGGAGGCGCCGCGGTCCGGCTCGCTGGCGATCAGTTGCGTGACCGTAAATGCCTTGTCGCCCAGTGTCAAGGTGTCGCCCAGCTTGACGTTCAGGCTGGACAGAATTGCCGCGTCGACCCACAGGGTGCCGGGCGCGGGCACCTGGCTGGTCGGCCGTCCCAGGGCATCCTGCGCCTCGCTGGTGCTGGTGGTGATTTTCAGCTTGCCGCGCTGCGGGTAGCCGGGCGAGACGGCCTTGATGGACGCCAGTTGCGAGCTCGATTGTTCGCCCTCGCCCGCCTGCGCCATGCTGGGGAAGGTCACCGTGTCGGCCAGGAGGAAGCCGCGCTTTTGCGCTTCGGCGCGCCAGGCTGCATTGACGGGCTGGTCGGCGCTGATGACCAGGTCGGCCCCCAACAGCTGGTGCGCGTCGCGGTTCAGGCCCGCGCGCAAGCGGTCGACGAAGAAGCCCACGGCCGACAGGGCCGCCACGGCCACGATCAGCGCGACGAGCAGGAAACGCAATTGCCCGGCGCGCCAGTCGCGGCCGGTCATTTTCAGGGAGAGGCGGAGCATGGGCGGCGGGTCTTTATGAACGTGGATAGTGATGCGTTATTGCGCGATGCCGTGGGCGGCCGCGTGCCGGGCGAAATACGCATCGACAGTGGCGAGGAAGGCATCTTTCTGCGCCTGCGGCAGGAAGGCGGCGATGAAACCGTTGCGCGCCAGGCGTTGCGCGTGGGACAGGCCCAGCGGCAAGGCATCAAAAATGGCGTCGAAATTGTCGTTCATGTAGCCGCCGAAGTAGGCGGGATCGTCCGAGTTCACCGTCACCAGCAGGCCGGCGTCGAGCAACTGCACCAGGTTATGCTCATGCATCTGGTCAAACACGCGCAGCTTGGTATTCGACAGCGGGCACACGGTGAGCGCAATTTGTTCGCGCGCCAGGCGGATCGTCAGTTCCGCGTCTTCCAGGCAGCGCACGCCATGGTCGATGCGTTCGACTTTTAAGTCGTCGAGCGCCGTGCGGATGTAGGCTGGCGGGCCTTCTTCGCCTGCATGGGCCACCAGGTGCAGGCCCAACTCGCGGCAACGGGCAAACACGCGCGAGAATTTCTCGGGCGGGTTGCCCACTTCCGAAGAATCGAGGCCGATGCCGATGAATTTGTCGCGGTGCGGCAGCGCGTCTGCCAGGGTCTCGAACGCTTCTTCCTCGCTCAAATGACGCAGGAAGCACAGGATCAGGGACGCGCTGACGGGGCTGTCCTGACAGGCGCGGTGGATGCCATTGATCACGTCGGCAATGGGCACGCCGCGCGCCGTGTGCGTTTGCGGGTCGAAGAAAATTTCCGTGTGCAAGACATTGTCCGTCTCGGCGCGGCGCAGATAGGCTTGCGTCATGTCATAGAAATCCTGCTCTTTCAAGAGCACGCTTGCGCCAGCGTAATAAATGTCGAGAAAAGACTGCAAATCCGTAAAAGCATAGGCGCTGCGCAAGTGTTCCACCGATTCATAGCCCAGCGGCACGCCATTGCGCTCTGCCAGTGCGAAAATCAGTTCTGGCTCCAGCGAGCCTTCGATATGGATATGCAGTTCGGCCTTCGGCATGCCGCGGACGATCGCGCGCAATGGGGGGTTCATCATGGGTGTTCCTTATAGGGTGACGATAAAAGTGCTGGCACGCGCACGCGCGGCGCGCAGGGCCATCAGACATGCAGGCATCTTAGCGCAAGATGGCCGGTCTCACCGGCGGCCGGCCGCCATGGCGGTGGCAACAGCAGCGGCATGGCCGGCACCGGCACGCGCTGGCGAATTGTCGTATGATGATTTAAAAGGTACAAAAAGGTTCATTGAAATCGACGAAAAACTTGATGATTTATCCAATTAAATCAACAATTTACAAACAAGTATTAAGGATATGCTGACATATCTTTTGACTTCCTGATCCTTTAGAGCAATAATAAATTTCATGGGGTAAGGTAGGTGCAACAAGCGCTATCAACAGTGAAAAAAAGCCGGCTGGCCACGTCAGCGCACGGCATCAAGCGCCAGTTTTTTGGTCCGGGCAATCCGGACTCGCAAAGACAGCCGGGCTTGAAACAACAATAAAAATTGGTGCGGGGTACAGGAAAAGTTCAGACGGCAAGCCCAGGCGAGTGCCAGGAGGGCGGCCATGGTGACTGGCAGTACAGGTTTACATTAAAGGACATTGACATGACCATTTTTGATAACTATGCAGCACGCTACGAGCGCACCCGCGAAGAGGAAATGTCGCTCACCGAATACCTGGCCCTGTGCAAGAAGGACAAGCTGACCTATGCCAGCGCGCCCGAACGCATGCTGGCCGCCATCGGCGAGCCGCAACTGGTCGACACGCGCAACGACACGCGCTTGTCGCGCATCTTCGCCAACAAGATCATCAAGATCTATCCCGCCTTCCGCGAGTTCTACGGCACTGAGGAAGTCATCGAGCAAGTCGTCTCGTATTTCCGCCACGCCGCGCAAGGCTTGGAAGAACGCAAGCAGATCCTGTATCTGCTGGGGCCTGTCGGCGGCGGCAAGTCGTCGATCGCGGAAAAACTCAAGTCGCTGATGGAACACGTGCCCTTCTATTGCCTGAAAGGCTCGCCCGTCAATGAATCGCCGCTGGGCCTGTTCAACGAGGAAGAGGACGGCACCATCCTGGAAGAGGATTACGGCATCCCGCGCCGCTACCTGCGCAACATCCCCAGCCCGTGGGCCGTCAAGCGCCTGCACGAATACAATGGCGATATCAACCAGTTCCGCGTCGTCAAGCGCTATCCATCCGTACTGAAACAGATCGCCATCTCGAAGACAGAGCCGGGCGATGAAAACAACCAGGATATTTCCTCGCTGGTGGGCAAGGTCGACATCCGCAAACTGGAAGATTACGCGCAGGATGACCCGGACGCCTACAGCTATTCGGGCGGCCTGTGCCTGGCCAACCAGGGCTTGATGGAATTCGTGGAAATGTTCAAGGCGCCCATCAAGGTCTTGCATCCGCTGCTGACGGCCACGCAGGAAGGCAATTACAAAGGCACGGAAGGTTTTGGCGCGATTCCGTTCGACGGCATCATCCTGGCCCACTCCAACGAGTCGGAATGGAAGACCTTTAAAAACAACCGCAACAACGAGGCCTTCCTTGACCGTATCTATATCGTCAAGGTGCCGTACTGCCTGCGCGTGACCGATGAAATCAAAATCTACGACAAGCTGGTGGCCAATTCCTCGCTGGTGAAGGCCCCGTGCGCACCCGGCACCCTGCGCATGATGGCGCAGTTCGCCATCCTGTCACGCCTGAAAGACCCGGAAAACTCCAGCATCTTCTCGAAGATGCTCGTCTACGACGGCGAAAACCTCAAGGATACAGACCCGAAAGCCAAGTCCATGCACGAATACGTCGATTACGCGGGCGTGGACGAGGGCATGAATGGCCTGTCGACGCGTTTTGCCTTCAAGATCCTGTCGAAAGTGTTCAACTTTGATAATTCCGAAGTAGCCGCCAATCCCGTGCACTTATTATATGTACTGGAACAACAGGTCGAGCGCGAGCAGTTCGCGCCGGAACTCGAACAGCGCTACTTCTCCTATATTAAAGAGCACCTGGCGCAGCGCTATGTGGAATTCATCGGCAAGGAAATCCAGACGGCTTACCTGGAAAGCTATTCGGAATACGGGCAAAACATTTTCGACCGCTACGTGACGTTTGCCGATTTCTGGATACAAGACCAGGAATACCGCGATCCGGATACGGGCGAAAGCTTCGACCGCGAATCGCTGAACAATGAACTCGAGAAGATCGAGAAGCCGGCGGGCATTTCCAATCCAAAGGACTTCCGCAATGAAATCGTGAACTTCGGGCTGCGCGCGCGGGCGTCGAATGGCGGCAAGAATCCCGCCTGGACCAGTTATGAAAAGTTCCGCACCGTGATCGAAAAGAAAATGTTCTCGAATACGGAGGAATTGCTGCCCGTGATTTCCTTCAATGCCAAGGCCAGTGCAGACGATGCCAACAAGCACGCCGACTTCGTGGCCCGCATGGTGGAAAAAGGCTATACGGCCAAGCAGGTACGCCTGTTATGCGAATGGTACTTGCGCGTACGCAAGTCATCCTAGCGCGAACAGCGGAGGCGCGCTCCCGCCTGGTGACTGGCGGGGCGCGCAAGACGAGAGGCAAGGAGGCACCCTTTGACATACCTCATCGACAGGCGCTTGCAAAGCAAGAATAAATCCGCCGTCAACCGCGAGCGTTTCCTGCGGCGTTACAAGAGCCAGATCAAGGATGCCGTGGGACGCGCCATCAAGGGGCGCTCGATCACGGACGTCGAGAATGGCGAAAAGGTCAGCATCCCCGTCAAGGACGTGGGCGAACCGTCGTTCGGCCACGCGCATGGGGGCGTATGGGAAGTGGTCAATCCCGGCAACAAGGAATACTTGAAAGGCGACCAGATCGCCCGGCCGAAAGGCGGCGGTGGCGGCGGGCGGGGCAAGGCGGGCAATAGCGACGAGACGACGGAAGACGATTTCATCTTCGAATTGTCGCGCGAAGAATTCATGAATTATTTCTTCGAGGACTTGGAATTGCCGCACATGGTGAAAACCCAGTTGACGGCCACCACGGAATTCAAGAACCAGCGCGCCGGCTACAATATGTCGGGCACGCCATCGAACATCCATGTGCTGCGTTCCCTGCGCGGCGCGCTCGGGCGGCGCATCGCCGTCGGCGGCGGCGCCCGCAAGCAGCTGGCGCAGGCCGAAGAAGACCTGGCCGCCCTGCTGCACGAAGGCGCGCCCGACAGCGATCCGCTGGTGGTGGAGCTGCGCCGCCTGATCCACCACCTGCATACGCGCTTGCTGGCGATTCCCTTCATCGACCCGTTCGATTTACGCTACAGCAACCGCATCAAGGTGCCCAAGCCCATGACGCAGGCCGTCATGTTTTGCATCATGGACGTCTCCGGCTCCATGGACGAATCGCGCAAGGACACGGCCAAGCGCTTCTTCATCCTGTTGTATCTGTTCCTCAAGCGCGCCTACGACAAGATCGAGGTCGTCTTCATCCGCCACCATACGGCGGCGGCGGAAGTGGACGAGCATGAATTCTTCAATTCGCGCGAATCGGGCGGCACCGTGGTGTCTTCCGCCTTGCACTTGCTCAATACCATCATCGACGAGCGCTATGGCGCGGGGCAATGGAACAGCTATGTGGCGCAGGCCTCCGACGGCGACAATTGGGACAACGATTCCGTGCTGTGCCGCCAGTTGCTGATCAACACCATCATGCCCAAGGTGCAGTACTACACCTATGTCGAGATCACCGACGGCCCGCAGCAAAACCTGTGGGAGCAATATGCGGGCGTGCTCGACCATCACGCCCATTTCGCCATGCAAAAGATCGTCACGCCGGCCGATATCTACCCGGTCTTCCGCGAACTGTTCAAAAAACAGGTGAAATGATGAGTGCAGCCTTTGACCGCGCCAGCAACACCCCGGGCGAACCGTTCGTGCGCCTGCGCCACCCGAACGCCCTGCCCGAGCAGTCGGAATGGACCTTCGAGCTGATCGAGCAAATCCACGAGGAAATCCGCCGCGTGGCAAAACAATTCGGCCTGGATACCTATCCGAACCAGCTGGAAATCATCACGGCCGAACAGATGATGGATGCCTACACCTCGGTCGGCATGCCCGTTTCCTACAACCACTGGTCGTTCGGCAAGCATTTTCTTTCCACCGAGAAAAGCTACAAACGAGGCCAGATGGGCCTGGCCTACGAGATCGTCATCAACTCGAACCCGTGCATCGCGTATTTAATGGAGGAAAACAGCCTGACCATGCAGTCGCTGGTGATCGCCCATGCGGCCTATGGCCATAACTCCTTCTTCAAGGGCAACTATCTATTCCGCGCCTGGACGGATGCCGATGCCATCATCGACTATATGGTGTTTGCCAAGAATTACATCGCCGAATGCGAACAGCGCCATGGCGTCGATGCGGTGGAATTGCTGCTCGACTCTTGCCACGCCATCCAGAACTATGGCGTGGACCGCTACAAGCGCCCGGCGAAACTGTCGATGGTGAAGGAATATGCGCGCCAGAAAGAGCGTGAAGCGTATGTGCAGTCGCAGATCAACCAGCTGTGGCGCACCCTGCCCCGGCGTGAAGATGACGAGGAGGAGGACGACCAGCGCAAGGCTGCCCCCCGCTTTCCGCCCGAACCCGAGGAAAACCTGCTGTACTTTATAGAGAAGTACGCGCCGCTGCTGGAACCATGGCAGCGCGAGATGGTGCGCATCGTGCGCAAGATTTCCCAGTATTTCTATCCGCAGCGGCAAACCCAGGTGATGAACGAGGGTTGGGCCACCTTCTGGCACTACACCATATTGAACCAGTTGTATGACGAAGGCGTGGTGGGCGACGGCTTCATGATGGAATTTCTGAAAAGCCATACCAACGTGGTCTACCAGCCGCCCATCGACAGCCCCTACTACAGCGGCATCAACCCGTATGCGCTGGGTTTTGCCATGATGAGCGATATCCGCCGCATCTGCGAGCATCCGACCGATGAAGACCGCGCCTGGTTCCCTGACATCGCCGGCAGCGACTGGCGCAAGAGCCTGGACTTTGCCATGCGCAATTTCAAGGATGAAAGCTTCATCGCCCAGTATTTGTCGCCGCGGCTGATCCGCGAATTCCATTTCTTTGCGGTGCTCGACGACGACAAGAATGAAAAGCTGGCCATTTCCGCCATCCACGACGATGCCGGCTACCGCTACGTGCGCCAGCAACTGGCCGAACAGTACAACCTCGGCAACCGCGAGCCGAATATCCAGGTCTGGTCCGTCAATACGCGCGACGACCGCGCATTGACCTTGCGCCACACGCAATTCCTGCGCCGCCCGCTGAACCAGCAGGCAGCCGAAGTGCTCAAGCATGTGGCACGGCTGTGGGGCTTCGATGTGCACCTCGATACGGTCGATCCGCACGGCGTCGTCCTGGGCACCCTGAATTGCCGGCGCGAAAAGCGCAACCGCCGCGACGATGCGCCGGCACGGCCATAAGTGATCTTCTTGGCAATGATTTTAGCAAGAACATAAGCGCATCCTATGCCGCCATAGGAATTCCGTATGGCCTGGCGACGTCGACACGGCCGCCGGGAGCGTCTTTTTTGACCTGGATGAAGTGCCTTTCGCACCCGATTGGTGCGCACCGATGGCTAAGTGGTCTGGTTCCGAGGCAAAATATTTCCCCGAGGAAATATTTTTCTCCAAATTTAGCAGTTTCCATATTGAATATCACGAAATATAATTCCGTCATAAGGTCACATCGGAGAACTTAGCAGTGGTAGCCCAAAACGGCTGTAAAAAACCGATAAGACCGCCTTTTTTTATGTCCGAAAGCGTGCAAAGATGACATAAGCAAGTACGTTTTCAGGGCGCAAAAGCGCCAAAAATTTAACCGGTTTTAGGCGTTAAAAATCTGTGTAAAATAAAGAATTCGTATGTATAATTCGGCGACGTCCCGGATACGGCTGGAGCTTTGTGTCGTCATTTTGGGGTTCAGTTGCAAGACAAGAGATGGTATTTGGAGAAAGCAGGCATGAATTTTTCGAACGAGAAAAGTCCCAAGAACTACACAGGCATAACCGTCGTTGTCCTGCTGCACGTTCTCGCGGCTTACGGGATCGCGACGGGCTTGGGCAAGCGGTTGGTCACCAAAATGATGGAACCGGTTGAAACCAAGATTATCGAGGAAGTCAAACCGCCTCCACCGAAGGATCTTCCACCGCCACCACCGCCGCCAGAAATGAAAGCGCCACCGCCGCCATTCATTCCGCCAGTCGAGGTGAACGTGCAGCAGCCGCCACCACAACAGAACGTGATTGCAAATACGACTGCTGTGAAGCCAGCCACGAATGTATTGGCACCGCCAACGGCGCCTGCACAGCCTGCGCCAACTCCTGGACCAGCCAAATCGGTGCGTACACCGGCCGTGGTTGACTTCAGTGTCTGCGAAAAACCGGCTTATCCAAAGTCGTCGCAGCGCAATGAGGAAACCGGCGTGGTGACACTGTCGTTCCTGATCGGTGTAGACGGCAAGGTCGCTGATTCGAAGATCGTGAAGTCCAGCGGCTTCAGAGACCTGGACAAAGCCGCAGTGCAAGGTATCAGCCGCTGTACATTCAAGCCGGCAACAGTTGACGGCAAGCCGGAACAAGGCTGGCAGCAAATGCAATACGTTTGGTCGCTGGATTAAAACCCGAGGCAGTTATCCCCTGTCTCACACTATGATTTCGTTGTCATTACGTTCAGCGATCTGTTATTTTTAATTTTGGAGGAAGCATGTTTAAGAATACCCGTTTGTCCGCATTTTTTGCCGCGGTTCTGTTGTCCGTTACCGCTACTACCGCTCTGGTAGCAGCTCCGGCATTCGCTGACGCGCCAGCATCGGCTGCCGCTTCGGCTCCTGCGGCAGACGCTGCACCAGCACCAGTTGCCGCAGATGCCGCCGCTCCAGCAGCAGACGCAGCAGCTCCAGCCGCTGATGCAGCCGCTCCAGCCAAAACCGAAGAAGTGCACAACCCGTTCGGCCTGTCCGCAGTATGGGACGGCGGCTTCGTGCCACGCGCTACCCTGATCATCCTGTCCATCATGTCGATCGGCAGCTGGTACATCATCATCACCAAGCTGCTGGATCAAATGAAGATCTTCAAGCAAGCGAAAGAAGCCGCTTCCAAATTCTGGAAAGCTCCTTCGATCGCAGCTGGTTCGGCAACCTTGAGCGAAGGCTCGCCATTCCGCTTCATCGCTGAATCGGGCACCAAGGCAACCGCGCACCATGACGGCGCCCTGCTGGAACAAATCGATCTGTCGACCTGGGTGACGATGTCGATCCAGCGCGCTTCGGACAAAGTCCAATCGCGTCTGCAAGATGGCCTGTCGTTCCTGGCAACCGTTGGTTCGACCGCACCGTTTATCGGTCTGTTCGGTACCGTTTGGGGTATTTACGGCGCGCTGACCGCTATCGGCATGACCGGTAACGCATCGATCGATAAAGTGGCAGGTCCAGTTGGCGAAGCCCTGATCATGACCGCTTTCGGTCTGCTGGTCGCCGTTCCTGCCGTTCTGGGTTACAACTGGTTGGTTCGTCGTAACAAATCCGCAATGGAAGACATCCGCTCGTTCAGCGCCGACGTTCACTCGGTTCTGGTTTCCGGCGTAATGTCGACCAGCGAAGCTGGCCGTGCTGCCGGCGCTAAAAAGATCGGATAAGAATCATGTCGATGTCCGTCGGCTCCGACAGCGGAGATGAAGATCAAGTAATGTCAGAAATCAACACGACGCCGCTCGTCGACATCATGTTGGTTTTGCTGATCATTTTCTTGATTACGAGTCCGGTTGTCCTCAAGCTGCAGAAAATCGATCTGCCGATTGAGACGAACCAAGCCCTGCAAACCAAGCCAGAGAACGTTAACATTGTTGTTAATAAGGACGGCGAGATTTACCTGGGCCAGACCAGACTGAAAGACACGAACGAGCTGTTCGATTATCTTAAAGTTGAAGCAGTGAAAGTACCGCAGCCGGAAGTACACGTTCGTGGCGACCAAGAAACACGCTACGAATCGATCGGCCGGGTTATTTACACGACCCAACGTGCCGGGATCCAGAAGGTCGGCTTCATCACCGAACCACCTGACAAGGGCTGATAGCGACTGGCAGCGGCGTCCCGGCAACACGCGGACGCCACTGCCAGAAGTTGACCGGGCGGCAGTTTCGCCCGGCGCTTCGTTGGACTTCTTAAAGGAAACACTATGAGTATGAATGTCGGTTCGGGAAGCGCAGCAGGCGCGGATCCGGAACCAATGATGGAACTGAATATGACGCCCCTCATCGACGTGATGCTGGTGCTGATTATCATGTTGATCATCACGATTCCTAAGCAAAACCACTCGGTGAACTTGAACATGCCGGTCGGCACCCCGCCGCCACCGACAACCGAACCAGTGGTCGTCACGATTGATGTCGATTTTGACGGTACGATCTTGTGGGACAATCAGGTCGTTCCTGACCGCGCTTCGCTGGAAGCCAAGCTGAGCAACGTTGCTGCGCAAGCAGACCAGCCGGAAGTGCATCTGCGTCCGAACAAGCTGGTGGAATACAAAGTCGTCGCCGGTGTGATGGCGTCGGCGCAGCGTCTGGGTGTGACCAAAATCGGTCTGGTCGGCAACGAGCAATTCCAGTAAGCTGCAGCAATCAGGTTCTCTTTACATCCGAATAGGCAGGACTTCCTGCCTATTCGCTTTTTACTGAAAGACTTTCTTATGTCCAAGTTTCGTCTCGCTCATCTCGGCCTCGTCATGGCCGCTATCGGTTTTACCGCAGCAACTCCCGTAATCGGCCTGGGCTCGCTGGCATACGCCGCGGACACCGTGCGTGCCGAAGTGGGCAAGCCACTGCAAGAAGCGCAAAAACTCGCTAGCAGCGGCAAAAACAAGGAAGCACTGGCCAAGCTGCGCGAAGCTGACAGCGTCGGCGGCAAGACCGCCTTTGAAAGCTACCAGATCGAGCGCGTGC
The DNA here is from genome assembly GCF_051380935.1 of Janthinobacterium algoris. Taxonomy (NCBI): domain Bacteria; kingdom Pseudomonadati; phylum Pseudomonadota; class Betaproteobacteria; order Burkholderiales; family Oxalobacteraceae; genus Janthinobacterium; species Janthinobacterium algoris. The sequence goes on along the minus strand of NZ_JBNYXZ010000001.1, from coordinate 245,991 downwards.
GCGCCTCGGCCGCTGCTGCTGCCGGCGATAACGGCACCGCCATCAAGGCTTTCGAAGCCGTCATCAATTCCGGTCGCCTGAGCGCCGCCGAAGCACCAAAATTCACGCAAGCGCTGGCAGGCATGTACTACCGCGCCAAGGACTGGCCCAATACCGTCACCTGGATCAAACGCTCGCTGAAAGACCGCGACGATGCGCAGATGCGCGAATTGCTGATCCAGACCTACTACGTCAGCGGCAACTACGCCGAAGCGGCCAAGGAACTGCAAGCGCGCGGCGGCAACTCGGAAGCGAGCCTGCAAATGCTGGCCAACATCCAGTTGAAGCAAAACGACAAGGGCGGCTACGTTGCTACCCTGGAAAAACTGGCATCGAACTATCCAAAAACCAGCTACTGGGCTGACCTGCTGAACCGCGTCTCGGGCAAACCTGGCTTCTCGCAACGCCTGGGCCTGGATGTCCAGCGCCTGCGCCTGGCCAACGGCCTGTTCAGCAAGCCGTCCGAATACATGGAAATCAGCCAGCTGGCCCTGCAAGCAGGCAATCCTGGCGAAGCTTTGACCATCATCGAGCAAGGCTACAAAAAAGGCGCACTGGGCACCGGTACCGATGCACCACGTCACCAGCGCCTGAAAGATCTGGCCCTGAAAACCCAGGCCGACCTGAAAGCCAGCGCCGCCAAGTCGGAAGCGGAATACGTCAAGAACAAGGACGCCGACAGCTTGAGCAAGCTGGGCTTCGCCCTGGTCTACGACGGTCAGGCCGAGAAGGGCATGGGCTTGATGAACGATGCCGTGAAAATGGGCACCGCCAAGTACGCGGAAGAAGCCAAGCTTCATCTGGGCATCGCCTACATCCACGCCGGCAAGAAGTCCAATGCAACGACGGCACTCAAGGCTGTCAAGGGCACCGATGGCGCTGCGGACCTGGCCCGTTACTGGACCCTCATGAACAAGTAATTGACATCGAACCCACGCTACTGCGCGTCGCGCTTTGCGGCCTGTGATGCTCACCGTACTCACGTACGGTTGCGCTTCTCGACCGCAAATCACTGCCGCTCGCTACGCTTGGGCTCGACGTTGAAAGTGCATTGAATCAATACTAAAGCGTTGCCAGCTCACCCGCCGGCAACGCTTTTTGTTATTTCAGCAGTGAAATTCGCCCTGCGCCAGCCCTGCCGGGTGTGCATCCCTGAAACAGTCCGTATAATCCCCCTTTTGGCACAGTTTTTCATCAGATTCCTATGAAGGTATTCCGCGGACTTCCCAATGCCCAGGCACGAGCGCCTTGCGCTCTGACCATCGGCAATTTTGACGGTGTCCACATCGGCCATCAAGCCTTGCTGGCGCGCGTGCGCGGCGCGGCGACCGAACTCGGCATTGAAGCGGCCGTGATGACGTTCGAACCGCACCCGCGCGAATTCTTTGCGCAGCGCGCGGGCGACTTGTCAAAGGCGCCGCAACGCATCGCCAACCTGCGTGACAAGCTGCAGTCGCTGGACGACGCCGGCATCGACCGTGTCGTCGTCGAGCATTTCAGCGCCCAGTTCGCCGCCTTGACGCCGCAGGAATTCACGGAAAAAGTCCTCGTCGACGGCTTGCACGTGAAATGGCTGATGGTCGGTGACGATTTCTGCTACGGCGCCCGACGCGCCGGCGATGTCGCCATGTTGCAGGAAGCGGGCCGCAAATATGGCTTCCATGTAGAAACATTACCTACCGTGATGAACGGCAGCACGCGCATTTCGTCGTCCGCCGTGCGCCTGGCCCTGGCCGCCGGTGATTTCCCCCTGGCCACGCAGTTGCTGGGCCATCCGTATGCCATTTCCGGCCACGTCATCCACGGTCAGAAACTGGGCCGCACCCTGGGTTTCCCCACCCTGAACCTGCGCGTGGCGCATCGCCCCGCCCTGTCCGGCATCTTCATCGTGCAGGTGCACGGCCTGGGCCCGCAGCCGCTGCCCGCCGTGGCCAGCCTCGGCGTGCGCCCTACCGTCGACGACAGCGGCCGCGTCTTGTTGGAAGTGCATCTGTTTGATTTCGCCCAGTCCTGCTACGGCAAGCTGGTACGCGTGGAGTTCCTGCAAAAGCTGCGCGACGAAGAAAAGTATGACGACTTGCCCACCCTGACGGCCGCCATCGAGCGCGATTCGAACCAGGCGCGCGCCTATTTTGAGCAGCGCAGCGGCGCCATTACCGCTACCGACCGAATTTGACGCCGGCCAACTCCGCCGTCTGGCGGCGCCTGCCGCCGCAAACCCGCTACAAAAATAGACTCCATACCATTAAAGAAGATTATGTCCGATCAAAACAAGCCAGCCACGCCCAAGCAGAACAAGAAGCCTGAAAGCAAATACCCGGTCAACATGACGGAAACCCCGTTCCCGATGCGCGGCGACATGGCCAAGCGCGAGCCGCAATGGGTGCAGCAATGGCAAGACAAGAAAATCTACGAGCGCGTGCGCAAGGCTGCCGCCGGCCGTCCGAAATTCATCCTGCATGACGGCCCGCCGTACGCGAATGGCGATATCCACCTGGGCCACGCCGTCAACAAGATCCTCAAAGACATGGTCGTCAAGTCGCGCTCGCTGGCCGGCTTCGATGCGCCGTATGTGCCCGGCTGGGATTGCCACGGCATGCCGATCGAAATCCAGATCGAAAAACTGCACGGCAAGAACCTGCCGACGGCCGACGTACTGGAAAAAGCCCGCGCCTACGCGAATGTGCAAGTCGAGCGCCAGAAGAAGGATTTCATCCGCCTGGGCGTGCTGGGCGAGTGGGACAACCCGTATTTGACCATGGCGCACGGCAATGAAGCCGACGAATTGCGCGCGCTGGGCAAGTTGCTGGAAAAAGGCTATGTCTACCGCGGCCTGAAGCCGGTCAACTGGTGTTTCGACTGCCAGTCGGCGCTGGCCGAGGCGGAAGTGGAATACGCGGAAAAACGCGATCCTGCCATCGACGTGGGGTTCAAGTTCGCCGAGCCGGAAAAACTGGCGGCCGCCTTCGGCCTGCCTTCCCTGCCGACCGAGAACGGTTTCATCGTCATCTGGACCACCACGCCGTGGACCATCCCGTCGAACCAGGCGCTGAACGTACACCCGGAAGTCAAATACGCGCTGGTGAAAACCGAGCGCGATGGCCAGCCGCTGCTGCTGATCCTGGCGCAAGACCTGGTCGTGGCCAGCCTGGCGCGTTTCAAGCTCGATGGCACGACGATTGCCACCTGCGACGGCGCGGCCCTGGCCGGCATCAGCTTCCGCCACCCGCTGCATGCCAGCGACGCCTTCTACGACCGCTTGTCGCCTTTGTACCTGGCCGAATACGTGACCACGGAAAGCGGCACGGGCGTGGTGCACTCGGCGCCAGCCTACGGCCTGGACGACTTCATCTCGTGCAAGGCGCACGGCATGAAGGACGACGACATCATCAAGCCCGTCATGGGCGACGGCAAGTTCGCTTCCACCCTGCCCCTGTTCGGCGGCATGACCATCTGGGAAGCATCGAAACCGATCTGCAACGCCCTGCGCGAAGCGGGCGCGCTGTTCGAAGTCAAGATGTTCGACCACAGCTACATGCATTGCTGGCGCCATAAGACGCCGATCATCTACCGCGCCACCTCGCAGTGGTTCGCCGGCATGGACGTGACGCCGAAAGACGGCGGCGCGACCCTGCGTGAGACGGCATTGAAAGGCATCGCCGAGACCGAGTTCTTCCCGGACTGGGGCCAGGCGCGCCTGCACGGCATGATCGCCAACCGCCCTGACTGGACCCTCTCGCGCCAGCGCCAGTGGGGCGTGCCGATGGCCTTCATCGTGCACAAGGAAACGGGCGACCTGCATCCGCGCACGCCGGAACTGCTGGAGCAAGTGGCCAAGCTGATCGAAAAAAGCGGCATCGAGGCATGGCAGGCACTGGACTTGAAAGACCTGATCGGCGACGAAGCGGCCATCTACGCCAAGAACAAGGATACGCTGGACGTGTGGTTCGATTCCGGCGCCACGCACCAGACGGTGCTGGGCGGCCCGCAAAGCCACGGTTCGCACTCGACGCAGCTGCAATTCCCGGCCGACCTGTACCTGGAAGGTTCGGACCAGCATCGCGGCTGGTTCCACTCGTCCCTGCTGGTGTCGTCCATGCTGAATGGCCGTCCGCCGTACAAGGCCCTGCTGACGCACGGCTTCACGGTCGACGGCGAAGGCAAGAAGATGTCCAAGTCGCTGGGGAATACTTTGGCGCCGCAAAAGATCTCGGACACGCTGGGCGCGGACATCCTGCGCCTGTGGATCGCCTCGACCGACTACACGGGCGAGCTGTCGATCTCCGATGAAATCCTGAAACGCGTGACCGAATCGTATCGCCGCATCCGCAACACCCTGCGCTTCCTGCTGGCGAACACCTCGGACTTCAACCAGGCCACGGACGCCGTGCCAGTGGCGGAGATGTTCGAAATCGACCGCTATGCGCTGGCCAACATGGCATCGCTGCAAACGCAGATCGAAAACAATTACGCGCGCTACGAGTTCCACCCGGTGGTGTCGAAGCTGCAGACGTACTGTTCGGAGGACTTGGGCGGCTTCTACCTGGACATCCTGAAGGACCGCCTGTACACCTCGGGCCTGACCTCGCACGCGCGCCGTTCGGCGCAAACGGCCCTGTGGCACATCACGCAAAGCCTGCTGCGCCTGATGGCTCCAGCCCTGTCGTTCACGGCCGAGGAAGCATGGGCCGTCTTTGCCGGCAGCGAAGCGTATGCCGCCAGCGATGAAACCATCTTCACGCAAACCTGGTGGCAGCTGCCGGAAGTGTCGGATGCGGCTGATTTGCTGGAGAAATACACGGCCCTGCGCGCCGTGCGCACGGACGTCACAAAACAGCTGGAAGACTTGCGCACTTCGGGCGCCATCGGCTCCTCGCTGCAGGCGGAACTGACGATCAAGGCCGCGCCGATGAAGTACAAGCTGTTGACCACCCTGGGCGAGGACTTGAAATTCGTCTTCATCACCTCGCAGGCCACGGTGGCCGAAGTGGCCGACGAAGCGGCCGAGGAAGTGGTTGTGGCCGCGTCGACGGCGCCGAAGTGCGAGCGCTGCTGGCACTACCGTAGCGACGTGGGCACGGACGCCGCGCATGCTACCCTGTGCGGCCGCTGCATCAGCAATCTGTTTGGAAAAGGCGAATCGCGCCGTTTCGCATAGACTGTCACCCCGGGGCGCTGCCTGCGTCCCGCTTCCAACCGCCGCCTGCTACCAGGCGGCGGCTTTATCTTCCCTGGAAAAATATGGCCACTAAAAACCGTTTTTCATCGAAATCGTCCTCCTCATCGTCGCTGGTGCCCTGGCTGGGCATTGCCGCCATCGTCATCCTGTTCGACCAGATTACCAAGATCACGATCCTGAAGACCTTCCGCTATGCGCAGGAAATGGTCATCACCTCGTATTTCAACCTGGTGCTCGCGTATAACAAAGGTGCCGCATTCAGCTTCCTGTCCGACCAGGGCGGCTGGCAGCGCTATTTTTTCACCGCCATCGCCCTGACGGCAGCCATCTACATCATTTATCTGCTGAAAAAGCACGCCGGCCAGCGCATGTTCTGCTGGGCCCTGGCGCTGATCCTTGGCGGCGCGCTGGGCAACGCCATCGACCGCCTGATGTATGGCCATGTGGTCGACTTCCTCGACTTCCACTGGAAAAGCTGGGGCCACTTCCCCGCCTTCAATATCGCCGACAGCGCCATCTGCATCGGCGCGGCCCTGTTCATCATCGATGAACTGCGCCGGGTAAACAAATAAACCAGCAGGAGAACGGCATGGAATTGTCTGGCAAAAAAATCGTCCTGGGACTTTCGGGCGGCGTCGCTTGCTACAAGGCGGCGGAACTGTGCCGCGCCCTGACCAAGGCCGGCGCCTCGGTGCAAGTGGTGATGACGGATGCGGCCAGCCACTTCATCACGGCCGTCACGATGCAGGCCCTGTCGGGCCACCCCGTGCACACCAGCCAGTGGGATGCGCGCATCGATAACAACATGGCGCATATCGATTTGACGCGCCATGCGGACGCCATCCTGATCGCGCCGTGTTCAGCCGATTTTCTGCGCAAGCTCGCGCATGGCGTGTGCGACGACCTGCTGTCGACCCTGTGCCTGGCCCGTCCATCCCACCTGCCTTTGCTGGTGGCGCCCGCCATGAACGTGGAAATGTGGCAGAACCCCGCTACGCAGCGCAATGTGCAGCAACTGCGCGACGATGGCATCAAGCTGTTCGGCCCGGCCGCCGGCGAACAGGCGTGCGGCGAAGTAGGACTGGGCCGCATGCTGGAACCGGAGCAGTTGCTGACGGAGCTGATCGCCGCCTTCCAGCCGAAAGTCCTGGCGGGCAAGCGCGTGCTGGTCACCGCCGGCCCTACTTTTGAGGCCATCGACCCGGTACGCGGCATCACCAATCTGTCCTCGGGCAAGATGGGCTATGCAGTGGCGCGCGCGGCGCGCGAAGCGGGCGCCGAGGTGCTGCTCATTTCCGGCCCCACGGCCCTGGACGCGCCCTTCGGCGTGCGCCGCATCGATGTGCAAAGCGCGCAGCAGATGCATGATGCGGTGCTGGCCCACGTCGACGGCCAGCATGTCTTCGTCGCCGTGGCCGCCGTGGCCGACTGGCGCGTGGCCAACGCCAGCGACCAGAAGATGAAAAAACAGGCCGACGGCTCCGTGCCCGAACTGCAGTTCGCGCAAAACCCCGACATCCTGGCCACCGTGGCGGCGCGCACCAACCTGGCCGGCTATCCGTATTGCGTCGGCTTTGCCGCCGAATCTGAAAACCTGGTGGAATTCGGCTCGACCAAGCGCGAGAAAAAAGGCATTCCATTGCTGGTCGGCAATATCGGCCAGAACACGTTTGGCCAGGACGACAACACCATCATCCTGTTCGACGAGGAAGGCCATACGGTGCTGCCACGCGCCTCGAAACTGAACCTGGCGCGCCAGCTGATTTCGGAAATCTCGAAGCGACTGGCAAAAAATTCGCTCCTCAAGTAACCGTTTATACGACTTAGCTTAGTTAGTTAGATTAATGAAAAATATCGACATCAAGATCCTCGACGCCCGCATGCAAGAACTGCTGCCGGCCTACGCCACCCCAGGCAGCGCCGGCCTGGACCTGCGCGCCTGCATAGCCTCGCCCATCACCATCGAAGCGGGCCAGACGGTGCTCATTCCCACCGGCCTGGCCATCCACATCGGCGACCCGTCGTATGCGGCCATGATCCTGCCGCGCAGCGGCATGGGTCACAAAAACGGCATCGTCTTGGGGAATCTGGTAGGCTTGATCGACTCCGATTACCAGGGCCAGTTGATGGTATCGACCTGGAACCGGGGCCAGAGCGCATTCACGCTCAACCCCATGGAACGCCTGGCGCAACTGATTATCGTGCCGGTGCTGCAAGTGGGCTTTAACGTCGTCGAAGAATTCGGCGACAGCGAACGCGGTGTTGGCGGTTTCGGCAGCACCGGCAAACATTAAGGATTGTCTTATGCCAGGTTTCCGCCATCTGAACTCAGCCTCAACTTCGCTGTGCCGATTGGCCACTCCCTTACTGCTGGCCAGTGCGGCCATCCTCGCCGGCTGCACCACGCCGGCGACGACTGTCAGCGGCCCGTTCAACGTGGTGCCGGCGCCCGATGCGCCTGCCCCGACGGCGCAACAGAAGGCGGCGCAGGAAGAACTGGTGAAGATGGTGGCGCTGCAGGACCGCCTGTCGAAAGTCTCGGCGCCCCTGCTGATCAACAATGCGGACCTGTGCAAGACGTATGCGCGCAACCTGTTGGGCTTTACGGCGCAGAACAAATACTCGTACCCGGGCATCTATGCCGACGCAGCGCAGGCAGCGCTCGGCTATGGCGAACAGATGCAGGTCTCCGGCGTCTTGCCGGGCAGTGGCGCCGCGCGCGCCGGCTTGCGCAAGGGTGATGGCTTGCTGGCAGCTGAAGGCAAGCCGCTGCCGTCCGGCCCGAAAGCGGAAGGTCCGTTTGGCGCCATCGTCGGCCCGCTGGCCTCGAAAAGCGCCAGTCTGAACATGACCATCGCCCGCGACGGCCAGCAGCAGGACCTCAAAATTCCCGTCACGCGCGCCTGCGCCTTCCGTGTCGCCCTGGGCAATGCGGACAATGTCAACGCGTATTCGGACGGCGCGCGCATCTTGCTCACGCGCGGCATGGTCAATGCGGCGCAAAATGACGAAGGCATCGCCTTCGTGATCGCCCGCGAAATGGCGCACAACATCCTTGACCACGCGCGCAGCCAGCGCACGGCGGGTACGGCCGGCAGCATCATCGACGGCCTGGGCGCCGTGCAACCCGACGTATCGATGCTGACGGGCGCCGCCGGCATCAAGGCCATGCCGCAGGAGCTCGACGTGCAAGCCGATATCCTGGCCATCTATCTGCTGGCGCGCGCCGGCTACAACGTCGACAACGCCGCCCGCTTCTGGCAACGCCTGGCCACGCAAGTGCCGGCAACGGTCGCCAACGGCTACACGGCCCTGCATCCGGGCACCAACTCGCGCATGGCGGCCATCAACCGCGCCGTGACCGACGTGCGCTCCAAGCAGGCGGCGAAGAAGCCGCTGAAGCCTTAAACCAAAAAAAGGGGGCCTGACAAAACCGTCGTGAGCGGCAGTGATTTGTGGCTAAGAAGCGCAACCGTGCTCTAGCACGGTGAGCATCGCAGGCCGCAAAGCGCGACGCGCAGCAGGTTTGCTCAGGCGCCCGGGAAATTGGGGAAGTAAGTACCCATGATCCAGGTCAAGGCACCGCAGAACACCACGGCTAAAAACAGGACAATGAGCAGCTTGCCGAACTTGGGAATACCCTCTTCTTGCGTCTTGACTTCATTTGACATGAAAATTCTCCGCAGGGTGGTGGAACAGGTAGTATATCCACAATCTTGAATACTATTCCATACTTTGCCGCAAACATGCGGCATGCAACTCTCGCGGCCCATGGACAGCATCGACCTTGAAGTTCTGAAAACCAGCGCCGCCTGGCTCGCTGCCGGCCATCGCTGCGAACTCGTCACCGTCATCAAGACCTGGGGTTCCAGCCCACGCCCCGTGGGCGCCACCCTGGCCATCTGCGACAATGGCACGGTGGTCGGTTCCGTCTCCGGCGGCTGCATCGAAGATGATCTGATCGATACCGTGCGCGTGCACGGCATCGTGCGCACGCAGCCGGAAATCGTCAGCTACGGCATCAGCGCCGACGAGGCGCACCGCTTCGGCCTGCCCTGCGGCGGCACCATCGAGCTGGCCATCGAGCCGCTGCATGCGGGCAGCCGCGTGGCCGAACTGCTGGCGCGCCTGGAAGCGCATGAACTGGTCGAACGCCGGCTCGACCTGCGCAGCGGCGCCGTCACCCTGCAGCGCGCCACGCCGGGCGCCGCGCTGGCCCTGGAAGGCGCGGTACTCACCACGCAGCATGGCCCGCGCTGGCGCTTGCTGATCATCGGCGCCAGCCAGCTGTCGCGCTTCGTGGCGCAAATCGCCACGGCCATGGATTACCACGTCATCGTCTGCGACCCACGTGAGGAATACCGGGGCGGCTGGAACGTGCCCGGCGTGCCCCTGTTGCACGCCATGCCGGACGACCTGGTGCTGGAACTCAAGCTCGACAGCCGCAGCGCCGTCGTCGCCCTCACGCACGATCCCAAGCTCGACGACCTGGCCCTGATGGAAGCGCTCAAATCGCCTGCGTTTTACGTGGGCGCCATCGGCTCGCGCGCCAACAATGCCAAACGCCGCGAGCGGCTGCTGCAGTTCGACGTCAGCGCGGAACAGCTGGCGCGCCTGCACGGCCCTATCGGCCTGTACATCGGCAGCAAGACGCCGTCCGAAATCGCCATTTCCATCCTGGCCGAGCTGACGGCCGTGAAAAACGGCGTGCCCGACGCACTGCAGATCCAGCACGCGGCGGCCCTGAGCCCTCCCGGCACAGATATCTGCGCGCGTTAAAGACAAAAGCAAGAAACGCGGTGCGCCCGCATCGCCTCCCTGATACCCTCCCTGATACGCCCACTGATTTCCTGCCCACCATGACCCTGCTGCACTGGACCCTCCCCCTGCCCGCCGGCTACCGCCGCGACGATGTCATCGCCTTCCACAGCCGCGATGCACAAGGCGTGGCGGAACAGCTTACCGCGACAGGCCTGCGCAAGGGCATCCTGCTTGCCGGCGTACCCGTAGTACTGGACGTCGCCTTCACGCAGGATGCTGCCATCTGCCAGGCAGACATCGATGGCGATGGCGATGCCGACCTTCAAACGCCCCTGCACGACGCCCTCCTGAACATCCTCGGCCTGCGCATCGATCCGCAGCCGTTTGCGCAACTGGCCGCCGCCGACCCGCTGCTGGCGCCTATGGTCCGCGTCAATCCGGGCTTGCGCATCGTGCAGTCGGCCAGCCCCTTCGAGGCGCTGACCTGGGCCATCATCGGCCAGCAGATCAACCTGCCGTTCGCCATCGCCCTGCGCCGCACCTTTATCTTGCAGGCGGGGCGCCGGCACGGCAGCGGTTTGTGGTGCTACCCGGAGGCGCGCGACGTAGCCAGGCTGTCGGTGGAAGAACTGACTAGCCGCAAATTCTCGCGCGCCAAGGCGGAAACCGTGCTGCGCCTGGCGCGCCTCGTCGACGAGGGCGCACTGTCGCTGGAGTTGCCGGCAGGCGGCGACGTGGCGGCCATTTCGCAAGCGCTGCTGGCCGTGAAGGGCATCGGCCCCTGGACCGTCAACTACGCGCTGCTGCGCGGCTACGGCTACGCCGACTGCTCGCTGCACGGCGACGTGGCCATCCGCGCCGCCCTGCAAAAACTGCTCGGCGAAGACAGCAAGCCGGACATGGCGCGCACGGAACAGTGGCTGCGTCAGTACGCGCCGCACCGCACCATGGCGGCCGCCCACCTGTGGGCCAGCCTGTACGCGCCGGACAAAAATATTTGTCCTGCCCGGGAATAAACGGCGGGCGGCACGCGTCTATCCCTTGCAAGCCCTCAAAACCTCAAGGAGACCATCATGCGCTTTACCACTTTTGCCGCCACCGCCCTTTTTACCGCCTTGTCCGCCCCGCTGGCTTTCGCCGCCGACGTCATGCCCGCCAACGGCATGCTGGTCAACACCAGCGGCATGACCGTGTATGTGTTCGACAAGGATGTCGCCGACAGCGGCAAGAGCGCCTGCAGCGGCGGCTGCCTGGTCGCCTGGCCCGCCGTCATCGCCACCGAAACGGCACCCGCCGCCCCGTATGGCAGCATCCAGCGCGAAGACAACGGTGCCATGCAGCTGACCTACAAGGGCAAGCCCCTGTACCTGTACAAGGAAGACAAGAAGCCGGGCGACGTGGCCGGCGACAATTTCAAGAACGTGTGGCACGTCGTCAAGCCGTAAACAGCCCTTCCCGCCCCGACGATGACTACGCCAGAGGATAGCCGCCAACTGCAAGCCTGCCTGCCCGGCCTGCGCCGCTATGCGCGCGCGCTGGTGGGCAGACTGCGTGCGGACGACCTGGTGCAGGACACCGTCGAGCGGGCGTGGCGCAGACTGGATCAATGGCAGCGGGGTAGCGAGATGCGGCCCTGGCTGTTTGCCATCATGCACAACCTGCACGTGGATCAGCTGCGCCGCCCCGGCCTGGCGCTGCAGGAGCTGGACGACGACACCGAGCTGCCCGCCCCGGAGCGCGCGCCGGGGCAAGCCATCGCCATCGGCGAAATGGATGCGGCACTGGCCTGTTTGCCGCTGGGACAGCGCGAAGTGATCTTGCTTGTCGCGCTAGAGCAAATGCCGTATGAACAGGTGGCGTCCACCCTGGGCATCCCCGTTGGCACCGTCATGTCGCGTTTGTCGCGCGGGCGCGACCGGCTGCGCGAACTGCTCGACGGCCGCCCCGCCGGCAGCCATGGCGCCCCCACCCTGAAAGTCGTGAAATGACAACGCAAGCCATCAGCGAAGCGCAATTGCATGCCCTGGCCGACGGCGTCTTGCCGGAAGAGCAGCGCGCGGCCATCGATGCCTACCTGCGCGCGCATCCGCAAGACGCCGCCAGGGTGGAAGCCTGGCGCGAGCAAAACCGGCAATTGCGCGCCCTGTTCGATCCGCTGCAGCAGGAAGCCGTGCCGCCGGCGTTGCTGCAGGCGGCGGCCCCGCCGGCCGCCAACCATGGCTGGTACCGCCCCGCCATGCAGGCGGCAGCGGCCGTCGTGCTGGTGCTCGCTGGCGGCATGGGCGGCTGGCTGCTGCGCGGAGATGCCAGCGATGCCGGCGATATACGGGCCACCAGCGCCAGCCCCCTGGCCCTGGCGCGCAGTGCCGCCATTGCCCATGCCGTCTACACGCCCGAAGTGCGCCACCCCGTGGAAGTGGGGGTCGAACAAGAGGCCCACCTGGTGCAATGGCTGTCGAAACGCCTGGGCAGCACATTGCAGCCGCCCGTGCTGTCGCCGCTCGGCTATCACTTGATCGGCGGACGGCTGCTGCCCGGCGATGGCAATGGCCCCGTGGCGCAGTTCATGTACGAAGAGGGCACTGGCAAGCGCCTCACCCTGTACGTGGCCAAGGAGCGGGCCGGCAGGCAGGAAACGGCGTTCCGCTACACGCAGGAAAAGGAGCTGGGCGTGTTTTACTGGATCGATGGTCAGATGGGCTACGCCTTGTCGGCCAGGCTGCCGAAAGCCGAGTTGGGCAAGATAGCCGACGCCGTGTATGCGCAGCTGGAAAGCCACTAAACAGACTCTTCCATTTTCCGGAATTCTGAAATCCATTTCACGCTACACCGTTGCAGGCGCAGTGGCGCTACCATCTCTTGATGAAGAGGCAGCCCGCCACGGGCCTGCCATTCCCGCCTTCCCCCGCAACCTCACCACCGAGGAAAAACATGACGACCCTGACCATCAATGGCAAGCAGCACCACCTTGCCCTGCCTGAAGACACGCCCCTGCTGTGGGCCTTGCGCGACGAGCTGGGCATGACCGGCACCAAATTCGGCTGCGGCATGGCCCTGTGCGGCGCCTGCACCGTGCACCTCGATGGCGAGGCCATCCGCTCCTGCGTGACGCCGGTGTCGGCCGTTGCAGGCAAGCGTATCACCACCATCGAAGCGGTGGGCGAAGACGAGGTCGGCCTGGCGCTGCAACAAGCCTGGCAGGAACACGGCGTGCCCCAATGCGGCTACTGTCAGGCCGGGCAAATCATGTCGGCCACGGTCCTGCTGCACAAGACGCCGGCGCCAAACGACAAGCAAATCCGTGAAGCAATGAGCGGCAATATCTGCCGCTGCGGCACCTATACGCGCATCCACGCCGCCATCAAGCAGGCCGCGACCAGCATCAACGCGAAAGGAGCTGCCAAATGAGCATCCTTGAAAACATCCCCGTCCTTACTTCGCCTGCGCGGCGCAACTGGCTCAAGGCCGCCGGCGCGCTGACCGGTTTGAGCCTGGTGGCAGGCCCCTCTGGCCTGGTGATGGCGGCCGGCGCCGTCAAATACGGCGGCGACAAGATGGCGGGCGGCGTAGTCGACGACAGCCTGGTCTTCCTGTCGATCGGCGCCGACGGCATCGTCACCATCGTGGCGCACCGCTCCGAAATGGGCCAAGGTATCCGCACCAGCCTGCCCATGGTGGCGGCCGACGAACTGGGTGCCGATTGGGCGCAGGTGCGCGTACAGCAAGCGCCCGCCGACGAGGCGCGCTACGGCAGCCAGGACACGGACGGTTCGCGCAGCATGCGCCACTCGTTCCGCGCCATGCGCCACGTGGGCGCCACGGCGCGCCTGATGCTGGAAACGGCGGCCGCCGTGCGCTGGGACGTGCCCGTGACGGAAGTGAAAGCCATCAACCATGCGGTCGTGCATGCGGCCAGCGGGCGCTCGCTGTCCTTCGGTGCCCTGGCCGGGGAAGCGGCCAAATTGCCGGTGCCGCCACGCGCGCGCATCAGCCTGAAAACGGCCGGCGAGCTGCGCTACATCGGGCAAACCAGCACGCGCGGCATCGACCTGCATGATATCGTCACGGGCAACACCCACTTTGGCATCGACACGCGCCTCGATGGCATGGCGTATGCCGTCATCGCCCGTCCGCCCGTATTCGGCGGCAAGCTGAAAAGCGTGGACAAGACGGCGGCCCTGAAAGTACCTGGCGTGCTGCGCATCGTCGAACTGGCGGGCAGTCCGCCGCCGGCCATGTTCAATCCGCTGGGCGGCGTGGCCGTCATCGCCAGCAACACCTGGGCCGCCATCAAGGGCCGCGAAGCGCTGGTGCTGGAATGGGAAGATGGCCCGAACGGCGGTTACGATTCGAAGGCCTTCCGCAAGACGCTGGAAGCGGCCGTGCGCCAGCCGGCCAACCCGGCGCGCGACCAGGGCAAGACGGTGGCCACCCTGGCCGCCGCTCCCGCCGCGCGTAAATTCAGTGCCGAATATTATCTGCCGCACCTGGCCCACGCCACCATGGAGCCACCCGCCGCCACCGTGCGTATCGCCGGCGGCAAAGCCGAAGTATGGGCCTGCGTGCAGGCGCCGCAAGCGACGCGCAGCAACGTGGCCAAGGCCCTGGGTCTGGCGTATGACGACGTGACCGTCCACGTGACCCTGCTCGGCGGCGGCTTCGGGCGCAAATCGAAACCCGATTTCGCCGTCGAGGCGGCGCTGCTGTCCAAGGCCATGGATGGCGCGCCCGTCAAGCTGACGTGGACGCGCGAAGACGACCTGCAGCACGACTACCTGCACACGGTGTCCGTCGAACGGCTGGAAGCGTCGCTCGACGCAAAAGGCCTGCCGACGGCCTGGCTGCACCGTACGGCCGCGCCCACCATCACCTCGACCTTTGCCGCCGGCGCAAACAAGCAGGCGCCGTTCGAGCTGGGCATGTCGGCCATCAACGTGCCGTTCGCCATTGCGAACATCCGCGTCGAAGTGCCCGAAGTGCCGGCGCACACGCGCATCGGCTGGTTCCGTTCCGTGTCGAACATCCCGCACGCGTTTGCCATCCAATCGTTCACGGCCGAACTGGCCCACGCGGCGAAGAAAGACCACCGCGACTACCTGCTGGCACTACTGGGCCCTGCGCGCAAGATCAACCCGGCCGACCTGTCCGATGGCTGGAACTATGGCGAAGACCCGGCCAAGTATCCGGTCGATATCGGCCGCATGCGCCACGTGATCGAGCTGGCGACAGCCAAGGCGGGCTGGGGCCGCAAGCTGCCCAAGGGACGGGGACTGGGCCTGGCCGTGTCCTACAGTTTTGTCACCTATGTGGCGGCCGTGATCGAAGTGGAGATCAATGCGGCCGGTGAAGTCATCGTGCCCAGGGTCGATATCGCCATGGATTGCGGACCGCAAATCAACCCGGACCGCGTGCGCTCGCAGATCGAGGGGGCTTGCATCATGGGCCTGTCGCTGGCCATGAGCGGCGAGATCAGTTTCAAGAATGGCCGGGTCGAGCAAAGCAATTTCCACGACTACGCCGTGCTGCGCGCCGCCGACGCGCCACGCATGATCCACACGCACCTGGTGCCGGGCACCCTGGACATGGAGCTGGGCGGCGTGGGCGAACCGGCCACGCCGCCCATCGCGCCGGCCCTCTGCAACGCTATCTTCGCCGCCACGGGCAAGCGCATCCGCGCCCTGCCGGTGGGCATGCAGTTGGCGAAGAAAGGCTGAGTAGTTAGGAACGCCGCGCGGCAGGCAACTGCAACAGCAACGCTGCGGCGGCGACAAAGGCGGCGCCGGCCGCCAGCAGCCACATGGGCCAGTCCAGCAGGAGCAGCAAGCCGCCCATGGCGGCGCCGATGGCGCTGCCCAGGTACAGCGCCGATTCGTTGAGGGCGATGGCCAGGTTGCCGTCGCCCTGCCGCGCGCGCACGGCCAGCAAGCGCTGGTTTTGCGGTACTTGCAGGGCCCAGCCAGCCGCGCCCCACAGCACGATCGGCGCCAGCATCAGCCACGCCGACCAGCCGGCCGCCAGCGGCAGCGCGCACAAGGCCAACGCCAGCAGCAGCAAGATGAAACAGGTCAGTTTCGGCGCCGCTATCTTGTCGGCCCATGGCCCGACCAGCACGCTGCCAACGATCCCCCCCACGCCCCACGCCCACAGGAAGGGCGTGGGGGAAATCGCTGCGCCCTGCGCGGACCATGCCAGCAGCGGCGCGATAAACGTATACATGCCCAGGCTGGCAATCGCCGCCAGCAAGGACACCAGCAGGATGGCCAGCACCTGCCCATCGGCCAGCAAGCCCAGCTTACGGCGCAGCGACGTGGCCGGCACCTCTGGCAGCGCGGGCAACCTCCACAGCAAGCCCGCCAGCGCCAGCGCACCGAGGATGGCGACCAGCCACAGGGCCGCCGTCCAGCCCAGCTGCTGCGCCAGCAACAAACTCAATGGCACGCCCAGCACCGTGCCGCCGGCCATGCCACCCATGATCACGCCAATGGCCTTGCCGCGCTGCTGCGGCGCCGACACGCCCGCCGCCGCCGCGATGCCCAGCGCCAGGTAGACACCGGCCCCGATGCCGGCAATGGCGCGCCATGCCAGCAAGCTGCTGAAACCGGGTGCCAGCGCGCTGGCCCCGTTCGCCAGCACAAACACGGCCAGGGCGGTCAACAGGCCGGAGCGCTGCGCGCGTGCCGGCAGCAGGGCCACGACCAGGGGTGAGCCTAGGCCATAGGCCAAAGTAAACGCCGTCACCAATTGCGCGGCCAGCGCCAGCGAGACAGAAAATGCACTGGCGATCATCGGCATCAAGCCCGCCGTCACATACGACGCCATGCCCAGCGCGAACGCGCCCACGGCGATCAGGTAGACGGTGGCCGGCAACGCGGTGGCGGCAGGCGCTGCGGCACTGGAAGAAGAATAGTCAGACATGGGCAAGCTTTCGGGAAGAAAGCAGGCATTCTGGAATACAATATAAACAATTACAATTTAACTGTTTATGCTATTACTGATAGCAACAGGCTCACCGGAAAGACAGCACCATGCGCACTTTGGCCCGCACCCGCCACGAACTGGCCGCCTATCTGCAGGCGCGGCGCGCGCGGCTGTCACCCGAAGACGTGGGCTTGCCGGGCGGCGGCCGGCGCAGAACGCCGGGTTTACGCCGCGAAGAAGTGGCGGCGCTGGCTGGCGTGGGGCTGACCTGGTACACCTGGCTGGAGCAGGGGCGCGACATCGGCGTCTCCAGCGCCTTTCTCGACAAGCTGGCCGAAGTGCTGAAACTGGACGCGGGCGAGCGCCGCCACCTGTTCCTGCTGGCACACGCGCGTCCGCCGGCCGAAGAGGGCAAGACGTATTGCGTGGTGCCGCCGCTGGTGCGCCGCTTGATGCACGAACTGGCGCATCCGGCGTATGTGCTCAACTTGCGCTGGGACGTGCTGGCGTTCAACGGGGGGGCGGATGCCCTGTTTGGCTTCGGCGTGCATGCTGCCGCGCGCCGCAATCTGCTGTGGCTCTTGTTTACCGACCCGCTGCTGCGCTCACGCTTCGCCGGCTGGGAAGAGCAGGCGCCGCTAATGCTGTCGAGCTTTCGCCGCGACTATGCGCGTGCCACGCAGGAAGCCGATATCCACGCACTGGTGGAAGAACTGGAAAAAGTGTCGCCCGAGTTCAAGCTGTGGTGGCGCCGCCATGATGTGCATGCACCGTGCGAAGGCGTGCGCCACCTGAGAATCGACGGCGAGCAGGTCGCGTATGGGCACACCTCGCTGACCATCGATGCGGACCGCCACTTGCGGCTGGTGGTGTATGCGCGCCAGCTGGCAGAAGAAATCGCCCCGTAAACGAAAAAACCGCTGACCCTCTTGCGAGGAACCAGCGGCTTCGGAATGGTTGCGGGGACAGGATTTGAACCTGTGACCTTCGGGTTATGAGCCCGACGAGCTGCCAGACTGCTCCACCCCGCAGCAGAATTATATACCAGATTGTTGCGCGGCGTAAAGGGCATGATTTGACAATCTCATTCGCGCCCCGCCTTGCGGCGTTTGGCTTTGGCTAGCAATGAAAAAAGCCGCTGATCTTTTTCAAGAGTCAGCGGCTTTCAGGTATTGGTTGCGGGGACAGGATTTGAACCTGTGACCTTCGGGTTATGAGCCCGACGAGCTGCCAGACTGCTCCACCCCGCACTTGAATTATAAGGGCAAACGGGTGGCTTAGGCAATAGCTATCTCAACTTCGAGCGCAATAGCGCCATTGAATTAAAAGTGCGTTAAAAAGTGCGTTAAAAGTTCGGTCAATTGCCGGTTGGCATTCTGTCCGCCCGTCACGCCACGCCGCGCGCAATCGGTGTACAGTAAGCGTTACACTAGACACCCATTTTCCTAAGCCCGCCCATGAAATTCTGCTCCGAATGCGCCCATCCTGTCAGTCTGTCCATCCCGGAAGGTGACAACCGTCCGCGCTATGTCTGCGCCAACTGCGACGCCATCCATTACCAGAACCCGAAAATGGTGGTCGGCTCCATCCCCGTATGGGAAGAGGATGGCCAGCTGCAGGTCTTGCTGTGCAAGCGGGCCATCGAGCCGCGCCTGGGCTACTGGACCCTGCCGGCCGGCTTCATGGAAAACGATGAAACCACGTCGGACGCGGCCGAGCGTGAAACGGTGGAGGAAGCGGGTGCGAATATCGAACTGGGCCCCCTGTTTTCGCTGCTCAACGTGCAGCGCGTGCACCAGGTACACCTGTTCTACCTGGCGCGTTTGCGCGACCTCGATTTCGCGCCGGGCATCGAAAGCCTGGAGGTGCAGCTGTTTACGGAAGCGCAAATTCCCTGGGATGACCTGGCCTTCCCGACCATCCGCGCCACCCTGGAACTGTTCTTTGCCGACCGCGTGAAAATCCGCGAAGGCGGCAGCTACGGTGTCCATACGGGCGACATCACGCGCCCGATGGCGCGCACGGATGCTGAGTAAGCTCCCGAGTAAGCCTCCACCAACTGCCACCTTTGACGCCGCATGATTCCCTGGCTCGACACCCACACCCCATTCCCCGACGTCTCGCGCGCCCTCACCGACGAGGCGCCCGGCTTGCTGGCGGCCGGCGCCGACCTGTCGCCCGCGCGCCTGCTCGACGCCTACAAACACGGTATCTTTCCCTGGTTTTCCGAAGGCCAGCCCATCCTCTGGTGGAGTACCGATCCACGCATGGTGCTGATGACGGAGGACTTCAAGGTGTCCGACAGCCTGGCCAAGACCATCCGCAAGGTCGAGCGCAGCGCCGCCACGGACGGGCGCTGGCAGTTGCGCTTCGACAGCGATTTCGACGCCGTCATGCGCGCCTGCGCGGCGCCGCGCAAGGATGGCCCGGGCACCTGGATCTCGGACGAAATCATCGCCGGCTACACGGGCTTGCACAAGCTGGGCTACGCGCACTCGTCGGAACTGTGGCTGGACGGGGAACTGGTGGGCGGCGCGTATGGCGTGTCGATCGGGCGCATGTTTTATGGCGAATCGATGTTCGCGCGCGTCTCGGATGGTTCGAAGATCGCACTGGCGCAGCTGGTGCGTTTTTTGAAGGAGCGCGGCGTGGCCATGATCGACTGCCAACAAGAAACCAGGCACCTGGCCTCGCTGGGCGCGGCGCCCATTTCGCGCGCGCGCTTCCTGGCCCACGTACGCAGCGCCATTGAAGCAACGCAGATCACCGATTGGCATGCTGCGCCGCCCGCATAAAAACGCTATGATATCTTCACACAGACATCCATTGCCGCGGACAGACCAGACAGGATCAGCATGACGCACCTGAACGAACTACCGTTTGCCACCCTGCAGTTCTACACGACGGCGCCCTACCCGTGCAGCTACCTGGACGACCGCCAGGCCCGTTCGCAGGTAGCCACGCCTTCGCACCTGATCAACAGCGACGTGTATTCGGAACTGGTGCGCAACGGCTTTCGCCGCAGCGGCATTTTCACTTATCGGCCGTATTGCGACGGCTGCCAGGCTTGCATCCCCGTGCGCGTGGTGGCGCAATCCTTCACTTCCAACCGCAACCAGCGCCGCGCATGGAGCCGGCACGCCGACCTGCAGGCGGGCGTGGCCACCCTGTCCTTCCTTGACGAGCATTACGAACTGTATCTGCGCTACCAGAGCACGCGCCACGCGGGCGGCGGCATGGACCAGGACAGCCGCGACCAGTACGCGCAATTCCTGCTGCAAAGCCGGGTCAACACGCGCCTGGTGGAGTTCCGCGAGCCGGATGGCACGCTGCGCATGGTCAGCATCATCGACGTACTGGCCGATGGCCTGTCGTCCGTCTACACCTTCTTCGATCCGGACGTGCCGGGCGCCTCGTACGGCACCTACAACGTGCTGTGGCAAATCGCCCAGGCGCGCGAACTGGGCCTGCCGTATATCTACCTGGGCTACTGGATCGCGCAAAGCCCGAAGATGGCGTATAAAATCAACTTCAAGCCGTTGGAAGCGCGCATCAAGGGGCATTGGGTGATCCTGTAAAAGAGGGGCTTGCGCCCCTTTTGCTTATTAATCCCCTTTATTTGCTTTTGTCCGGAAACGCCGGACGTGCAGGCCGCGCGGGCGGGTTCTTCGCCAGTTCGCCCTGGATCACTTCAATCGCCTTTTCCAGCTGCGGATCACGTCCTGCAATGACGTCGGCCGGCGTTTGCTCGACTTCGATATCGGGCGGCACGCCCTCGTTTTCCACGCCCCAGCCATTTTCTCGCGTCCAGAACGCCAGGTTCGGCGCCGTGATGCTGCCGCCGTCCATCAGCACGGGAAAGCCGAGGATGCCCACCAGGCCGCCCCAGGTGGCCTTGCCGATCAGCGGGCCCATGTTATTTTTGCGGAACATCCACGGCAGCAGGTCGCCGCCCGAGCCGGCCGTCTCGTCGATCAGCATGGCGCGCGGGCCCTGGATGGAAGCCGATGGCGTCTTCATGTCGGCGCCATAACGCATGGTCCACCAGGCGATTTCCTTCTTCTGCAGGATCTCGATGTAGTAATCGGCCACGCTGCCGCCGCCATTGAAACGCTCGTCGACGATGATGGCCTGCTTGTCCGCCTGCGGGAAGAAGTAGCGCTTGAAGTAGGTGTGGCCCAGGCCCGCCGTATTCGGCACGTACACGTACGCCACCTTGCCACCGGTTGCCGCGTTGACCTTACGCATATTGCCTTCGATCCAGTCGCGGTTGCGCAAGGCATCCTCGGTGGGCACGGGCACCACGGTGATCGTGCGTGCGCCCTTGCCATCGGCCGATGGCCCCACGGTCAGGTCGATGGCCTTGCCGGCCGTATTCTCAAAGGCGCTGTAGATATTCGTCGGCGGCAGCAAAGGGCGGCTGTCGACGGCCAGCAGGTATTCGCCCGCCTTGACGTTCAGGCCAGGCTCCGTCAGCGGCGCGCGCAGGGCCGGATTCCAGTTCAAGCCGCCATACACCTTCTTGAAGCGGTAATGGCCGTCGCTGACTTCATAATCGGCGCCCAGCAAGCCGCCCGGCACCTTCTTCGCTTCGATAAAATCGTCGCCGCCGCCGCCGCGATGGTGGCCCACGGCCAGTTCGCTGCACATCCACTGAATCAACCGGTTCAGGTCGGCGCGGCTGGACAGCTCGGGCAGGAAGACGGCGTACTTGTCGCGCATGGCCTTCCAGTCCACGCCATGCATGCCCGGGTCATAGAAATAATCGCGGTTGATGCGCCAGACTTCATTGAAAATCTGCGTCCACTCGGCACGCGGATCGGCTTTTACCTCGATGGCGTCGATTTTGATCTTGCCTTCGCTGGGCGCCAGCAGCTTGCCCGTGGCGCTACCCATGGCCCAGTTATCCTTCTGGCGGTACAGCAGCTTCTTGCCGTCGGCCGAGACCTCGAAATCATCTGCCTCCGCCACCACGGTTTCCGCCTTGCGCTCCTTCAAATCGAAGCGCTGCACGGCCTTCTTGCCATCGCTTTCGCGCAGCAAAAAGATCTGGCCCGCGGCGCCGGCGGTCAGGCTGGAGAACTGCGCGGCAGGCAATGGCAGGTCGACGATGCGCGTGGCGATGCCGTCGAAATCGATGCTGATCGGCGCCACGGGCGCCACCGTCACTTTCGGGTCGTCGCGGCCCGTCTTCGGATCGACCTTCGGTTCGCTCTTCGCCTCCGGCTCCGCCTTCGCCGTGTCTTTTTTAGTTTCCGCGCTGGCGGCCTTTTCCTCGTCGCTTTCCTTGATCAGCGGCGACGGCAAGTCGCGCCGCAACACGGCCATCCATACGGTGCGTGTCACCAGGTTGTCTTCATTCTGCTGCGAGAACCAGTTGTTGCTGGGGCCTGCATTCGTCGAGGCGAAGAAGTACAGGTACTTGCCGCTCTTGTCGAACACGGGCTGGGCCACGTCGGACAGGCCATCGGTCACCGGCATCGACTTGTTCTGCTCGACGGAATAAATGTAGGCGCTGCGCGTGTAGGTGGGCGAATTGAGCGTGTAGGCCAGCCAGCGCGAGTCGGGCGCCCACGAGGCGCGCATGCTCTTGTCGACGCCATACATCGGTTCCGTGGCGACCTTCTGCAGCTTGCCCGTGCCGATGTCGATCACATACATGCTCCAGCCATTGTCGGCAAACGCGATCTTCTTGCTGTCGGGTGACCAGACGGCGTTGTCATAAAAGCCGCTGCCATTCAGCTTGAGTTTCTTCACGGCGCCCTTGCCATCCTGCGCTCGCACATGCAATTCATACTCGCCCGACTCGTCCGAGAAATACGCGACCGAACGGCCATCGGGCGACCAGATGGGCGTGCGCTCGTGGGCGCCGGCCGTCTGCGTCAGGTTGCGCACGTCGCCCTTGTCCGCGGGGATGGTGACGATCTCGCCCCGGTATTCGAAGGCGATGCGCGCGCCCGACGGCGAAATCGACGCGTCGCGGATGTATTTCGCATTCTTGACCCAGCGAGGGCGCGTCTGCCCCAGGTCGCTGGCCACGCCGATGGCCAGCTTGTGCGCCTGGCCGCTGGCGATGTCAAACGAGTGCAGATAGCCGGCCTGCTCGTAGACGATGGTGCCGTTGGCCGCCGACGCGTTCAGCACGGGGAAATCCGTGTGCTGCGTCAGCTGGCGCACGGCCTTCGTTTTCACATCATAGGCAAACAGGTTGAATTCGCCGTTGCGGTCGGAGCGGAAGTACACCGTCTCCTTGATCCACATCGGATCGACGTCGTTCGAGCGCGTCGTGGGCTGGGGGATTTTTTCGATGGATTTGTCGCTCGACGAAAATAGCCACAGCCAGGAATTGGTGCCGCCCCGGTAGCGCTTCCACTGCTTGAAGGCGGGCATCAGCGGGTTGTATGCGATGCGCTTGCCGTCCGGCGAATACGCGGCGCGCGATGCATTCGGGATCTCCAGCTGGGTTTCCACGCCACCCGCCACCGGTACAGTGAACAGCTTCTGGAAGCGGTTGTTGAAGGCGGCGCGGGGCGAGGTGAACATCACGGCCTGGCCATCGGGCGTAAACGACTGCGCCAGGTCCGCGCCCGGATGGAAGGTCAGGCGGCGCGGTACGCCGCCAGCCGCCGCGATCACATACACGTCGACATTGCCATCGATGTTGGCGCTATATGCGATCAGGCTGCCGTCAGGCGAGAAGACGGGGTTGGACTTGTCGCCCAGGTCGGAGGTGAGGCGCCGTGCGCCGCCGCCGTCCAGGTTCGACAGCCACAGGTCACCCGCATAAATGAAGGCGATGTGGCGGCTGGAGACGGCCGGTTCGCTCAGCATGCGGGTGTCTTGCGTATTGGGCAGGGCCAGGGCCGGGTGGCTCAGCAGCAGTGCGCTGGCGGCCGCGATGGCGGTCAAGATACGTGTCTTTTTCAATCGATGTCTCGCTTATGAAGTAAAGAGAACAGGGAAAAAACAGGAAGGTCAACGGCCGGATGCGAATTAACAAGGAATCAATATTGCATCAGACCAATAAGAACTATACACCCGGCAGCCGCGCAGAACACGGTAAAATACGGCACTTATTTTGCGCGCCGCCATCCCTTCCCGGTAGCCCGCACACCTACTCAAAGCGCCCCATGTCTGAAAAATTCCTGTACTCCCTCGCCCGCCCGCTGCTGTTTTCGATGGATGCCGAAGCGGCCCACCATTTCACCCTGCCCGCCCTGAAACGCGCTAGCGCGCTGGGCCTGACGAAGCTGGCCGGCAAACCTGCAGCCGATCCGCGCACGGTAATGGGCATCACCTTCCCGAACCCGGTCGGCCTGGCCGCGGGCCTGGACAAGGATGGCGCCTACATCGATGCGCTGGCCGACCTGGGTTTTGGCTCCATCGAAGTGGGCACCGTCACGCCGCGCGCGCAGGCCGGCAATCCGAAACCGCGCATGTTCCGCCTGCCGCAGGCGCAGGGCATCATCAACCGCATGGGCTTTAATAATGGCGGCGTGGACGCCTTCGTGGCCAACGTGCAGGCGTCGAAGTTTTACCAAAACCGCGCCGGCGTGCTGGGCCTGAACATCGGCAAGAACGCCGACACGCCCATCGAACGGGCAGCCGACGACTACCTGCTGTGCCTGGAAAAAGTCTACCCCTACGCCAGCTATGTGACGGTGAACATCTCGTCGCCGAACACCAAGAACCTGCGCCAGCTGCAAGGCGCGTCCGAACTCGACGCCCTGCTGTCGCAACTGAAGGAAGCGCAAGCGCGCCTGGCCGACAAGCACAAACGCTACGTGCCGCTGGCCCTGAAAATCGCGCCGGACATGGATGGCGAACAGGTGAAAAGCATCGCCGAGTCGCTCACGCGCCACCGGATCGACGGCGTCATCGCCACCAACACGACCCTGTCGCGCAGCGCCGTCGAAGGCATGCCGCACGGCGCCGAAGCGGGCGGCCTGTCGGGCGCGCCCGTGTTCGAGCTGTCAAACAATGTCATCCGCCTGCTGAAAGCGGAACTGGGCGACGCCCTGCCCATCATCGGCGTGGGCGGCATCATGCAGGGCAGCGACGCCGTGGCCAAGTTCGAGGCGGGCGCGCAACTGGTGCAGCTGTACAGCGGCCTGATTTACGCCGGTCCTGCCTTGATCAAGGAGTGCGCCCGCGCGCTGCGCGGCAAGCAGGCCCGCTAAGGACGGCGCTTGGAAAAGATCAAGCTGGGTTCCAGCAGCCTGGAAGTGAGCAGGATCTGCCTGGGCACGATGACCTTCGGCGAACAGAACAGCGAAGCCGAAGCGCACAGCCAGCTCGACTACGCGCTGGAACGGGGTATCAATTTCATCGACACGGCGGAGATGTATCCGGTAATGGCCAGCGCGCAGACGCAGGGCAGCACCGAGCGCTACATTGGCAGCTGGCTGAAGAAAAGCGGCAGGCGCGGCGACATCGTCCTGGCCAGCAAGGTGGCCGGACCGAACTCGCGCATGCATTGGATACGCAAGGGCAAGACCGACCACGACGCGGTCAATATCCGCATTGCCGTCGAAGACAGCTTGCGCCGGCTGCAGACGGAGCACATCGACCTGTATCAATTGCACTGGCCCAGCCGCAACCTGCCCATCTTCGGCGCCAGCGTGTACAACCCGCGCAAGGAACACGCCTCGGTCGCCATCGAAGATACGTTGGCCGTGCTGGGCAAGCTGGTCGAGGAAGGCAAGATCGGCCACATCGGCGTATCGAACGAATCGTCGTGGGGCGTGTGCGAATGCATCAAACAGGCCGAGCTGAAAGGCTTGCCGCGCATTGCATCCATCCAGAACCTGTACAACCTGACGGCACGCCATTTCGAGACGAGCCTGCTCGATGAAACTTGCCACCGGGAAAATGTAAGCTTGCTGGCCTACAGCCCGCTGGCGTTCGGCCAGCTGACGGCGAAATACCTCGACGATTCGCAAGCCAAGGGGCGCCTGACGCGCTTCCCTGCCGGCTGGAGTCCCCGCTACGTGCGCCCCGCTACCATAGCGGCAGCCAGCCAGTATGCGGCGCTGGCCCGCGCGCATGGCTTGACGCCGGCGCAACTGGCGCTGGCCTGGTGCTATACGCGCTGGTTCGTGGCAGCCACCATCATCGGAGCCACCAGCGTGGAGCAGTTGCAGCAAAATATCGATGCGCATCAAGTCACGCTGTCGCCGGAACTGGTGGCGGCCGTCGACGCCATCCACGCCAGCTTGCCCAATCCGGGACAGTAGGCGCGCCCTCTCATTACATATAGTCGTATTTATACAACAGCTGGTAATTTACTGCTGTGCAGCATTGCGGCCGTGCCATGCCCGGTCGTATGCTGGAAACGAGGCCATATGCGCTACTCGCGGCATTTTTACGTGTATCAGACATTTATTGCATATCAATAGACAGAACGATTCGTAAGCACACCGTTCGCCCGCTGCTAAGCTGATTTCGTCATCGGACCGCCATGGTCCGCGCAACCACCAACCGAAGAGATATCGTCGATGAGTTCAAGCACCGCCCGCTCCCAGCTTCCCGCCCTGCCCATAAAAACCGTTATCGCCGCCAGCCTGATCGCCTGCTTCAACCTGCCAATGCATGTGCAAGCGCAGCAAGAGCTGCCGGCTGAGGGGGAATTGCAATCGGTGGTGGTCACCGGCACCTTCGCCAAGAACCGCCGCACCATCGATTCCGAATCGCCGATCGACATCCTCACCTCGCGCGACCTGCAAAGCACGGGCTCGGGCGAACTGGCCACCGTGCTGGCGCGCCTGCTACCATCGCTGAACTTTGCCCGCGCCACGGGCGCTGATGCCAGCGACGCCGTGCGCCCTGCCCAGCTGCGCGGCCTGTCGCCGGACCAGACCCTGGTGCTGGTGAACGGCAAGCGCCGTTACACTTCGGCCGTCGTCAACGTCAACGGTTCCCTGGGTCGCGGCTCGGCACCCGTCGACCTGAACGCCATTCCCCTGGCCGCCATCGACCACGTGGAAGTGCTGCGCGATGGCGCGGCGGCCCAATACGGCTCCGACGCGATTGCCGGCGTGATCAACATCATCCTGAAAAAAGGCGCGGCCGGCGGCGACGTCGAAGTGGGCTATGGCCAGACGCAGGAGCGCGACGGCAAGCAGAAATCCATCAAGGGTTCGGCCGGCTTCGCCCTGGGCGAGGACGGCTGGGTACGTGTCTCGGCCGAAGTGGCTGAACGCGATCCGACCAACCGCGCCGGCGCCGATTTCCGCAATCCGCTGGAACCGCGCTATGGCAAGGTCAACCAGCGCTACGGCGACCCGGAAAGCAAGCCGGCAACGATTTTCCTCAACAGCGAATACCACATCAATGACAATGTGGACTGGTATGCCTTCGGCAACTACGGCAAGCGCGACACGTCGGCCGCCGCCACCTGGCGCACGGCGCTGATCCAGGACTCTGTCAGCAAAGCGTATTCTCAGCGCACGCCTATCTTCCCGGAAGGCTTCTTGCCGCTGCAAAACAGTACCCTGACCGACCAGTCCATCGTCACGGGCTTGCGCGGTGAAGCGGCCGGCTGGCGCTGGGATGCCAGCATCAATTACGGTAGCAACAAGTTCGAACTGGACCTGGACAACACGGTCAACCAGTCGCTGGGCGCGAACAGCCCCACGCATTTCTATGCCGGCTCACTGAAAAATGAACAGACGGTATTGAACCTCGATGCGGCGCGCGAGTTTCCCGTGTCTTACTTTACGGGCCCGCTGACGGTAGCCTTGGGTGCCGAAGCGCGCCATGAAAAGTACAGCATCGGTGCCGGCGATGAAGCGTCGTACATCACCGCAGATCCGAAGCTGGCTGGCGGCTCGCAGGGCTTTGCCGGCTTCCGTCCGGCCAACGCTGGCAGCCACTCGCGCCATAACGAGTCGATCTATGTGAACCTGGAAGCGGAAGCAACGAAGAAACTGTCGGGCGGCGTGGCCCTGCGCCATGAACGCTACAGCGATTTCGGCAGCACCACCTCGGCCAAGGGTTCGGCCCGTTATGCGTTCACCGATGCGCTGTCCCTGCGCGGCACGGTGTCAAGCGGCTTCCGCGCGCCATCGCTGGCACAGCAGTATTACACCATCACCACGACCAACTTCCAGGTCGTCAACGGCGTCAATACGCCAATCGAGACGGGCACCTTCGCCGTCAACACGCCGCAGGCGCGCGCTCTGGGCGCACAGGACCTGAAACCGGAAAAGGCGCGCAACTACAGCCTCGGCCTGCAGTTCCAGCCCAGCCGCAACTTCACGACGACAGTGGACGCCTACCGCATCGACATCGACAACCGCATCCTGTTCTCAGCCAATCTGATCCTCAGCAATGCTTTGAAGAACATCCTGGCAGCGCAGGGCACGCCGGTGGGCTCGGGACGCTATTTCACCAACGCTGTCGATACGCGCACGGAAGGCGTGGACATCGTCAGCACCTACCGCATCGACTTGCAGGACAAGGACCGCCTAGACCTCACCGTGGCGTACAACCACAACAAGAGCACGGTACGGAAAATCGCCGACAATCCGGCCATCCTGACGGCCAATAACCTGAAGCTGATCGACCGCCAGAGCATCGACCGCATCACGGTGGCATCGCCGAAAGACAAGTTCAGCCTGGCCGCCGACTACGGCTTCGGCATCTGGAATGCGCACGGCGTCGTGACGCGCTACGGCAGCTTCACCGTGCCGCAAAACGACGTCAAGCTGGACCAGACGTATGACCCGCAATGGGTGCTGGACGTGTCCGGTTCCGTGAAACTGGGCAAGAACTGGCGCCTGGTGGCCGGCATCGACAACGTCACCAACCGCTACCCGGCGCAAGTGACCAGCAACGGCAACCTGAGCGTCAACGGCACCCAGCCGTACAGCATCTTCGCGCCGAACGGTTTCAACGGCCGCTATTACTACGCCAAGGCGGGTTATAGCTGGTAATAGCTGGTAATAGCTGGCAATAGCAACGCAGCACGGGAGGCATCTGCCTCCCGTTTTTTATTCCGGCCTTCGACACCGAATAAAGCGCTGGCGTACGGGTGGCCATCCTTGCCTGCAATCGGCTACCATGGGTTTTATTCTTCTTGACGACGGACCACCATGCCCAGCTGGCACCTGGCCGACGCCGCCGAACTGGCGGCGCGCCATCCCTACACCTTCTATAAATCGCCGCCCGAGGCCATCGCCCAGGTGCGCCCCGGCGATGTGGTCAAGCTGATCTTCGCCTTCCACAGTGACGATCCGCAAGCACCGGGCGCCGAGCGCATGTGGGTGCTGGTCGAGACGGTGGAAGCGCATGGGCATTTCACCGGCAAGCTCGACAACATGCCTGGCCACATTCGGGATTTGCAGGCCAAAGACCCCGTCGACTTCACGGCGCGCCACATCATCAATACGCAGCACGACGATGACGATAACCTCGTCAACCGCTATGCGGGCCTGTGCTTCGTCACAAAACGCGTGCTGGAAGATGGCGCGCCCGTCGGCTATCTGTACCGTGAGGAACCCGACAATGCCGACGACAGCGGCTGGCGCTTCACGGCCAACGATGAAAACGACGATTACATCAACGACAGCGCCAACATGGCCTTGATCTCGCTGGGCGCCGTGCTCAGCGTGGACGACCGTTTCATCCGCCTGCTGGATTCTCCGGCCGGGTCAGCCTATGCTTTCGACCACAACACGCAACAATTCATGGCGGTTGACGAATGACAACAGATGAACTGAAAGACTTTTGCGCGGCGCTGCCCGGCGCGCAAGCCGTGCTGTACGGCCCGCCGTCGAACATCCTCGTGGTTGAGGTGAGCGGCAAGAAATTTGCCTACTTTAAGACCAGCGCACCGGAACAGTGGCGCTTCAGCCTGCGGGTCAGCGCGGCACGCTTTATTGAACTGACGGACATGCCCGGTGTGAAACCGGCCCGCTACATGGGCCGCTTTCACTGGGTCACCATCGTCGATGTGGCGCGCTTCCCTGCCGATTACCTGATGGAACTGGTGCAGGATTCCCACGCGCGCGCCGTGGCCAGCCTGACGCGCGCGCAGCGGGCAGCCATCGGCTAGAGGGCTTCCTCTCCCGCCATGGCGCGGTCGATGTCTTCGCGCGTCAGATCCGGCGCCAGTTGCAGGATGAACTCGTAGGCGTAGGCGCGCAGGTAGGCGCCACGGCGCACGGCCAGGCGCGTCGTGTTGGTGGCGAACAAATGCGACGCTTCCACCGCCCGCAAGCCCTTGTCGCGGCCATGGTCGAAGGCCATCGATGCCACGATGCCCACGCCCATGCCCAGCGCCACGTATTGCTTGATGACGTCGGAATCCATGGCCGTCAAAATAATATCGGTGGCCACGCCCGCCTTGGCGAAGGCATCGTCGATATGGCCGCGTCCCGTGAAACCCTTGTCGTAGGTAATCAACGGGTATTTCGCCAGGTCTTCCAGGCGGATGGGCGAATGGTCGAGCAACGGATGACCGTCCGGCACGACGATCAAATGGCTCCAGCGGTAGCACGGGAACGACACCAGGTCGGGGAACTGGCTCAGGCCTTCCGTGGCGATGCCGATATCGGTCTTGCCCGACAGCACCCATTCCGCGATATGCTCGGGCGCGCTTTGTTGCAGCGCAATGCGCACGTCGGGGAAAGCGGCGCGGAAGCCCTGCACCACTTTCGGCAGCGCATAGCGCGCCTGCGTGTGCGTCGCCGCCACCGATAACGTTCCGCTGGTCTGGCCGCTGTATTCCAAGCTGGCTTGCTGCAAGTTTTCCGCCTCGATCAAGAGGCGGTCGACGATTTTCAGGATGCCCTTGCCCGGCTCCGTCAAGCCCGTCAAGCGCTTGCCGTTGCGCTCGAAAATCACCACGCCCAGCTCGTCCTCGAGTTCGCGGATCTGCCGGCTCACGCCCGGCTGCGACGTGAACAGGGCGTTCGCCACTTCCGTCAGGTTGTAGCCGCGGCGGGCCGCTTCGCGGATTGAGCGCAGTTGTTGAAAATTCATAGTATTGCAGCCTCTTAGGTTCTTGTCGGTTCAACGAACACGTGTAATCGTTTCGGGCGCACGACCAGGGTCTCGCCCTCTTTCAGTTGCAGATGGGTGAAGCGCTCGTTCGACATCACCGCTTCGATCAGTTCGCTGTTATCGACGCGCTGCAAGTCCAGTTGGGCCAGCGGGCCGATCGCATGGGCGCGGCTCAGCTTGACCACGATGCCTTCGGCGCCCTGCGTGTAGCGGTCGATTTCCAGGTCGTGCGGACGCACATAGGCCGTGCCCTTGCTGTCGCTCACGCCCGCGTAATCGGGTACCTCGAAGCTGGCGTCACCGGTCGCCATCACGCCGTCATGCACGCGGCCGTGGAACAGGTTGACGTTGCCCAGGAAGCCGTAGACGAAGGGCGAAGCCGGGTGGTTGTAAACTTGTTCCGGGGAACCGATTTGCTCGACAGTGCCTTTGTTCATCAGCACCACCTGGTCAGCCACTTCCAGCGCCTCTTCCTGGTCATGCGTGACGAAAATGCTGGTGACGTGCAAGTCGTCATGCAGGCGGCGCAGCCAGCGGCGCAATTCCTTGCGCACCTTGGCGTCGAGCGCGCCAAACGGCTCATCGAGCAGCAGCACACGGGGCTCGACAGCCAGTGCGCGCGCCAGGGCGATGCGCTGGCGTTGGCCGCCCGACAACTGCGGTGGATAGCGGTCGGCCAGCCAGTCCAGCTGCACCAGCTCCAGCAAATCTTTTACCTTGCGGCGGATCTGGTCTTCCGAGGGGCGCTCGCTACGCGACTTCACGCGCAAGCCAAAGGCCACGTTTTCAAACACCGTCATGTGCTTGAACAGCGCATAGTGTTGAAACACGAAACCCACTTGGCGCTCGCGCACGTGGCGGTTCGATGCGTCTTCCGCGTCCAGCAGCACTTGACCGCTGTCCGGATGCTCGAGGCCGGCAATGATGCGCAGCAAGGTGGTCTTGCCGCAACCGGACGGGCCCAGCAAGGCAGTCAGTTCACCGGCGGGAAAGTCCAGCGAGATATTGTCGAGGGCGACGAAATCGCCGAAACGCTTGTGGATGTTGTTAACTGCGATGGTCATGATCAGTGCTCCGTAGAACGTAAGGCGGAATCGTCGGCGTCGCTCTCGTTCAAACGCCACTCAATAAAAGCTTTCAAGGCCAGGGTCACCAGCGCCAGCAGGGCCAGCAGGGAGGCGACGGCAAACGCGGCGGCAAAGTTGTACTCGTTGTACAAAATCTCCACTTGCAGCGGCATGGTGTTGGTTTCGCCGCGGATATGGCCGGAGACCACGGACACGGCGCCGAACTCGCCCATGGCGCGGGCGTTACACAGGATCACGCCATACAGCAAACCCCATTTGATATTTGGCAAGGTGACTCTGCGGAAAGTATTCCAGCCCGAGGCGCCCAGCACGATGGCGGCCTCTTCCTCTTCGCTGCCCTGCGCCTGCATCAGCGGGATCAGTTCGCGCGCCACGAAGGGGAAGGTGATGAAGATGGTGGCCAGCACGATGCCGGGCACGGCAAACAAAATCTTGATGTCGTGCGCCTGCAGCCACGGGCCGAACCAGCCCTGGGCGCCAAACATCAGCACGTAGATCAAGCCGGAAATCACGGGCGAGACGGAAAACGGCAAGTCGATCAGGGTCAGCAAAATGCTCTTGCCACGGAATTCGAACTTGGCGATGCACCAGGAAGCGGCCACGCCGAAGACCAGGTTCAACGGCACGGCGATGGCCGCCGTGATCAGGGTCAGCTTGATGGCGGAAATCGCGTCCGGATCGATGATGGCGGCGATATACGCTTCCCAGCCCTTCTTGAACGCTTCGGCAAACACGGCCACCAGGGGCACGATCAGGAAGGTCGTCAGGAACAGCAAGGCGATGCTGATCAATACCGTGCGCACCCACAAGGGTTCCAGCACGACGGGACCGACGTTCGGTTCGAAGCGGCGCGCTTTTGGCAGCGCATCTTCCACATTCGCAACCGCAGAGACATTGGTACTCATGATTTCTTCGCCTTTCCGCGCGTCCATGCTTGCAGCAGGTTAATCGTCAACAACAGCAGGAAAGACACCACCAGCATCACCACGGCGATGGCCGTGGCGCCTGCGTAATCGTATTGCTCCAGCTTGGTAATAATGAACAGTGGCGTGATTTCCGACACCATCGGCATGTTGCCGGCGATGAAGATCACGGAACCGTATTCGCCCGTGGCGCGGGCAAAGGCCAGCGCAAAGCCCGTCAGCAAGGACGGCAAAATCGTGGGGAAGATGACGCGGATAAACGTTTGCAGCGAATTGGCGCCCAGGCTGGCGGCCGCCTCTTCCAGTTCTTTTTCCGCGTCTTCCAGCACCGGTTGCACGGTGCGCACGACGAAGGGCAAGCCGATGAAAGTCAGCGCCACCACCACGCCCAGCGGCGTGAACGCCACCTTGATGCCCAGCACGCCTTCGATGAACTGGCCAAACCAGCCGTTCGACGAATACAGGGCCGTCAGGGTGATGCCGGCGACGGCCGTTGGCAAGGCGAACGGCAAGTCGACCAGCGCATCGATGATGCGCTTGCCAGGAAATTTATAACGCACCAGCACCCAGGCCAGGATGCCGCCAAACACCACGTTCAGCAAGGCGGCGATCAGCGAGGCGCCAAACGTCAGCCGGTACGACGCCATCACGCGCTCGGATGTAACTGCGCTGAAGAAGGCGTCCCAGGTCATGGTGAAGGTTTTCAGGAACACCGAGGAGAGCGGAATGAGGACGATCAAGGCCAAGTAAAAGAGCGTGAAGCCCAGTGACAGCTTAAACCCCGGCATGACCCGAAACGGCGCTCCGCGCGCCTTGAGCGGTGCTGCTGATGCTGCAGACATAGAAACCCCTTCTTATTACATTTTTGAGTTATAGGGCGCAATAATCACATGCAATCGTTATAAAAAGAACTAACCATTTCTCATTTGCTTAGATGGATTTTGCATACTTGCCCACCGAATCGTTGGGCGAAAAAAAACGCACCAGCGAGGTGCGTTTTTTGTTGGAGTGGCAATTTTTATTTATTGGGTTGTGGTGTCAGGCGGAGATATGGCTTGGCGGCCGTAAAGCCCTTCGGATACTTCTGCTTGATCACGTCCGGGTCTTGCACGGTCAAGGGAATGATGACGTCGTCGCCATCTTTCCAGTTGCCGGGCGTGGCCACCGTATAGCCGTCCGTCAGTTGCAGGGCGTCGAGGACGCGCAGGATTTCATTGAAGTTGCGGCCCGTGCTCAGCGGATACGTGAGGATCAGCCGTACTTTCTTGTTCGGGTCAATGATGAAGACGGAGCGCACGGTGGCCGTGACGGATTGCTCCGGGTGGATCATGTCGTACAGCACCGACACTTTCTTGTCGACGTCGGCGATGATGGGGAAGCCCACCACCGTGTTTTGCGTCTCTTCGATATCCTTGATCCAGCTCTTGTGCGACTCGGCCGCGTCCACCGACAGGGCGATGGCCTTCACGTTGCGCTTGTCGAATTCCGGCTTGAGCTTGGCCGTCAGGCCCAGTTCCGTCGTGCACACGGGCGTAAAGTCGGCCGGGTGGGAAAACAGCACCACCCAGGAGTCGCCAGCCCACTCATGGAACTTGAGCGTGCCGATCGAGCTGTCTTGTTCAAAATCAGGGGCGACATCGCCCAGGCGTAAAGTCATCGTGATCTCCTTGTGAAGTTGTGTGGCTATGGATATTCGTCGAATCAGGCTGCCTGACGGTGGCGTTTGTGGCTTTGCGCCAGATCAAACAGTGTTTGCAGTTGCGCCTGGCCATAGACCCAGTCACCAAGGCGCGACTCGGCGTTGATATGGCCCAGCGCACCGCCATCAATATACTTGCAATTCCAGCGCCGTGCCCACTGCGCCGCGTGCTCGGCCGTCATCCACGGGTCCGTCTGACTGGCGATCAATATGCCGGGACACGGCAAGCGCTTTTGCGGCAAGGCTTGCGCCACGCCAAACTTGTCCGGATCGGCCGGCCCCACCAGCAGCACGCCGGCCACGCCGTGCGGGTCGCGGGCCAGGCTGTGCGCCGTCGTCAAACAGCCAAAGCTGTGGGCAACGATCAGGGTCGGGCGCGCATCTTGCCACCGCACCTGGTCCAGGCGCGCCGACCAGGTGGCCAGGTCAGGTGCGTTCCAGTCGTCCTGCTCGACCCGTTCGAATTGCGGATACAGGCGCTGCCAGCGACTCTGCCAATGCTCGGGACCGCTGTTATGCAAGCCCGGCACGATCAGTACCCGGTAATCGGAAAAGCTGCGCAGCGCCATGATGGATCCCTTTTGGTAGCAGTCTGGCAACCGTTCCCGATTGCCATCCGATATTATTTAGGCTGGTAGATCTGGTCGAAGATGCCGCCGTCGGCAAAGTGTGCCTTTTGCGCCGTCGTCCAGCCACCGGCCACTTGCTCGATGGTGAACAGCTTGACCTTGGCGAACTGCGATGCGTATTTCTTCGACGCCTTGTCCGTGGCCGGACGGTAGTAATTCTTGGCGATGATATCTTGCGCTTCGTCCGTGTACAGGTAGTTCAGGTAAGCCTCGGCCACCTTGCGCGTACCGTGCTTGTCGGCAAACTTGTCCACAACGGCGACGGGTGGCTCAGCCAGGATGCTGACGGAAGGCGTGATGATGTCGAACTTGGTCGGGCCCAGTTCCTTGACGGCCAAGTAAGCCTCATTTTCCCAGGCGATCAGCACGTCGCCGATGCCACGTTCGACGAAGGTGGTGGTGGCGCCGCGCGCGCCGGAATCGAGCACGGGCACGTTTTTATACAGCTTGCCGAGGAAATCCTTGGCCTTGGCTTCGTTGCCGCCCGGCTGGCGCAAGGCATAGCCCCAGGCTGCCAAATGATTCCAGCGGGCGCCGCCCGAGGTTTTCGGATTCGGCGTGATGACGGAGACGCCCGGCTTGATCAAGTCATTCCAATCCTTGATGCCTTTCGGATTGCCCTTGCGCACGAGGAACACGATGGTCGAGGTGTAAGGCGAGCTGTTGTGCGTCAAGCGTTTTTGCCAGTCGGCGGCCAGCAACTTGTGCTCGGCCAGCGCATCGATGTCGTAGGCCAGGGCCAGGGTCACCACGTCCGCTTCCAGGCCGTCGATGACGGCGCGCGCCTGCTTGCCGGAACCGCCATGCGATTGCTTGATCTTGACGTTGTCACCCGTCTTGCCTTTCCACTCCTTGGCAAATGCCGTGTTCACATCCTGGTACAGCTCACGCGTCGGGTCATACGACACGTTGAGCAGGGTGATATCGGCAGCCTGCGCCGTTTGCAGAATGGCAAACGCGCTGACGGCGGCGGCAATGATGATTTTTTTCGACAGCATCTAAGATCCCCGTGTGGTTGAACTTTCAGAGCCACCAGATTACGGCGCTATGGCCGCAAAGAGAAGGAAGCGTTTCGCCGTTTGATATGCGTTTTTCGCATATGGACGGCGAACAACGGGGATTTAGCGGTTAATAAAAGCGGTTGAACAGCACCACGGACCACGTGGCGAAGGCCAGGATGCAAGTCAGCAACACGGCGGCGCTGCCGAAGTCCTTGGCGTTTTTCGACAGCGGATGAAGCTCTAGCGAAATACGGTCGACCACGGCTTCCAACGCGGAATTGATCAATTCGACGATCAATACCAGCAGCAGCACGCCGATCAACAGCAGTTTTTCAAAGGCGGAGATGCGCAGCAGCAAGGCGATCAGCGTGCCGACGAAGAACAGGCCCAGTTCCTGGCGAAACGCGTGTTCATGACGCCAGGCCGCCTTCAAGCCGTCGAGCGAGTAGAAAAAGGCGGAAAAAATCCGTTTCAAGCCACTTTTGCTCTTGAATTCATTGACAGGTTGCATAGTTTTCCATGGTTCAAAGTACGTCCAGCCGCCAATTATGAGGGCCAACATGAGAATTGTGACAATTTATTCGCTGAATATCTCGGAACATTTCACTATTTTTTCACATCATGGTATAAAGAAGCATGAATACTGCATTGCACCAAATCCATCATGAAAATTGAACCGGTCGCTGCCCCGAAGACGACGATCCAGGTGATCGAACGCATGGTCGCCCTGCTCGATGCCCTGGCCAAATATTCCGACCCGGTCAGCCTGAAGGAATTGTCCAAGGTATCCGGCTTGCACCCCTCGACGGCGCACCGCATCCTCAACGACATGGTGCTGACGCGCTTTGTCGACCGCATCGAACCGGGTACGTACCGCCTGGGCATGCGCCTGCTGGAACTGGGCAATGTGGTGAAAAGCCGCCTCAGCGTACGCGAAGCGGCGCTGGACTTCATGCGCCAGTTGCACAAGAAAACCCAGCAAACCATCAACCTGTCCGTGCGCCAGGGCGACGAGATCGTCTACATCGACCGCGCCTTTTCCGAGCGCTCGGGCATGCAAGTGGTGCGCGCCATCGGTGGCCGCGGCCCGCTGCACCTGACCTCGACAGGCAAACTGTTCCTCTCCGTCGACGAGCCGAAAGCCATCCGCGCGTATGCCACGCGCACGGGCTTGGCCGGACACAACAAGAATTCCATCACGGATCTGCAAAAGCTCGAACGCGAGCTGAGCCTGGTGCGCGAGCGCGGCTATGCGCGCGACAATGAAGAGCTGGAACTGGGCGTGCGCTGTATGGCCGCCGGCATCCGCGACGATACAGGCAAGCTGATCGCCGGCCTGTCGATTTCCGCGCCGGCCGACCGCCTGCAAGATGAGTGGCTGGTCGACTTGGTCGAGACGGCGAACCAGATTTCCGTCACCTTGGGATTTATACCCCAAGAGTAAAAATACAGGGCAGCAATGCCGCCCGGTACATTCTTAACCGCCAGGCAGGCTCATGTTGGCAGGCTTGAGAGCCTCCAGCCACTTGCGCATGCGCCCCGCATCGGCCGTGCGCGACTGTTTCCCCTTGGAATCGAGGAAGACCATGATCACGGCCCGTCCTTCGATGACGGCCTGCATCATCAAGCAGCGGCCCGCCTCGTTGATGAAGCCCGTCTTTTGCAAGCCGATTTCCCAGCCCGGGTTGGCCACCAGGTGATTCGTATTGCCAAACTGCATGGGCTGGCCGCTGGCTTCGACGATGGCTTTCGGGTCCGTCGAGTACTCGCGCAGCAGCGGATGGCGAAAGGCGGCCATGGCCAGCTTGCCCAGGTCGCGCGCGCTGGCCACATTCATTTTCGACAAACCGCTGGAATCGACGTAATGCGTATCGAGCATGCCCAGCTGGCGCGCCTTGCTGTTCATGGCGTCGACAAACGATGGCAAGCCGCCCGGATAATTGCGGCCCAGCGCCGAGGCGGCTCGGTTTTCCGAGCTCATCAAGGCGATATGCAACATATTCGCGCGCGTCAATTGTGAGCCCACTTTCAGGCGGGAGCTGCTGAACTTGGCGCGGTCGACGTCCTCGTCCATGATCGTCAGCACTTCATCCATGTCCTGGCGCGCTTCGACCACCACCAGACCCGTCATCATCTTGGTGATGGAGGCGATGGGCAAGGCGACATTGGAATTCTTTTCAAACAGCACCTCCGAATTGGCCTGGTCCAGCACCAGCGCCACGCTCGATTTGAGGTCGAGCGGATCGCGCGTGAGGTTCAGGCCAGCAAGGTCGCCCATGGTGGGCATCGGTGCGGCCATGGGCACGGCCACGCTGCTGACTTTCTGATAGATGACTTTGCGTTTGCCGCGCACCATGACGACCCGGCGCACGCTCTTGTCGCGCGGCGCGGCCGTCGCGCCCTTGCGCAACACCACTTTGACTTTCTTGGTATTGTATTTCTTGGAGGCTGAGGATTTGCCGTTCGCTTCCTTGGCCTGCACGGCCGCAACCGGCGCCAACGCAAACAGCAGGGAAGCCAGGATACCCAGCGCAAGTTTAAACTTAGCCATTCGATAATTCCCCGTGAAGCTGTTGCCCTATTGCAGTGTAGCGAAATGCAGAGTAATCGCAAGCCAATTTAACAGTTAGGACAGTATTTATTGCAGCAACGAAATACAAATCGTTAGCGATCAGAAAACAATCTCATCCTTAACCGGCTGTTTGCCTGTGCAGATTGCTGGCGTGTCTATTTGTCCATGAATTTAACAAAGCCGGCCAGCGGCTCGCGTTCCGTGCTCAAGCGGTTCTCGATCTTATCCGGGTCGGCATAGCCGAGCGCCATGCCGCACACTACCATT
This sequence comes from Janthinobacterium algoris, assembly GCF_051380935.1. NCBI lineage: Bacteria > Pseudomonadati > Pseudomonadota > Betaproteobacteria > Burkholderiales > Oxalobacteraceae > Janthinobacterium > Janthinobacterium algoris. The sequence goes on along the minus strand of NZ_JBNYXZ010000001.1, from coordinate 206,908 downwards.
TCACTGGCCGGCACGCCCAGTTCCTCGCGGATGATGTCATGGTAATGGATGAAGGCCGCTTGCGGGCAGGTATCGAGTCCCCGCGCACGCGCCGCCAGCATGATGTTTTGCAAGAACATGCCGTAGTCGAGCCAGGAACCCTGTTCCAGCACCCGCTCGATGGTAAAGATCAGGCCGACGGGCGCATCGAAAAACTGGAAATTGCGTCCATGCTGGGCCGCCATGCCGGCCGTGTCGCCCCGCTCCAGGCCCAGCAGCTGATACAGGTCCAGGCCGATCTTGCGGCGGCGCTCGATGAACGGCGCCGTCCACTGGCGCGGGTAATAGATATACGACGCCATGCGCGCGGGTGCATCGGGCGCTTTCGGCGCGGCATAGGCGGCGAGGATGCGGCGCGACAGGCGCAGGCGCGCTTCGCCCGACAGCACATACACTTTCCACGGCTGCATGTTGGCACCCGAGGGCGCGCGCGCCGCCACTTCCAGGATGCGCGCGATATCGTCCTGCGCCACCGGCGTGGGCAGGAAGGCGCGGATAGAACGGCGCGACACGATGACGGCGTCCACGGCTTGCTGCGTCGACGGTGTTTCAGATGCTTGCTTGCTCACTGCCCTGCTCTCCCGCTTGTTATCTGCTTGTTCTCTGCTTGTTCTCTACCTGATGCGCTATTTCTTGACCACAAACACCACGCCGACCACGGCCACCAGCATGCCGGCGATACCCAGCATATTAAATGCTTCGCCAAACATCAGCCAGGCCATCACGGCCGTCGTGGGCGGCGTCAGGTACAGCAAGCCCGTCACTTTCGTGGCATCGCTGCGGCGGATCAGGGCGAACAGCAGGAAGATGGCGCCGATGGATAACACAAGTACCGACCACAGCAAGGCGCCAATAAAATTCGCCGTCCATTGCACACTGCTGAAATGCCAATCCAGTCCTTCGTAATACAGGGCAAACGGCAACACCACCACGATAGAGGCGGCAAACTGCACTACCGTGCCGGTGCGCAAGTCGAATTGGGGACAGTGGCGTTTTTGATACATGGTGCCGGCCGTCATCGACAGCAAGGCAAACACGCACAGCAGCACGCTTTCCACGGTCAGCCCCACGAGGTTGATCTTGGCATACACGACCAGGGCCACGCCCAGCAGGCCAAAGAATAGGCCCAGCCACTGGCGCGGACGCACGGATTCGCCGATCAGGGGCGCGGCGCACGCCGTCAGCACGGGCTGCATGCCCACGATCAACGCGCTCAAACCGGCTGGCATGCCCAGTTTGATGGCACACCATACGCCAGCCAGATAGCCAGCCTGCATCAGGATGCCGGCCACGGCGATCTGGCGGAACTGTCCCACGGGCCATGGCGCGCGCAACAGCAACACCAGCGGCAGCAGGATCAGCAGCACGCCCAGAAAGCGCAGCAACAGGAAGGTCAGCGGCGGCGCGTACGGCAGGCCGAACTTGGCGACAATAAAACCTGTGCTCCATAACAACACGAAGAAGCCGGGCAAGGCCATCGGCGCCAGCGTCGTCAAAAAAGCAGCTTTGGGGGCTTTACCGCTGGTGCCAGACGCGGCGGGAAGATTGGACATGGTATCAACTCGGGAAACGGGGTCGGCACCGGGACACGACGCCAGTGCGGGAGCCAAGTCTAGCATGCTGCGCCGCGATCGCCCCTGCCGCCCCTGGAAACAGCAGTTTTCGCGCAAACCATTAACACACAGAAATCAAATATTTCTCTTTAGAAACAATGGCTTTTGATGCAAATCTATTCAATTGTTGCATCGCACAAGAATCGCTTGACTTCGTTTTTTTTCACCGTAGAATAGGGTTTGTTGCGTTGCACAATTCTTGTTCAGCTTGAAAAATTTAGATTCACCTGCTTTCCCAAACGGTACACGCAGCATCAAATTAACCAGATTTCGATTTTTTGGAGATTTATATGTTTTCAATTCCTGAGCAATTTTCGTCCGCTACCAAAGCCAACCTGGAAGCCCAATTCGCCTTGTTCTCGTCGCTGACGGGCAAAGCCTTCGAAGGCATCGAAAAGATCGTCGAACTGAACCTGACCGCTGCCAAGGCGACCCTGGAAGAATCGACTGCCGCCGCCAAGCAATTGCTGTCGGCAAAAGATCCACAAGAATTCTTTTCGCTGAGCGCTGCTCAAGCCCAACCTAGCGCCGAAAAAGCCATCGCTTACGGCCGTCACCTGGCTGCCATCACGTCCGGCACGCAAGCCGAGTTCAGCAAAGCTGCTGAATCGCAAATCGCTGAAACCAACCGCAAAGTGCTGTCCCTGGTGGAAGAAGTCACCAAGAACGCGCCAGCCGGTTCGGAAAACGCCGTCGCCATCCTGAAAAGCGCCATCGGCAATGCCAATGCAGGCTACGAGCAATTCTCGAAAACCAGCAAGCAAGCCGTCGAAGCCATCGAGGCGAATCTGACATCGGCAGTGAACCAGTTCACGCAAGCGGCTGAAAAAGTCGTGCCGCGCACTGCCAAGTAATTCTTGCGCGACCGCTCCGGCGGTCCGTTGTTACCAGCTCCTCCAGGCATCCATCCCGCACTTCTCCGACGGATGCCATTATGCCCCAGCCCAGCTGGGGCATTTTTTATGCGCTATTACTCCCCCAGATACGCTGCCTTCACGCGCGGGTCATCGAGCATGGCGGCCGCGTTGCCGCCCATGGTGACCAGCCCGGAATCCATCACATAGCCGCGGTGCGCCGCTTGCAGGGCCAGGCGGGCATTTTGTTCGACCAGCAAAATCGTGATGCCTTCGGACGAGACCTTGCGGATCACCTCGAAGATTTTCTCGACCATGATGGGCGACAAGCCCATCGATGGCTCATCGAGCAGCAGCAGTTTCGGATGGCTCATCAGCGCGCGCGCCATGGCCAGCATCTGCTGCTCGCCGCCCGACAGGGTGCCGGCCATCTGCGCCGCCCGCTCCTTCAGGCGCGGAAACACGTCGAACCATTTCTCGATATCGGCCTCGACACCCACCTTGTCCGTACGCGTGTAAGCGCCCATCATGAGGTTTTCGCGGATCGACATACGGGTAAACACGCCGCGCCCTTCCGGTACCATGGCCAGTCTCCTTTCCACCAAATGAAACGATTTCGTGCCCTTGAGCGATTCGCCCAGGTAGCTGATCGTGCCTTCGACCTTGCAGGCCGGCAACGTGCCCGTGATGGCTTTCAAGGTCGTCGTCTTGCCGGCGCCGTTCGCGCCGATCAGGGCGATCAGCTCGCCCTGGTTGACTTCCAGGTCGATGCCTTTCACCGCCTTGATGCCGCCGTAAGCCACGTGCAGGCCCGCGACCTTGAGTACGTTGTTGTTCAAGCCATTGTTAGTCATGCGTGCGATCCCCCCAGGTAAGCCTCGATGACGGCCGGGTTTTGTTGTATTTCGGCCGGCAATCCTTCGGCGATGCGCTTGCCATATTCGAGCACCGTGATGCGGTCGCACAGTCCCATCATCAGCTTCACGTCATGCTCGATCAACAGCACGGTCTTGCCTTCGGCCTTGATTTTTACCAGCAACTCGCGCAGGGCCAGCTTTTCCGTCGCATTCATGCCGGCCGCCGGCTCATCGAGGGCCAGCAGGGTCGGGTCGGTGGCCAGCGCGCGGGCGATTTCCAGGCGCCGCTGGTCACCATATGATAAAAAGCGCGCCGTCCGGTTGGCGAACTGGGCGATGCCGACGAAATCGAGCAGCTCCATGGCCCGCCGGCGGATGGACGCTTCTTCCTCGCGCGCCGCCTTATGGCGGAAGATGGCGCCGAACACACCCTGGTGCGAGCGCACATGGCGCCCCACCATGACGTTTTCCAGCGCCGTCATGTCGCCAAACAGGCGGATATTCTGGAAGGTACGGGCGATGCCCGCCTTGGCCACCTTGTGCGGCGCCGACGGCGAATACGGTTTGCCGGCCAGCTCGAAGGTGCCCGTGTCGGGCTGGTACAGACCGGTGATGACGTTGAAGAAAGTGGTCTTGCCGGCACCGTTCGGGCCGATCAAGCCGTAGATCTGCCCTTGCCGGATGGTAATGCCCACGTCGGTCAGCGCCTGCAGGCCGCCGAAACGTTTATTCACGCCGGCAATATTGAGAATGATCTGTTCGCTCATGCTATCCCTCCCTTAAGCGGACACGACGCCGGTTGATTTATTCGGCTGGTCCACATCGTGGTCGGGCCGGTCTTCGTGCTTCGGCGATGGCCACAGGCCGGCAGGACGGTTGAGCATGATCAAGACCATGGCCAGGCCGTACAGCAACTGGCGCAGCACTTCCGCTTCGATCACCACGTGACCGAAGAGCGCCTGCTGGGCCGGCTCCACCACGTGGCGCAGCACTTCCGGTATCGAAGCGAGGATCACGCCGCCGAGGATCACGCCGGGGATATGCCCGATGCCGCCCAGCACCACCATGGCCAACACGGCGATCGATTCCGTCAGTGAAAACGATTCGGGCGAAACAAAGCCCTGGAACGAGGCAAACATGGCGCCAGCCACGCCACCGAACGAGGCGCCCATGGAGAAGGCCAGCAATTTCACGTTGCGCGTATTGATGCCCATGGCTTTCGCGGCGATCTCGTCTTCGCGGATGGCCACCCAGGCGCGGCCCAGGCGCGAATGCTGGAGCCGCTTGGTGACGAACACCACGGCGATGCACAGGAAGAGGAACAAAAAGTAATAGGCGTTCACGGAAGGCATGGAAAAGCCGCCGACCACGACGGTGCTGTTGGTGCCAGCCTCGCCCGCCAGGTTGACGCCGAAGATGCGGATCGGATCGATCAGATTGATGCCTTGCGGCCCATTCGTGAAATTGATCGGGTCGTTCAAATTGTTCATGAAGATACGGATGATCTCGCCAAAGCCCAGGGTCACGATGGCCAGATAGTCGCCGCGCAGTTTCAGCGTCGGCGCGCCCAGCAAGGCGCCGAACAGGCCGGCAACAAAGGCGGCCAGCGGCACGATGATCCAGATCGACAGACGGATACCGTTTTCACGAATTTCCGGCCCCATCAGCTGCACCAGGGTTTCGCCCAGCACGGGATACTGATTCACCACCGATTCGAGCAGGATGGCGAACTGCGGCGACGCCAGCAAGGCCGTCAGGTAGGCGCCCACGGCATAGAAGGCGATGTAGCCGAGGTCGAGCAGGCCGGCAAAGCCGACGACGATGTTCAGGCCCAGGGCCAGCATGATGTACAGCAAGGCCATGTCGATGATGCGCACCCACGAGTTGCCGAACTGCGCGGCAAAAAAAGGGAACACCATCAGCAGCACGGCCAGGCCCAGCATGCCGGCGTAGGCCTTGGCGGGATTCTTTTTTGCGTCGAAATCGAGTAATGCCATGATTTAATCTCCCAGTTTCACGTCAGGCGCGGTCGGCAACGCGTTCGCCCATGATGCCGGACGGGCGCAGGGTCAGCACGATGATCAGCACGACGAAGGCAAAGATATCCTGGTAGTGGCTGCCCAGGAAGCCGCCCGTGATGTCGCCGATATAGCCAGCGCCCAGGCTCTCGATAATGCCCAGCAAGATACCGCCCAGCATGGCGCCATAAATATTGCCGATGCCGCCCAGCACGGCTGCGCAAAAGGCTTTCAAACCGGGGATGGCGCCCATGGAAAACTGGATGGACGCATAATTGGCGCCCCACATCACGCCCGCCACGGCCGCCAGCGCGGCGCCGATGGCAAAGGTGGCGACGATGACCTTGTCAGAATCGACGCCCATGAGACCGGCCACGCGGGGGTTTTCCGCCGTGGCGCGCATGGCGCGGCCCATTTTCGTTTTTTCTACCAGCAACACCAAACCCCCCATCGACAGGGCAGCCAGGGCCAGCAGCAGCACTTGCGTTTGCGAAATCACGGCGCCACCTATGTTGATGGGGTCGGTCGACAGCAATTGGGGAAAGGGCAAGGGATTGCGCGTCCAGATCATCATGGCAAAGGTTTGCAGCAGGATCGAGACGCCGATGGCGGTAATCAGGGGGGCGAGGCGGGGGGCGTTGCGCAGGCGGCGGTAGGCGACCCGCTCGATGATGATGTTGACCAGAATACAGATGGGTATGGCGCCGAGGATGGCGGTGGCCAGTTTCAGGTAGCCGGGCCAGTCCGGCACATAAATGCCCAGCAGCTTGAGGATGCTCAAGCCCACCATGGCACCGATCATGAGCACATCGCCGTGGGCGAAGTTAATCAGGTTCAAGACGCCGTACACCATCGTGTAACCGAGGGCGACTAAGGCGTACATGCTGCCCAGCACCAAGCCGTTAATGATCTGCTGGATGAATGTATCCATGATTGCCCGCCCTATCAAATATGCATTTTTCGGGAACAACTTCCGCCAGAATATGGGTCGCTGATACAAAAACGGCACCGGAGGAAGAATTCCTGCAGTGCCATCCCTGGACCGTTCTCACCAGCATGATGCACGCACTGAAAACGGGCGTGGCCTTGCTTAGTCATAACGACAACATATTCAAGCTTGAGGCAATCATAACGATCTTTTGCAAAAACTAAGCTTGGAATAAATCGATCATTTCCGAATTAAATTCGGCTTTGAGGTAAATATTTCATCGATACACAATATCCAACAGACTCAGGCGACGTCGCGCTTGAGGCCATCGAGACCTTTCGGCATCGGAAACGTCACGGCTTCCTGCACGCCATCGAGCGGGCGCACGCTCTTCACGCCGCACTCTTTCAAGCGGTCGATGACGGCTTGCACCAGCACCTCGGGCGCCGAGGCGCCAGCCGTCACACCCACGCGCAGCTTGCCTTCCAGCCAGGCGGGGTCGATCTGCGAGGCATTATCGACCATGTAGGCAGGCGTGCCCATCTTCTCGGCCACTTCGCGCAAGCGGTTCGAATTCGAGCTGTTCGGGCTGCCCACGACGATCACCACTTCCACTTGCGGCGCCATGAATTTCACGGCTTCCTGGCGGTTGGTGGTGGCGTAGCAGATGTCACCTTTTTTCGGTTCAGCGATGTTCGGATATTTCAGCTTCAACGCCTCAATAATGTCGCGAGTGTCGTCAACTGACAACGTTGTTTGCGAAACATAGGCCAGGCTTTCCGGATTGGCAACCTGCAATGCCGCCACATCGTCGAGCGTTTCCACCAGATGCATGCCCCTATCGGCCTGGCCCATCGTGCCTTCCACCTCTGGGTGACCATCGTGGCCGATCATAATGATCTCGCGACCCTCACGGCGCATCTTGCCCACTTCCATGTGCACCTTGGTGACCAGCGGGCAAGTTGCATCAAAAATGTTGAGGCCGCGCGATTCCGCCTCTGCGCGCACGGCTTTCGACACGCCATGCGCGGAAAACACGAGCGTATTGCCAGCAGGCACGTCATCGAGGTCGTCGATGAAGATAGCGCCCTTGTTGCGCAAGTCGGCCACCACATAGGCGTTGTGGACGATTTCATGGCGCACATAGATCGGTGCGCCAAATTGTTGCAAGGCGCGCTCGACAATTTCAATCGCCCGGTCGACGCCAGCGCAGAAACCGCGGGGCTGGGCCAGTAACAGTTCTTTATCCATCGCTATTCCTTCACAGCACCGAAATGAGCTTGACTTCAAAGCGCAGCGGCTGGCCGGCCAGCGGATGATTGAAGTCGAACAGAGCCGAGTCGTCGCGCAATTCGCGCAGCACGCCGGCAAAGCGGCCACCGCCCGGTGCCGCGAAGTCGACCAGGTCACCGATCTTGTAGTCGGCGCCCGGCACCGAGTTCTCGTCCAAGGTCGCGCGCGAAACCGACTGCACCAGCTCGGGATTGCGCTCGCCAAAGCCTTCGCCAGCAGCCAGCTCGAACGTCTGGTGCGTGCCTTCAGGCAAGCCCAGCAGTCGCTGCTCAAGGAATGGCGCCAACTGGCCCTGTCCCAGCATCAAGGTCGCGGGATTGCCGCTGAAGGTCGTGACAATATCAGTACCGTCAACAGTAGCAAGACGATAATGCAAGGTGAGGTAAGCCGCTTCGGTGACGACTGCTGGTTGCTCGTTGGACATAGTAGTTTTCAAGTAACTGGTGCAAAACGATATTGTAAGCCACCCTGAGCCAGCGCGCCCCATGCCATCTCGGCGCGGCCATGCTTTTGTCAAAAAACATGGCCGCGCCCGCATCACCTGCCATCTATCAGACGTTGACGTACGTCAACCCGCCAGACGTGCTGGCGTGATTGCCGAAGCCCGAGCTGTCTTTCAGGTTGCCGTCAAGCTTCCAGCGTCCCACGGCCCGGTTCACGATGCCGTACTGGCCATAGTCATACACTTCCTTGGGCGTCAGCACGCGGTCATACGGGATGACGTCCGACAACTGCCAGGCCGGCGTGCCTTGCTCCAGCGCATCCACAGTGCGGCCGATCACCAAAGGCGTGCCGATGGAGTGCACGAATGGCTTTGCCATCTTGTTTCCCTGGTACATCAAGAAAGCGTCAACGTACAGGCTGATGGAGCCGTCATGCTTGACGGTATAGGTGCAGCGGAACCAGCGGTTGGCGATAGCAAGGTTTTCATCACGCCGAAGCACGGCTTGGGCGGCGGCGGGCGGTTGCCGTCGTCACCGCGCAAGGCATTCCAGACCGCCTCGCGTTGATTATTGCGCGCCGGCGCCTGCAACAGGTTCCAGCCCTGCTTTTCCATATCTCCAGCCGTATTCCAGCACCAGAAACTGGCCAACTGCACGCCTGCGCGTCGGATGGCGCTCAGCATGGCGTGCAGATTATCTTGCCGTACAGCATCTTGCAGAGCCAGTTCCTGGCTCCTGGCCACACCGAAGCTGCCGATGTAATACGGTTTGCCCAGGGCCTTGGCAGCACGCTGCATCACTTGCAGATAAGCCAGCGAAGACGAGACGAAGTCCGCTGGCAGATCCGCGCTGCTGTCCAGGCGGCGATGCCGGCGTGGTTGCTGTAACGCTGCGCAAAAGCCTGGGCAAAGGCTCGCATGTAGCGACGTGTTTTCGACTGTGGATTGCTCAGTGCAGCGCGCGCGGCAGCGGCCTGCTCGTCTTTTGTAGCGTCAAAATACCCCGCCAGGACATCTTGGCTTGTGTTTTTTTAATAGGATTCGCCATAAAGAAGAGCTAGCGCAGCATGGCCATGTCGGGAAGACGCCACAATTCTCGGCAGGCGCCGCCATTACCTGAGCGGCAGGGGAGGCATGATGGGCATCAAGGATTGGCCGGCCCGCGAACGGCCACGCGAACGTTTGATCGCGGATGGCGCGCACTCGCTGTCGGATGCGGAATTGCTGGCCGTCTTCCTGCGCACTGGCGTGCGCGGCAAGAGCGCGGTGGAACTGGCGCGCGACACGGTGGAACACTTCGGTTCGCTGCGGGGATTGTTCGGCGCCAGCCTCGAGAGTTTTTCCGCCGTGCATGGCATGGGCAGTGCCAAGTTTGCCCAACTGCAAGCCGTGCTGGAATTGGCGCGGCGCGCCATCATCGAGGACTTGCAGGCGGGCCTGGCCCTCAGTTCGCCGCATGCCGTCAAAGACTATTTGCGCCTGACCCTGGGCAACCTGCCGCATGAAGCATTTCACGTGTTGTTTTTGGACGTCAAGAACCGCCTGATCACCACCCGCGAAATGTTTCGTGGCACCCTCACCCACACCAGCGTGTATCCGCGCGAAGTGGTCAAGCAGGCGCTGCTGCACAACGCGGCCAGCGTCATGCTGGCCCACAATCACCCGTCCGGTACGCCCGAACCCAGCGAATCGGATTTATTGTTGACGCGCGCGCTGGTCCAGGCCTTGTCGCTGGTGGACGTGCGCATTCTTGACCATTTCGTCGTAGCCGGGCGGCAAGTGCATTCGTTTGCCGAGCACGGCCAGATCTAACGCAGATGCGCGATGGCGGCGGCCAAATGCCAGTTAACCATTGTAAACAAGGACATACGTAAAAACGCCAGGCTGCTTATCTAGCAGTAAACACACTGGTTTACAAGCGCTCGCCCCATGAAAACACGTCAAAGTCAAATTGTTAAATTATTTCAATACAACATGACACAATTGTTTTTCGCAAGTCATTGATAAATCTGCTTATTTTGGATATACTCTCGTTTTTCCAATTTGGAATATCTTTAAGGAGTGCGCCATGGCACGTGTTTGCCAAGTCACTGGGAAGAAGCCGATGGTCGGCAACAATGTTTCCCATGCAAACAACAAAACCAAACGTCGTTTTTTGCCTAACTTGCAGAATCGTCGTATTTTTGTTGAATCTGAAAACCGCTGGGTCTCCCTGCGTTTGTCCAACGCCGGTCTGCGCGTCATCGATAAAGTCGGCATCGACGCCGTATTGGTCGATATGCGCGCTCGTGGCGAAAAAGTCTAATTAGCAGAATAAGGGAGCTATCATGGCAAAATCAGGCCGCGACAAAATCAAGTTAGAATCGACCGCCGGTACGGGTCACTTCTACACGACTACCAAAAACAAGCGTACGACGCCTGCGAAAATGGAGATCATGAAATTTGATCCTAAAGCACGCAAGCACGTAACGTACAAAGAAACCAAAATCAAGTAATTGATATTGTGTTCTGTAAAAAGAGCCGCTCCGATGAGCGGTTTTTTTTCGCCCTGATTTTCAGCCGGCTCCCTCCCACTTTGCCTGGACGAAAAAAAGGCCCTGGAAACCAGGGCCTTGATATACAGCAGCAGCTTACTTATGCATAACTACGCAGGCGCAAGGAAAAATCCTGCAGCGACTGGATGCCCGACGCTTCAGCGCGCGCGCACCAGTCTTGCAGCTTCTGCAGCAATTGCTCGCGCGTAAAGTGGGAACGCTCCCAGATGGCGCCCAGTTCCACACGCATGTGGTGCATGGTTTCCAGCGCCTTGCTGTGCTGGAACAATTCCGACAACTGCTTGTGATGCGCATCGGCCAGCTTGCCCGGCTCGCGTTGCATCAACTTGCGCGACGATTTCAGGAAACGCTTTTCCAGTTCCGCCTTGTGCTTCAGGTGTTCCAGCTCTTCCTTCCAGGCATGCTTGATCGATTTCGCGTACTTGGCCATCACGTCATAGCGGTTGGCGATGACCGATTGCAAGGTCTCGAAGTCCGCTTCCAGCTTGCCGTGCGAGAACTTCGGTTCTGGCGCCAGCTTTTTCACCTTGGCCAGGCCCAGCATTTCCAGCGCGCGGATGTACGCCCAGCCGATATCGATTTCATACCATTTCGACGACAGCTTGGCCGACGTCGCATATGTATGGTGATTGTTGTGCAACTCTTCGCCGCCGATCAGGATGCCGAACGGAATGATGTTGGTGGCCGCGTCCGCGCAGTCATAGTTGCGGTAACCCCAGTAGTGGCCGATGCCGTTGATGATGCCAGCTGCCGTGATGGGTATCCACATCATTTGCACGGCCCACACGGATATGCCGATCACGCCGAACAAAACGAAATTGATGACGAACAGCGACACCACGCCCAGCCAGCTGTATTTGGTATACAGATTGCGTTCGATCCAGTCCGTCGGCGTGCCGTGGCCGTACTTGGCCATGGTTTCCATGTTCTTCGATTCAGCGCGGTACAGCTCGGCACCTTCCCAGAAGACTTTTTTGATGCCGCGCGTCACGGGGCTGTGCGGATCTTCTTCCGTATCGCACTTGGCGTGGTGTTTGCGGTGGATGGCCGCCCATTCCTTGGTGACCTGGCCCGTCGTCAGCCACAGCCAGAAACGGAAGAAATGGCTGGGAATGGCGTGCAATTCCAGCGCCCGGTGGGCCTGGTGGCGGTGCAGGTAAATCGTGACGCTGGCAATCGTGATATGCGTGACCACCATGGTGTACAGGAAAATTTGCCATGCGGACAGATCGGTAATGCCAGTTGCCATGAACTGCAAAACGTCGTGTAAAACAGAACTCAATGTCATTACTACTACTCCAAGTGGTCAGGGCATGGGCACGGTCGCTCCAGTGACTCTGGAGGTCCGGCAGAGTTAATTTTAGGCGTGATTGTACGCCCTAATGGGTGTTATCAGGCAAAATCGGAAGCAGGCAGCGAGGTTAAGGCTGGGTGCCGGATGGCGCGGACTCACCCTCTGCCGCGCCCGCGAGCGGGGCAGGAGGCGTACCAACAATACGTAATTCGCGTTGCGGAAACGGTACAGTGACTTTATGTTCCTGCAAGGTGCGCCAGATGGCGCGGTTCACATTCGACTTCACGCCGCCGGTGCCGTTTTCCGGGTCCGCGATCCAGAAGCCGATCTGCACGTCGAGCCCGTCGGCGCCGAAACGCACGAGTGTGGCCGATGGCGGATTGCTTTGCGACACACGCGGCACCTTGGCAGTCGCCGCTTCCAGCAAGGGGAAGATGACATCGATATCCGTTTCATAGCCCACCGATACGGCCGTCGACAGCCAGACCATGCGGTTACTCAGCGACATGTTCTGCACGCCGCCTGAAATCAGCATTTCATTCGGCACGATGGATTCAACGCCATCGCCACCCAATAACACAGTATAGCGCGTATTGATTTGCGTGACTTTTCCCGTGAACTGGCCGACAGTGATCATGTCGCCGATGGTCAGGCTACGATCGAGCAGGATGATAAAGCCGGACACAAAGTTCGCGGCGATCTTTTGCAAGCCAAAGCCCAGCGCCACGCCAAAGGCGCCGCCAAACACGGACAGCACCGTCAGGTCGATGCCCACCAGCGACAGGCTGACCAGCACCGAAACGAGGATCAGCACGGCGCGCCCCATGCGCGACAGCACCACGCGCAAGGAGGTGTGCAGACCCTGCATTTTCATCAGGCGCTCGTCGAGCGAGGTGCCGGCCCACATGGCCAGCACCAGCAGCACGGCCACCGACATAGCGGCTTGCAAGATGGCAGCCACGGAGACCTTGTTGCGTCCCAGCGGCACGACGATGCTTTCCAGGAAGGCATGCAGTTCCGGCCACAGGCCCGTGATATACAAGGCCATGCCAGCCCACACCACGACCGTGAAAATCTTTTCCAGCAGCAACATGGTCGGGCTGATGTCGCCATGGCGGGCAAAAATGCGGCGCAGCACATAAAAACCGAAGCGTACCAGCGCCATCGAGGTGCACAGGGGGATGGCAATACTGAGCAGATTCACCGACTGGAACTTGGCCAGGAAATGTTGCGCAATGCCCAGCAGCATGGCCGCCAGCACGGGCGTCAGGATGCGGATGAAACTGTCCGTGCGCTGCAAGGTTTCCGGCGTAGCCGGGACCGCAGCCGCTTCCGCCCGCTGGTGCAGGAATTCGCGCAACTGCCGCACCAGCAACCAGCTCAGGGCCAGGCAAGCGACGATGACCAGCGCCTGCCACAGGATGGCCGGTTGACGGAAATCATTGACAAAATCGGTGATCAGGTTGAGCAGCGGGGTTTGGTTCATGGCAGATGGGGGCTGGAAGGTGGGACGGACGGGCGGTGTGCCCATGCCGCCAGGCGGGCTGGCGGCATTGAAAGCCGCCACTGCAAGGTGCAGCGGCGACCCGTGACAGGCTTACTCGGCTTGTTCAGCGTCAACGTCGTCGGCCGGTTTCTCATCGGCGTAGACTTTTTTCGGCATGATCTTGCGCTCGAACACAGCGGCGAAGAAGCCGTCGGTATGGTGCAGGTGTGGCAACAATTTCAGGTAATCGCCCATTTCCAGCTCGATCTTCTGTTCGGCCAGCACCTTGTTCATCGGCACCAGGGTGAAGTCCGGATGCGCCGCCAGGAATTGCTCGGCGATAAAATCGTTTTCTTCGTTCAGGAGGCTGCAGGTGGCGTACACCAGACGGCCGCCGCCCTTGACCAGGCGCGCCGCGCCGGCCAGGATGGCTGCCTGCTTGGCTTGCAGCTCGACGATGGAGTTCGGCTGCTGGCGCCATTTCACATCCGGATTGCGGCGCAGGGTGCCCAGGCCGCTGCACGGGGCATCGACCAGCACGCGGTCGATCTTGCCGGCCAGACGCTTGATCTTGGCATCGCGCTCATGCGCGATCTGCACCGGATGCACGTTCGACAGGCCGCTGCGGGCCATGCGCGGCTTCAGCTTGGCCAAACGCTTTTCCGACACGTCAAACGCATACAAACGGCCCGTGTTGCGCATCAGCGCACCCAGCGCCAGGGTCTTGCCGCCCGCGCCGGCACAGAAATCGACCACCATCTCGCCGCGCTTGGCGCCGACGATCTGCGACAGGATCTGGCTGCCTTCATCTTGCACTTCGATGGCGCCACTCTGGAACAAAGGCATGTTTTGCAGCGAAGGCTTCTTGATCACGCGCAAACCCAGCGGCGCATATGGCGTCGGGGTGCTGAGGATCGGTGCTTCGGCCAGGGCCAGCATCACGTCTTCACGCGTGGCCTTGAGCGAATTGACGCGCAAGTCCAGCGGCGCCGGCGCGTTCAAGGCATCGGCCAGCTTCATGGTTTCCGCTTCGCCGAACTGGGCGATCAGCTTGTCGAACAGCCATGTCGGCATGTTGGCGCGCATGTTCGCCGGCATCAGGCTGCGGTCGATCTGCGTGATGCGTTCCAGCCATTCGACTTCTTCTTCCGTCAAGCCGCCCAGGGAGTCGGCACCGACCGCTTCGGCCAGGCCGAGGATGGTCAGGCGGCGCATGGTGGGGCCACTGCCCGCTTCGGCGAAATCGGTAAAGAACGATTTGTTGCGCAGCACGGCATAAATGCCTTCGGCGATGGCGCCGCGTTCGCGCGAACCGAGGCGCGGATGGTCGCGGAAATAGCGCGACAGGGTGGTGTCGGCCGGGGCCGTGAAACGTAAAATTTCGCGCAATACTTCTTCAGCATTGGCAAGTATCGCTGGTGGCAATCTCATTGTTATTCTTCCTGTAATATTTTATTGAGGGTCCACGCGGACCTGGCCATGCTCGACTGACAGTTTATCGTCAATGAACAGGCGGATGGCGCGCGGGTAAAGCAGATGTTCCTGTACCAGCACGCGCGCCGATAAGCTCTCTTCTGTGTCGCCTGGCAAGACGGGGACCTTCGCGCTCGCCACGGCCGGGCCATGATCGAGCTCGGCAGTCACGAAATGCACGGTCGCGCCGTGTTCCGTTACACCAGCATCGAGCGCCTGGCGGTGCGTCGCCATGCCCGGGAACAGCGGCAGCAGCGACGGGTGGATATTGAGCATGCGCCCCGCGTAATGTTCGACGAAGGGTGGCGTCAGGATGCGCATGAAACCGGCCAGCACGACCAGGTCAGGGGCGTAGCCGTCGATCACGGCTTGCAGCGCCGCATCAAACTGCTCGCGGCTGGCATAATCCTTGTTGGCAACGACTGCCGTCGCTATCCCATGTTTCGCGGCAAAAACCAATCCCTGGGCGTCGGCCCGGTTACTGATGACGGCGGCAATACGGGCTGGCCATTGCTCGGCTTGCGCCGCGCGTACGACCGCTTCCATGTTGCTGCCGCGTCCGGAAATGAGGATAACGATATTTTTCATAGCGCGCATTGTACCCGCTATGGCGATGCGAATCTAGAAAGGCCGGCATTATTGTTGCGGCGCAACATAGGCGCAAGCGCACCGCAGCCGCCCGGCGATGCTGATTGCCATCTGTAGGGAAGGCCAGTTTTACAGCGCCGCGGCAAGAGTAAGTATTTACTCGAACGAATAGAAGACGCGGAACGGCACTTTCTTCTCGGCCCAGTAGTCGGCCGCATCGCGGAACACGTCGAGCAGGATCTCGCGCGCTTCTTTGTCGAATTTTTGCGTATTTGGCAATTGCTCGAGCACCACCAGGAAGCCCGTTTGCGTACCGGCCTTGTGCATGGTGTCCGTCAGGCATAGGCGCAAAGCATCAAAATTCTTCGCCAGGTTTTTCGGAAACAGGAATGCTTCTGCAATAATGCCGATGACTTGTTGTTTGGTCTGTCCAGCGTTGCAATGCGCATATAAAAAGTGCTGCCCGAGACGAATCGCCTCGTCTTGTAACTCGGTCACGCGAAAGGCACGGATGGACTGGACAAGGTTGGGCGGCACGGTTAGTAACAAACTCATTTTTCCCTCAAATCGACCTGTTATGTATGGATTTGTTCTAGCTGCTCTTCTTATTGCATCCCCGCACGCGGGTCAATGCGCACGCGGTGATTCGATCTGTATCCACTTTTATGCGATTCAGTGCGATTTTATATAAGCCATACGCGTATTAGGGTAACGTGTTGTCCTGTATGAATCAACCCGAATATGATGTCAAACGCAAGATTTGTTACAAACCGCTGGTTTCAAGTCATTCAACATCTTGTATCGATTGAAAGTGCATGTTACAGACTGTGGGGCAAGGGGCTTGGGCTGTTACATTTTGTTGCCATGCGAAACACTTGTCCCGGTCTGGCGGGCTTACTATAGTCCCAAGTTGTAAAAAATACCCTGAAAGATTCTCTACATAATGAGGTTACAAATGAACTTGCAAGCCAAATTGATGATGTCAGCCCTTTGTATCGGCGCATTGCCACTCGCCCAGGCCGCCGACTTTGAAGATTTCGGCAAGGTCGTGCGCGTCGTGCCGCAAGTGGAACAGATCAATCGTCCACGCCAGGAATGCCGTACGGAATACGTGCAAGTACAGGCACCGCCGCAGCAGCGTAGCGCTGGCGGCTCCATCGTCGGCGGTATCGCCGGCGCCCTGCTCGGTAGCCAAGTCGGTGGCGGCAATGGCCGCACGGCAGCAGCAGCCGCCGGCGCGATTGCCGGCGCCGTCGTCGGCGACCGCGTCGACAACCAGAACAATTACCAGGGCGGCATGCAGGAACAAGCTGTCAAGCAATGCCGCCAGGTCGACCACTGGGAATCGCGCAACAATGGCTACCAAGTCACCTACGACTACCGCGGCCGCAACTACACGAGCATCATGTCCTACGATCCGGGCGAACGCATCCGTCTGCGCGTGTCAATCGAGCCCGCACAGCAGTAACACCTGACATAAGCTGCTGCGCGTCGGCATAGGCGGCCTGCGATGCTCACCGTACCAGAGTACGGTTGCGCTTCTCGGCCACCTCTTCCTTCCGCTCGCAACGCTTCTGTCAGGCGTTGTAACTCAGCATAAAAATGCCGGTCCCTCGGGGTCGGCATTTTTATGACACGCTATAATGCGGCACACTTTCAGGCCGCCTTATGCTTATCAAACGAAAATCCATCGAACAAGTCGAATCCTCGCGCCCTGCGCGCAAGCCCCGCTATGCCCCTGTCACCCTGTCCGAAATGGATGGCGTGCGCTATTTGCATTTCGGCACGGAATGGGTGCAGGGCGCCATGCGCATCCGCAAGCCGGACTGGCCGGAGCTCGAATACGCACAGCAGATGATGGCGTGGATGCTGTGGATCGAGCAACCGCAGCGCCTGGCCCAGCTGGGCCTGGGTACGGCGGCGTTGACCAAGTTCTGCTACCGCCAATTCCCGCAAGCGCAAGTGGAAGCCATCGAACTGAACCCGTCCGTCATCACCATCTGCGCCTCGATGTTCAAGCTGCCGCCCAACGACGAGCGCCTGCACGTGCACGAGATGGATGCGCTCGACTACGTCAACGACGACGCCAACCACGGTACCCTGGACGCCCTGCAGGTGGACCTGTACGACGCCACGGCGCGCGGTCCCGTGCTCGATAGCGCGGATTTTTATACCGCCTGCTGTGCCTGCCTGGCTCCACACGGCATCATGACGGTCAACCTGTTTGGCGACCACCCCAGCTACGCGAAGAACATCAAGGCGATGAAGTTTGCGTTTGAACAGGTGATCTGCCTGCCGGAAGTCCATGATGGGAACGTGGTGGCGATCGCTTTCAAGACGAAAGTGGCACTCGGTGCCGAAGCGCAAGCGGCCTTGCTGGAACGGGCCAAGCAGATCGTCGCCGAAACCAAGCTGCCCGCCAAGAACTGGGTCAAGGGCATCGTCAGCACCCTGTAAGCGCCGGTACACCCACGCAAGGCCGGCAGCACTGAAAGGCACCGGCCATGCCCGCTTCCCCTCCTCCTTCTCGCAACACGCCGCTGGAACTACCGCAACTGCTGGCCTGGTTGCAGGAAGACGGCTTGCTCGACGCGGCAGAAGCGGCCGCCATCGTCGGCCAGGCCGCCGTGCTGCCGGCGCCCCCCTTGCATCCGCTGTGCAACATCGCCCACGGCGCGCTGACGCTCGACACCCTGTGCGCGTGGCTGGCGCGAAAAGCCAGCCTGCCGTATCTGCGCATCGATCCCTTGCATATCGATTTCAGCCAGGTGGCCGACGTGATGACGGCCGGCTATGCGGCCCGCTTCAACATACTGCCCGTGGAAAGCACTGCAGAACGTATCGTCGTCGCCACGGCCCAGCCCTACGCGCTGGCTTGGCAGGCGCAGTTGGGAAACCTGGCGCCACGCAAGCTGAGCCTGGTCATCGCCAATCCGCTGCACATCGCCGACGCCATCGCGCAATTTTTCAGCCTGGCCAGTTCCGTCAAGGTGGCCCGGCAAGCGTCCACGCAAGACCTGACGCTGCGTCACAATTTCGAACAGCTGGTGGAACTGGGACGCAACAAGACCAGCCTCGACGCCAACGACCAGCACGTGGTGCACATCGTCGACTGGCTGTGGCAATACGCGTTTGCCGAGCGCGCGTCCGACATCCATCTGGAACCGAAGCGCGACGCGGGCCTCGTGCGCCTGCGCATCGATGGCCGGCTGCACCAGGCCTATCAATTGCCGCCCGTGGTGCTATTGGCCATGACGGCGCGCATCAAGTTGCTCGGGCGCATGGACGTGGTGGAAAAGCGCCGCCCCCAGGACGGCCGCATCAAGACGCGCAATGCGCAGGGCCAGGAAATCGAGCTGCGCCTGTCGACCTTGCCCACGGCCTTCGGCGAAAAACTCGTCATGCGCATCTTCGACCCGGAAATCGCCATCAAGAGCCTGTTTGATCTGGGCTTTCCGCCCGCAGACGCCGAACGCTGGCGCCAACTGACGGCGCGCACGCACGGCATCGTGCTGGTGACGGGCCCCACCGGTTCAGGCAAGACCAGCACCCTGTACAGCACCTTGAAGGCGCTGGCCAGCAGTGAAGTCAATGTGTGCACAGTGGAAGACCCGATTGAAATGGTCGAACCGGCCTTCAACCAGATGCAGGTGCAAACCCAGGCCGGCATCGAACTGTCGTTTGCCGATGGCGTGCGGGCGCTGATGCGGCAAGATCCCGACATCATCATGGTGGGAGAAATCCGCGACCTGGCCACGGCAGAAATGGCCATCCAGGCGGCCCTGACGGGCCATTTGGTGCTGTCGACCCTGCACACCAACGACGCGCCCTCGGCCGTCATGCGCCTGCTGGAACTGGGCTTGCCCGCCTATCTGCTGGAGGCATGCCTGATCGGCGTGCTGGCGCAGCGCCTGCTGCGCTGCCTGTGCCCGGGCTGCAAGCAGCTGGATGCCGCCACGGGCGCGGCTGCATGGCAGCGTCTGACGGGCGGCCAGCTGGAACGGCCGCAGGCCACGTACCGCCCGGTTGGCTGCGCCCAGTGCCGGCACAGCGGCTACCTGGGGCGTGCGGGCATTTATGAACTGCTGAGCGTGACGGAAACGTTCGGCCAGCTGGTCAAGGCGGGCGCCGACCTGCATGCGCTGCGCTGCCAGAGCATCCTCGACGGCATGACGCCGCTGCGCATCGCCGGCGCGCGCAAGATCATCGACGGCACGACCAGCATCGACGAAGTGCTGAAGATCACGGCAGCCCTGCATTAGCTGGCCAGCACTTTCTCGTAGGAATGCTTTGCATTCTTTTTCACCTGATATATAATGCGGCCTCTTTCGGGTCGTTAGCTCAGCTGGTAGAGCAGCGGACTTTTAATCCGTTGGTCGCAGGTTCGAATCCCGCACGGCCTACCACGAATGCGCAGTACTAAAAAGCTCATCCTCACGGATGGGCTTTTTTCATTTCAGGCTCCCAGGGTTATACTGGTTCTCCGTCTTGCCAGCCCTGAAAGAAATGCATGAAACTTGCCTCCACCCTCCTCCTGGCCACCGCCTGCCTGTCCACGCAGGCACATGCACAAGTACAGCCGCCCATCGTGCTCGACGGCCAGTACAGCGCGCGCACGGACGAGATGAGCTTGCAGATCATCGGCAACCGCGTCTGCTTCGCGCCCGACAAGGCGCAATGGGGCCGCCTGCCCCGCCCCGCAGCGACACACGATGCGTGGTTCTGCTTTTCCAACGATGGCGAGGCGCGCCGGCTGCTGCGCGTGCCCGCGCGCCAGGCCGACAATTGCGGCTGGCAAGCGCGTGCCCGAATCGTCATCGATACCTACCAAGCGTATGTCGAGCAAGGCGACGGCAACGACATGGCGCGCCTGGCGTCGGTCATCAAGGTGGCGCAACCAAATGCCATCGCCTGCGAATAAACGCTAGTCGAGTTCGTATTCCTGCAAATAACGTGCAAACAAGTCGCCATCGGCCAGCGGACACGCAAACCCTGCGCCCCAGTCGGCCAGCAGCAACTGCTCTTTCAAGGGCAGCAGCAACAGCTCAGGCATACCATTGCTGCACCACAGGTCGCACACGATGCCCTTGTCATCCAGGCCGGCAAACAAGGTCTCCGTCTTGTCGCCGCCAAAGGCCAACACGTTCTTGCATTCCACGCGATAACTGCTGTAGCCCGTGTAGACGGCGTCATACGGCGGCATGGAGTCCGCCAGCGCCTGCCGCAGCTGCTCGGCCGTGATACCCAGCGTGCGCAGTGCCGACGGCGGCGCCTCGGGCACGTACATCTGCGTCCAGCCGGCGCCACTGCGGTGCGCATCGGCGAACGCCTGCTGCTCGCCCATCTGCGTCAAACAGTGCTGCAAATTATCCAGCGGCAACAGTTCGATCATGCAAAAGTCGTCTTCGTGATAATACGCTTCCCGCATGGCTTAATTCTCCAGCAACTCTTGCAGTTGCACATTGCGCCGTGACGTCAGCCGGCCGGCCCAGGTGTCGCTGGTGACGGACGGATAGCGCACGGCACCAAAGTTCATCCAGGCATCGCGGTACGCCAGCCACAGGCGCTGGGTGGCGCGGATGCCATCCTTGCCCACGGCGCCCGCATAGGTTTCCACCGGCTTTTTCATCAGCTTGCCGTAGATGGCGTTGAGTTCCTTGTCGAGCGCCGCCACTTGCGCCTTCGACATGCTGGCAGGCAGCTTGCCCGCTTCGTATTCACGCAGATCGTGCGCCAGTAAATCAAGCTCGGCCGTACGGGCCGCGATGCTCAGGGCAGCGCGCGCCGTGCCGCTCAAATCCGTTTCATTGGCGGCGCGCGCATCGGCAAACTTGCTTGCCGCCGCCTGCAGTTTTTGCAACGAGGCTTGCGCCACGGCCGGCATACTTTCACTGACTTTGCCTGTCGCCTGCGCGCGCACGCGCTGCTTTTGCCGCGCATCGATGGCGCTGCACACGCCCATCATGTAGCCGCTGGTGATGTCGTCGCACCAGTCGATCATGCCGCGCCCGCTGGCATTGATCTGCTGCAAGTGTTCGATGCGGCCCTGCATCTCGGCCGGCGCCGCATCGATGCTGCACGCATACTTAAGCGCCAGCAACGGGTCTTTCTGCACGCCCTGTCCATTCTGGTACAACATCATCAGCACGGCGCTGTTGTGCGTGGCCATGGCGCAATGGCGCGCGGGACGCCAGTCGGCAGGCTTGGGCGAGGACATACTCTTGGTATCGTAATACAGGTCGCTTGCCTGGCACTGCTGCAAGGCAGCCACGGCGGATGGGGCCGGCTGGTCGGCCGGTGGTGGCACCGCATCCTTGACCTTCAGGCAGCCCGCATACCAGGCAGTGCTTTCCGCGTGACCCACGCCCATGGCGCTGGTATTCGGGTACGGTGCAGCGGCAAAGCCCGGACTGGCAAGCAGCGCGCCCGCGCCCAGCAATAGCGTTTTCAATAAGGATAGATAAATTTTCATGTTCAAGCAGCGCCAGCGTGAGTAAAGCGGCAAGTTTAACTGATCGGATACGCCAGGGCTGTCCGTCACGCGTGCGCCAGCCTGGTAAGTAACGGTACTCAGCCTTGGCAGTGCAGGAATCGATGGGCAATAATGTTGCCCGCTGTACTTTTTTCACTTCCCGGACCATGCCCATGACCTCACCCCGTCTTCGCCGTTCCCTCGGCTCCCTGCTGATCACAGCAGCCTGTGCCTCGCTGGCAACGACCGTCCACGCCGCCGATACCACGGCGGCTATACCGGTTGCCACCACGCAAACGCAAGCCAAACACGCCATCACGCATGAAGACGTATGGCTGATGAAACGCGTGGGCGCGCCCGTCGCCAGCCCGGATGGAAAGTGGGCCGTTTTTTCCGTGGTCGACAGCGCCTACGATAGCAAGGAACAATGGTCGGACCTGTGGATCAAGTCGCTGCTTGACGACAGCCCCGCGCGCCGCCTGACTTACTCCAAGAGCGGCGAAGGCGCCGTGGCCTGGTCGCCGGACAGCCGCCAGTTGGTCTTCGTTGCCAAGCGCGATGGCGATGAAGCGGGACAGATTTACCGCCTCGACGTGGCCGCTGGCGGCGAAGCGCAACGGCTAACGAGCTTGACCATGGGTGCGCGCATGCCGAAATGGAGTCCGGACGGCAAGCAATTGCTGTTCATCAGCGACATCTATCCAGGCAACAAGACGGAAAGCGAGGTCAAGCAAAGTGCTAAAGAGCGCAAGGAACGCAAGGTCAGCGCCCGTTCGTATGAAACGACGGCGCCCCGCTATTTCGACAAATGGCTGACCGACAAGCAAGTGCGGTTGTTCATCGTCGATGCGCAGCCTGAGGCGAAAGGTGAAAACACACCGCGCGACATCCTGTCGGGCACGCAACTGGTCACCCTGCCGGGCTTTGGCGGCGGCCAGGGCGACGAAGGCCAATCCCTGGACGCCGTCTGGGCGCCCGATGGCAAGGCCGTCGTCTTCAATGCGGCCACCAACCACGATGCGGCCCAGCGCGAAGCCGTCTATTCCCAGCTGTACTGGCTGCCCGTGGCAGGCGGCGAAGCGCAGCGTTTGACGCAAGACAAACACAGCTACGGTTCCCTGAAATTTTCTGCCGACGGCAAGACCCTGTTCGCCTTGAGCGACGCGCAAACGCCGGGCAAGGTGTATGACGTGAAACGCCTGGCCAGTTTTGCCTGGCCAATGAGCAACCCTGCGCCAACGATATTGACAGCCAAGCTGGATCGGTCGATTTCGCGCTTCGTGCTGCCAGAAGGCGGCAAGCGCGTCCTCTTCAGCTACGAACATGCGGGCCTGGAAAAGCTGTACTCGATCGATGCCAGGGGTGGCGAGGTGCGCGAGGAGCCATCCTTGCCGACGGGCACCATCAACTCGCTGAGCAGCGGCGGCAAGGCCCTGGTCGGCGTGTGGGAGTCAAGCATCAATCCGCCGGAAATCTATGCCTTCAACGGCAGGCAGCCGAAGCGCCTGACGGCCTTCAACACGGACAAGGCAAATAAAATCGACTGGCAGGCGCCCGAGCATTTCTGGTTCACCACGGTTGACGGCCGTCAGATCCACAATATGCTCATCAAGCCCGCCAACTTTGACCCAAACAAGAAGTACCCGCTGTTTACCGTCATCCATGGCGGCGCGGCCAGCATGTGGCGCGACCAGTTCGTGCTGCGCTGGAACTATCATTTGCTGGCCAAGCCCGGCTACGTTGTCTTGCTGACCGACTACAAGGGCTCCACCGGCTATGGCGAGGAATTCTCGCGGGCTATTCAGTTCGACCCATTGAAGGGTCCGGGCGACGAAGTCAACCAGGGCGTCGATGAAGCCATCAAGAAATATCCCTTCATCGACGGCACGCAGCTGGCCGCCGGCGGCGCCAGCTATGGCGGCCACCTGGCCAACTGGCTGCAAGCGACCACCACGCGCTACAAGGCCATCGTCTCGCACGCGGGCGAAATGGACTTGATCATGCAATGGGGTACCAGCGATGGCGGCTTCGGCCGTGAAACGAATGCGGGCGGCCCCGTCTGGTCGAACTTGCCCGTGTGGCGCGACCAAAGCCCGGTCATGCAAGCGGGCAACCATGAAAAAGGCACGGGGTTTACCACCCCCATCCTGATCACCGTGGGCGAACTCGATTACCGCGTGCCGGCCAACAATGCCTTGATGAACTTTGCTGTGCAACAACGCCTGAACGTGCCCGCAAAATTGCTGGTATTCCCGGATGAAAATCACTGGATTCTGAAGGGCGAGAACAGCCGCTTCTTCTATAGCGAAGTCGAGGGCTGGTTAGCAAAATACTTGAAATAAGGCTGCTGCACGCTTCTTGAAAAGCCAGGCTCCGCGCATGCGGGCCTGGCTTTTTTCATGCGGGCTGGGCGGGGCCACGGAAGCGCCCAGCTGGTGGCCGGCGAAGATCCAGCCAAGCACCATGCCCGCCCGCTCCCGGCCAAACGTGGCGCCCACCAGCTTCACCGTGAGCGGCACGGTGGCGGCTGGCAGCGATCAAGCCCAGGGCCACGCAGATGACATTGCGCAAGCTGAAGCGCTCCATCAGGATGGCGGCAAACGGCCCCATCAGGCAAAACAGCACGAAGCACACGGCCAGGGCCGAGGAAATCTGCTCGGCATCCCAGCCGAATTCGCGGTTCAAGGGCTGCATCAGCGCCCCCGGCAAGCCCAGCGCGGCAGACGAGGTCAAGGCGGTGAGGAAAGTAATGGCGGTAATGGCGACGATGCCCAGGCAAAGTGGAGGCCGCACCGCTCCAGCTATAGCGAAAAAAGATAAGAAAGCATGCCGCCCTCATGAGAAAAAGTGGATACCGATCCACACCAGCCGGTGGGATTTTTCTCATGCTGCATTATGATCGTCATTTATACAGTCGAAAAACTGGAACGACACTGCTGCGTGCCGCTCCAGTCCTGGCTGCAAGTTTTGTGAAAAATGCCGCTTACTTCACCTTCAAGTCATTTTTCACATCCGTCACGCCGTCCACGCCACGGGCCAGGTCGGCGGCTTTTTTTACTTGCGCCTGGGAGGGTACGAAGCCGCTGAGCATGACGACACCATTCACCGTTTCCACGTGCACATCGAGCGCTTTCAAGTCATTGTCCTTGACGAGGTCCGCCTTGATCTTGGTGGTGATGACGGAGTCGGCTACGGCCATCTTGGTGCTGCCGGCTACATTGCGCGTCACGCAGGCGGCCTTGGCCGTCGCATCCATGGCGTCGCAATTTTCCTTCGTGGTGGCAGGCGGATTTTGCGCGACGTTGGTACCGGCCCTGGCGCCCGTGTTGGCGTCAGCCAGCGCGGCCGTTTTCGCCGCCTTGGCATCGTTCATGCACGTGGTTTTGTCTGCGCCCGAGCGGTCGCCGCACTTGGCCTTGGCCATGTCATACTCTGCATTGGCGACGTCCTTGCGGGCCTTGCCCAGTTCGCGCGGGGTGTTGCGGTATTGCGCCACGGCATCCGAATCGGCCTTGGCGCGCGCCGCCTTGGCTTCTTCAACGCAGACTTTTTTCGCGTTGCCGCTGTGGCCATCGCAAGCGGCTTTGGCCTGCTTGTAGTCGGCCGCTGCCTTGTCCGTCAAGCTCTTGTACGAGGCATCCTGCGCATACGCGGGCGCGGCGGCAAGCAGGGCGCTGGCACTGGCGGCCAGCATGAGTGCGATCATTTTGTTCATGATAGTTCCTCTCTGGTTAGTTGATGCTCAGATTAGACCCCTGCCGCACGCAAAGCTCCGTGCGACAGCACACGCTGACAGGCCATGCGCGTAATAATCAGCGTTTATTTGTCGCCGCTCAAACCCTTACGCCACAATACTTGCGCCTGTTCAAATGGTGAAGCGGACTCATCAAATGCGCCTTCGCCATCCGCCAACGCCAGCCATGCCTGGGTAGCATGCGAACCGCCCGCGCTATCGCCGCCGGCGCGCACGCCGCGCATCCAGGCCAGCACATCACGGTATTGCCCGGGGTGGCGTCCGTGCATCCAGGCCAGGGCCACCAGGTCCGCATAGGCCTCTTCGCGGCGCGTCTCGCGCAGCTCCTGCGCCAGCGGTGTCAACTTGCCGCGTTGCATGCTGGTTGGTTCGATAAAGCCGCGCGGCAAGGCATGCCAGTCGCCCTGCACATAGCGCTGACAATGGCCGATTTCATGCGCCGTCATCGCTTCGATCATCATGCCTTGGCGCGCGGGCAGTACATCTTGCAAGACACTGTCCGCTTGCGCATTGCCGCGCAGCGACAGCACCAGCTTGCAGCGCCCCGCTTCGTAGCCCAGCGCCAGCGGCACGGCACCGGGCGCATCCTGGGGTTGCACGATGATATCGATGGGTAAACCTTGCGCGCGCGCAAACGCGATGACGGGCTGGCCCGCCTGCAGCCAGCGGCTTTCCAGATCGGTGAGCTGGGCGGCAGCCACGGCGGGCACAGGGGACAAAGCGATGAGCAAGCTCATCAGCAAGAGCGGATTTGGCATGGGATCGATGGGGAAAAGGATTTACCACTGCAGAGTAAGCGGTAAAAATATTTCCACAAGGAAATACTGGCAACTTTTCAGAAAAAAGGCGAAAAAAAACCGGCGCAGATGCACCGGCTTTTCATTCTGATAATAGTCAAGGTCGGGTTATTTCTTCGTCGCTTGATCCAGGGCGCGGGCCGTGACGAATTCCGGGCGGATATCGTTGGGCACGGCCTTCATCTTGTCGAGCGCCACCTGCACTTCCGGGCGGATCACCACGTACTTGCTCATCATATCTTTCGCGCGCGCATAATCGCCCGTCGCCTCGATGGTCAAAAATTCACGGTCCAGGTCGATCACTGCTTGCTTGATCTTGCCAAAATCGACGCCGAACTTGCCGTCACCCAGGGACACAAAGCCGCCCTTGTCGAGGATGTAATTCATCTGGATGGCCATGCCGCGCGCGTGCGAATCGGTCAGGCCGAAATGCAGGGTGCGGAAACCCGAGGCGAGGAAAGTGTTGTACAGCTTGCGCTCGGCCACGTCGCCCTGGCCCAGGGTATCGTTGAGTTGCCCTTTGTCCATCATGTAGCGCAGCGCGTACAGGCCCGTGATGTCGGCCTTGGCTTCTTCGATGGTGGAATACGCTTCCTTCAAGTCCTGGCGCGGCGTGGATGGCTTGCCATCGACGACGGTGGCATGCGGGCCCAGGCCGTGCATGATTTCATGCGCGAGGATGTGCGTGAAGAAGGAATTGAAATCCACGTCCTGCTGCGCTTCGGGCGTCAATACCAGCTTGGAAATCGGCGTCAAGGTGGCCTTGAACTTGGCTTCCTGCACGTTTTTCAGCATCACGCGCTTGGAACCGCGCGCGCTGATGATGCGCTCGTCGTTGGGCAGGTTGTAGGCGGCTGTCTGCACGGCCATGTTGCCGTCGCCAGCGCCATACACCTGGTTGACCACCACCATCGGCGCCAGCGCGCCCACTTTCGGGTTGCGGTATTGCGCGTCGAGCGGCAGGTTGTCTTCCAGCTCCTGCATGTGCTTGGCGAAGAAATCGAGCTTTTGCGTTTCCGCCTGGTCGCGGATGTTCACATAAGCCTCGAACGCGGCCTTGTAGCCGAATAACTCGTCGTTATACGTTTCATACGGGCCGATGGTGATGTCGACGGGCGAATCGAGGTCCATCCAAGCGAAGTCGGACGGCAGGTAATCGTTGTCGAGGAAAGCCTTGGCACGCAGGGTCAAAAATTTCTTCAACGATGCGTTGTCCGTGGCGGCCGCCGCCGCGTCGAGCAGCTTGGCCAGCTGTTTCAGCTCCACCTTGTACTCGTCCGCATACTTGACGGTCTGATATATATCACCTTTGCCATCCTTGCCCGTGCGGATGGTGGTGAAGAACCATTGCGCCTGCTGTTTGTCGTCCGGCGACAAGCCGTTCATCCACGTTTCCAGGCTGGCTTTGGTGGCGCCTTGCGGATAGAAATTGCCCGCTTCCGGCTTGTGCGCGGGAATGGCGATGCCGGCGTAGCTGGCCGGCATGAACGAGGCGTGTGCGTCGAGCACCGACCATGGCCCCTTGTTGATCCAGAAATAATTCAGACGGGCCTGGCCCAGCGCCGACTTGTCTTTCTTGAGTGCCGCCCACAGCGCTTCATTGCCGGACCAGCGCTGGCGCAGTTGCAGCACGTCGACCAGCTTGGCCGCTTCGACCAGCTTGGCGATGGCTTGGCGGTCGCCCGCGGACAGGTGCGTGACATCGGCGCTCAGCGCGACGGGCGCGTAGCGGGCGCCCATGGTGGTCAGTTGCGCGGCGGTGGCCGGGGTGGCCGGGGCGGCCGCTGGCGTTGCGGCGCAGGCGCTGCCGACGGCGGCAGCCATCAGCAGGGGAATCAAGAGTTTTTTCATCGAGGTCTCGGTTGGATTTTTCTCAGGCGCGGCTGGCGCGGATGGCGCGCTGCCGCTTTCTTGCTCAGCCTGCGATTGTCCCACCTGCCCCCATGGCATGGCAAGCGGCTTACCAGACCTTGTACACCTGCCCCGTCTGCGCCCCTTCCACGCTGCGGCTGTAAGCCAGGGCCACGCGGCTGGCGGCGGCCGGCTCGAAGCCGTAGAAGAACGGGCCATACGCTTCCAGCGATTCGGCCAGGACCGTGGGGCTGACGGCATTGATGCGTACGCCGCGCGCCAGTTCGATGGCGGCACCCCGCACGAAGCCTTCCACGGCCGCATTCGTCATGCTGGCGGCTGCGCCGAAGCGGATCGGCTGCTCGGCCACGATGCCGCTGGTGAGGGTGATCGAACCGCCGTCGTTCAGGTATTCCTGCGCCACCAGCGCCACGTTGACCTGGCCCATCAGCTTGCTGTCCAGACCCAGCTGGAATTGCTCAGGAGTAAATTCGGCCAGGGGGCCGAAATGCAGCTTGCCGGCCGTGACGACGACGGCATCGACCTTGCCGATGCGCTTGAAAAGGGCGCGCACCTGCGCGATGTCGCCCATGTCGGCCTGGTGCGTGCCACTGCGGCTGCCCACTTCGATGATTTCATGGCGTTGCGCCAGTTGTGCTGCGACGGCCGTGCCGATGGTGCCGCTGGCGCCGATGATGACGATTTTCATACTGCTTCCTTGTCTGGAGTTGAACGATGGAGCCAGTATGCGCCGCTTCCAAAAAGGAATAAATACGCTAGAATTTACAAGATTACTAACCTACCATTTGCAATCAAGGTGCCCATGGATAAATTGCGCAGCATGGAAATTTTTGTCTCCGTCGTCGACCAGGGCAGTTTTACGGCGACCGCCGACATCTTCCGCATCTCGCCCGTGATGGTGGGCAAGCACATCAAACAGCTGGAAGAACGGCTGGGCACGCGCTTGCTGGCGCGCACCACGCGCCGGCAAAGCCTGACGGAAATCGGCCAGCAATATGTGGAACAATGCCGGCAGATTCTGGCGCAGATCGCCGCAGCCGAAACGGGCGCGGAAGCCATGCGGGCCACACCGCGCGGCAAGCTGAAAATCACGGCGCCCGTGTCATTCGGCAGCGAACGCATCGCGCCGCTGCTGGCCGAGTATCTGACGGCCTACCCGGTCGTGAGCCTGGAGCTCAATTTGAATGACAGGATGGTCGACCTGGTGGAGGAAGGTTTTGATGCGGCCATCCGCATCGGCGCACTGCAGGATTCCGGCATGGTGGCGCGGCCCTTGCGGCACTACGCGATGGTCATCTGCGCCTCGCCCGGCTACCTGGCCAAGCACGGCACGCCGCGCACGCCGGACGACCTGGCGCAGCACGAGTGCGTGGATTTTATGCAATGGTCGCGCCACATGCGCTGGCGCTTGAGCGGTAAGGAAACGCGCCGCGACGGTGCTGCGACCGAGAGCCGCTTCCGCTCGAACAATGGCCAGGCGCTGCGCATGGCAGCCCTGCACGGCTTCGGCATCGTCATGCAGGCGGAAATTCTACTGGCCGACGATATCGCGGCGGGCCGTTTGGTGCCGCTGCTGGCTGACTACGTACCGGCGCCGCGCCTGATGCACCTGCTGTATCCGCGCGACCGCCAGCCCACGCCGAAGCTGACGACTTTCATCGATTTTCTGCTGGAACGCTACGGGCCGGCGGCGCCACCGCCGCCGGCCACGCTCACGTAACCGTCGTATCTAGTTCACCTCGTACTTAGGTTGGCCTTCGCCAGCTTCGCCAGCTCGCCGTCCGGTTGCCAGCCGGCACCTAAAGAGCGGGCCACGGCGACCGTTGCCAGCAAACGCTGGGTCTTGATCTGCGCGGCAGCGCGGTCCGCTGTCAGCGAGCTACGCTGGGCATCGGTGACGTCCAGGTAGGTCGAAATACCGCGCTCGTAGCGCGTGCGCGCCACCAGGTAGGCGCGCGCCGCCGCGGCCTGCGACAACGCCTGGGCGTCGCCCTGCAACTGGCGCTGCTCCACGTCGGACAAGGCGTCTTCCACTTCGCGCAAGGCCGTCAGCAGCTTGGTTTCGTGATTCGCCACGGCTTCCGCATAGCGCGCCTTGGACAGGTCCAGGTTAGCCTGGTTGCGGCCACCGTCGAAGATCGGCAGGGACAGGGCCAGCGGACCAACACTGAACTGGCGCGAACCGCCTTGCGCCAGGTCGCGCAGCTTTTCGGAGGCGTAACCGAAATTGCCCGTCAATTGCAGCGACGGGTAAAACGCGCCTTCGGCCACGCCCACTTGCGCGTTCGCCGCGCGCAGGCCCGCCACGCTGGAAACGAGGTCCGGGCGGTGCGCCAGCAGGCTGGCAGGCAGGCCGACGGGGATACTTGGCGGCAGCGGCAAGCTGGAAGGCTCGGCGGCCACCGGCAATTGCAGCGCCGACGGCGGCTTGCCCGTCAGGGTGGCCAGGCTGTTTTCCAGCTGATTGCGCTGGCGCTTGACTTCATGCAGGTCGGCCTGGGCGTTCGACAGTTCGACCTTCGCGCGCGCCAGGTCCAGCTCATTCGTCAGTCCCGCATTGAAACGCGCCTCGACCAGCTGCGCCGATTCGCGGCGCGTGCCCAACGCGCCATTCAAGATGGCCATTTCCGCGTCCAGCCCGCGCAGCTGCCAGTAATTGCTGGCCACTTGCGCCGACAGCATCAGCAGCACGCCGTCGCGGTCGGCCTTCGCCGCCAGTGCCTGCGAGTCAGCCGCTTCGACCATGCGTTTGACACGGCCCAGCAAGTCGATTTCGTACGACAGCGAACCGCCCACGGAGAAGTTATTGCCGCTGATAGAACGATTGCCCAGGGCCAGGCCCTGCGAGGTATTGGCCGAGGTGCGCGAGTTCGACATACCCGTGCTGACATTCACGCTCGGGCCCTGGTTGGCGCGCGCCGTACCGCTTTGCGCCAGCGCCTGCAGCAGGCGCTCGCCGGCCGCTTTCACTCCGGGATTGTCCTGCAGCGCACTGTGCTCGAGGCGGTCCAGGGTGGCGTCGCCATAGATGCTCCACCATTCTTTGGGCAGCTGCGCGGCATCCGCTGCGGCAGCGCCGTGGCGGAAAACGCCGCTGTCGATGCCGGCGACATTCGCCGGAGCGGTGAAATCCTGGCCCACGGTGCCGCAGGCGGAGAGCGCCACGGCAAGGGAAGCGGCCAACGCGATTTTCGTCAATACTGTTTGCATGATGTGTACCTTCTTGTTCTTGAGGTGCTGCACGTGCGGGCTGTGCGCGGTCAATGACCGCCGCCACCGCCACCGGGAGCTTTAAGTTTATCGGCCAGCCACAGGGGCACGATGCAGGCCAGCAGGATGGCGCCGATCAGGAAGAAGCCATCGTTGTAAGCCATCACATACGCTTCGCGGCGCACGATGCCGTCGATCGCCTGCAAGGCCTGGTTGCCTGCCGTGACGGCGTCATAGCCCTTGGCCATGAACGACGACGTCAGTTGCTCAATACGCAGCTGCGTGGCGCTGGAATACGCATTGATCGCTTCACCCAGGCGCTGCGAGTGGAAGTGCTCGCGGGTGCTCAGGGCGGTGGCCAGCAGGGCGATGCCGATCGAACCGCCCAGGTTGCGCGTCATGTTGAACAGGCTCGAAGCGGACGGCATGTCCTTCGGCGCGATGCCCTTCATGGCGAAGTTCGACAGGGTAAGCATGACGAAGGGCTGGCCCAGCGCGCGCACCACCTGCGACCACAGCAGTTGGTCATAGCCGGTGGACGCGTCCATGTAGGCATTCATCATGCACGAACCGCCAAACAGCAAGAGGCCGAATGAACACAGGATGCGGTTATCCACCACCGACGACAGCTTGGCGACGAAGGGCATGATGAACAACTGCGGCAAGCCCACCCACATGATGACTTCACCGATCTGCATCGGCGAATAACCGGCGATCTGGCCCAGGAACAGGGGCAGCAAAAAGGCGGAGCCATACAGGCCCATGCCCGTCACGGCCGACAGCACGGTGGCCACCAGAAAATTGCGCTGGCCGTACAAGGCCAGGTTGACGAACGGTTCGGCGCGCGTGGCGCTGGTGACGACCCAGCCCAGGATGCCCGTCAGGGCCAGCGCGGCAAAGGCGATGATGAAACCGGAGTCGAACCAGTCCTTCGAATTGCCCTCTTCCAGGAAGATGGTCAGGCAGCCCAGACCCAGGGCCATGAAGAAGATGCCCAGCCAGTCGGCTTTCCAGAACATCGCCAGCTTCATCGGCTCTTTGTCCAGGCCATAGATCATGCCGGCGATCAGCAGCACGCCCGGCACCCAGTTGATGTAGAAGATCGAAGGCCAGCCATACAGCTCGGAGAGATAGCCGCCCAGGGTCGGGCCCATGGCCGGCGCCAGGGTGGCCGTCAAACCGAAAATGGCCATGCCGACGGCGCGCTTCGACGGCGGCAGCTTGAGCATCACCAGAGTGAACGCCATCGGAATCAGCGCGCCTCCCGTAAAACCCTGCAGCATGCGGAAGACGATCATGCTTTCCAGGTTCCAGGCCGCCCCGCAAAGAGTGGAGAACAGCAGGAAGAAAGCGGTGGTGCCGATCATGTAGGTGCGCAGTCCGAACACGCGCGCCAGCAGCGCGGTGAGGGGAATGACGATGATTTCCGCCACCAGGTAAGCCGTGGAAATCCACGAGCCCTCTTCCTGGGTGGCCGACAGCGAGCCAAGGATATCCTTGAGCGAGGAGTTCGTGATTTGGATGTCGAGCACCGCCATGAAGGCGCCCAGCATGCCGGCGGCGACCGCCAGCCAGGTGCGCCCGGAGACTTTCTCATCGATCACGGGAAACGCCGGCGGCTTCGCCAGCGTGGTGGAGGGGCTGCTCATGGAAGCTTAGCGGGTGGTGGTCTGTGCGGCAGGAGCGGCTGGAGCGGCGGCGTGGCGCGGGGCCTTTTCCTGGGCCGGCTCAGGCTGGTTCACTTCCACTTCGGCGATCACCGACATGCCCGGCACCAATCGGCCATTCATGGCCTTGATATCTTCCGGCTGGAAGACGATTTTTACCGGCACGCGCTGGACGATCTTGGTGAAGTTGCCGGTCGCGTTATCGGCCGGCAGCAGCGCGAATTGCGCGCCCGAGGCAGGCGCGAAGCTGTCCACGGTACCCACCAGTTTCTTGCCCGGCATGGCATCGATCGTCACGTGCACGCTCTGGCCGCGATGCAGGTCGGCCAATTGGGTTTCCTTGAAGTTGGCGGTGACCCAGACATTGTCCTGCACGATGGCCGTCAATTGCTGGCCAGGCTGCACGCGCATGCCCGTTTCCACATTGCGCTTGCCGATGCGGCCGGCGACGGGGGCCAGGACGCGGTTGTATTGCAGTTGCTGTTCCGCGTCCTTCAATTGCACGCGCAGCACGGCCACCTGCGCTTTGGCCACGTCGCGCGCAGCTTGCGCCGCACCAATCTGCGCCTTGGCGGCGGAAGCGCTATCGCGGCGGGCGGCCAGGTCGGCCACGGCGCCGGAACGGGCCGCGTTGGCGGCGTCCAGTTCCGCTTTCGAGACGGCTTTCATCTGGCTCGTGTACAGCTGGCCATAACGCTCGGCATCCTGTTTCGCGCGCAGCAGTTGCGCATCAGCCTGCGCCACTTGCGCCAGGGCGGCACTGGCCTGCGCCTGCACTTGGGCGATTTGCGCGTCGGCTTGCAGCACTTGCTGTTCGGCGCTGGCAATCTGCGCGGCGATCTGCTCGGTTTTCACGCGCTGGTCGAACGGGTCGAGTTCGGCGATCACGTCGCCCTCTTTCACGATCTGATTGTCGTCGATGAAAACCTTGGTGACGACGCCGGAAATGCGCGCCGAGACGGGATGCACGTGGCCGGACACATAGGCGTTTTCCGTTTCCACAAAATAGTGGCTGCGGTACCACATGCGCGCGCCAGCGCCCAGCGCGACGAGAACAATCAGGCCGGCGATGATTTTCACGCGCTTATTCGGTGCTGCGGAGCTGGCGGAAGCGGAAGGTGCGGAAGGTGCGGCCGAGGCCGCGGGTGGGACGGCGCTCAGCACCTTGTGCTCTGCTTGGCCTGGCTGGTTGGACATACTCGCTCCGGAAATGAAATGATATAGGTTCATTATTGGACAAAGAAAAGCGCTTGTCAAGAAATGAAACGATTGCATTTCATTTTAATTTGCACTACAGTGTGAGCCATCACTTACCTTCCAACTTATAAAGAGACCCAGACCATGTCCGATCCCGGCCTCAGCGATACCTTGCCCACCGATATAGAATCCGATGCCGCCGCCCAGGAGCTTTCCTGCTGCGGCAAACCTGCCGGCCGCCCGCGCGCGGCCGACATGGAAGCGCGCATGGAAAACCTGCTGCACACGGCGGGCTGCCTGTTTCTGGAAAAAGGGTATGGAAAGGTGAGCCTGGAAATGATCGCCCGCGAAGCCCATGTGGCCGTGCGCACGATTTATGTGAA
Source organism: Janthinobacterium algoris (assembly GCF_051380935.1). Taxonomy (NCBI): domain Bacteria; kingdom Pseudomonadati; phylum Pseudomonadota; class Betaproteobacteria; order Burkholderiales; family Oxalobacteraceae; genus Janthinobacterium; species Janthinobacterium algoris. The sequence goes on along the minus strand of NZ_JBNYXZ010000001.1, from coordinate 172,116 downwards.
ATTTGGCGGCAAGTCGGGCTTGTTCAATGCCGTGGTGGAACTGCGCCGCGCCGCCTATTTCTCGACCATGCCGGCGCTGGAAACCGATATGCGGCCCCTGCCCGCCATCCTGGGCGAGTTCGGCCTGCTGTTCGTGCAACTGGTCACCATGCCCGCTGCCATCCGCCTGAATCGCATGGTGGTGGCCGAAGCGGCCACCCACCCGGAACTGGCAGAAACGTTTTACAAGGTGGGACCGGGGCAGACGCGCGAGATGCTGACCAAGTTTTTCAGCCGTCCCGACATCGCGCCGCTGTTTCGCGCGGAGTTGACGCCCTCCATCCTGGCGCTACACCTGCTCAATTGCCTGCTGGGAGATCAGATGTCGCGCCTGCTGTTTCCACCGCAAGCCCAACCGGACGTGGCGCAATTGCGCGCCAAGGTAGCGCTCAGCCTGGACCTGTTCCTGCGCGGCACCTTGCGCCAGCCGCTCGCGGCCTGACGCAGGGCGGATTGACGGGGAAGTCAGCCAGGGCGGCTACAATCTTCCGGCACCGCCGCTGCGGCGTGTTCCTCGTTCAAGCCCAGCGCACGCAGGAAAGGCTGGGCCGCCGACGCGTCGCCAAGACTAAGTGAAGACTCACTTCCATCATGGCGTTGCGGGCCATAGCGCATCAAGTCGAACGAAGTTTCAAAGCGCTGCGCCAGGAAGTAGGTACGGAAGTAATCGAAGGAAAACGCCACCTGGCCATCGGCCAGCAGCAGCAAGCCATGCGCATACAGCGGTACTAGCCAGTCCCTTGCCGCCATGTTCCAGCCCTTCACGCCACAATAGTCGCTGGCAAAACGCTGCAGTTCGGCTTCGCCAAGGAACAGGGTCTTGCCTTCAAACATCACGAACGCCAGCTCGATCAGGAATTCACGCACATCGGCAGCCACCCCAGCGTCCTCACATTGCTGCGCGCCGGCCTTGCCCAGCAAGCCATCGAAATAGGCGCGTTCGCCTGCCAGCTGCGGCAGCAAGGTGGCAAACACATATTCGGCGTCCATCTGCCCCGTTTCCTGGCCATTCGGCGTGTACAGCACAGACAGGGCGAAGTTCTTGCTCACTTCGTCGAACTCGTGCAGGGAGACCTTCCACTGCGTGCCTGGCGCGTCGCCATCGGCCCCGCCCGCGCCGAACTCGAGCACGGAAAACGCCGCCATCTGGCCAGGCGCACCGTACAGGCTGCCGGGATTGCTCTTGAACAGGATGCCTAGCGACTTCATCAGCGAACTGGCGTCACCCGTATGCTGGTGGCCGTGGAACACGGCGTGGATATTCTTGTAGTGCGCGCGCTGCTCGGCACTGGCGTGCTCATCGGCGGAGAAAAAACTGAAGCCGGCATTACCCAGTGCCGCAGCCGCGACACCCTGCACGCGGCTGCCCGGCACCAGGTAGAAACGCGCACCGGGCAAGCTGGCCGCCTGGAGCAAGGGGCGCAGGAAATATTCGTAGACATACAGGGGCGTCGTGCCGGCACAGGCGTCCAGCGCCACCAGCTGGCCCGTGAAGAAAATCGCATCGATCTGATTGCCCGCCGCCAGAATATCAGCCACATCCTGGTACAAGGCATGCAGCATCACGGCTTGCTCTTGCTCATCAGCCCGACGCAAACGAACATCGGCAATATGAAGGGCGGTAAATTTTTTCATTGTTGCAAAACTTTCTCAGTACAGCGGAATTTGACCATATCCCACGCTGGCAACATTCCTGGAAAAATCACACGCTTCCGTTGAAGCAAAAGAAAAACATGGTGACAGACCTCCATTCTGCCACTTTTTCCACACGGCAATACTCACCAATTTTCACAAGACACCGCTGCGCCACGTTTTACTATGCCGCAGGTCAAGGGAAATAAAAAAACCGGGAACATGTCCCGGTTTTTTATACTGAAAGTTAACTCTTTATCAGCGCTTGCGCGGTGGCGGCAAGTCGGTGCACACGCCTTCGTACACTTCGGCCGCCATACCGATCGACTCGCCCAACGTCGGGTGCGGGTGGATGGTCTTGCCGATGTCGGTGCCGTCGCAGCCCATTTCAATGGCCAGTGCTATCTCGCCGATCATGTCGCCAGCATGCGTGCCGACGATGGTGCCGCCGATGATGCGATGCGTTTCCGCGTCGAACAGCAGCTTGGTGAAACCTTCGGCGCGGCCATTGGCCACGGCGCGGCCGGAAGCGGCCCAAGGGAAGTGGCCCTTCTCGACCTTGATGCCTTTGGCTTTCGCTTCGTCTTCCGTGATGCCGGCCCATGCCACTTCCGGGTCCGTGTAGGCGACAGATGGAATCACCTTGACGTCGAAGTGCGACTTCTGGCCGGCGGCAGCTTCCGCTGCCACGTGGGCTTCATGCACGGCCTTGTGCGCCAGCATCGGCTGGCCCACCAGGTCGCCGATGGCGAAGATGTTCGGCACATTGGTGCGCATCTGGCTGTCGACTTCGATGAAGCCGCGGTCCGTGACGCTCACGCCGGCCTTGTCGGCGGCCAGCTTCTTGCCGTTCGGGCTGCGGCCCACGGCGACGAGCACCAGGTCATAGATTTGCGGCACTGGCGCCGTGGCGCCCGCTTCAGCCGCTTCGAACGTGACCTTGATGCCTTCCGGCAACGCCTCGACGGCTACCGTCTTGGTCTTGGTCATGATGTTGTCGAAGCGCTTCTCGTTGAACTTTTGCCACACCTTGACGGCGTCGCGGTCGGCGCCCTGCATCAGGCCATCCATCATTTCAACCACGTCGATGCGCGCGCCGAAGGTGGAATAGACAGTCGCCATTTCCAGGCCGATGATACCGCCGCCGATGACCAGCATGCGTTTCGGGATCTGCCGCAATTCCAGCGCGCCCGTCGAATCGACGATGCGCGGGTCTTCCGGCACGAACGGCAGTTTCACCACGGACGAACCGGCGGCGATGATGGCTTGCTTGAACTGCACGACTTTTTTGGAGCCGTCACCTACCGTCACTTCGATGTGGTTCGCGGACAGAAACTGGCCCACGCCGGTGACCACTTGCGTCTTGCGCGCCTTGGCCATGCCGGCCAGGCCGCCCGTCATGTTCGAGATGACGCCTTCCTTGTACTTGCGTACCTGGTCGATGTCGATGCTCGGCTTGGCAAACGTCACGCCCGTGTTGGACATGTGCGCCGTTTCATCGATGACGGAAGCGACGTGCAGCAGCGCCTTCGACGGGATGCAGCCCACGTTCAGGCACACGCCGCCCAGGGTGGCGTAGCGCTCGACGATCACGGTGTTCAGGCCCAGATCGGCCGCGCGGAACGCCGCCGAATAACCGCCAGGACCGCCGCCCAGCACCATCATGTCAACATCGATGTCGACCTGGCCGCTGTAATTGCCGGCCGGGATGGCGGCGACAGGTGCCGCCGGTGCTGCAGCGACTGCGGCTACCGGAGCGGCCGCCGCAGGTGCTGGCACGGCAGTTGCCGCGCCTTCAGTCGCTTCCACCACCAGCAGCGCGCTGCCTTCGGCGATCTTGTCGCCAACCTTGACCTTGATTTCCTTGACGACGCCCGCGTGGGTCGAAGGAATCTCCATGCTGGCCTTGTCCGATTCGACCGTGATCAGCGACTGGTCCACCTTGATGGTGTCGCCCACCTTGACCATCAATTCGATGACTTCGACTTCCTTGAAATCGCCGATATTCGGTACTTTTACCTCTACTGTGCTCATCAATCGCTCCTTACAGCAGAATTTTGCGCATGTCGGCCAGGACTTCGCCGAGGTACACGGAGAATCGCGCGCCCATCGCGCCATCGACCACGCGGTGGTCGTAGGACAACGAGGTGCCCATCATCAAGCGTGGCTGGAAGGCCTTGCCATCCCATACCGGCTTGATCGAGGCTTTCGACAGACCCAGAATGGCCACTTCCGGCGCATTCACGATAGGCGTGAAGTGCGTGCCGCCGATGCCGCCCAGGGACGAAATCGTGAAGCTGGCGCCCTGCATGTCGGCCGGTTTCAGCTTGCCTTCGCGCGCCTGCAGCGACAGCTCCGTCATTTCGCGGGCGATTTGCGAGACCGACTTCTGGTCCGCACCCTTGATCACCGGTACCACCAGGCCATTCGGCGTGTCGGCGGCGAAGCCGATGTTGTAGTACTGCTTGAGGATCAGGTTTTCACCCTTGGCGTCGAGCGAAGCGTTAAACGCGGGGAATTTCTTCAGCGCGGCAACAGACGCCTTGATGACGAATGCCAGCATGGTCAGCTTGGCAGCATCCTTGTTCTTCGCATTGGCCGCGTTGGTGTCGACGCGGAACGCTTCCAAGTCCGTCACGTCCGCTTCGTCGAACTGCGTGACGTGCGGGATCATGACCCAGTTGCGGTGCAAATTCGGGCCCGAGATTTTCTTGATGCGCGACAGCGGCAGCAATTCGGTGGTGCCAAATTTGCTGAAGTCCAGCGACGGCCATGGCAGCAAGTCCAGGCCCACGCCGGAACCGGCCTTGGCGACAGGGGCCGCATTGGCAGCACCTGGTGCGGCAACGGCGCCCGACATCACGCCCTTGACGAAGTTCTGCACGTCTTCCTGGGTAATGCGGCCCTTCGGACCGGAACCGCCCACGCGGGTCAGGTCCACGCCCAATTCGCGCGCGAACTTGCGGATCGATGGCGACGCGTGCGCCAGCTTGCCATTTGCGGCAGGTGCGGCGGCAGGGGCAGCAGCGGCGACCGGTGCCGAAGCGACGGCGGCGCTTGGCGCGGCAGCGGCTTGCGCGGCCGGTGCAGGAGCGGCGGCAGGGGCAGCAACAGGAGCGGCAGCGCCACCGGTCGTTTCCACGACCAACACCAGCGAACCCTTGGCAACCTTGTCGCCAACCTTGACTTTCAATTCCTTGACGATACCGGCGTGGCTCGATGGAATTTCCATGCTGGCCTTGTCCGATTCAACTGTCAGCAGCGACTGGTCGACCTTGATCGCGTCGCCGACCTTGACCATCAGTTCGATGACTTCGACTTCCTTGAAGTCGCCGATATCGGGCACGGTCACTTCGACCAGACCGCCAGCGGCAGCGGGTGCGGCGGCAGGTGCCGGCACGGCAGCAGCGGGCGCGGCTTCAGCGGCAGGTGCTGCAGCCGGGGCGGCAGCGGCGGCAGGCGCAGGCGCCGAGGCGTCGTCCGCCACTTCCAGCAGCAGGACCAGCGAACCTTCGGCGATCTTGTCGCCCACGTTGACTTTCAATTCCTTGACGATACCGGCGTGGCTCGATGGAATTTCCATGCTGGCCTTGTCCGATTCGACCGTGATCAGGGACTGGTCGACCTTGACCGTGTCGCCTGGCTTGACCATCAGTTCAATGATCTCGACTTCCTTGAAATCGCCGATATCCGGGACTTTGACTTCCACAATGCTCATAGCTTGCTCCGTTATTTTATTTGTCAGATGGACCCGCACACACGCCAGGGCGGCACTTTCGCACCGCCCTGGCATCATCGGGTCCGCACAACGATTACTGGGTCACCGGATTCGGTTTGTTCGCGTCGATGCCATACTTGGCGATCGCCTGCTCCACCACCGACACGTCGATCTTGCCTTCGTCAGCCAGCGATTTGAGCGCGGCCACGGTGACATAATAACGGTTCACTTCGAAGAACTCGCGCAGCTTGGCGCGGCTGTCCGAGCGGCCAAAGCCATCGGTGCCCAGCACTTTATAAGTGCGGCCCTTCGGCATGAAGGCGCGGATCTGTTCTGCAAACGCGCGCATGTAGTCGGTCGTGGCGACGATCGGGCCGTCCGTGTCCTGCAACAGCGACGTCACGTACGGCACGCGCTGCTGTTTCGACGGGTTGACCATATTCCAGCGCTCGGCATCCTGGCCATCGCGGGCCACCAGAGTCAGCGACGGCGCCGACCACACGTCCGCAGCCACACCCCAGTCGTTGGCAAGCAATTCAGCGGCGAAGATCGATTCGCGCAGGATGGTGCCGCAGCCGATCAGTTGTACGCGCAGCTTGGCGTCAGCCTGGCCTTCCTGCAGCTTGTACATGCCTTTCAGGATGCCTTCTTCCTGGCCTGGCTTGATGCCTGGCTGGGCGTAGTTCTCGTTCATGATCGTGATGTAGTAGAACACATCTTCCTGGTTGGCGATCATGCGGCGCAGGCCGTCCTGGATGATGACGGCGACTTCATGGCTGAAGGTCGGGTCGTACGGCATGCAGGTCGGGATGGTCGCGGCGAAGATATGGCTGTGGCCATCTTCGTGCTGCAAGCCTTCGCCGTTCAGGGTCGTACGGCCAGCCGTGCCGCCCATCAGGAAGCCACGGGCGCGCATGTCGGCCGAAGCCCATACCTGGTCGCCGATGCGCTGGAAGCCGAACATCGAGTAGAAGGTGTAGAACGGGATCATGATGCGGTCGTTGGTCGAATACGACGTCGCCGCGGCGATCCAGGAGCTCATGCCGCCCGCTTCGTTGATGCCCTCTTGCAGGATCTGGCCAGCCTTGTCTTCACGGTAGTACATGACCTGGTCTTTGTCGACCGGTTCGTACAACTGGCCTTTCGGATTGTAGATGCCGATCTGGCGGAACAGGCCTTCCATGCCGAAGGTACGCGATTCATCGACCAGGATAGGCACCACGCGCTGGCCGAGGTTCGGGTCTTTCAGCAGAGTCGAAATGACGCGCACGAACGCTTGCGTGGTCGAGATTTCACGGCCTTCAGGCGTGGCTTCCAGCACGTTCTTGAACGCATCCAGGCCAGGCACAGGCAAGGTTTCTTCCGACTTCTGGCGGCGCTGCGGCAAGTAACCACCCAGGGCCTTGCGGCGCTCGTGCAGGTAGACCATTTCCGGCGCGTCGTCTGCAGGCTTGAAGAACGGGATGTCGGCCAGCTTGTCGTCAGGGATAGGCAGCGAGAAGCGGTCGCGCATTTCACGAATCGCTTCGTCATCCAGTTTTTTCGTCTGGTGCGCCGTGTTGCGCGCTTCGCCCGACTTGCCCATGCCGTAGCCCTTGATGGTTTTCACCAGCAGGACGGTCGGTTGGCCCTTGTGTTCCTGGGCAATCTTGAAGGCCGCGTAGATCTTGTGCGGATCGTGGCCGCCACGGGTCAGGCGCCAGATGTCGTCGTCGGTCATGTTGGCAACCATTTCCAGCAACTTCGGATGCTTGCCGAAGAAGTGCTTGCGCACGTAGGCGCCATCCTTGGCCTTGTAGTTCTGGTACTCGCCGTCGACGGTTTCCATCATCACGCGCTGCAGGATGCCTTCCTTGTCTTGCGCCAGCAGCGCGTCCCAGCCCGGACCCCAGATGACTTTGACGACATTCCAGCCAGCGCCACGGAATTCGCCTTCCAGTTCCTGGATGATCTTAGTGTTGCCGCGCACCGGGCCGTCCAGGCGCTGCAGGTTGCAGTTGACCACGATGACCAGGTTGTCGAGCATGTCGCGCGCGGCCAGGCCGATCGCGCCCAGGGACTCCGGCTCGTCCATCTCGCCGTCGCCGCAGAAAGCCCATACCTTGCGGTTGTCGGTCTTGGCGATGCCGCGTGCGTGCAGGTATTTCAGGAAACGCGCCTGGTAGATCGCCATGTGCGGACCCAGGCCCATCGACACGGTCGGGAACTGCCAGAAGTCAGGCATCAATTTAGGATGGGGGTACGAGGACAGGCCCTTGCCATCGACTTCCTTGCGGAAGTTCAGCATTTGCTCTTCCGTCAAACGGCCTTCGAGGAAGGCGCGCGCGTAGACGCCGGGCGAAGAGTGGCCCTGGATGTACAGCAGGTCGCCGCCGTGGTCGGCCGTTGGCGCGTGCCAGAAATGATTAAAACCGATGCCCAGCATATTCGCCAGCGAGGCAAACGAAGACAAGTGGCCGCCCAGGTCGCCGTCGGCGCGGTTGGCCTTGACCACCATGGCCATGGCGTTCCAGCGCATCCACGAGCGCAGGCGCTCTTCGTATTCCAGGTTGCCGGGACAGTGTGCTTCTTGTTTGGTGGGGATGGTATTGACGTAGGCGGTGGTGCTGGAGAACGGGATCTGGGCGCCACGGCGGCGAGCCAGGTCGACCATGCGCTCCATCAGGTAATGCGCGCGTTCCGGACCTTCATTTTCCAGCACGGCTTCAAGCGCGTCCAGCCACTCCTTGGTTTCCTGCATATCCGGGTCGGTGCCGATCTGTGTCGTTACCTGGTTCAGTTGAGCTGACATCTGTTGAGTCTCCTTTGTGAACGCCCCACCCCGATTTTCCGGATCGCTGTCGGACGGTATTTCGCTGATTATTTACTATTAAGTCGGTTTAGTGTGGGGATTCTAACAGCGTATTTAGTATTTTTCAAATTACGATATAGCATTTCGCATTGTGAAAACACTCTATGAAGTTTATGCTGCACTGCCGCAAATTCTGCCCGGAAACTATGATGTGCGCACCAGCAAAACGAATTAACACCCCGGTCGCCCGCACAGGCATACCGGGCCAAGCGGGCCTGAAAAATGTCGAGGGCAAGGCGCGGCGACGCAGACAGTACGCCAGTACGGCAAGGAGCTGCAACGCCGCCATCGGCATTTTCTCAGGCCCGCGTCTCTGGCCCGCTTTTTAACATAACGGCTTGGCGCCAAAACCGCCCCTTTGCGCCGCCCGGCTTTATAATCTGTCTTTTCCCTCCCACACAGCCTCCCTACTATGCCAGCACAACTGATCGACGGAATCGCCCTCTCCCAAAAACTGCGCAGCGAGATCGCCACCCGCGCCGCCGCCCTCACGGCCAAGGGCACCCGGCCCGGTTTGGCCGTGATCCTCGTCGGCGAAGACCCGGCCAGCCAGGTGTATGTCCGCAACAAGGTCAAGGCGTGCGGCGACGTGGGTTTTCACTCGGTGCTGGAGAAATATGCAGCGGACCTGCCGGAAGCGGACTTGCTGGCACGCATCGCCAGCCTGAACGCCGACCCGGCCATCCACGGCATCCTCGTGCAAATGCCCTTGCCCAAGCACATCAACCCGCACAAGGTCATCGAAGCCATCGCCACGACGAAAGACGTGGATGGCTATTCCGTCCTGAGCGCCGGCGAACTGATGACGGGCTTGCCCGGCTTCCGTCCCTGCACGCCGTACGGCTGCATGAAACTGATCGAAAGCACGGGCGTGGACTTGCGCGGCAAGCACGCCGTTGTCATCGGCCGCAGCAACACCGTCGGCAAGCCGATGGCACTGCTGCTCTTGCAAGCGAACGCTACCGTCACCATCTGTCATAGTGCGACACCGGATTTGGGCTTGTACACGCGCCAGGCGGACGTGGTCGTGGCCGCCGTCGGCCGCCGCAACACCTTGACGGCCGACATGGTCAAGCCGGGCGCCATTGTCATCGACGTGGGCATGAACCGCGACGATGACGGCAAGCTGTGCGGTGACGTGGATTTTGCCGGAGTGAAAGACGTCGCCTCCCACATCACGCCCGTGCCCGGTGGCGTGGGTCCGATGACCATCACGATGTTATTGATGAATACGGTCGAAGCCGCAGAACGTATTTAAAAGAGGAGCACCTGAGAAAATGCCCCTGGCGACGTTGCAGTGCCTCGCCGTACTATTCGTACTGTCTTCGGCACCGCGCCTTGCCAGGAACGTTTTTCAGGCGCTCTAGTATGCAGGCGGCGTTGCCGCCTGAAGATATAAAGACAGAATGGACGAACCGACGATGAATACCAATCCCCTGCTTGATTTTTCCGGACTGCCACGCTTCGACGCAATTACGCACGAGCATGTCACGCCTGCCATCGACACCCTTTTGGCCCAGGCGCGCGCCACGGTGGCGCGGCTGGAAGCGCCCATGCAAGAAGTAAGCTGGGAAAACTTCGTCGCGCCGCAGGACCAGATCGCCGAAACCCTGGGCCGCGCCTGGAGCATCGTCAACCATCTCAATAGCGTGATCGATACGCCGGAACTGCGCGCCGCCTACAATGCCAACCAACCCAAGGTGACGGAATTCTTGACCGAGCTGGGCCAGAACGAAATCCTCTTCGGCAAATACAAGCAATTGCAAGCCCGCGCCGATTTCGCCAGCCTGTCGCCGGCGCGCCGCCGCATCGTCGACAATGCCGTGCGCGACTTCCGCCTGGGCGGCGCCGAGTTGCCCGAGGACAAGAAAGAGCGCTTTGGCGCCATCCAGGAAGAACACGCGGCCGTCTCCACGCGCTTTTCCGAAAACGTGCTAGATGCCACCAATGACTACAAGTTGCTGGTCGAAAACGAAGCCGAGCTGGCCGGTCTGCCCGACGATGTAAAGGCCGCTGCGCGCGCCGCCGCCGAGAAGGCTGGCAAAGCGGGCTATGAATTTTCGCTGCACTTCCCGTCCTATTACCCGATCCTGCAATTTGCCGACAATCGCGCGCTGCGCGAAACCGTCTACCGCGCCAACGCCACCAAGGCCTCCGACCAGGGAGCGGTCTTCAGCAAGAAAGACGAGTGGGACAATACGCACAACATCGTTACCCTGTTGCAACTGCGCGACGAGGAAGCCAAGCTGCTCGGCTACGGCAATTTCGCCGAAGTGTCGCTGGTCTCCAAAATGGCCACCTCGCCCGCGCAAGTCATTGCTTTCCTGGAAGACCTGGCCAAACGCGCGCGCCCGTTCGCCGAGAAGGACCTGGCAGAACTGAAACAATTCTCCCGGGAAGAACTGGGCATCGCCGAGCTGCAAGCCTGGGACGTGCCGTACGCCTCCGAAAAGCTGCAGGAACGCCGCTATGCGTTTTCGGCCCAGGAAGTGAAGCAATATTTCCCTGAGCATAAGGTGATCGATGGCTTGTTCCGCCAGATCCAGAACTTGTTTGCGGTCGAGATCAAGCTGGATACGGCACCCGTCTGGCACCCTGACGTGCGCTTTTACCGCATCGAACGCGAGGGCAAGCTGGTCGGCCAGTTCTATCTGGACCTGTATGCGCGCGCGGGCAAGAGCGGCGGCGCCTGGATGGACGACGCGCGCGGCCGCCGCGCCGATGCGCAACACGTGCAAACGCCGATCGCCTACCTGACCTGCAATTTCACGCAACCGGCCGTGGTCGACGGCAAGGTTCAGCCGGCGCTGTTTACCCACGACGAAGTCATCACCCTGTTCCACGAATTCGGCCACGGCCTGCACCATATGTTGACAGCCGTCGACGAACTGGGCGTGTCGGGCATTGCCGGCGTCGAATGGGATGCAGTGGAACTGCCATCGCAATTCATGGAAAACTTCTGCTGGGAATGGGAAGTACTTGAGCACATGACGGCGCATGCCATCACGGGCGAGCCGCTGCCGCGCGCGCTGTACGACAAGATGCTGGCGGCCAAAAATTTCCAGTCCGGCTTGCAAACCCTGCGTCAGGTGGAATTTTCCTTGCTCGACATGCATTTGCACTATGACTACGATGCCAGCACGGGCCAGAGCGTGCAGCAGCTGATCGACGGCGTACGCGCCAAGTTCGCGCTGCTCATCCCGCCCCCGTTCAACCGCTTCCAGAATGCCTTCGGGCATATTTTCTCCGGCGGCTACGCGGCCGGCTACTACAGCTACAAATGGGCCGAGGTGTTGTCCGCCGATGCCTATGCGGCGTTTGAAGAGGCAAAGGCGCTGGGGCCGGCCGCTACCACGGCAGCGGGCAAGCGCTACCTGCAGGAAATCCTGTCCGTCGGCGGCTCGCGCCCCGCGCTGGAGTCGTTTACGGCCTTCCGTGGCCGCGAGCCGTCCATCGACGCCCTGCTGCGCCATAGCGGCATGGCAGCCTGAGCCCCGCCATGAGCCGCGTCGATTTTCACAGCAACGTGCCGGACAAGCTGGCGTATGCCTGCCGCCTGGCGCGCAAGGCGTATATGGCGGGCAACAAGGTCGTCGTGCTGACGGCTGACAGCGCCCAGCTCGACGCCTTGAACAGCGCCATGTGGACCATTTCCGCCACGAATTTCCTGCCGCACGTGTTGGCCGGCGACCCGCTGGCGGCGCAAACGCCCATCATCCTGACCGATGACGAAACGGCGGAGGTGCCGCACCACGACATCCTCGTCAACCTGTCGCAGTTGCCGCCCGCCAACTACGCGCAGTTCCAGCGCGTCTTCGAGATCGTCTCCATGGAGGAGCAAGATGCGCAGGCGGGCCGCCAGCGCTTCCTGCACTACCGCCAGCAAGACGTGCAACCGACGCACTTTGTGGCGGGCAACTCAGCGGGCAAACCATGAGCCAGCAGCCATTCGACCAGGGCATCCCGCTGCTGACGGAGGTGCTGCTGGGGCCGGAAGTGGCTCCCATCATGGCAGTCGAGCCTGCTGTCGAGGCAACGCCGGCGTTGCCGCCAACGGTGGCGCAGCCCGACTGGGACGCCATCGAACAGCGGCTGACGCAGCGCATCCTGCACCAGGTGCAAGGCAAGATCGACCATCTGCTGGAAGAGCGCATCTCCCATATCTTACAGACGGCCCTGCAAAACGCCCTGATCGGCATGCGCGGCGCCCTGCGCGAAGATTTGCAGCAGTCGCTGGAACAGATCGTGGCCCACGCGGTCAGCCATGAACTGGGACATTTGCAGTGACACCTGTCAAAACCTACTGCGCGTCGGTTTAGGCGGCCTGCGATGCTCACCGTACTAAAGTACGGTTGCGCTTCTTAGCCACCTCTCCCTTCCGCTCGCTACGGTTTTGTCAGGTGTTGTCAGTTTCAGGACCTTTGAAGTCCGACTTCTCCTACACCTGTATTCTCTACAACGCCATTCTTTGGTGCGCTCGCGCCTGCGAAATCGGTGCATCGCGCCTTACTTTGGTGATTGTTGCGACAAAATGTAAAAAGCCCGAAATGCGGCTTTGCGCCGCCTGTTTTTTGTTGTACCTTTCTTCACACGTACCGCCTGTCGTAGCGGTTTTCACGAGACGCCGCCGTATCTTTATCCATTGGAGAATGTTTATGCTGCTCAAGACCAAAGTCCTTCCTCTCGCCCTCGCCCTCGCTTTTGCCGGCCATGCGGGAGCGCAGGAAATCATCAAGATAGGCCACGTCGCCCCGGTCTCTGGCGCCAGCTCCCACCTGGGCAAGGATAACGAGAACGCGGCCAAGATGGCGATCGAAGACTTGAACGCCAAAGGCTTCAAGATCGACGGCAAAGCCGTGAAATTCGTGCTGGTGCCCGAAGATGACGCGGCCGATCCCAAGCAGGGCACGGCCGTGGCGCAAAAGCTGGTCGACGCCAAGGTCAACGGCGTGGTCGGCCACCTGAACTCGGGCACGACGATTCCCGCCTCGCGCATTTACTTCAATGCCGGCATTCCGCAGATTTCGCCGGCCGCCACCAACCCGACATATACCCAGCAGAAGTTCAACACGGCCTTCCGCGTGGTGGCCAATGACAACAAGCTGGGGGGCACTTTGGGCGCGTATGCCGTGGGCAAGCTGCAAGCGAAGAAAATCGCCGTCATCGATGACCGCACGGCGTACGGCCAGGGCGTGGCGGAACAGTTCGTCAAGGGGGCCAAGAAGGCTGCGCCAGGCGTGCAAATCGTCGGCAAGGAATTTACCAATGCCAACGCCACCGACTTCAATGCCATCCTGACCAGCATCAAGTCGAAAAATCCCGACCTGATCTTCTTTGGCGGCATGGATTCCGTGGGCGGCCCCATGCTGCGTCAGATGAAGGCGCTGGGCATCAAGGCCAAGTTCATGGGCGGCGATGGCTTGTGCACGGAACCGCTGGGCAAGCTGGCGGGCGACGCCGTGGGTGAAGACATGGTCACCTGCGCGGAAGCGGGCGGCGTGACGGGCGCACAGCAAAAAGGCATGGACGATTTCCGCGCCCGCTACAAGCAGAAATACAATATGGAAGTGCAGCTGTACGCGCCCTACGTCTACGACGCCGTGATGACCATGGCCACCGCCATGGCCAACGCGAAATCGTCGAAACCATCCGTCTACCTGCCGTTCCTGGCGAAGGTGCAGTACCAGGGCGTGACGGGGCCGATCTCGTTCGACGCCAATGGCGACATCAAGGATGGCGCGCTGACCTTGTTCACCTACCGGGATGGCAAGAAAACCAAGATGGAAGTGATCAAGTAAGCGGCTGCTCAGCCACGTAAGCCTTCGACCAACGCGTCGAAGGTGGCGCGGCAGCGCAGGCTGCCCGCTGCAGGGCCGGTCCGATATCGCCCACCTTGCGCGCCACCAGTTACTTCTGGCGCGCGCGCAGCATCCCTGGAAGGTATGGGCAACTTGCGGGCGCAGCAAAAAAAACGCGCCGGGTTTGCCGGCGCGTTGATTGCAGGTACTGCGGCACAGATTATTTCTGTGCCAGTACCCATTTGACCAGGGTGCGGGCTTCCGCATCGCTCACTTGCGGATTGGCTGGCATCGGGATCGCGCCCCAGGTGCCGGAACCGCCCTTCATGACTTTCGCCACGAGCTTGGCTTCCGCGTCTTTTTGGCCGGCATACTTCGCCGCCACGTCTTTATACGCAGGACCCACCAGTTTCGTGCTCACCGCGTGGCAAGCCATGCAGTTTTTTGCTTTCGCCAGATCCGGATTGGCCAACGCTGCTTGCGATGCCAGAGCCGATACGGTCAATACACTCACCAACATAAAACGTTTCATTGTCTTTTCTCCAAAGTTACTTCCTGCGGCATTTTACTGTGTTTCCGCAGATGCACCACGAGCCCAGATCAAGCGTTTCAATGTAGTAACGCAATGTAGTAACGATTAGGCATTCATATTCTGCCCCATCTGCGCGCGCATGACCATGTTGTTTGTAAGGCGATGTAACGACATGCGGCCCCGCATCGTCAAACGGGGCCGGCCGTCGCACTTATGCAACAAATCAGCGTTTCTGCTTCTTCAGCTGGGAGAGATCACGCACGGCGCCCCGGTCAGCCGACGTCGTCAGGGCCGCATACGCCTGCAGCGCCTGCGACACGTAGCGCTCGCGGTTGACGGGCAGCCAGGCGCAATCGCCCTTCGCTTCCATGGCGACGCGGCGCGCGGCCAGCTGCGCATCCGTCACGCGCAGCTTGATGCTGCGCTCGGGGATATCGATGTCGATGAAGTCGCCCTCTTCCACCAGGCCGATGGCCCCCCCTTCGGCCGCTTCCGGCGACGCGTGGCCGATCACCAGACCCGAAGAACCGCCCGAGAAGCGCCCGTCCGTGAACAGCGCGCACGCCTTGCCCAGGCCCTTCGACTTGATGTACGACGTCGGATACAGCATTTCCTGCATGCCGGGGCCGCCTTTCGGACCTTCATAGCGGATGATGACGACGTCGCCTTCATGCACCGTATCAGCCAAAATCGCTTCAACAGCGGTATCCTGGCTTTCAAACACGCGCGCCTTGCCCGAGAATTTCAAAATGCTTTCATCGACGCCCGCCGTCTTGACGATGCAACCCTTTTCGGCCAGGTTGCCGTACAAGACGGCCAGGCCGCCATCCTGCGAATAGGCGTGGGCCTTGTCGCGGATGCAGCCCGTGCTGCGGTCCATGTCGACGGCAGCGAAGCGCTCCGATTGCGAGAACGCCGTCTGCGTCGGCACGCCGCCAGGTGCGGCGCGGAACAGTTCATGCACGGCAGGGTTGTCGGTGCACATGATGTCGTTTTGCGCGATGGCGTCGGCCAGGGTAGGCGCGTGGATGGTCGGCAGGGTCGTATTGAGCAGGCCGGCACGCGCCAGTTCGCCCAAAATCCCCATGATGCCGCCCGCGCGGTGCACGTCTTCGATGTGGTATTTGTCCGTCATCGGCGCCACCTTGCACAGGCACGGTACCTTGCGCGAAATGCGGTCGATGTCGGCCATGGTGAATTCCACTTCCGCCTCATGCGCGGCGGCCAGCAAGTGCAGCACAGTATTCGTCGAGCCGCCCATGGAGACGTCGAGCGCCATGGCATTCTCGAACGCGGCCTTGGTGGCGATGGAACGTGGCAGCACCGAGTAATCGTCCTGCTCGTAGTGGCGCTTGGCCAGTTCGACGATCAATCGGCCCGCGCGCAGGAACAACTGCTGGCGGTCCGAGTGCGTAGCCAGGACGGTGCCGTTGCCAGGCAGGGCCAGACCCAGCGCCTCGGTCAGGCAATTCATCGAGTTGGCCGTAAACATGCCGGAGCAGGAACCGCAGGTAGGACAGGCCGAACGCTCGATTTCCGCCACGTCGGCGTCGGACACGCTGCTGTCGCCCGCCTTGATCATGGCGTCGACCAGGTCCAGCTTGATGATCTTCTGCGTGCCGTTGACAACCTTGATGACCTTACCCGCTTCCATCGGCCCGCCGGAAATAAACACGACGGGGATATTGATGCGCATGGCGGCCATCAGCATGCCCGGCGTGATCTTGTCGCAGTTCGAAATGCAGACCATGGCGTCGGCGCAGTGGGCGTTGACCATGTATTCGACGGAGTCTGCGATGAGGTCGCGCGAGGGCAGCGAATACAGCATGCCGCCGTGGCCCATGGCGATGCCGTCATCGACGGCGATGGTGTTGAATTCCTTGGCCACGCCGCCGGCCGCCTCGATTTCGCGCGCCACCATCTGTCCCAGGTCTTTCAAATGCACGTGACCTGGCACGAACTGCGTGAACGAGTTGACGACGGCGATGATCGGTTTGTCGAAGTCGCCGTCCTTCATGCCGGTGGCGCGCCACAGGGCGCGGGCGCCAGCCATGTTGCGGCCGTGGGTGGTGGTGCGGGAGCGGTATTGCGGCATGATGGGGACCTTCCGAGAAATGAATAATGCCTGAAGCACGGATTTCAACAAAACCCTGCATGCAGTGGGGGTACGCCAGATTGCCTTGCGCGCGCGCCACTGTCAAATATATGATACACGTGTCTGTGAGTCGATTTATATATCACAGCAATCAAACCGCATGGAAATACATATGAAACGTCCAGCATGAACCTTGAGCTGCGCCAGCTGCGCTACTTTGTCACCGTCGCCGAAGAATTGCACTTCGGCCGCGCCGCCGCGCGCCTGCACATGACGCAACCGCCCCTGTCGCAAACCATCATGGCCCTGGAAGAGTTGCTGGGCGCGCCCCTGTTCGTGCGCACGCGCCGCGAGGTGCAACTCACGCCGGCAGGCAGCGCCCTGCTGCCCGAGGCACGCCGGCTGCTGGCGCAGGCGCTCGATCTGCCCGCGCTGGTACAAAGGGCCGCGCAGGGCGAGGCGGGGCGTTTGAGCCTGGCGTTTGTCTCCTCGGCCGACTACAGCGTGCTGCCGCCATTGCTGCGCGCTTATCAGACAGCCTATCCGCAAGTGCAGATCCAGTTGCAGGAAGCCACCTCCGACCTGCAACTGGACGAATTGCTGGCCGGGCGCACGGATGCGGGCCTGTTGATCCCGCCCCTGCCCGAGAAGGCGAAAGGGGCGCTCGATTACCTGCCCGTGCTGGCCGAACCGCTGGTGCTGGCCGCGCCGTCCGGCCTCGACATCTTGAACACGCCGGGACCCGTGCGCCTGCGCGACCTGCCACCCCTGCCTTTGATCATCTTCCCGCGCGCGATATCGCCCGCCCTGCACGACGCGATACTGGGCGTGTTCCGCGCTGCCGGCATCACGCCACAGATCGGCCAGGAAGCGATCCAGATGCAAACCATCGTCAGCCTCGTCTCGGCTGGCATGGGTATCGCGCTTGTGCCACAATCGGTATCGAATCTGATGCGCCCGGGCGTAGAATACAGGCCGCTGCAGGACGCCACGCCGCTGGTGGAAACGGGCCTGGCCTGGCGCCGCGACAATCCGTCCGCCGTGCTGCAGGGTTTCCTGGCGCTGTTGCGCAAGCAGATCGGCGCCACCACCCCTTAAATTAAGTGGCCGCTAAGGCAAAAAACCGCCGGCGCCGCCATACTACGCAACCTTAGCTTTAAACAAAGAAAGAAACCCCATGCTGAACCACCCGATGCCCGACCCGATAGCTATCCAGATCGGCCCGCTCGCCGTGCACTGGTACGGCCTGATGTATGTGCTGGCCTTCGCCCTGTTCATTATCCTGGGCCGCGTGCGCATCAAGCAGCCGCATATCGCCGTGCTGGGCTGGAAGAAGGAAGACCTTGATGACATGCTGTTCTACGGCATGCTGGGCGTGGTGATCGGCGGGCGCCTGGGCGAAGTGCTGTTCTACCGCCCCGCATACTTCCTGCACAATCCGCTGGAAATCTTCATGGTCTGGCATGGCGGCATGTCCTTCCATGGCGGCTTCCTCGGCGTCATCCTGGCCATGTATCTGTGGAGCCGCAAGGCGGGCCGCAACCTGTTCGACGTGCTCGACTTCATCGCTCCGCTGGTGCCGCTCGGTTATGCCGCCGGCCGCCTGGGCAACTTCATCAATGCCGAACTGCCGGGCCGCATTGCGCCGGAAACGCTGCCGTGGGCCATGCAGTGGCCGGGAATTCCGTATCCCGTGCACCCGTCGCCCCTCTACCAGATGCTGATCGACGGCATTCTCGTGTTCATCATCCTGTGGCTGTATGCGCGCAAGCAACGTCCGCGCATGGCCGTCGGTGCCATGTTTACCCTGCTGTACGGCTGCGCGCGTTTCTTCACGGAATACTTCCGCACGCCGGACTGGGAAGTAGTGTGGCTGGGCGTGCCGATCACCTCGGGCCAGATGCTGTCGCTGCCGATGATCGTCGGCGCCATTGCGCTGCTGGTGTGGGCGCACAAAAGCCAGGTAATGGGGACGCCGCCCACCAAGGCCCGCCCGGCGGACGCCTGATCGGCCTCCCTATGCCTGCAAGCTGTTGGTGATCACGGTCCATTGCGCCGGCGTCACGGGCGTGATGGACAAACGGCTGCCCTTCTTCAACAGCAGCATGTCTTCCAGTTCCGGCATCTGGCGCATCTCGGACAGAGGCAGCAACGCCGTCTTTTTCACGCCCCGCACGTCGACGCTGATCCAGCGCGGCTGCTCAGGCGTGGCCTTGGCATCGAAATATTTGCCACCTTCTTCAAACTGGCTGTGATCGGGATACGCGCCGCTGGCCACTTCGGCCACGCCCGCCACGCCAGGCTGCGCGCAGCTGGAGTGATAAAACAGCACGCCATCGCCCGGCCGCATGCCATCGCGCATGAAGTTGCGCGCCTGGTAGTTACGCACGCCGAACCAGGGCATGGTGTGCTGCGGCGCCGCCATCAAGTCGTCGATGCTCACTTCATCGGGTTCGGATTTCATCAGCCAATATTGTTTCATCTAGACTCCGTGTGAAAGCGGCAGACGTAAAAAAACGGTTGCGCATGATGCGGCAACCGTTTTCAGTTGTACTTACAAATGCAATGCAAATTGGGCCCCGCCTGTGCCGCTATGCCGGCATCCCGAACCAAACGGTTCAAGGTGGTCACGTTAGTTCAATTTCGGGTTCGTCGAACGAGCGACGCTCACTCCCATCAAACAAAATTCGCAACCGATGCGCATAAATGGTTCAAGGAATATATGGCAATCGCGAACACCGCAGGGTAGACCCAAGTTTACTCCTTTGATCGCGCATCGCAAAGAAAAATCGTAGCGTACGCGCTTAAAAAAGATTTTCCTGGGGCGTCAGCGCGCTATCCAATACTGTGTGCATGGCCGAGATTTTCTGTTTCACTTCGAGTATCGTCAATTCCGACAGCGGACCTTGTGGCGACTTCACGGAGAGGAATTCTGCAGCCACGCCCAAGGCGGCCAGCACGGCGATGCGGTCATTGCCCTTGACCTTGCCCGCGTCGCGGATGGCTTTCATTTTGCTATCGAGATAGATCGCCGCTTCGCGCAGCGCGCGCTCTTCGCCGTCGCGGCACACCATGCTATAGGACTGGCCCATGATATTGACATCGACACGCGGCATTACGCTTCCTTCTCGTTCTCGGCAATGTAGGCGCCCGCTTCCGAAGCAGCTTGCTCCAGGCCAGCTTGCACCAGTTCGGGAATTTTTTCCAGCAACGCTTCCACCCGCTCCTGCGCCTCGCGCATGCGTTGCACATACTGCGCGTTGTCGGCGGCCAGCGCGGCATTGTCCTTGCGCAATTGCGCGTTTTCACGGCGCAGCGCATGGGTCATTTCGGCCAGCAGGCCTATTTTGTCGGATAATTCGTTGAATTCGGAAATCATCCCGCCACTATAGGGCGGACGCTCCATGGGCGTCAATCGAATCACGCCGCTGTCACACATATTTACATCAATGCAGGACAGTTGGCGGACAATACACGATTTTTCCGGCGCTTTTCGCCAAGTGCGCGCATCTGCCCGCGCCGCGATGGCAGCGTTTTACTCGTCGACGTAATCGGCTTCGATATCGAGTCCGCCGTAGCGGTTTTCGCAAGAGCGGCGCGTCAGCGTCTGTTGTCCGCCCTTGCCGTCAAGCACCATCGTCAAGTCGCGGCAAGTACGGCGGTAGCTGCCAGGTTTGGCGTCCGTCCCCGAGGGCGTCAGGCGCACTGCCAGCGGCGCCGCATTGCCCAAGCCCTTGTTGCTCCATTGGCGCGTCTTGCCATCCTCTTCATCTTTCAAAGTGCGCACGGCGGCCGTCAGCAGGGCTTTCTGTTCCTTGGCATTCAGCTTGGCGATGGTGACGTCGGACAGGAAAGGAGGATACACGACGGGCGCCGGATCCTTGCCCTGCACATCCCAGTTGCCGCTGTTCTGCGAGCAGGTGCGGCGACTCAAGTCCTGCGACTTGCCGCCCGCCGTAACGACGAATTTCAGATCGCGGCAGACGTGCGCCTTCAGGCTGTGCTCCGTCATGCCGGAGTTGCTGAAGTTATACGTGACTTTCACCAGCACGCCACTGTCGCCGCCGTTGTCCCATACGTGCGCTTCCTGGTCGTCGTCATCCTTGTTGAGGTCGTTGAACAGGTCATTGAGCAGCATCTTCTTTTCCAGTGGCGTCAAGGTCGCCACGGTGATTTCATCGACGATGGTGGGTGTTTGCGCGGCGGCATTGCCCAGGCAGGCGAGACCGATGACGGTGGCGCCCAGCAGGCGCAGGACGGGACGGGAAACAGGAAATGGCATGGTGTTCTTTCTGGCGCAAGTGGCGATATGTGGCGATATGTGGCGATATTGATATGCAATTGCAATCATCTTATCAAATTCCATAGTAAAACTCTGTTTCCTGCGCGTACAGGAACGCCCCCCATCCCGGCGGCATGCTAGAGTCGCTGCTGTTGCTGACGCCCGGGAAGTTGGCTTGCGCCAGCGCAAACCCTGTGTAAATGCAGGCTGCGCAGAACGTCTATGCTTATCTTTCCGGAGAATAAGCCCTTGAATAAGCCCCTTACCGTCCCTATAATTAGCACTCGTTAGTAGAGAGTGCTAACAAACTCTTTCGTAGCAATCCTCAGGAAATGATGGTGCTTGCCAGGTAACTGCAGGGAACGCTACGCGGCGGGCGACGCCGCGATGCACCACTGCCGGAGACAGGCAAGGACAGGATGACATGGGGTTTGCTTGACCGTTGCGGGCTGCTTTCAACGGCGGTCACTGAAAGCACGTCTGGCGCTGTGCCAGGAATGTATTCATTTAGCAACACTTATCCATTGAACTTTAAGGAGTTTTGTATGAATCTGCGCCCATTGAACGATCGCGTCATCGTCAAACGCCTCGACCAGGAAACCAAAACTGCGTCCGGCCTCATCATTCCTGATGCAGCTGCTGAAAAACCGGATCAAGGCGAAGTCCTTGCCGTAGGCAATGGCAAGATTCTCGACGACGGCAAAGTCCGTCCTCTGGATGTCAAAGTGGGCGACCGCGTCCTGTTCGGCAAGTACGCCGGCCAAACCGTCAAAGTTGACGGCGATGAGCTGCTGGTCATGCGCGAAGAAGACATCATGGCGATCGTCGTCAAGTAATTGTTTCCACGTTGTAGACAGATACATCCCGAAACTCAGGAGAATTGAACATGGCAGCTAAAGAAGTAGTATTCGGCGACGCAGCGCGCGCCAAGATGGTCGAAGGCGTCAATATCCTCGCCAACGCAGTCAAAGTAACGCTGGGCCCGAAAGGCCGCAACGTGGTCCTGGAGCGCTCGTTCGGCGCCCCTACCGTCACCAAGGATGGTGTATCGGTAGCGAAAGAAGTTGAACTCAAAGACAAGCTCATGAACATGGGCGCGCAAATGGTCAAGGAAGTTGCTTCCCGTACCAGCGACAACGCCGGCGACGGCACCACCACCGCCACCGTGCTGGCACAAGCCATCGTGCGCGAAGGCATGAAGTTCGTTGCCGCCGGCATGAACCCGATGGACCTGAAGCGCGGTATCGACAAAGCGGTTGCAGCGACCGTCGAAGAACTGGCGAAAATCGCCCGTCCTTGCACCACGACCAAAGAAATCGCCCAAGTTGGCGCGATCTCGGCGAACTCGGACTACTCGATCGGCGAGCGTATCGCTGAAGCGATGGAAAAAGTCGGCAAAGAAGGCGTCATCACCGTGGAAGACGGCAAGTCGCTGAACGACGAGCTGGACATCGTTGAAGGCATGCAGTTTGACCGCGGCTACCTGTCGCCATACTTCATCAACAACCCAGAGAAACAAGTTGCCGTACTGGACAGCCCATTCGTCCTGCTGTGCGACAAGAAAATCTCGAACATCCGTGACCTGCTGCCGGTACTGGAACAAGTCGCAAAAGCTGGCCGTCCACTGCTGATCATCGCAGAAGACATCGAAGGCGAAGCGCTGGCCACCCTGGTTGTCAACAACATCCGCGGCATCCTGAAAACCTGCGCAGTGAAAGCACCTGGCTTCGGCGACCGCCGCAAAGCCATGCTGGAAGACATCGCTGTCCTGACGGGCGGCCAGGTCATCGCTGAAGAAGTCGGCCTGACCCTGGAAAAAGTGACCCTGGCCGAACTGGGCCAAGCGAAACGCATCGAAGTGGGCAAGGAAAACACCATCGTTATCGATGGCGCCGGCGAAGCTGCCTCGATCGAAGCACGCGTGAAACAAGTGCGTGTACAGATCGAAGAAGCGACCTCGGACTACGACCGTGAAAAACTGCAAGAGCGCGTAGCCAAACTGGCTGGCGGCGTTGCCGTGATCAAGGTTGGCGCAGCCACCGAAGTCGAAATGAAGGAAAAGAAAGCTCGCGTTGAAGATGCACTGCACGCCACCCGCGCTGCCGTGGAAGAAGGCATCGTGCCTGGCGGCGGCGTAGCCCTGCTGCGCGCACGCGCCAACATCACGGTCAAGGGCGACAATCCTGATCAAGATGCTGGTATCAAGATCGTCCTGCGCGCAATGGAAGAGCCACTGCGCATGATCGTGCAAAACGCTGGCGAAGAAGCTTCGGTCGTCGTGGCAGCCGTATTGGCTGGCACGGGCAACTACGGCTACAACGCTGCCAACGGCACGTATGGCGACATGGTGGAAATGGGCGTTCTCGACCCAGCCAAAGTGACCCGTTCGGCGCTGCAAAACGCCGCTTCGATCGCTTCGCTGATGCTGACAACTGACTGCATGGTCTGCGAAATCGCTGACGACAAAGCAGGCGGCGGCATGGGCGGCGGCATGGGTGGTATGGGCGGCATGGGCGGCATGGACGGCATGATGTAATGCCCTGCATCCCCGCGCCGACGGCGCGCGGGATGCCTATGCAGGGCCAGGACAGGCAGAGCAAAAGCTGCGTGCGCCTGCCCGGCAGCCCCAAAAAGCTATCTTCTACGGAAGGTAGCTTTTTTTTCGCCGATTGATTGGACAAGCCCGTTTAACAAACCCGTTTGGCCAGCCTGGCGATTGCCCGCCTGCACGTTTTGCTTTAGCATGGCCGCCATCGTCCTTCTTTCTCATGCCACCATCATGCCGCCACGCGCCTCTTCTTCCAAAACCACCATCATCGCCGGCATCCTGGCCGGCTTGCTGGCCGCCGGGCTCGGCGCTTTTTACCTGCACCAGCAGTCCGCGCCGCACAGTGACAATGCCCCGGCCGCGAGCAGCCAGACGGCGGCGCAAGAGCAGAACGCGCGCGCCGTCGATGCGCTGATGGCTTTGCCGGAAATCAAGGCGTGGTCGGCGCATATCGAAAAGGCTAGCGGCGGCCGCGCGCATGGTGCCGTGATGGAAACGTCGCCGGAAACGCGCCTGGTCGATGGCGTCGCCTGCTATCAGCTGAGCTTTTTCGAAAGCACGCCGGACGCGGCCCACCGCTGGGAAAGCTTTGTCGTGTCGCCCGACGGCAAGCGCATCCTCGTCGAGGATATCGTCAACGGCGGCCTGCTGAGCCTGGAACAATGGCGCAAGGACAACGCGCCCATGCAGCGCATCGCCACGCAATAAGCCCGCCTACGCCGGCGCCCCCTGCGGCGCCGCGCCGCGCACGCGCGCCACCCACCACACCGTCCACAGCGACAAACCCGCCGCCAGCCAGCCATTGATGCCATAGCCGCTGATGTGGCCGACCGCGTCCGTCTGCAGGGTCAGGCCGCCCAGCCAGGCACCCAGGCCGCTGCCCAGGCTTTGCAGAGCCGAATTGGCGCTGAGGAAGGCGCCGCGCTTGTGCGGCTCCGGAATCGTCGTCAGCAATGCCTGCAACGGTATCGTGCGCCCAGAGACGAGGGCCATAAAAAACGGAAACACCAACATCAGCGCCAGCAGCGGCAACTGGGGCAAGTGCGTCATGAACAGCAGCGGCGCGATCGACAACAGGGCTACCCAGCGGTACACCTGTTGCTTGCCGGCCCGGTCCGCCCAGCGGCCGATCAGGCGCGCCGTGAAGATCGTGGCACAGCCGCCCGCAAGATACACCCAGGTGACGTCGGCCGGCGCCAGCCCCATATTGCCCACCAGCACGGGCGAAATGAAGGGGATCACCAGCATGCCCGCCGTCATGTTGACAATGGACAAGGCAAACGCTTCCATGTGGCGCCTTTCCCGCAACAGCGCCCCCAGCTTCGGCAGCACCTGGCGCACAGGCGTGGGAACCGCGCCCATGTGCGCCGTCAGCGAGGGCAGCACGCGCGCCGCGCCCAGCCAGATCAGCAGCGACAGCACGACCAGCAGGAAGAAGGGGGACGCCCAGCCAAAGTGCGCGGCCAGCACCACGCCGATGGGCACGCCGCCCACGGCCGCCATGGCAAATGAAGTCATGACGATGCCCGTGGCCGCGCCACGCCGCTCGGAAGGGATCACGTCGCCGATGATGGCCATGACGATGGCGCCCAGCACGCCGCCCGTCAGCCCGGCAAAGGCGCGCGACCACAGCAGCACATGGAAGTTCGGCGCCAGCGCGCAAGCCAGGTTCGACACGGTAAACAGGCAAAACATGGTCAACAGCAGCTTCTTGCGGTCAAAGCGGTCGATATACGTGGCCGCCAGCAAGCCGGACAGGCCCGCGCACCAGGCGTAGGCCGAGACGGCGCCCGAGACGGCAGCCGGGCCGATGCCGAACGCCTGCATCAACTGGGGCGCCAGCGGCATCATCACCATGAAATCCATGATGACAGTAAATTGCGTCAGCGCAAGCAGCCACAGCATCGCGCGTTCGCGCGCCGGCGTCAGCATGGGAACCGGCGCGACCTTCGATGCGGCCATCATGCCAGCGCCTCGATATCGGTGCGGGCCTGACGCAGGATGGCGCGGATGGCGTCGAGGCGGCGGGCATCCACATCGCCCGTGCGCCCGCGCGCCAGCACCGCCGCCTTCAATTCGTGCATCAGGTGGCGCAGATCGTCGTCCGCGCCGGCCGGCGTATCGACCCTGGCGGCAATCGCGTCGACATACGCGCGGTTCGCTGCCAGGAAGGCCAGCCCTTCCGGCGTAATGCTGTGCAGTTTCTTGTTGCCATCGAGGCTGACGGCCACGTAACCGTGTCCCACCAAGCCATGCATGAGCGGATAGATGGCGCCGGGACTCGGGGCATAGGCGCCGCCGGCGCGCTGGGCGATGGCCTTGATGATGTCGTAGCCGTGGCGCGGCTTGTCGGCGATCAATTGCAGCACCAGGTAACGCAAGGTGCCCGCGTCAAACATTTTCGGCCCGCGCGCGGCGGGGACAGGGTTAGCAACGCTGGCAGCGGCGCCCGACGCGTCGCCCTGGCTGTGGGCTGCCACGCGCAGCGGGTGCGCGCCACAAAGAAAGAGGGACATGGCATTCCTTAAGATATATCGCAATAAGATATATCTTAATTTTGAAACCGGCATAATGCAAGGTTTACTTTCCGGCATCGAAGCCCGATACTCGTTCACATGCCCGCCACCACTGTCCGCCCCCTCACGCCAGACGACGCCAGCGCCTACCGCGCGCTGCGCCTGGCCGGCATCGCCGAACTGCCGGCCGCTTTCTGTACCACGCATGCGGCAGAAAGCGGCTTGCCGCTGGCACAGATAGCGCAGCGCTTGCGCGCCACCTTCCACCAAATAATATTTGGCGTTTTCAACGAGAAACAATTGATCGCCATTGCCGGCCTGCGCCGCGAACCGATCGCCATCGTGCATGACAAGGCCAGCCTGTGGGGCGTGTATGTGGCGCCGCAGGCACGTGGACGCGGTGCGGGACGGCAGCTGGTGCAGGCCGCCATCGCGCACGCCTGCGCCATTCCCGAGCTGGGCCGCGTGCGCCTGGCCGTGGCGCAGGACAACCACGCGGCGTTGAGCCTGTACCTAAGCTGCGGCTTTGTCCTGGCGGACAGCTGCGCATCGGATGGCATGCTGCAACTGCAGCTGTTGCTGCCCCGTCCGGCGCGTGCAAGTGCAAGCGCAAGTGCCGATAGTAATGTCTTTATGAAAATCAATACCTTACAAATCCCTGCGAAATAGCGGACAGGCCGTTTTTTCTGTTGCAAGCAAACGCGGCAGGCCTTAGCATCGCGGCTTACAAAAAAAACTTGGGGAGAGCCAATGTCATCGGCCGAGACACAAACCGCCACGGGCAAGATGCCCCGGCAAATACCGTACATCATCGCCAACGAAGGCTGCGAACGCTTCAGCTTTTATGGCATGCGCAACATCCTGACGCCATTCCTCATCAGCACCTTGCTGCTGATGATCCCGATTGACCAGCGCACGGGCGAAGCCAAGCACGTGTTCCACACCTTCGTCATCGGCGTATATTTCTTCCCGCTGCTGGGCGGCTGGCTGGCCGACCGCTTCTTCGGCAAGTACAACACCATCTTCTGGCTCAGCCTCGTGTATTGCGCCGGCCATGCCTGCCTGGCCCTGTTTGAAAACAGCGTCAACGGCTTCTATTTCGGCCTGTTCCTGATCGCCTTCGGTTCCGGCGGCATCAAGCCGCTGGTGGCCTCGTTTGTCGGCGACCAGTTCGACCAGACCAACAAGCACAAGGCCAAGCTGGTCTTCGACCTGTTCTACTGGATCATCAACTTCGGCTCCTTCTTCGCATCGCTGCTGATGCCGATGTTCCTGCGCGACTTCGGCCCATCGATCGCCTTCGGCATCCCGGGCCTGATGATGCTGGCCGCCACCCTCGTCTTCTGGATGGGCGCCAAGAAGTACGTGCACGTGCCGCCAGCGCCGCCGAACCCCGATTCGTTCACCCGCGTGGCCCGCACGGCCCTGCTGGCGCGCGTCGATGGCGGTTCGCGTCCCGGCCTGTATGTGGCCTACGTCGGCGTGATCGGCGCCCTGTATGCGTTCTACAGCATTCCCGAATGGGGCTTCGTGATTTCAGCGTGTACCGCGCTGGTATTGCTGCTGGCCTTCGGCAGCATCGGCACGGCCATGCAGCTGGAGCGCGCGCGCGGCATCCACCCCGACGAAGCCGTCGAAGGCGTGCGTGCCGTCCTGCGCATCCTCGTCATCTTTGCCCTCGTCACGCCGTTCTTCTCGCTGTTCGACCAGAAGGCTTCGACCTGGATCGTGCAAGCGAACACCATGGAAAAACCAAGCTGGTTCCTGCCGGCGCAGATGCAGGCGCTGAACCCGATGCTGGTGATGCTGCTGATCCCGTTCAACAACCTGGTGCTGTACCCGATGCTGAACCGCTTCGGCTGGGAAGCGACGGCCCTGCGCCGCATGACGGCCGGCATCGGCTTTTCCTCGCTGGCGTGGATCGTCATTGGCCTCTTGCAGCTGGCCCTCGACAGCGGCAGCGCCGTTTCCATCATGTGGCAGATCCTGCCCTACGCGCTGCTGACGTTCGGCGAAGTGCTGGTCTCGGCCACGGGATTGGAATTTGCCTACAGCCAGGCGCCCGTCTCCATGAAGGGCGCCATCATGAGCTTCTGGAATCTGTCGACCACGGTCGGCAACTTGTGGGTGCTGATCGTCAACCGCAGCGTCATGAACGAGGGCGTGATCGGCAAGATCGCCGAGAGCGGCATTAGCGTGACGGCCTTCCAGATGTTCTTCTTCGCCGCCTTTGCCGCCGTCGCCATGCTGGCCTTCGGCCTGTATGCAAGGCGCTACAAGATGGTCGACAACTACCGCCAGGCCGTGGTGCCGGGCAAGGCATGATCTACAAGTAAGCTAAAATGAAGAGCGCCCACAGAACATCGTGGGCGCTTTTTTTTGCCTGTCATTGTCAGGTCGTCACTGTCGGCGCGTCGCGCCCCGTGCGTGCGCGGATCTGCGCCAGTTGCTCGGCCACGGCGATCAGTCCCGCCAGCGCTTGCTGCGCGGGGATGGCATGCTGCGCGGGATCGGCTTCGTAGCGCTCCAGGTACAGGCGCAGGGTGGCGCCTTCGGTGCCCGTGCCGGACAGGCGCAGCACGATGCGCGCACCGTCCCTCATGATGATGCGGATGCCCTGCTGCGTCGCCACGGAACCGTCGACGGGGTCCGTGTAGCTGAAATCGTCGGCCAGCGCCACCGTATAGCCATTGACCACCTGGCCCGGCAAGGCGGCCAGTTGGCCGCGCACGGCCTCCATCAGCTGCTGCGCACCGGCGCTGTCGATGTCTTCGTAGTCGTGGCGCGAATAATAATGGCGGCCATAGGTGGCCCAGTGCGCGCGCACGATCTCTTCCACCGATTGTTTTTTCTCTGCCAGCAGGTTGAGCCAGAACAGCACGGCCCACAGGCCATCCTTTTCACGCACGTGGTTCGAGCCAGTGCCGTAGCTTTCTTCGCCGCACAAGGTGGCCATGCCGGCATCGAGCAGGGTGCCAAAGAACTTCCAGCCCGTCGGCGTCTCGTAGCACGGGATGCCCAGCGCGCTAGCGACCCGGTCGGCGGCGCCCGACGTCGGCATGGAGCGGGCGATGCCCTTCAAGCCGGCGCGGTAGCCGGGCGCCACGGTGGCGTTGGCGGCCAAAATCGCCAGGCTGTCCGACGGCGTCACGTCGAAGCGCCGGCCGACGATCATGTTGCGGTCGCCGTCGCCGTCCGAGGCGGCGCCAAAGTCCGGTGCATCATTGTCACCATCTCCGGCCGCCATGATGGAAATCAATTCCTGCGCGTTGACGGGATTCGGGTCCGGGTGGCCGCCGCCGAAGTCTTCCAACGGCACGCCGTTGATGACGCTGCCCTTCGGTGCGCCCAGCATGCCTTCCAGGATGGCCGTCGCATACGGGCCGGAGACGGCGTGCATGCCATCAAAGCAGATGCGCAGGCCGCCCGCGAACAGGGCGCGAATGGCGTCGAAGTCGAACAGCTGCTGCATCAGTTCAGCGTAGTCAAGAACCGGATCGATCACCTCGACCGTCATCCGCTCGATGCGCACCGAGCCCAGTTTATCGAGGTCGATGTCGGCCGCGTCGCTGATGCGGTATTCGACGATGCCTTGCGTGCAGGCGTAGATGGCCTCGGTGACCTTTTCAGGCGCCGGGCCGCCAGTGGCGATGTTGTACTTGATGCCGAAATCGCCATCGGCGCCACCGGGATTATGGCTGGCCGACAGGATGATGCCGCCGCTGGCGCCATGCTTGCGGATCACGCAGCTGACGGCTGGCGTCGACAGGATGCCGCCCTGCCCCAGCAGCACGCGCGCGTAGCCATGCGCGGCCGCCATGCGCAGCACCGTCTGGATGGCCGCGCGGTTGTAAAAGCGGCCGTCGCCGCCCAGCACCAGGGTCTGGCCACGGCAGTCGCCGAGCGTGTCAAAAACGCTCTGCACGAAGTTTTCCAGATATTGCGGTGCGCTGAAGACAGCCACCTTCTTGCGCAAGCCTGAAGTGCCGGGCCGCTGGCCTGCCATCGGCGCCGTATTGATAATTTGAATAGCCATGTTGCCTCCATATTAACTCCGATGGTAACGCATGCCGGGCGAGCGGCAAAGCGTTGTACGTCTGCCACGGTGCACCAAGCCGCTTAGCGCTACCTCCTGGCATGCCATATAATGAGAATCATTCTCATATGCGGCATTCCTGGCTGCGGACTCATACATCGGACGCCGTGGTTGCACGCTATTACCAAGAACTGTTGAACTTTTGCTGGCGCAGCTTGCGCAACCGCGAGGCCGCTGCCGACCTGGTGCAGGAAAGCTATGCGCGCGTGCTGGGCGAAGCGGCCGTGCGCGAACCGCGCGCGCTGCTTTACCGCACAGCGCGCAATCTGCTGATCGACCAGCACCGGCGCGCGGCCCTGCGCCAGCACGAGGCGCTCGATGCCTTGCCGGAAGCCGCGCATCCGGCCGCGCCGCGCCATTTGCAGCCGGAGCAGGCGCTCGAAAGCAGCCAGGACTGGCAAGCCTGCGTGGCCGCCATCGACGCCTTGCCGCCCCGCTGCCGCGACGCCTTCGTGCTGCACGTCTTCGAGGAATTGCCGCACGCGCAGATTGCCGCGCGCATGGGCATTTCCATCAGCATGGTGGAAAAACATATCGCGCGCGGCATGCTCAGTTGCCAGGCGCAGTTGCATTCTTTGCGGGAAGCCACATAATGGCGCCCATGACCGCCCTCCCTCCCCGTCACGCTTTCGGCCCCTCTGCCCAGGACGAGGCGGACTTGCGCGAGCATGCCAACTTTGCCGCCACGCAAGCTCCGGTGGCGCTGGCGGCGGCCACCTGGTTCAGCCGGCGCGGCAACCTTGATGCGCAGCAACAGGCCGAGTTTGCCGCCTGGCTGGCGGCCGATGCGCAGCACGCGCAAGCGTATGCGCGGCTAAAGGATACGCACCGCGTGGCGCGCCGGATTCCCGCACAGGTGGCCGCCCGCTGGGAAGTGCCCCGGGCAGCGCCAGCGCCAGCTCCCCGCCGCCCGCTTCTGCGCTCCCTGCGCTCCCTGCGCGCGCTGCCATATGCGGCCGCCGCCATGCTGCTGCTGAGCGTGGGCGCGGGCGGCTACCAGTGGTGGCAGCAGCAAGCCGTGTTCAGCCAGTCGTATGCCACCATGCGCGGCCAGCGCCTGGCCGTCGCCCTGCCCGACGGCAGCAAGGTGCAGCTCGATACAGCCACGCAATTGCACGTCACGCTATACCGCCAGCGCCGCGAAGTGCGCCTGGCGCACGGCGAAGCGCTGTTCCAGGTGCAAGCGAAGCAGGGCCAGCCTTTCGATGTGCTGAGCGATCCG
The DNA here is from genome assembly GCF_051380935.1 of Janthinobacterium algoris. Taxonomy (NCBI): domain Bacteria; kingdom Pseudomonadati; phylum Pseudomonadota; class Betaproteobacteria; order Burkholderiales; family Oxalobacteraceae; genus Janthinobacterium; species Janthinobacterium algoris. The sequence goes on along the minus strand of NZ_JBNYXZ010000001.1, from coordinate 140,787 downwards.
TTGAAAGTGACGGTGGTGGGCACGCAGTTTTCCGTGCGCAATACTCTCGAACACGACGGCAAGCTGCGCGTGGCCGTACAACATGGCCATGTGCGCGTGGCGGGCGCAGGACAAGACCAGGTCGACCTGCGGGCCGGCCAGGGCGTCAGCAGCGATGCCGGCGGCCGCCTGTCCGACGTCGCCAGCCTGGCACCGGACAGCGTGGCGCCCTGGCGCACAGGCAGGGTCACCTTCGACAATGTGCCGCTGGGTGCGGCGCTGGCCGAATTCGAACGCTATGGCGACACGGGCTTCGTCGTGCGCGATCCCGCCGTCGCGCAGCTGCGCATCGGCGGCAGCTTCAGCCTGACCCAGCTCGACCGCTTCGCCGCCGCCCTGCCGCAGCTGCTACCCGTGCAGATCGTGCGCAGCGGCGGCGCCAACGAGATCCGCATGGCGGCAAAAATGCCTGCACAAGCCCCTGCGATGCGGCGGCCTGAAAAATAAATGCAAATAGTTCGCATTCGCAGGTGAGGATTATGTCCACTGCCGCGTCTACCAAGTTAATCGACAACACATTAACCTGGAGAAATGCAACATGTGGTCCCCCCGCCTCAATCTGACACCCGCCCCCTTCGCCCTGGCCGCCATGCTGGCCCTGGGCAGCATTTCCCTGGCACAGGCGCAAACGGCGCCCACCGTCAAACTGGCCATCGCCACCCAGCCGCTGGGGCAAGCCCTGAATGAGCTGGCGCGGCAAGCCAATTTGCAACTGCTGTTCGCACCCGAACTCGTGGCCGGCAAGACGGCACCGGCCGTCAGCGGCACGCTGAGCGTGGCCGACAGCCTGGAACGCCTGCTGGCCGGCAGCGGCCTGGCAGCTGCCATCGACGGCAACAGCGTCATCATCCGCCCCGCGCCCGCCGCCACGGGCAAGGTGGCGACCCTGGCGGAAATCACCGTCAGCGCGCGCCAGGAGGCGACGCTCGATACTGAGCTGACCAAGTCGTATGCGGCGCAAGCGGTGAGCATCGGCAAGGGCCGGCAAAGCCTGCGCGAAATTCCCCAGTCCGTCTCCGTGCTGACGCGCCAGCAATTGAACGACCAGAATTTGCTGAGCCTGGACGACGCCATGCGCGGCGTGACGGGCATCACCGTCGAAGCGAGCAGCACGGGCGGCAACCACGGTAACTTTTATTCGCGCGGCTATGCGCTCGATGCGGTGCAGGTCGATGGCGTGATGACGCCCGCCAGCACGGGCAACGACCTGTCGGCCGGCTTCGGCCTGGCCATCTATGACCGGGTGGAAGTGCTGCGCGGACCAGCCGGCCTGTTCCAGGGCGCGGGCGACCCGGGCGGCACCATCAACCTGGTGCGCAAGCGCGCACGCGACACTTTCGCCGCCAGCGGCGTGCTCAGCGCCGGTTCTTGGGACCGCTACTATGCGGAAGCGGACGTCACGGGTCCTCTGAGCGTGGACGGCAAGGTGCGCGGCCGCCTGGTGGCCGTCTACGAACACCGGCGCTCCTTCGTCGACCACGTGTATGCGGAAAAGCCCTTGCTGTACGGCACCGTCGCCGTCAACGTCGCACCGGGCACCGTGCTGACGGGCGGCGTCACCTACCAGCAATACAAGGGCCGTCCCGCCTTCGGCTTGCCCGCGTATGAAGACGGGCGCCTGCTCGACGTGCCCCGCTCCACCTACCTCGACCCGGCCTGGAACCACATCACGGAAAAGGTCACGGAATACTTTGCCGAGCTCGACCATAAACTGGACAACGGCGGCCAGTTCAAGGTAACTGCCCTGTACCGCGAGCAGGACGAACCGTCGCGCAATTTCGGCTGGTCCGACTGCTCGGCCGATCCCGTCACGGGCGACAGCTGCCTGATCAGCTGGAACTACCGCAGCCACTGGAAGACGCAGGGACTGGATGCCTACCTGGCCACGCCCTACCAGGCGTTTGGCCGCAGCCACGACCTGATCGTGGGCGCCGACTACCGCCAGGTGCACAAGAATTTCCAGTATGGCGGCGGCGACGGCGCGCCGATCAATATCTTTCACCCGGACAACAATATCGCCCAGCCCAGCGACACTTTTTCCAATGGCAATGACAACCGCAGCAAGCAGTTCGGCCTGTACGCGCGCACCCGCCTGCAGGCGACGGAGCGGCTGGCCGTCAACCTGGGTGGACGCCTGACGCACTGGGATAACCATACCGTCAACCGCAACGCGTACTTCAAGCAGTTCACCGATATCAGCAACACCATCAAGGCCAAGTTCACGCCGTACGCGGGCCTGGTCTACGAGCTCGACAAGCAAGTATCGGCCTACGCCAGCTACACGCGCATCTTCTCGCCCCAGACCACCACGGACGCGGCAGGACAAACCCTGAAACCGCGCACGGGCCAGCAATTCGAACTGGGCCTGAAGGCGGAGCTGTTCGACAAGAACGTCAACGCGCATGCGGCCCTTTTCCGCATGGAAGATGAAAACCGCGTCATGCCCGATCCGGCCAACCCGCTGTTTTCCATCGGTGCGGGCAAGATGCGCAGCCAGGGCATGGAAGCCGAGCTGAGCGGCAGCCCCCTGCCGGGCTGGAACATCACGAGCGGCTATTCCTACACCAGCACGCGCACCCTGGAAGGCAGCGACGACCAGAAGGCGCAGCTGTACTCCTTCATCGCGCCACGCCATAACTTCAACCTGTGGACCAATTACCGGCTGGCCGGCGCGCTCGATAAGATCAGCGTGGGCGGCGGCTTGCGCAGCGTCAGCAGCATGTACCGCTTGAACGGCCCCGTGAAATTCGAGCAGGGCCCCGTCACCACGGTGGGCTTGCAGGCCGGCTACCGCCTCAGTCCCAAGCTGGAGCTGTCGCTGACGGTGAACAATCTGTTCGACAAAAAATACTACACGCGCGTGTGGGCCGCCTATGGCTCGAACTTCTATGGCGAACCACGCAACGCCATGCTGACCCTGCGCGGCCAGCTCTAAACGCCCGCGCTTGCGCGCTTGCACGGCCGCCGCGACAGTACGGTGGCCGTGCTCGTTTACAACATCGCACTCTTGCATGTCTCGCAACCCCGCACTATAATAAGAATAGTTCTCATTCACATTTAAACTCCCACCAGAGTCCGCACGCAGTCGCCTGACGGATGCGCGGCTGGATGACACGCTGCGCCAGCCAGGCATCCCCGCCAAGCAAGCCTTCCATACCAAAACGCCAGCCGCTCGACGGTGGGCACACGAGAAGAAGGATGTTTCATGGCGCGAGTACGTTCGCTGGCTGGCATGGTTGCCGGCCCGTTTACCCCACCGGTTTCCCACCTTGCCCTGCGTCCGCTGGCCATCGCCGTGCATTCGGCATTGCTGGCGGCAACACTGGGGAGCAGCGTGGCTGTGGCTGCCGATACGCCGGCCACGCCCGCTGAAACCACCTTGAGCGAGATCAAGGTGCTGGGCCAGCAAGACAAGGCGGCGACGGAAAACACGGGTTCCTACACGACAAAACAGATGGCCACGGCCACGCGCCTGGGCCTGTCGATCCGCGACACGCCGCAATCGATTTCCGTAGTGACGCGCCAGCGCATGGATGACATGGGCCTGAACAGCCTGGCCGACGTGCTGGTGCAGTCGACGGGCGTGACGGTGCAGGAACTCGATAGCGAACGCATCAGTATTTCAGCGCGCGGCTTTTCCATCGGCAATTACCAGATCGATGGCGTGGCCGTCAATTCAGGCGCCAACGGACTGTTCGACACGGCCGTGTATGACCGCATCGAAATCGTGCGCGGCGCCACGGGCCTGGTCAGCGGCAATGGCGACCCGTCGGCCACTGTCAATATGCTGCACAAGCGCCCCGGCAAGGCATTGGCCGCCTCGGCCGGACTGACGGTGGGTTCATGGAACAAATATCGGCTGGAAGGCGACATCAGCGGACCGTTGAACGCGGACGGCAGCATCCGCGGGCGCGCCGTGCTGGTGGGACAGAACCGCCATTCCTATCTTGACGTCTACAAGGAGCGCAAGGTGGTCGCCTCCATGCTGCTGGAGGCGGACTTGACGGCTGATACTATGCTGACGGCCGGCATCGACTATCAAAAAAACACGCCGAAAGGCACGAGCTGGGGCACCACGCCCCTGTTCTTCAGCGATGGCACGCCCGCCAACATGCCGCGCTCGTTCAACATGGCGGCCAAGTGGAGCAGCTGGGAGCGCGAATTCCAGAACAGCTATGTCTACCTCGACCACCGCTTCGCCAACGACTGGAAGATCCGGGCCGCCTACGGACGCCTCGACAGCTCCTGGGACGGCAAGCTGTATTTCGGTGGCGCGGAATATCCCCGTCGCGACGGCTCCGGATTGAAGGTCTGGAGCGGCGCCTTCCCCTACGAAGAAAAACAGGACAATCTGGATATTTCCGCCAACGGCACCTTTCCCCTCTTCGGCCGCCAGCATGACCTGGTGCTGGGTATCAATGGCTGGAAACGCACTGGCACGACGAAAGCGGCAGCACTGCGCAAGCCGCTACCGTTCTCGGAAGAGATCGCCGACTACCGCAACTGGACGGGCAACGTGCCTGAGCCCGATGTCATGTACACGGGCGCGCGCGGCGTCGTCACCACGCAGCAGACGGGTGCCTTCATCGCCACCCGCATCAATGTCACGGACAGCTTCAAGGTGCTGGGTGGCGCCCGCGTGAGCAAATGGAAGACCTACAAGGAAAACTACGATACCGGCAATGCCTACACGGGACGCACTGCCGCGTATGACACCAAGGACGTCGTCACGCCGTACGCGGGCGTGGTGCTCGACGTCAGCAAGAGCACCTCGCTGTACGCCAGCTATACGGACCTGTTCAAGCCGCAAAACCTGAAGGACAAGAACAACGCCTTCCTTGACCCGATCACGGGCAGCAACGTGGAAGCGGGCGTGAAGAGCGAATTCTTCGACGGCGCCGTGAACGCCTCGTTCGCCGTGTATGAAGCCAAGCAGGACAACCTGGGTGAAGAAGATACGTCCGTGCCGCTGAACGTCTTGCTGCCGGACGGCAGCCGGCCCTATGTCTCAACGGGCAAGGGCACGAAGAGCCGCGGCTATGAGGCGGAAGTGTCGGGCAGCCCGATGACCGGCTGGCAGCTGTTCGCCGGCTACACGCACAACCGCTCGAAGGACGCCAAGGGCGTGCCGACCAACACCATCCAGCCGACCAATATGCTGCGCGTCTCGACCACGTACCGCCTGCCGGGCGAGCTGCAGAACCTGACCATCGGCGGCGGCTTGAACTGGCAGAACGAGATCTACACGACGGCCACCCTGCCAAACAAGACGAAGACGCGGGTCAGCCAGGGCAGCTACGCGCTGGCCAACCTGATGGCGCGCTACCAGATCAGCCCGAAACTGTCGGCCAGCCTGAATGTCAACAACCTGTTCGACAAGACGTATTTCCGCCGCGTGGGTTTCTATAACGGCGGCTACTACGGCGAACCGCGCAACGTGGCGCTGAACCTGCGTTACCAGTACTGACGCACGCAGTCCTTGGGAACCCGGCCGATTTTCCATTCACATAACAAGATAAGGGATACACCATGCACCTCACTTCCATCGCGCGCCTCGGCGCCCTCGCCACCGCCCTGCTGGGCGCGGCCATCGCTTCTGGCACGGCCAGCGCGCACCAGATCTGGCTGCAGCAGGACGGCAAGGCAGCCAGCGTGTACTTCGGCGAATTCGGCGACAACCTGCGCGAAGCCTCGCCTGGCCTGCTGGACAAGTTCAGCATCAAGAACGTGACATGGATATCGGCCAAGGGAGCGCAGGCGCTGCAGGCGAGCAAGACGGCCGGCGCCTTCATCCTGAATGGCAAGGTGGGCGCCGGCGAAAGCATCATCGTCGAGGAAGACAACTATCCGTCTTGGGAAGAAAAAAAGGATGGCAAGACCACGCGCACCGTGTGGGTGCCGGCCGCGCGCCTGGTCGCCGACGGCAAGGCGCAGGCGCCGGCGCTGACGCTGGACCTCGTGCCGACCGGCAAACCAGGCCAGTTCCAGGTCAGCTACCTGGGCAAGCCGCTGGCGCAAGCCAAAGTCAACGCCGTGGTGCAATCGGGCTGGGGCAAGGAAGCGTGGAGCGATGCGCAAGGCCTGGTCAGCTTCCCGCTACCATGGAAGGGAGCCTATGTGCTGGAAGTGCAGCACACGGACAAGACGGCCGGCCAGCGCGGTGCGCAAGCCTATGACAAGGCCATGTTCGTGACCACCCTGAGCCTGCTGCAGCCGCAAGGCGTGACGCCGCTGCCGGCCGGCCCGGCCCTGCCACCGAGCAAGGATCACGACTGACCATGCAAGCCCCAGCCAATACCGAATCCACCAGCGCGGCTGAAAAAATCGCGCGCCTGCGGCTCTCCGCCGGTGCGGCCTATCGCCTCGGCGTGGCTTCGCGCAGCGTGGCCGCCATCGTTGGCGGCTACGTGCTGGCAGCGCTGGTCACCATGCTGCTGTCGGTGAGCCTGCCCATGGCCCGTTCCGAAGCCGTCATGACGGCCACCCTGCTGTCGTTTGCCATCTATACCTGCGCCGTGATATGGGTCTTCGCCACGCGCAGCGCCCTGCGCGCCTGGCTGGGCCTCACGATCCCCGCCGCCGTCATCGCCGCCATCCTGCAGTCGATGGATGCACTATCCTGGAGTCTCGCATGAAAGAAGGTTTCCGCCAGTCGATGGCATGGCTGCACACCTGGTCCGGCCTGCTCGTCTGCTGGATCTTGCTGCTGGTGTTTTGCGCCGGCACGGCCAGCTACTACCGCAATGAAATCACCGTGTGGATGCAGCCCGAGCTGCACGGCGCCGCCGCCAGCCAAGTGAGCACCGAGGAAGCGGCCAGCGTCGCGCAAAAAGCGATGGAAGAGCGGGCCACGGGCGCCACGCGCTGGTTCATCAGCCTGCCCGGCGAGCGCAATCCCGCCACGCAGCTGGGCTGGAGCAAGCCATCGCAACCCGGTGAAAAGAAACGCGGACGGCGCGGCAATTTTCATAGCGAAAAAGCCGACCCGGCCACGGGCGAGGTGCTGTCGAAGCCGCGCGAAACGCGGGGCGGCGAATTCCTCTACCGCCTGCATTTCGACCTGCACTACATGTCCGCCATCTGGGGCCGCTGGATCGTGGGTTTCTGCGCCATGTTCATGTTCGTCTCCATCATCAGCGGCATCGTCACGCACAAGCGCATCTTCAAGGACCTGTTTACCTTCCGGCCGAAAAAGGGCCAGCGCTCGTGGCTCGACGCGCACAATGTGACGGCCGTGCTGGCCCTGCCCTACCACATCATGATCACCTACACGGGACTGGTCACCTTGATGTTCCTGTACATGCCGTCCGGCGCCACGGCCGCCTACAAGGGCGACCAGGATGCCTTCTTTGCCGAAGCCTTCCCCGGCCGCTCGGGCGACAGCAAGGCGGCCGGCGTGGCCGCGCCGCTGACGCCACTGGCGCCCCTCGTGCGCCAGGCGGAACAGCACTGGGGTGGCGGCAAGGTCGAACGCATCTCCGTGAATCACCCGGGCGACGCCAACGCCACCATTTCGCTGACGCGTGCTGGCGGACGCGACATGTCGTCGAAACAGCCGTCGTTGGAATTCGATGGCGTCACCGGCAAGCTGCTGTCGACCGGTGGCGACGCGCTGCCCGGCGCGGCCGCCACGCAGGGCGTGATGGTCGGCCTGCACGTCGCGCATTTCGGCGGACCGCTGCTGCGCGCGCTGTTCTTCCTTTCCGGCCTGGCCGGCTGCGCCATGGTCGCCACGGGCGCCCTGCTGTGGGCCGTCAAGACGCGCCAGAAGCAGGCCAAGGCGCTGGCCGCCGGCAAGCGCGCCAGCTTCGGCCTGCGCCTGGTCGAAGCACTCAACATCGGCGCTATCGCCGGCATCCCGATCGCCTTCGGCGCCTACTTCTGGGCCAACCGCCTGCTGCCGGTCGGCATGGAAGAGCGCCCGCAAGAGGAAATCGCCTGCTTCTTCGGCGCCTGGGCCCTGGCCGCCCTCATCGCCCAGCTGCGTCCCTCGCGCGCGATGTGGCGCATGCAGCTGGCCGTGGGCGCCTTCCTGCTGGCATCGCTACCCGTGCTGAACGTCTTCACCACCGAGTCGCACCTGGGCGTGACCCTGTTCCTGGGCCGCGGCCCCGTGGCGGTGGCCTCCTTCGACCTGGTGGTGCTGATGCTGGGCCTGGGCCTCGCGTATGCGGCGTTCAAATTGAAACCGCTGCCCGTGAAGGCATCGAAAGCGCAAAAAACAAGGGACGCGGCCAAGCCGGCGACGACAACGATGGAGGCTGCGTGATGGAGCTGCTGTCGAACTTCCTCGTCTTCGCGCTGTGCTATGCGGGCCTGTCGTCGCTGTGCCTGGCGATGGATCGCCACTACGCGGACCTGCACGGACGCGGCGCCGAACCACCCGCACCACTGCGCCGCCGTTTGCAGTGGGCGGGCGCGCTGGCGCTGGCGGCCGCCCTGGCCTGGGCCATGTACATCGCCGGCGGCGGCTATGGCCTGGTCTACTGGGTCGGCAGCCTGACGGGCTGCGGCTTGCTGCTGATCTGGCTGCTGCCCTATGCGCCGCAACAGGCCATGCGCCTGGCGCGCGTGATCGGCGGCGCGGCCGTGCTGGCCGTCATCGCGCTGGCAGTGCTGTAATTATCGTGGCCATGCCAGGCAGTCCGTTCGCGCCCTCTCCCCTGCTGCCCACGCAGCTGGAAAGCCATTACCGCGCACACCACGGCTGGCTGGCACACTGGCTGCAGCGGCGCCTGGGCAATGCTGCCGAGGCGGCCGATTTGATGCAGGATACCTTCGCGCGCCTGCTGGCCGGCGCGCCATTGGAGCCGCAAACGCCGGCCCTGCGCGCACCGAAAGCCTATTTGGCGACAGTCGCCAAACATCTGCTGATCAACCACTTGCGCCGCCAGTCGCTGGAACGCGCGTGGCAAGACGCGCTCGCTGCCCTGCCCGAACAGCATATGCCATCGACCGAGCAGCGCGCACAAATCCTGCAGGCGCTGCAAGCGGTCGATGCCATGCTCGATGGCTTGAAACCGAAGGTGCGCGCCGTCTTCATCCTGGCGCAGATCGAAGGCCATGCGTACGCGGACATCGCCGCGCAGCTGGGCATCGGCGAGCGCTCCGTGAAGCGCTACATGGCCGAGGCGCTGACCGAATGCGTGCTGCTGCCGCCGGACATGCTGCCATGAGCGCGGCCGCTCCACCATCTCCTCTGCTGTCGCGCAAGGTGGCGCGCCAGGCTGTCGAATGGTATTTGCTGGAGCAGTCGGGCCAGGCCACGCCGGATGACCTGGCGGCGGCGGCCCGATGGCGCGCACTCGACCCGGAACATGCGCGCGCCTGGCACAGGGTGCAGCAGGTGAGCCAGACGGCAGGCCTGCTGCCGCCCTCGCTGGCCGTGCCCGTACTGCGTCGGCCGCAGCGTCGCGTGGCCATGCAGGTGCTGCTGGCATTGATGGCGGCGCCGGCCGCCTGGCTGCTGGTGCGCCATGAGATGCTGGCCGACTACCGCAGCGGCGTGGGCGAACGGCGCGAAGTGTCCTTGCCCGATGGCGGCACCCTGGTGCTCAACACGGACAGCGCAGTCGATGTGGCGTATGGCGCCGATGAACGCCGGCTGACCTTGCGCCGCGGCGAAGTACTGATACAGACGCGCCCCGACCACGCGGGCAGCCGCCCTTTCATCGTCGCCACCTGCCACGGCCGCATCCACGCGCTGGGCACGCGCTTCACCGTGCGCGTCGACGACGATGGCAGCCGCGTGACGGTGCTCGAACACGCCGTGGAAATTACGCCGCGCGCGCCCTCGGCCACCGTGCGCACGGTGACACAGGGCCAGCAAAGCCGCTTCGACGCCAGCCACGCCAACCTGCCCGCGCCGGCGCCGCTGCAGGCCGATGCATGGGCGCGCGGCATGCTGACGGCACAGGACATGCGCCTCGATGCCTTCGCTGCCGAATTGTCACGCTACCGCCCCGGCCTGCTGCGCGTGGAGCCGCAAGTGGCCGGCTTGCGCCTGTCAGGCGCCTTCCAGCTCGACGACACTAACGCCGTGCTGGAAAACCTCGCACGCATGCTGCCCGTCGACGTGCTGTACCGCACCCCGTACTGGGTCACCCTCACGGCCCGCAAAAAATAATTGTGAAAAGTTGGCCCTTTTTTTCACCATGGTCTGTCCTGTGAGTATTGCAAAGACATTTTGCAACGACATTTTGCAAAGACAATTTGCAACGACATTTTGCAACGACACTCCACCAGAAAGGCCAGACTATGCACCCACCCCGTTTGACTCCCCTCGCGCGCGCCATCGGCAGCGCTTTGATCCTGCTGTCGCTGGCGCAGGCGCCGGCCATGACGGCAGAACTGCCCACCGCGCCGGCCGCCGCACAAACGGCCTTTAACCTTCCGGCTGGCGAGCTGTCTGCCGCCATTGCCAGTTTTGCCATCGAGGCGAAGGTGAGCGTGGGCGCGGCGGCCGAACTGCTGCAGGGCGTGCGCACGCCGGGCCTGAACGGCAGTTACACGGTGCATCAGGCACTGGCCCGCCTGCTGGCCGGCACGGGCCTCGATGCACTGCCCATCGGGGAACGTAGCTACGTGCTGCGCAAGTCGGGCGCTGCATCGCCCGCCGCGCCGATAGCCGCGACGCTGGGCGAAGTGGCCGTCAGCTCCAGCGCCCTGCGCGACGGCACCACGGAAGGCAAGCGGAGCTACGCGGGCCTGACCAGCGCCACGCGTTTGAACCTGTCGCTGCGCGAAACGCCGCAAGCCGTCAGCGTCATCACGCGCCAGCAGATCGACGACCAGGGCTTGCGCACATTGCAGGATGTGCTGCTGCAGGCGCCCGGCATCACGGTCGACCATTCCTCGAGCACGCGCGAATACGACCAGGTGTTTTCACGCGGCTTCGAAGTGACCTCGTATATGTCCGACGGCATCCCGACCAGCAAGAACCTGGAAGCGCGCACCTACGACATGGCCCTCTACGACCGCGTCGAAATCATCCGTGGCGCGACGGGCCTGATCAGCGGCACGGGCAGCCCGTCGGCGGCCGTCAACCTGGTGCGCAAGCGCCCGGGCCGCAGCTTTGCCGCCACCGCCGGCGCGCAGCTGGGATCGTGGGACCGCTACCGCATCGAAGGCGATGTCTCGACGCCATTGACGGCCGACGGCAAGGTGCGCGCGCGCCTCGTCGCCGCGCATGAAGAGCAGCGCTCGTTCATCGACCGCTACCAGCAGAAAAAGGACGTGCTGTACGCCATTGTCGAAGCGGACCTGACGCCATCGACAGTGCTCAGCGCCGGCATCAACTACCAGAAGGAAAAGCTGAAAGGCGCGGGGCGCGACTTTCCCATGTTCTATGCCGACGGCTCGCAGACGCATTTCCCCCGCTCGATGAACGGCACGACCGCGTGGAGCACGTATGACCGCGAACAGAGCATGCTGTTCGCCACCCTCGATCATTATTTCGACAACGACTGGATGGCCAAAGTGGCCGTGAGCCGCAGCAGCAACCAGTACGACGCCTTGCAAGGCTTTTCCGGCAACGGCTACCCGGACCGCGTGACGGGCGGCGGCATGCAGCTGTGGCTGGCCAACTGGCACAGCAAGCCGCAACAGACCTCGCTCGACGCCTATGTCAGCGGCCCGTTCCAGGCCTTCGGCCGCAAGCACGAATTGGTGCTAGGCGTGAGCGCCTCGGAACTCAAGACGAATAGCCCCATCTATCCGGGCTGGCTCCTCGAAGGCTATGCCTATACGGTGCCCGATATCCACGCTTGGAATGGCGCCATGCCGGTACCCGACTACAGCGGCACGCGCCGGGGCAGCTCGTACGACAAGGAACAGGAAAGCGGCCTGTATTCGACCCTGCGCCTGCGCCCGACGGACGCGCTGTCGGTGATCCTCGGCGCGCGCCTGTCGTACTGGAAGCGCGACATCCGCAGCGATTATGTCAACGACACGGACCTGCACGACGCCATGCGCGAAAACGGCAAGATCACGCCGTATGCAGGTCTCGTCTACGACCTGGGCCGGCACTGGTCGGCCTACGCCAGCTATACCAGCATCTTCACGCCGCAAAGCCAGCGCGACGTCAACAGCCGCTTCCTGGCGCCGCTGGAAGGCAAGAATTACGAAGTGGGCGCGAAGGGTGAATTCTTCGGCGGCAAGCTCACCACCAGCGCCGCCGTCTTCCAGCTGAAGCAAGAAAACCTGGCCGAAGCCGATCCGGGCAATGTCTGGATCATCGGCACGGGCGGCGGCTCCTACGCCTACCACACGGTCAAGGGCGCCACCACGCGCGGCGTCGAGGCGGAAGTATCGGGCCAGCTGCGTCCAGACTGGCAACTGACGGCCAGCTATGCCTATAGCCGCATCCGCAATGCCGCCGGCGCGCGCATCCAGACCAGCCAGCCGCGGGGCATGGCCAAGCTGTGGACCACGTACCGCCTGGCGCAAGGCCTGCCTGGCCTGGTGCTGGGCGGCGGCGTGAACTGGCAAAGCGATATCTACATGGATGACCGCGGACCGAATGGCGAACGCTTCACGCAAAAGGCGTATGCGGTGGCGGGAATGATGGCGCAGTACCAGGTCAGTGCGCAGCTGGTGGCGACCTTGAACGTGAATAACGTCTTCGACAAAAAGTATTACTCGACGGGCATGGGCGGCTATTACGGCGACCCGCGCAACGCCATGCTGTCGCTGCGCTATCAGTTCTGAATGACTTCACTACTTTTGAGCACCATCTCGATGCCCTCGGGCGACGTGGCGCGGCCCAGGTAGTAGCCAAACGCCTCGTCGCAGCCCATCTCGGCCAGCAGTTCCAGCTGCTCGCCGCTTTCCACGCCGCTGGCGATGGTGCGCAGTCCGAGCGTGCGCGCCATCGCCACGATGGCGCGCACCATGGCGCTGTCGCCACCGGGCTTGCCCAGGTCGTCAACGAAGCACTTTTCGATCTTCACGGCATCCGTGGGAAAGCGTTTCAGGTAATTGAGCGAAGCATCGCCCGTGCCGAAATCGCTGATGGCAATCGCCATGCCCAGCTGGCGGAACTGGCGCAGTATCAGTTCGCAGTTCTGGTTGCGCTCGATCAGGATGCCGGCGGCGATTTCCAGCTCGATGCAATGCCCCGGTACGCCGGCCGCCTCCAGCGCGGCGGCGAAATTGCGCGCGATATCGCGCTGGTAGAACTGGCGCGCCGACAGGCTGACGGACACCGTCAGCATCTGCCCCTGCGCGATCCAGCTGCGCGCCTGTTCCACCGCCGTGGCCAGCACCCAGGCGCCCACCGGCAGGATCAACGCACTTTCTTCCAGCACCGGCAAAAAATCGAGCGGCATCATCAATCCCAGTTCCGGATGCTTCCAGCGCAGCAGCGCCTTCACGCCCGTAATCCTGCGCGTCTTCAGGTCCATACGCGGTTGGTAGAACAGGGCGAATTCGTTGCGTTCGAGCGCATGGCGCAGGGCCGTCTCAAGGATGGTGCGCGAATACGACTGCGTCTGCATGCGCGCGGCATAGCGCAAACAAGTGCCCGGCGCGTGGCGCTTGGCCGCATACATGGCCAGGTCGGCCTTTTCGATCAGCGCATTGACATCGTCGTCATCGTCCGGGTACAGGGCCACGCCCACGCTGGCCGCCACCGACAAGCTGTATTCGCCGATGACGAAGGGAGCGGCGATGGCGGCGACGATTTTTTCGGCCACCCGCTCGGCATCGTGCGCCGTGCGCAATTCCGTCAGCAGGATAATGAATTCATCGCCGCCCTGGCGCGCCACCGTATCGACCTTGCGCACGCACTGCTGCACCCGGCGCGCGAACTCCGTCAGCACCTGATCGCCCACGTCGTGCCCCAGGCTGTCGTTGATGGATTTAAAGCGGTCGATGTCGACGAACAGCACGGCCAACAAGCCCTGGTGGCGGCGCGCGTAGGCGATGCCGTGCTCGAAGCGGATCTGGAAATGCAGCCGGTTCGGCAAACCCGTCAGACCATCGTGGTGGGCGATGAATTCCAGCTGCTGCTCGGCGCGCCGGCGGGCCGATACATCGTGCAGCAGCAGCACCGCACCGCCCTGCGCCAGCGGCGCGCAGCTGTACTGCACGTCGATGCGCTTGCCGTCGAGATGACGCAGCATCACGGCGCCGCGCGCCACCTCCAGCACTTCCTGCCGCGCCACGCAGTCGCGCACCTGGCGCGCTGCATCGACGGGCGTGCCGTCATGGAACAGCGGTAGCAACTGCGTCACGGGCTGGCCCAGACCATCGTCACCCAGCAAGCCACCCATGGCGCTGGCGCGGGGATTCAGGTACCGCACCACGCCATCGCGGTCGGTGCCGATGACGGCCGCCGGCAGCGCGTGCAGCAGCGCCAGCGCATCTGCCATCTGCTGCGCTAGCGCCGCCTGCAGCACCACTCCCGTCGCATGGTGCAAGCGCCACGTGCGCGCCGCCTGCCACTGGCAGGCCAGCAGCACGCTCAGCATCACGGCCAGGCCCAGGCACAGCGCCAGCAGCAGCGCCGTCATGCGTCACCCGGCAAGCGGGAAGTAAAGAACATGGTTTTCCTTTGCAACGCGCGCCATGCGGCCGGGCGCAGATCCATGCGGAAAGGAAATAGTATAAGAATTTCGCCGGACTTTTTGCCTGATCGGGCGCCGTTTGACTGGCATCAAGCGGCGCGGCGCGGACTCGCATCAGGTCAGCGACAGTCTCCGGGTTGGCGCGGCCACGCCGGGAACGGCATGCAGTTTGAAGATGCTGACGGCGTCGGCCAGGCTGGCAGCCTGTTGCTGCAGCGCGTCCGCGGCGGCAGCGGCCTGCTCCACCAGCGCCGCATTCTGCTGCGTCACGCCATCCATCTGGCTGATGGCGATGCTGATCTGCTCGATGCCGTCGCGCTGTTCCACGCTGGCCACGGCGATCTCGCCGATGATGGCGTTCACGCGCTGCACGCTGCTGACCACGTCATCCATCGTGCGCCCCGCCTGGCCGGCCAGCACGCTGCCCTCTTCCACCGTGCGCACGGATTCGCCGATCAGCTGCTTGATTTCCATGGCCGCCGCGGCCGACCTGTGCGCCAGGCTGCGCACTTCGGTGGCCACGACGGCAAAGCCGCGTCCCTGCTCGCCCGCGCGCGCCGCTTCCACGGCCGCATTCAGCGCCAGGATATTTGTCTGGAAGGCAATGCCGTCGATGACGGCGATAATATCGACGATACGCTTTGACGACGCATTGATATGGCTCATGGTCCGCACCACCTGCGCCACGGCCTCGCCACCCCGCTGCGCCACGTCGGACGCGCCGCCGGCCAGCTGGCGCGCCTGGTCCGCGTTGTCGTTATTCTGCCGCACGGTGGAAGTCATCTCGATCATCGAGGCGGCCGTTTCTTCCAGCGAGCTGGCCTGCTCCTCCGTGCGCGAAGACAGGTCCATGTTACCGCTGGCAATTTCACCCGACGCCGTGGCGATGGCGTCCGTGCCGGCCCGCACCCGTCCCACGATGTCGGCCAGATTGCCGCTCATCGCCTTCAAGGCACGCAGCAGGTCGCCGATTTCATCGCGGCCGCTGTCGGCCACTACGGCGCGCAAATCGCCGGCCGCCACTTGCTGGGCGATGCCGACGGCTGCACCCAGCGGCACCGTGATGCTGCGGATCAGCCACCATACGGTGGCAGTGCCGACAACCAGGGTCACCAGCACGGTGGCAAGCATGGCGATGCTGGCGCTGCGGTGCGCGGCGGCGTCCTGTTCCTTCATCTGCGCCATCAGGCCGTGCGACTGTTTGCCGATGGCCGCGACGATAGCATCGATCTGGCGCGTCGGTTCGCGGTCGATACCCTTGACCAGCGCATCGACGGCCTGCGCGCTGTCGGCGCGCGCGCCGTCATATTTTTGCAGCGCTGCCAGGTAGCTCACGCCCAGCACATCGTGCGCCTGCATGGCTTGCGCCACGGGCGCTGTATCGAGTTTCAACGCGGCCATCATGGCTTGCAGGCCGGCCAGTTCCTTGCGCGTCTGCGCACCGCTGGCGACAAACGCTTCGCGGTAGCGCTGGAAGGCGGCCGCATCGCCGCCGCGCAGCAGGATGTTTTTCCATTCCTGCACCTGGATCTTGAATGCCACCTGCGCGCTGCGCGCCGCGTCGACCGCTTCCGTCAGGGCCACGGAGCGTTGCATGGCGTCCGCGCTGCGCGCACTGGCGGCGTCGAGCGCGCTCCAGCCGCGCGCGCCAACGAATACCAACGCTAGAAAGAAAAAGGCGCCCAACAGACCCAGGCGGACGGAGATTTTCAGATTCGCAAGTTGCATGTATTTCTCCCGGCGGCAAGAACAGGATGGCAACAACAGCGCCGCCAAAAACTATCCAATTCTCACCAAGTGAGAGAATCATGCAGCGTGCTCCGTGAAAAACCAAGTGACGCTTTCGCTAGAGAAACACTTTCAGCATAGAAACAACAAATTACATAGGAAGGTTGACTGTCTGGCCATATTGCCGGGCTCACAGCATGATCGGGTCGGCAATCTTGCCGGCCCATCAGCGCGCAGCTGCAGCCGCTCCCGCAAACTCTTCGCGCAGCAGCGGATACAAACGCCGGTAGCGCGCCAGGCGCTCATCGAGCACGCCAGAGTCCTGCGGCACCACCGTTTCCTGCACGGGCGGACGCGTGCACACCTGCGCAGGCGGCAAGCCCGTCACCGCCATCTGCGCCAGGCGCGCCGCGCCCAGGGTGCCGCCAGCCACGCCGTGGTCGTGGCGCAACACGTTCAAGCCCGAGGCATTCGCGCACAGCTGGGCCCAGAAGCGGCTGCGCGAACCGCCGCCCACGAACGACGCTTCTTCCAGCCGCGTGCCGGCGTTGCGCAGGGCCGCATTGCCGTCGGCCATGGCAAAAGCCACGCCTTCCATCACGCTGTAGGCCAGCTCCGCGCGCCCGTGTTCCGTCGACAAACCGAAAAACACGCCGCGCGCGGTGGCGTCGTTATGCGGCGTGCGCTCGCCGCTCAGGTATGGCAGGAACAATGGCGCCTTGCGCGCCTCCACGCCTTCGGCCAGCGCCACCAGGGCACCAATATCGTGGGACTGCGTCAACTGCGCCACCCAGCTCAGGCTGGACGCGGCGCTGAGGATCACGCTCATCTGGTGCCAGCGTTCGGGCAGGCAATGGCAGAACGCGTGCACGCCCTGGCCCGGATTGGGCGCATAGCCATCGCTGCCGGCGAACAGCACGCCCGACGTGCCCAGCGACAGCAGGCCGGCGCCCGGTTCCACCACGCCCAGGCCCACGGCGGCGGCGGCATTATCGCCCGCGCCACCGGCCAGTAGCACCGCGTGCGCGATGCCCCATTCCTGACACAGGGCCGGGCGTATCTGCGCGGCGGCGTGGCTGCCCTCCACCAGGCGCGGCATGTGTTCGCGCCCCAGGCCGGTCGCCGCCAGCATGCGCTCGGACCAGTCGCGTTTGGCCACGTCCAGCCACAGGGTGCCGGAAGCGTCGGACATGTCGGAGACGCAGTCGCCCGTCAGGCGCAGCGCCACGTAATCCTTGGGCAGCAGGACCGTGGCCGTGGCGCGGAACAGCGACGCTTCGTATTTTTGCAACCACAGCAGCTTGGGCGCCGTGAAGCCGGACATGGCCTGGTTGCCCGTAATAGCGCGCGACTCGGGCACCAGCGCTTCCAGTTCCACGCATTCGGCAAAGGCACGAGTGTCGTTCCACAAAATGGCCGCGCGCAGCACGTGCTGCTGCTTGTCGAGCAGCGTGGCGCCGTGCATCTGGCCCGACAGCGCGATGCCGCGCAAGCCGGAAAACGCCACCGGCTGGGCGCTGCGGATGGCCGCGATCACGTCCAGCGTGGCGTGCCACCAGTCTTCCGGATTTTGCTCTGACCAGCCGGGATGGGGGCTGGACACGCGCAGGGTCACGCCGCTGCTGGCCAGGATAGTTTGCGCGTCGTCGGTCAGGATGGCCTTGACTTCGGAGGTGCCGATATCGATACCGAGATATGTCACGATGGTTCCATGTATAAAAGTGGGTAAAGCCGGACGTCAGGGGAACGACTCGGGCATGTTCATGTGCAGGCAGGAGCGGAATTTCGACGGCGACATCTGCTTGTGGGCCAGGAACTGGCGGTTGAAATTGGACAGATTGTTAAACCCCGTGCGGTAGCAGATATCGGTGACCTTCATGTCGGTATTCATCAGCAGTTCGCAGGCCAGCGCGATGCGCTCCTGGTTTACGTAATGGATGAAGGAGGTGCCCGTATGCTTGCGGAAGAAACGCGTGAACTTGAGCGTGTTCATCTCCGCCACGTCGGCCACGTCCTGCTCACAAAAATCGAGCGTGATGTTCTGCTTGATATACGCCAGCACCAGGTTGATGGTCGACGACATGTAGCGCCCCGCCTGCGCCAGATAGGTGACGCTGGCCAGCGGACGCCGTTCGCGGCAGTCGCACAGGTCGCCGAACAGGCGCGCGAACAATTCCACCCTGCGCGGGCCCTGCGCCGTCGTCAGTTCCGCCATTAGCGGCGCCAGGCGCAAGCCCAACGCGTCGGGAAACTGCAAGCCCCTGCCCGCCTCGCCCAGCAAGGTTTTCAGGGGCGCCATTTCCGGAAACAGCAACGCGCAGCGTTCAATGAAGTCGCTGGAAAACTGCAGCACCAGGTCGCGCGCGGGCAGGCTCACGCCTTCAGCCAACTCGCTGACCCAGTTGTGCGGCAGGTTCGGTCCCGTCAGCACCAGATTGCCCGGCGCGTAGCTGCCGATATGGTCGCCGACAAAGAACTTGCCGGTCGAGGTGGTGATGATATGCAGCTCGTACTCGGGATGGAAATGCCATTTCGCCACCACGTGCGGATAGCCGTGCGCCCACGCGCGAAACGATTCGTGTATCGGTTTGTGGATCAGTTCCAGGTCAGGCGTCACGGCAGTTCCCTTGCACAGTCTCGGTCACCTATTCTAACGACTTCAGTCGAGGGCCAGTGCCAGTTCAGTTTCGGCGTCGAACAGATGGATGTGTTCTTCGTCGAAGGCCAGCGCCAGCATCTGCCCCACCTGCGCCCCGCTGTTGGCGGCATTCGCCGGCAGCAGGGCCGACAGGGTCAGTGCGCCGCACTGAAAGCTGATCAGCGCTTCCGCGCCCAGCAATTCCACCAGGTCGATCACGCACGCCAGGCCATGCACTCCGCCGCTGCCGGGCTGCTGATCCTGCGGCGTGGCGGCGCGCAAATGATTCGGCCGCAAGCCGAACACCACCCGCGTGCCCGGCTTGAGCGCCGCGAAGCGGGGCGAGGTCAATGGCCAGCGGTAGCTGGAGCAAATGAGCAGGGTGCGCTCGCCATCCTTCTCGATCACGCCGTCGATGAAGTTCATCGCCGGCGTGCCGATGAAGCCAGCCGCGAACAGGGTGCGCGGATGGTTGTACAACTGGGCCGGCGTGCCGATCTGCTCGATATGCCCGCCCTTCATCAGCACCACGCGGTCGGCCAGGGTCATCGCTTCAAGCTGGTCGTGCGTCACGTACAGGGTGGTGGTGCGCAGGCGGCGGTGCAATCGCTTGATGTCGGCGCGCAGCTGCGCGCGCAACTTGGCGTCCAGGTTCGACAGCGGTTCGTCGAACAGGAATACCTGCGGCGTCTTGATCATGGCGCGCGCAATCGCCGTGCGCTGCTGCTGGCCGCCCGACATGGCGCGCGGCTTGCGGTCGAGCAGGCTGTCCAGGCTGAGGATGGCCGCCACTTCGCGCACGCGGCGCTCGATCTCGTCGGCCGGCACCTTCAGGCGGCGCAGGCCGAAGGCAATATTGTCGTACACCGTCATATGCGGATACAGCGCGTAGTTCTGGAACACCATCGCCACATTGCGTTCGCGCGGCGGCAAGTCATTGACGACGGCGCCGCCGATCAGCAGCTCGCCGCCGCTGATGTCTTCCAATCCCGCGATCATGCGCAGCAAGGTGGATTTGCCGCAGCCCGATGGCCCCAGCAGGACGATGAATTCGCCGTCATCGATTTCCAGATCGAACGGCTGCAGCACGGCCGTCTTCTCGTCATACGTCTTGTGCAACTGCCTGCAAGCGATATTTGCCATGATTAGTCTCCTGCCATTTCAATTTGTATCTTGACGTCGCGCGGGTGGCCCTTGGCCGCTTCCTCGAACGCCTGCACGCCGTCGGCAAAGCCGAAGGTGCGCGAAATGAAGGGCTTCACGTCGATCTTGCCCGAGGCCAGCAGCGCGATGGCGCGCGGGAAGATATTCGCGTAGCGGAACACCGACTCGATGCGCACTTCCTTGGCCTGGATGGCGACGATATCGAAGGGCACCCTGTCTGGCGGCATGCCGACCAGCACCAGGCAGCCGTTGGGACACAGCAGGTCAACGATGTTGTCATAGGCGCGCATGCTGCCGCTGGCCTCGAAAACGATGTCGGCGCCCCAGCCATCGGTGGCCTCGCGCACCGTGTCGGCCAGGCTGGCATGGCGCACGTCGACCGTGGTCACGGCGGGATTACCGGCGAACAGGGCCAGTTTTTCCGGCACCAGGTCGGCCAGGATCACACGCGAACAGCCGCCCGCCAGCGCCGCCAGGGCATTCATCGCGCCAATGGTGCCGGCGCCGATCACCACGGCCACGTCGCCCGGCTTGATGGCCGCCTTCTTGGCCGCCTGCAGGCCGATGGCCAGCGGCTCGACAATGGCGCCTTCGCCGAAACTGACGTTGTCGGGCAGCTTGAAGGTAAACGAGGCGGGGTGCACCACGTATGGCGTGAGGCAGCCATGGATGGGCGGCGTGGCCCAAAAGCGCACAGCCGGGTCCAGGTTGTAGAGGCCGCGCATGGTGGCCGGCGAATCGAACTGCGGCACGCCCGGTTCCATGCAGACGCGGTCGCCCACTTTCAGATGTGTGACTTCCGCGCCCACTTCGGCCACCACGCCCGACGCCTCGTGGCCCAGCACCATCGGCGCTTCGACCAGGAAGGGGCCGATCTTGCCGTGCTTGAAGTAGTGCACGTCGCTGCCGCAGATGCCCACCGTGTGCACCTTGATCTTGACGTCGCGCGCGCCGACGATAAGCGGCATGTCGATGTCGCGCAAGGTGATTTTTTCAGCCTGTTCCAAAACGAGTGCTTGCATGATGATGTCCTTTTTATTTGTGTTTGAGCATGGAGTTGAGCAGGCGTCCCAGGATGCCGACGAACAGCAGCGGCGGTAGCGCCAGCAGCACGGTGGACGCGTTCACCACGCCCCACGGCACTTCCTGCCCCATCGAGGTAAAGGCCGACGCCACCACCGGCAGAGTCATGCTTTTCGACGAGGTGAGCGCCAGCGCGATCATCAGTTCATTCCAGACCAGCACGAAGCTGAAAACGATGCCGCCCATCAGGGTCTTCGAGGCCACCGGCAGGGCCACGTACCAGAACACCTGGTAAGGGCCGTAGCCATCCAGGGCCGCCGCTTCCTCGATCTCTTTCGGGATGCGGGCAAAGGCGGGAATCGACAGCCAGATGATGGTTGAGAGGGTCACCAGCAAGTACGTCACCACCATCGACAGGCGCGAGTCGTACAGGCCCAGGTCGATCCAGATCGAGATCAGCGGAATGGCCACGGCCACTGGCGGCAGAAAGCGCAAGGAGAGCAGGAAGAACTGGATATCCTTCTTGGCCGGGATCGGATAGCGGGCGATCGCGTACGCGGCCGGCACGCCCAGCGCAGCGCCGGCAAGCACGGCCAAGCCAACGATGGCCACGCTGTTGCCCAGGCCCGTCAGCACCTCGGGACTGGCCAGCACCTGCTTGTAATTGGCGAGTGTCGGGCTGAAGAAAAAGCGCGGCACGGGCGTGACGATATCCATCAACTCCTTGAAGGAATTGAGCACGGCCCACAGGATGGGAAACAGCGCCACCAGCACAATCAGCGTGGTGACGGCGGTGGTGGTGACGGCGCCAAGGCCGCGCGCGACAGTCAGTTTTCCCATTTGGCGACTCGCTTCCAGAGTAAGGTGAAGATGACTGTCGTGGCCAGCATCATCAGCACGGCCATGCTGGACGCATACGAGACCTTGCCCATCAGGCCGATGCCTTGCGCATATGCATACATGTCCAGCGTTTCGGTGGCGATGCCGGGGCCGCCCTTGGTCATCACGTAGATCAGGTCAAATGAGCGCAGCGATTCCACCATCTTGATGAACACCAGGCTCATGATGGGCACCTTCAGCATCGGCAGCGCGATATACGCATACACCTGGAGGGTGCCGGCGTAATCGAGGCGGGCCGCTTCCAGCGGCTCGGTGGGCAGGGTCTCCAGCAGCTTCAGGATGACGGCGCCGAAAAACAGGCCCCATTGCCAGATGTCGACCAGCGCCACCGCATACAGTGCCGTGGCGGGATCGGACAGCAGCGCGCTGCCACCCAGCCCCACGATCTCCAGCAGCCAGTTGAGGATGCCCATCAGAGGCGAATACATGAACTTCCAGATGAAGGCGGCCGACACGCGCGGCAGCAGCACCGGCACGATCAGCAGCAGCGCGAGAAGATCGCGGGTGCGGCCCTTGACCTTCTCGAACAGGAACACGGCCAGCAGCACGCCGACGATCAGCGAGCCGGCCACGGTGACGACTTCCCAGATGGCCGACACCTGCACGGCATTGAGAAAGCGGCGGTCACCGAACAGGCGCAGAAAATTGGCAAAGCCCACGTACTCGCTGTCGCTGTAGCGCAGCACGCGGTTTTGCAAGGCCAGGTTGATGGCGGCGATACTGGGCACCATGCCCAGTATCAGCAGGACCAGCAGCGGCAGGGTGAGGAACACCGCCGGCAGCCAGGTATGGCGTTTTTTACGGATGGTATGCGGCATAGAAGTAGACTCTCGCAACGAACTTTCAGACACAGGGAAGCTGGCCGCCGCCTTTACGGGCGGCGGCTAAACGGCATGCCGATTACTTTCTCTTTTGCGCGCGCTGCATCACTTCTGTGGCGTACTCGTTGGCTTCGTCGAGGGCGCTCTGCACGTCGCCGCGCGTGCCCGTAAACACTTCTTCCAGCACCACGCCCAGGTTGTCGCCGATGTCCGGCCACTCGGGGCTGGGCCAGATGGTGACGCGCGAGACGGGCGTGGTGTCCGTCAGGCCCGCCTGGATCTGCGGCTTGACGTGCTTGCGGAAGTACTCGCTGGCGATGGTGCTGCTGCGGTTGTAGTCGCTGAAGACATTGTCCTTCAAGCGCGCCTGCTCCTGCTCCTTGCCCGTGGCCCAGGCGATGAACTTGCCGGCCGCTTGGCGCGTGCATTCATCCTTCGCGCCCGTGGCGGAAATGGCCAGGCCGTGGCCGTAGGCGGCCGATGGCAGCGGCGATGGCGGACGCACATAGCCCACCTTGTCCACCACCGAGGATTTTTTCGGGTCTTCCATCCAGTCGGCGAACGGCGTCGATTCGATCATGAAGGCCACCTTGCCGGACCTGAACGCTTCGAGCGCATTGCTCCAGTCGTAGGTGGCGCCGCCCGGCGGCGAATACTTGAACAGTTCGCGGTACAGGGTAGTCGCCTTGACGGCCTGCGGCGAATTGAAGGTGGGCACGCCATCCTTTTCCCACTTGCCGCCGGCGGCCAGCATGAACGGCGCCCAGCGCCAGACATTCATGCCCGAGCCGCGCTGACCGCGCGCCGCCCAGCCGTAGACATGCGGCGGATTATTCAGTTTCTTCACGGCGGCAACCAGTTCGTCGAGCGTCTTCGGCACGGCGATGCCGGCCTTTTCCAGCAAGTCGCGTCGATAGAACAGGAAATCGCTGCCGCCGATCAGGGGCGCGAAATAGGCCACGCCCTTGTACGAAGCGACTGCGCGGCGGCCCGGCAGGAAGTCCTCGTAGTCGGCCTCCTTGGGCAGGTATTTGAGCAGTGGGACGACCCAGCCGGCCGTGGCGAATTCGGCCACGTTGGCTTCGTCGATGTAATAGATCTGGTAGGAGCCGGCCCTGGTGGAAGCATCGAGCCTGGCCTTGGAGCGGCGGTCGTTTTCGCCGAAATAGCTGATCTGGACCTTGGTGCCGCTTTTCTTTTCATACTCGGCCAGGGTCTTTTCCATCACCGTCAAACCCAGGCTTTTTTGCGCCAGCACCTTGAGCACGGGCACCGAGCAATTTTGCGCCGATGCCGACGGCATCGACAGGCAGGCGGCGGACATGACGCCGCCCCATGCAATAGCAGTAACGATTTTCATCACGAGTCTCCATTTTTATAGTCCGGCGTTCTGCCACCGGTAGTCCAACTATAAAAACAAAGCCGCCGCGTCACCACTACAAAAGACACGGCTTTCTAAATACTTTTTTTCATTTTTTCAATACGGATTTGCCGTTTCAGTGCTGGCGAAAATCCTTGCGATAGATATTCGTCTCCTTGCCCGCCGGCGGCAGCCGCGAGAAGCGCTCGAAGCGCAAGCCGAGTTTATTGAGCAAATTGATCGACGCCTGGTTCTGCGGCGAGGTGATGCCGTACAGGGTAGGGATACCCAGTACGTGCCGGGCATGCTGCACCACGGCGGCGGCGGCCTCGTAGGCATAGCCCTGGCCCCAGTATGCGGGCAGCATGGCGTAGCCGATGTCAGGGCCGGGCAGGCTGTCGCGGCGTATCATGCCGCCCATGCCCATGCCGGCGCCGTCGCTGCGGCGCTCGATGATGTAAAAGGAATAGCCATGCTCGCGCTGCTGCGCCATCGGACCGGCTTCCAGCGCCGCGCGCGCCGCTTCCAGGGTATGGATGTTGCGGTCGCCGATGTTGGCGATCCATGACGGTTCATTCACCAGCGCCAGGTAGAACGGCGCATCGTCCAAGGTGGCGGTGCGCAGGCGCAAGCGGGGCGTCTCGATGGCAATCATCGACTCTGTCATGGCAGCGCTCATGCCGGCCACTGCATCGGATCGGTCAGCAGCTGGTACATCACGTAGGCATCGACGTAGCCCAGGTGCGCGTGGCGGTACGCCAGCGGCAGGGTGCCGATGATGGAAAAGCCCAGCTTTTTCCACAGGGTGACGGCGGCCAGGTTGGTGCTGACGACGAAGTTGAACTGCATCGCCAGAAAGCCGGCGCGGCGCGCTTCTTCCATGCAGTGCACGCCCAGCAGGCGGCCCACGCCCACGCCCTGCGCGGCCGGATCGACCATGAACGAGGCATTGGCCACGTGCGCGCCATGGCCCGGCTGGTTCGCGATCAGCTTGTACATTCCCAGCAGGCGCTCATTGCCCATCGTCGCCACGCAACTGCGCACGCCGGGACCGAACCAGTAAGCGTGGCAGTCTTCGCGCGTGGTCGCGGCAGGCAAGGTGTAGGTGTCGCCGCTGGCGACGAGCACCTGGAAAATCTGCCACATGTCTTCGAAGTCGGATTCCTGGGCGGGGCGGATGTCAATTTCTTTCAAGGGCAACTCCGGCTGAAATGAGTAAATGGCAAAATCCAATTGTCGGGGATTTGCACAAGGGCGTCCAGTGGCGCGCGCGCCGCGCCGTCAGCGCCCCAGGCGGAAATCGACGCTCTCGGGACGGCCCGGCAGCGACAGACGGGCGCTGGCGCGCGGCGCTACACTGACCACCTTCCCGCGCCGCAGCACCAGGCGCCGCGCCGCGCGCAGTCGTAGCGCCTCCACCGTGGAAGCGCAATCGAGGATCAGCAAGTCCGCATGGCAACCGGGCGCGATGCCATAGCCGTCCAGGCCCAGGATGCGCGCCGGCGTTTCCGTCACGGCCAGGAAGCAGTCGTGCATGGCTTGCTGGCCCGTCATCTGCGCCACGTGCAAACCCATGTGCGCCACTTCCAGCATGTCGCCTGAACCGAGGCTGTACCACGGGTCCATCACGCAGTCGTGGCCAAAGGCGACGGGAATGCCGGCGGCCAGCATCTCGGGCACCCGCGTCATGCCGCGCCGCTTCGGATACGTATCGTGGCGCGCCTGCAGGGTGATGTTGATGAGGGGGTTGGCAATCGCCGCCACGCCCGCTTCGCGCATCAGGGGCAAGAGCTTGCTCACATAATAATTGTCCATCGAATGCATGGACGTCAGGTGCGAGCCCGTCACCCGGCCCTGCATGCCAAGACGCTGGCTGTGGAAGGCCAGGGTTTCGATGTGGCGCGACAGCGGGTCATCCGATTCGTCGCAATGCATGTCCACCATCAGGCCACGCTCGCAGGCGAATTCGCACAGCAGGCGCACGGATTCGGCGCCGTCGGCCATGGTGCGTTCGAAATGCGGGATGCCGCCCACCACGTCCACGCCCATGGCAATCGCCCGCTTCAGGTTATCGAAGGCACCGGGACTGCGCAGGATGCCGTCCTGCGGAAAGGCCACCAGCTGCAAATCGAGGTAGGGCGCCACCTGGCGCTTGACGTCGAGCAGCGCTTCCACGGCCAGCAGGCGCGGGTCGCAGATATCCACGTGCGAGCGGATGGCCAGCAGTCCCCGCGCCACGGCCCAGTCGCAATACTGCAGGGCGCGTCGCACCAGGGCGTCCTGCGTCAGCTGCGGCTTCAGCTCGCCCCACAAGGCGATACCTTCCAGCAAAGTGCCGGAGGCGTTCACGCGCGGCAAGCCATAGCTGAGCGTGGCGTCCATGTGGAAGTGCGCATCGACAAACGGCGGCGTGACGAGGTCGCCTGCGGCATCGATCTCCTGCGCGCCCTGCACGGGCAAGGCGGGGCCGACGGCGGCAATCCGGCCGTCCTCGATGGCGATGTCGATGGCACGGCGCCCATCGGGCAGGCTGGCATTGCGGATGACAAGGTCCATGCGGACGCTCCTTCGGTTGACTACGGCGCCTGATGCGTCCAGTTAATTGCCACTTTTTACACTTTTCGAGATGCTGCAGTGCACGAATGCAGTCACTGGCAAAAGCATAGCCATAGATTCGCTGACAACACCTTGCGCGTGCGCAAACTTCCCCCAAATGCTGCCAGGCGCGTGAATAGGGCAAGCATGCGCCGCACGGGCTGAATAAAATAACTTTCAACTAACTCGAATCACCGCTAGAATATTCATATTGCGTTGCATCATAATCAGGCTTTGATCAGTTACTCAGCACGCTACCCACTTTACAAAACGCGGCCAACTCTGGTTTTCGGGATTTTGCAGAGCGTTTTGCCAGCATTTTAATCCGTACAAGGAGTAAATATGTTTCCGATTCCAGAACAAATTTCCAGCGCCGCCAAATCGCAACTGGAAAGCCAGCTGCAAATCTTCAGCACCCTGACCAGCAAAGTCTTCGAAAGCGCCGAAAAAATCATCGCCCTGAACCTGAACGCAGGCAAGGCTGCCCTGTCGCACACGGCGGAAACGGCACAGCACCTGCTGGCAACGCAGGATCCGCGCGACTTCTTCAGCTACAGCACCAGCCAGGCGCAGCCGAATATCGAAAGCCTGCTGGCGTACAGCCGCCAGCTGTTCGGCATCGCCTCGATCACCCAGGCTGAATTGCTGGCCTCGGCCAAGGCCCGCCTCGATGCCGCCGCACCTGCTGCCGTCCCCGCCCCGGCAGCGGCCAAGCCGGCGCTGGCCGTCGTCGCGCCTGCACCCAAGCCGGCCGCCGCACCGGCACCGGCACCGTCGCCAGTGGCAGCAGCACCTGTGCCCGCCGCCAAGCCTGCGCCAGCCAAGCCGGTCGAAGTGGCCAAGCCTGCCGCCAAAGCCCCACCCGCGCCCGCCACTGTTGCTGCGCCAGCAGCCAAGCCAGCGGCAGCGCCCGCCAAGGTTGCCGATAAGATTGCCGACAAGGTTGCCGACAAGCCCGCCGTGAAAGCAGTCGAAGCCAAGCCAGCGGCCAAGCCTGAAGCGGTCAAGCCAGCACCTGCCCCCGCCGCTGCGCCAGCGAAAGCCGCCGCGCCAGCACCCGTCAAGCCTGCCGCCAAGCCATTTCCTTCCAGCAAGCCAGTCGCCAAACCGGCCGGCGCCGCCGGCAAGACCGTGGCCAAGGTTGCCGTGAAGCACACCCCTGCGCCAGCCGCCAAGCCGGCAGCCAAAGTGGCGCCCAAGGGCACGCCACCGAAACAGCTCGACATGCTGGGCGGCGGCAAAGGCAGCGGCCGCAAGTAAGCATCGCGCAGCAAGCTGGCGCAGCAACACAACGGGCTACGGCCCGTTTTTTGCGTCCCCCTCCACAGCGCAGTTTTCCGCCTTGTTGTATCCTACGCGTACTTTCCGTCCGCGTGCCCGTCCTTCCACCCCGCGACACCCCAATACTAAAAACAAAAGGTAACCATGAGTTTATCGAGGCTCATCGCCGGCTTCGTGCGTCAGCATAGTCCGGCGTATGCCGCTGCCGCCGTCATGCTGACAGGCGTGGCAGCACTGACCGTCTGGATCCCGCGCCGCGTGGGCGCCATCATCGACGCGCTGGCAGCGCACCGCATGACGGCTGCCGAACTGTGGCTTGAGCTGCTGACCCTGCTCGCCGTCGGCGTCGTCATCTACTTCCTGCGCGTGGGCTGGCGCATCACCTTGTTCAAGGCCGCTTACCAGCTGGGCGTGATGCTGCGCACGCGCTTCTACACGCGCATGTCGCAGCAGGGCGCCGCGTTTTACCAGAACCAGCGCACGGGCGACCTGATGGCGCTGGCAACGAACGACATCGACGCCATCGAAATGGCCGCCGGCGAAGCCATGCTGGCCGGCTTCGACGGCACCTTGACCTTGCTGATGGTGCTGGGCATCATGCTGCTGGGCGTGGATTGGCGCCTGGCTTGCATCGCCCTCTTGCCCTTCCCGCTGATGGGACTGGCCTTCTGGCGCATTTCCAGCCATATCCATACGGCGTCGACGGATTCATTGAATCGCTTTTCCGCGCTGAACGACCATGTGCAGGAATCGCTGTCGGGCGTGCGCACCCTGCGCGCGTTGGGCTTGGAAGAGCGCAGCAGCGCCCAGTTTTCCACCCTGGCCGGCCATGCGGCTAACGCCAGCCTGACGGCGCAGCGCTGGGAAGCGGCGTATGAACCGGCCGTCGGCCTGACCCTGACGGCCGCCACGGCGCTGACCCTGGGCCTGGGCGGCTACCTGGTGTGGCACGATCAATTGACCATCGGCGCGCTGACGAGCTTTTCCATGTACCTGGGCCAGCTGATCTGGCCCATGTTCGCCGCCGGCTGGGTACTCTCGCTGATCGAACGGGGCCGCGCCGCCTGGCAGCGCTTGCAGCCGATGCTGGACGCGCCGCTGGCCATCGACGACCATGGCAGCATCGCCACGCTCACGCCCGGCCCCCTGCAATTGCAGGATATCGGCTTTGCCTACGCGGGCCAGACGGCGCCCGCCTTGTCGCATATTTCGCTGCGCTTGCAGCCGGGCCAGACCCTGGGCCTGGTCGGCCCCACGGGCAGCGGCAAGTCGACCCTGCTGCGCGTGCTGCTGCGCCAGGTCACGCCGCAAGCGGGCACGGCCACGTGGAATGGCCACGCGCTCGACGCCTACACCCTGCATGCGCTGCGCGCGGCCATCAGCTGGGTGCCGCAGGAATCGTTCCTGTTCTCCGCCACCATTGCCGACAATATCGCCCTTGCCCGTCCCGGCGCCACGCGCGAGGAAGTGGAACGGGCGGCGCAGCTGGCCGACATCCACGCCGATATCTTGCAATTCCCCGACGGCTATCAAACCCACGTGGGCGAAAAAGGCATTACCCTGTCGGGCGGCCAGCGCCAGCGCGTGGCGATTGCCCGGGCTCTCCTGGCCGACAACGGTTTGCTGCTGCTCGACGATGCCTTATCCGCCGTCGACACGGGCACGGAAACGCGCATCCTGCAGCACCTGGAAGAACTACGCCGCAAGCGTCCCGAGCGCAGCGCCATCATCGCCAGCCACCGTCTGAGCGCCGTCGTCAACGCGGACCTGATCCTGGTGCTGCGCGACGGCCACGTGACGGAAACGGGCAACCACGACGCGTTGATGCAGCGCGACGGCTGGTACGCCAGCCAGTGGCGCTATCAACAACTGGAGGCCAGCCTCAATGCCATCTAAGACCATCCAAACGGACAGCGCCACGCCATCCGTGCGGCGCCAGGCCGCGCAAGCGATCGGCCTGCTGCGCCGCGCCGCCGCGCCCGACCTGCGCCATTTGTACTGGGCCACGTTCTGGCTGATCCTCGCCGCCGCGCTGGAAGTCACGGGCCCGATCCTGGGCAAGGCCCTGATCGACCAGCACCTGCTGCCGCGCCACCTGGACTGGACGCGCATGTCGCTGCTGCTGGGCGGCTGCCTGCTCACGGGCTGGGTCGCTTCCGGCCTGCGCTACCTGCAGCTGGTGCGTCTGTCCGGCCTGGCCATGCGCTCGGTGCAGCGCCTGCGCGAAACCGTCTACCAGCACGTGCTGCGCCTGCCCATGGCGTTCTTTGACCGCGCCATCACGGGGCAGTTGGTCAGCCGCGTCACCAATGACACGGAAGCGGTGAAATCGCTGTACGTGCAAGTGCTGTTCGTCATCCTCGACAGCTCCATCGTGCTGGTCGGCACCATGGCCGCCATGGCTTTCCTCGACTGGCGTTTGATGCTGATCGTGCTGGCCCTGCTGCCGGCCGTGCTGGTCATCGTCTTCCTATACCAGCGCTGGAGCGCGCCGGCCGTCACGCGCGCGCGCGCCCTGCGCAGCGAAATCAATGGGCAGATCGCCGAATCGATCGGCGGCATGAGCGTGCTGCAGGCGAATAACGCGGAAAAGCGCTTCGGCGCGCGCTTCACGGGCATCAACCAGGACCACTACACAGCGCGCATGCAGGAGTTGCGCGCCAACGCCTGGCTGCTGCGTCCCGCGCTCGACATGCTCAACATCGTGCTGCTGGCCGTCGTCATTTTCAGCTTCGGCCGGCGCGACATGGGCGCCGTGGAAGTGGGCGTGCTGTATGCGTTCATCAGCTACATCGCGCGCGTGATCGAGCCGCTGATCCAGATCACCATGCAATTCAGCCAGTTGCAGCAGTCGGTGGTGGCGACGGCGCGCGTCTCGGCCCTGCTGGACGAAGCGCAGGCGCTGGAACACGCGCAGGGAAGGGAAACAAGGGTAACACCGGCCCTGCGGCATGCGCAAGCGGACATTGACCTGCCCGCCGTGGATATCAAGAACCTGACCTTCGCCTATGTGGAAAACCAGCCCGTGCTGCACGACCTGTCGCTGACCATCCCGCAAGGTGCCTTCTTTGGCATCGTCGGCCACACGGGCAGCGGCAAGTCGACTTTGCTCTCCTTGCTGCTGCGCTTTTATCCCGTCGAGCAGGGCAGCATCGCCATCAATGGCGTCGCCCTCGACAGCATCGACAACGAGCATTTCCGCGCCGACGTGGGCCTGGTGCCGCAAGATCCTTTTCTGCTGGCCGCCTCGGCGCGCGAAAACATCGACATGGGCCGCGGCTACACGCAGCAGCAGATCGAGACGGCAGCGCGCGCCGCGCATGCGCACGACTTCATCGCCGCGCTGGAACACGGCTACGACACGCCGCTGGGCGAAGGCGGCTCGCGCCTGTCGTCGGGACAAAAGCAGCTGATTGCGATTGCCCGCGCGCTGGCCGGCCAGCCGCGCATTTTGCTGCTCGACGAAGCGACCTCGCGCATCGATAGCCAGACGGAGCAGATCGTGCAGCTGGCCCTCAACGAATTGCGCGGCAAGGTCACCATCATCGCCATCGCCCACCGCCTGTCAACCATCCGCGACGCCGAGCGGATCATCGTGCTCAACCATGGCCGCATCACGGAGGCGGGACCGCACGAGGAACTGATGCAGATAGAGGGCGGTTTGTACCAGCGCCTGTACCTGCTGCAGCAATTGGCGGTGTAAGCCAGGCGGCGCCGTTGCGCATCTACTGGGACTGCGTGGCGGCGGGCATGCCCGTGCCGGCGGCGACAGACCCCGCCGTGTCGTTGACGGAACTGATGCGCAAAGCCGGCTTCAGCGAACATGAATTCGCCAAACTGCAGAGGCCCAGGCCAATTCAGACGGACTGATTAAGACTGAGGTGATCGAGATGAACGCCGTCAAAGGTTTGTTCGACGACGGCAGCGGCAGGTTTAGCAAGACGGGGCCGCCCGACCTGGAAATGGCCAGCAAGATCATGCACGATGCCGAATACCAACGCAACAAGGGCAAGATCAGGCAGCCGGTGGGAATTTCTCACGCTGCTCGATCAATGCACGAGCGCGGCCGTGCAGACGGCGAGGGAAATCAAGACCTTGGTCGGCGCATCGGTGGAGCGGGTCAACGCCGGCAGCAAGCTGGTCGACGAAGCCGGCCGCACCATGACGCTGGTGGTGGATTCGATCAAGAAAGTGGATGCCATCATGGGCGAGATCACCAGCCCCAGCCACGAGCAAAGCGCCGGCATCAGCGAGGTCAACCAGGCCGTCACGCAAATGGACGACATCACGCAACAGAACGCTGCCCTGGTGGAGCAGGCGGCGGCCGCCGAGAGCCTGCAAGAGCAGGCCCAGGCCTTGATCAAGGCTGTCGCCATCTTCTGTCTGAGGGATGCGCCATCGGACCGGACGGTCCTCGCCCTGCACTGAAGCGGCCTTTTCCGACACCTACGCGTCCACTTTCACAAAAATCTACGCGCGCCATGATATTTCTTGATTGCAACAGAATATAATCTTTGCAAATCAAGTCGGTCATTGCGGAGGCGGCACGTTGGCAGGTAAAGAGAAACTGGCATCACGGCGAGGGGTACACTGGCTGCTGGCTTTGGCCTGCCTGCTGCCCTTGCTCGCCTGCGCTCAGGATGACTTGGAGCAGCACCTCTTCGCCGTGCGCGAGGATGGCCGCTTCATGCCCGCGCGCGCGCTCGAGCGCCTGCAAGAGGTGGAAACGCGGGCGCGCAGCGCACCCCTGCCAGTGCGCGCGGAATTCCTTACCCAACTGAGCACCGTCCGCATGCGCCTGGGGCAGAACGATCTCGCCATGCAGCTGGCCGACGAATTGATCGCTTACGCCCGCCTGCACAAGAGCGACGTGGCGTTGGCGAAAGGCATGCTCAGCAAGGCTTACATCACGTTTGCCAGGAACGAACGCCGCGCCTCGCACCTGCTGGCCTTCGAAGCGGAAAAGATCGCCAACCGCACGGACGACCTGCCCGTGCGCGTGCAGGCCACCATCAGCGCGGGACAGTCGTTGGCCGAGGAAGGCAATTTCCCGTTCGCGCTGGCCAAGCTGCAGGCGGCCGTGGATCTGGCGCGCCAGAGCAATTCCCCCTCCAGCCTGGCCGCCGCCCTGAATGCCCTCACCCTGCTGCACACGCAGATGCGCGAATACGACAAGGGCTTCGAAGTGCTCGATGAGCTGCTCGCCGTCTCGGCCACCCTGGCCTCACCGGGCCGCATGGCGCAGGCGAAGAATACGGAATACGGGCTGGCGCTCGACGCGCAACAGCCGCAGCGGGGCCAGCGCGCCCTGCTGGCCGCCCTGGCGCTGGAACGCCAGTTGGGCGCGCGCGGCATGGTGGCCGTTACGCTCGTCAATCTGTCGGACAGCTATCTGAAGGAAAACGACTATGCGCGTGCCCTGCGCTATGCGCATGAAGCCATCACGGCGGGGCGCCTGGTCAACAATGAACAGGTGGAGGCGACGGCGCGCCTGAACATCGGCCAGGCGCTGATCGGCCAGGGACATCTGCAGGAAGGCAAGCAAAGCGTGGCCACGGGCCTGGCCTACTACGAGCGCACGGCCAACCAGCCGGACATGCAGGCCGTGCTGCTGGAGTACGGCATGGCGCTGGAAAAGGCGGGGGACATGCGCGGCGCCGTCACGGCATACCACCGCGAGCGGGGCATTTCCAACCAGCTGTTCGAGAAGCAGCGGCAAAAGGCCGTGTATGAATTACAGGAAAAGTATGCGGCGGAGAAGAAGCAGCGCCAGATCGAGCTGCTGAGCCGCGAAAATCAGCTCAAGAGCACGGAAATCGACAACCGCCGCCTGCAGCAGCGCGTGTGGTGGTTGCTGGCGCTGGTGCTGGCCATGGCGTCCGTCATCGTCGGCTTGCTGTACCGCAAAGTGCACCACGCGAACGTGCAGCTGAAAGTCAAGAACCAGGAACTCAAGCGCCAGAGCTCGCGCGACCCGCTGACGGCCCTGTACAACCGCCGCCATTTCCAGGAATTCATGCGCAGCCATGCGGGCAAGCCGCTACCGGCCTACGCCGGCGCCGATGTCGTGGGCGCGCTGTTCCTGCTCGATGTCGACCATTTCAAGCACATCAACGACCGTTACGGCCATGCGGCGGGCGACCTGGTGCTGACGACGATCGCCGAAACGCTGCACGACGTGTTGCGCGAAACGGACATGATCGTGCGCTGGGGCGGCGAGGAATTCCTCGCCTTCCTGCCTGCCGTCGCGCGCGACGGACTCGACGATATCGCGCGGCGCATCCTCAACGGCATCGCCGCGCAAGACGTCCATTACCAGGGGCAAGCTATCCAGGTGCACGTTTCCGTGGGCTTTGCGCCCTATCCGCTGGCGCCGCAGGGACGGCCGCTCACGTGGGAACGCAGCGTCAACCTGATCGACATGGCGTTGTACCTAGCCAAGGCGCACGGGCGCAACCGGGCGTATGGCTTGCGCGGTTTTCAGCAGGTGGAAAGAACTACGCTGGAAGCGGTGGAGCAAGACCTGGAACGCGCATGGCGCGACGGCTTTGTCGATTTGAGCGTGGTGCTGGGGGGAACGAACGTTACGGACGGTGCGGATACAGCGAGTGCGGCGCATCGCAGGCAGGCTGACGCCAGCGATGGCGTCGCTGCAGCTGCCATCATTTGACGGCAGCTGCGGGCGCCGGGCCGACAGCGATCGGCCCTGGCGCGCTTATTACGAGGATTACTTGTGCGCGGCGTCCTGCATCTTTTCGCCGGCTTTTTCCACTTTCTTGCCGACCGCATCGGCCGCTTCGCTCATTTTCTTGTCGGCGTCAGCGGCGACCTGGTCCATCTTGGCGCCCGTATCGGCAGCGGCCTGGCTCACGGCAGCGTCAGCTTTGCTAGCGGCGGCCTTGATGTCGGCTTCAGCCTTGGCAGCGGCCGCATCGATCTTCTGACCCGCTTGTTCCGCAGGACCGGCAGCAACATCGTCCTTCTTCTGGCAGGCAGCCAGTGCCACGACCATCATCCCGGCGGCGCACACGGTCATCCAATTTTTGCTTACTTTCATGATATTCCCTTTCATTATTATCAAAAGACACAAATCAGTTCGCAATATACACCTGCCTAAAATTTTCTAGCGTGCGCTAACGCACATAAAAACAGGCTTTTATGGCGTAGTTGTAAGCAATGGTATCTTGATATTTTTCAGCCATGTTTTCCCAGCGCCGTATGGGGGGCATGATAGCCATCCGTCAAGGTATGCAGGAAGACAATCACGTCGGCGATTTCCCTTTCGTTCAGGGCGGGCGCCTGGCCCGGCTGGCGGTCGAACGGCGCCTCCTGGTTCACGTTGGCGTCCAGGCCGGGCGGCAGATCGTTGTATTTGTGCACCTTGCCACTCTTATCTTTCGGATACCATTTTTGTGGCGCCGTGTCGCGCTGTACGTAAAAACGCAACACCTGCTCCAGGCTGTCAAAGCTGCCGTTGTGGAAAAACACCTTGCGCAGGGCGACGTTGCGCAGGGACGGCGTCTTGAAACTGCCGCAGTATTCCTTGTGCTCCATCAAGTCGGTGCGATCCGGACCGCACAATCCCAGGTCAAAGAACGCCGGGTCGGCATTCGCCGGCAGTTTGGCATTGCGCGGCACGCCGATATTGATCAAGCCGTAGTCGGTAAATTGTGGAAAGGCGCCGCCGGGCGAGATCCGGCTGATATGACAGGATGCGCAATTGCCCTTCGCTTCAGCGTTGAACAGGGCCAGGCCGCGCGCTTCCTGCGGCGTCAAGCTGGCCTGCTTGCGCAGGAAGGCGTCGTACTTGCTGGTGTACGGATAGAAGTCCAACGGGCTTTCCTGGAACACTTCCAGCGACATCAGCGCCCAGCGCAACGCCTGGCCAGGCTGTTCGAAGATATCCGCGCCATACGTCTGGCGGAACTGCGCCGCCAGGGGGCCGGCCCGTAACTTGGCGACGACGGCGGCCGCGTCGCGGTTGCCCATCTCGCGCGGTGACAGCAAGGGCGCCAGCGCCTGTTCGTGGCCGGACTGGGCGCGGCCATCCCAGTTGTGCCCGCCCGTGGGACCCGCGTCGACGCCGTCGTCGCCATCGTCATCATGAAAATGTTCGGTAAATGCGGGCGCGTTCTGGAGGTAGCGCAGCGAGGGCGCGGCACGCGTGCCCGCGTCCTTCAACTCCGGGCCGCCCAGCTGCACCGCCAGCGCGTTCGGCGGACCATACGCGTGTTCCGGACTGTGGCAGCTGGCGCAGGCCAGCTTGCCCGACACGGACAGGCTGGGTTCAAAAAACATGGCGCGGCCCATGGCCGTCATTGCCGCCACCGAAGGCTGGCGTTTCAGGGTGGGCGTGTAGGCCCCGGCAAGGTAGGCGGGCGCGGACGCGGCCTGGGCGTCTTTCGGCGGCGCTGGCTGGCAGGCGGAAAGCACACAGGTCGCGCTTATTGCAGCCAGCAGCAGAGAGGGTATCGGTTTCATCATGGGCTGGCAGCGTAGCAACGGCATGTGACAACTGCGTGACAAGTCCCTGCAAAACCTAATGTATCAAGTCCGTACATTACGTCATGTAACAGGCGCTGACATGTCACAGAGCTGACATATTGCCTGCCTAGCATGCGACGTTTTCCATCCAGAAGGCACGAACATGAACTTGCACGCCAAAACCGCTTTACGCCCCTCTTTACGTCCCCTGCCCTTGCTGCTGTCGCTGGGCCTGGCCGCCTGCGGCAGCGACTACGCGATCACGCCCAGCACCACCGGCCAGGTGATCGGCAGCTACTATGAGAACGCCCAGGTGTGCCTGGAAAGCAGCATCGCCAAGCTGACCTGCGACAGCGGCTCGGCCGCCGTACGCACGGCGGCCGACGGCAGCTATACGCTCGATGGCCAAGGCGCCGTGTTGGTGACCATCGGCACGGATGCCATCCGCCATGAAACCATCGGCGACGCAGGCAGCAAGGTCACGCAAAAACTGCTGCTGCGCGCACCCGCCGGGCACAGCGCCTTCGTCAGCGCCCTGTCGACGGAACTGGCGCAAATTATGGACGGCAACGGCAGCGACTTTACGGCCGCCAGCAGCAAGCTGGCCGCGCGCCTGGGCGTGTCCGAAGCGGGCCTGGCGTCCGACTTCAACAAGGCCAGCGGCGACGAACTGGCGAAACTGAAGGCGGAAAACGCCAGCGTGACGGCCTTGATCGCCAGCGCCAGCACACAGGCGGCGCCCGCCGACGCGCTGGCCGCCCTGAACGGCGCACTGGCGCTGAACAACATCCAGACCATCGTCGTCATCTACGCGGAAAACCGCGGTTTCGATAATCTGTACGGCCTG
This sequence comes from Janthinobacterium algoris, assembly GCF_051380935.1. Classification (NCBI taxonomy): domain Bacteria; kingdom Pseudomonadati; phylum Pseudomonadota; class Betaproteobacteria; order Burkholderiales; family Oxalobacteraceae; genus Janthinobacterium; species Janthinobacterium algoris. The sequence continues at coordinate 103,340 of NZ_JBNYXZ010000001.1, read as the reverse complement.
TTCCCGGGCGCCAACGGCGTGCCGGGCGTCAACCCCACCTCCAGCGCCGCCTACGTGCCGCAAAAAGACATCGACGGCAGCACCCTGCCCGTGCTGCCGCCGACCTGGGGCGGCATGACGGCGGCTGGCCAGAGCACCGTCATCACCCAGGCGCAATCGGCCAACCTGCCGAACAAACCATTCCAGATCGATGACGCCAGCAGCCCCCTGTACCTGCCGCAATCGGTGATCACGCGCGACCTGGTGCACCGTTTCTACAACAACCAGATGCAGATCAACGGTGGCGCCAACGACAAGTTCGCGGCCTATTCCGATGCGGGCGGCCTGTCCATGGGCTATTACGACGGCAGCAAGATGCAGCTGTGGGACATCGCCAAACAATATGCGCTGGCCGACAATCTGTTCATCGGCGCCTTCGGCGGCTCCTTCCTCACGCACCAGTACCTGATCTGCGCCTGCGCGCCCACCTATCCGAACGCCGACACCTCGGTAGCCAAGGGCTCGATTGCCAAGATCGACGTCGATGCCAACGGTAACTTCGTGCGCCTGACGCCATCCGCCACGGCCCCCAACACGGTCCTGAACGGCGCGCCCGCCTATGCCAACGACGGCGCGCTGACGCCGGCCGACAGCACGGGCATGTTCTACGCCGTCAATACCATGCAGCCGCCGTTCCAGCCCAGCAGCAACGCCCCCGCGTCCGGCGACAGCAGCAAGCTGTATGCGGACACGGGCAAAGCCAACACCCTGCCGCAGCAGACGCAGACGAATATCGGCGACTTGCTCTCTGGCAAGAACATCGACTGGGCCTGGTATGCGGGCGCCTGGAACGATACGACGGCCCTGGCCACGGCCAGCGCGCGCGCTGGCAGCTTCCCGAATCCGCCGAACTTCCAGTTCCATCACCAGCCGTTCAATTACTTTGCCAATATGGACCCGGTGAAAGCGCCCGGCTACCGCGCCGCCCACCTGCGCGACTTCGACAGCCAGTTCCTCAGCGACGCCAGCGCCGGCAAGCTGCCGCCCGTGGCCTTCTACAAGCCGCAGGGCAATTTGAACCAGCATGCGGGCTACGCCAGCGTGGCCGACGGCGACGCGCATATCGCCAGCGTCATCGCCCAGCTGAAAAAGAGTCCGCAGTGGAAAAACATGCTGGTCATCGTCACCTACGATGAAAACGGCGGCTTCTACGATCACGCCGCGCCGCCGAAGGGCGACCGCTGGGGGCCGGGCACGCGCGTGCCGGCCATCCTCGTCTCGCCGTACGTGAAAAAGGGCTTGGTTGACCATACGCAATACGATTCGGCCTCGATCCTGCGCGCCATCACGCACCGCTTTGCCCTGCCCGTGCTCGACGGTTTGACGCTACGCGACAAGGCACTGGTGGCCAACGGCGGCAAGCCGATGGGCGACTTCAGCGCGGCGCTTGCGTTGGTGCCGCAAGAGTAAGCGTCGGTTCAAACGGCAATACGACGCCCGCCCGGCCTGGCCGCGGCGGGCGCTTTAGCTGCTGGCGCCAGGTTATTGTCCCGGCGCCGCGTCCAGCAGCGAACGCTCGAGCAGTTGCGACAAGGCCGTGCGCAGCGCCTGCGTGCGCGCCACCAGTTCCGGCCGTTTGTAGCGCTCGGCGGCGATCAGGCTGCTTTCCAGGCAGGCGCGGTCCGACCTGGCCAGGCAAGTGTCGGCCACGTCGAGCTGGGCGCTGGCTTGCGCCACTTTCACCTTGGCGTCGAGTTCCAGGCTGTCGGGATCGTCGCCCCAACGTTTCACGTAGATGGCCAGGCGCGTGGCGGCCAGATCCGGCTTGCCCGCATCGAGCGCCTGCTTGACGCCGTCTTGCAGCGCCGTCCATGCCTGTGCCCGCTGCTGTTGCCGGTCGCACGCGGCGGCCGACTTGGTAATGGTCGCTTGCAAGCGCTTGAGGTGCGCGGCGGGCGCCTTGGCGCTTTTCAGCATGGCCAGCGTACTGCGCGCCCCGTCCAGGTCGCACTGCGCCGCCAGCGCAGTGGCGGCCTCGACCTGTTCCGCCACGCTGGCCGGCTTGTCGGCGGGCTTGTTGAAGAACCAGATACCGGTCAGTACCAAGGCCGCCGCGATCCAGGTGCGCAAGCGCACGGGCGGGCGCGGCGGCGGTACTGAACCCTTGGCGGCCGGTTTCGCGGGCGGCGCCTTGGCTGGCACGGAAACCGGCGGCGGAACGGGCTTGGGAGCGGGAGCAGACTGCGGCGCGGGCGGCGGCACAGGATCGGGCGGGACGACGGGCACCGGCGGTGGTGGTGGCATGCGCGGCACCGGCGGCGGCACTACTTTCTGCAAAACAATGGGTTCGGCCGCCTGGCGCGTGCCGCAAAATGGACAACAAGCCACGCGCAGCAGCAATTCCCGGCCGCAAGCGGCGTTAATACAACGTTCATTCACTTTTTCAAGCACATTCCAACCTTTTCCTGGGTGCGCCCCGTCGCCCTGCGCACGTCTTGCTGGTTCATATCGTCATTCCTCTTGGCGAGCGCAGCGGCCAATGCTGTCGCCAGATCCCGGCTGCGCCTTGTCGCAATATTACCTTACGCGACGGCAAAAACGGCACGACGACCTGGCGCTGGGAGGAGAGACCACGCCAGGCCGGCCGATCGCCGAAGGCAAGCAGCCCTGCCCGCTCCAGGCGCAGGCGAATATTATCGTGGTGTAGGGAGGGTACAGTCAGCCAGTACAGCAAGGCAAAGCAAAGGCAACAATAACGCCCTGCCTAATCGTCCGCATGCCATGAACGCCTGAAAAATGCCCAGGGCTGGGCGCCACGTCGAAATCAGACTTTGACGCTTTCGGCTTTGGCGATAACAGTGCGGGGAATAATCTCATTCTCGGGGCAAGTCTGCATCGCCTCCGAATACGTCAGCCAGCGTTTCAGGCTATCCATATGGCGGATGGTGATGCCCTTGCCATTGATATAGCCGATTTGCTCGAAATTGGCGGGGCTGGTGGTGAGCTTCGATACGGTGGGGGCATTATCGATCAGGCGATCATAGGCCTTGCGCGCCTTGTGTTCCCACTTCGCCAGCGCAGGATCGTCGAAACGGTTGCTTTCAAAATACACGGTGACGGTACGGTCGTGGTTGGCGAAGCCGACGATGGCCGCGCCCCTGCGTATCGTCAACAGCACATCTTCCTTGACGCTTGCAATGGGCACAAGCAGGGCCGCGCGGCCATCCGCATCGGGCCGTTCCATCGGAATATCTTGTCCAATCACACTCATCGCATCACACTCGTCGAAGTCTATTCATTGCACCATCCTTATCAGGAGGGTGTCGTCCTGCATCATATTGCAAAAACCGCCATGCGTACACGCCGCATGCCGCTCGTGTATCTGGCCTGTTTTACAAATAATACATTGCCATACAGCACTACACAAGATAATCGGCCTTCCCCGGTGGGGCTTGAGCATCCCTGCCACAGAAGCAAGCCTGAAACGGCGCAGTATCGACGACACGCCCGGCAATCGCCTTATAATGCCTGGTTTACTATACGCCAGACGAAATCCGCACCATGACGCTTCCCGAGAATGACACCAGCCGGCTCGATGCCATCAGCGCCGCCGCCACCGAAGTGGCCGCGCAAAACGTGGCCGACCTGCTGGCCATGGCCATCTGTCACCGCCCGGACGAACCGGCGCTGATCGTCTGCGACAAGCGCAGCTGGCTCAACGTCGTGTTGACGGAAGCCTATCGCCAGGCCTTGCCGGACGCGAGCTTCATCGATTTCGACGAGGTCACGCCCGACGCCGTGCTGGCCGCGTTTGCCGAACTGCCGGCCGGCAGCCTCGTCGTGCTGATCCAGTCGACCAGCTTCCGCCTGGAAGCGTTCCGCATCCGCATCGAGCTTTTCAAGCGGGGCTTGAAAGTGATCGAACACGTGCATTTGTCGCGCATGCCTGGCGTGCAGGGACTGCACTACATCGCTTCGCTGGCCTACGACCCGGCCTACTACCGGGGCGTGGGACATGCGCTCAAGGCGCGCATCGACCGCGCCCGTCATGGCATGGTCGACAGCGGCGGAGAGCAACTGGTGTTCGCCTCACCGTTCGAATCGGCCAAGCTGAATATCGGCGACTACAGCGGCATGAACAATATTGGCGGCCAGTTCCCCCTGGGCGAAGTGTTTACGGAAGCGCAGGACCTGGAAGCGGTGAATGGCCGCGTGCGCATCTTTGTCTTTGGCGATACGCACTTCATGGTCAACCGCCCCGATACGCCGATTACCCTGATCATCGAGAAGGGCCGCGTGACGGGCACCGAACACGCCACGCCAGAATTTACCGCCATGCTGGAAATCATTCGCGCCCACGAAGGCGACGTGTGGGTGCGCGAACTGGGCTTCGGCATGAACCGCGCCTTTTCGCGCGAGCAGCTGGTCAACGATATCGGTACGTATGAACGCATGTGCGGCATCCATTTGTCGCTGGGCGCCAAACATGGCGTCTACACCAAACCGCAATTCAAGCGCAAGGATGCGCGCTACCATGTCGACATCTTCGCTGTCACCGAAGCCGTTTATCTGGACGACGAGCGCGTGTATGCGGATGGTGCGTGGACGCTGGAACCCGTCGCCTTCAACTGACCGTCAGTTGAAGAATCCCGCCGCCTCCAGCTCGCGGTCCCAAGGCGGCACGGGCTGGTATTCGGCCACCAGGAAATCGATCAGCGCGCGCACCTTGGGCGATGGCTGGCGGCTGGCCGGATACAGGGCGCTCAAGTGATTCAGCGGCAGGTCCCAGCCGGACAGCACGGGCATCAGGCTGCCGTCGAGCAGATTGCGCCAGGCGAGGAAGGTAGTGCTGTAGACGATACCGAGCCCCCGCTGCGCCGCCTGGTGCAGCACCAGGCCATTGTTCGCCGTGAAGCCCGCCTGCACGCGCACGCTCACCTCTTCTTGCTTGTCGCCCACCCCGCGCTGGAAATGCCAGTTCGTGCCATCGGTCAGATGGCTGAAATGCAGGCACTGGTGCTTCAGTAGCTCTTGCGGCGTCTGCGGCACACCCCACTGCGCCAGGTAGGCGGGACTGGCGCACAGCACTGCGCGGCACGGCGCCAGCGGTCGCATGGCCAGCGCGCTGCTGTCCGGGATGCCGCCCACGCGGATGGTCAAGTCAAAACCATGGCGTATCGGATCGAGCAGCGCATCGTCGACAAACAACTCGGCCTGCACCTGCGGGTGCAGCAGGCTGAAACGGGCGACAGCGTCGGCCAACCACACGCTACCGAAACTCGATGGCGCCTGGATGCGCAGCGGCCCGGCGAGCTCCGCCCCCGCACCGGCCTGCGCCACGTGCGCCACCATGCGCGCCGCTTCTTGCGCCTGGCTGACGGTGGCCATGCACGGCGCCAGGTAGGCACGCCCCGCATCCGTCAAGCTCACTTCGCGCGTGGAGCGGTGCAGCAGGCGCGCATGCAGGCGTTCTTCCAGCTGCATGATGGTCTTGCTGACCATGGCCCGCGTCAGGCCCAGGCGCTGGCCGGCCACAGTGAAGCTGCGCTGGCGCGCCACTTCGACAAAAATTTCCATCGCTTTTAGTTGATCCATATCAAATATTGTCTTCGTTTTAGCGACAATCTGTCAACCTACTGCCAATTGTTTGCCGCCTTCGCCCATCCTACAATGGCGCTTTCCATTGACCTCCGGAGCCGCCGCCATGCTGAATCAATCACAACAAGAACAATACCAACGCGACGGCTACATCATCTTGCCCGATTTCAAGGGCGCGGACGAAATCGCCTCCTTGCGCGCGCGCGCCGAGCAGATTGTCAACGAATTCGATCCTAGCGTCAGCCAGTCCATCTTCACCACGCGCGACCAGGCCAAAAACACCAACGACTATTTTCTCGCTTCCGACAACACCATCCGCTGCTTCTTCGAGGAAGAAGCGTTCGGCGCGGACGGCCAGTTAAAGCAGGCGAAATCGCTGTCGATCAACAAGATCGGCCACGCCATGCATGACCTGGATCCCGTCTTCCGCGCTTTTTCGGCCGACCCGAAGCTGGCCGAAGTGGCGCGCGACTTGGGCCTGGCAGACGCGCAGGTATGGCAATCGATGTACATTTTCAAGCAGCCCGGCATCGGCGGCGAAGTGCGCTGGCACCAGGACGCCACGTATTTCGAGACCACGCCCATCAGCGTGACCACCTTCTGGTTCGCGCTGGAAGACGCGACCCTGGACAATGGCTGCCTGTGGGCGGAACCGGGCGGCCACCGCGGCCCCTTGCGCGAACGCTTCATCCGCAACGGCGACGCCGTGCGCGTGGAAAAACTCGATACCATGCCGTGGCCCGACGACAGCACGGCCGTGCCGCTGGAAGTGAAAGCCGGTGCCCTGGTCTGCTTCCACGGCTTGCTGCCCCATTACAGCGCGCCGAACCGCTCGCCCGTCTCGCGCCACGCCTATACCCTGCATGCGACGGACGGCCAGACCGCATACGCAGCCCACAACTGGATCCAGCGCGACGCGGCGTTCCCTGTGCGGGGCTTCGTCTGATGCGCATCGAAGTCTACGCCGCCCACTGGGGCAATAACCACCTGGCGCCCGAGGTCTTCATCGACAAGGTGCTGGCGGCCGGTTTCGACGGCATTGAAATGTCGCTGCCGCTGGACGCTGCCCTGCGCGAGGAATGGACGGACCGCATCGCGCAAGCAGGCCTGGAACTGATCGCCGCGCAATGGGAAACTGTGTTCCACCGCGACTTCGAGCAGCACCGCGCCGCCCTCGCGGAACTGCTGGAAAACGCCTGCCTGGCGCGTCCCGTGCTGGTCAACACGCACACGGGCAAGGATTACTACAGCCAGGCACAAAACGCAGAGCTGCTCGATCTGGCCGCCGCCATCGCGGAAAAGCACGGTGTGCCCATCGTGCATGAGATCCACCGCAGCCGCTTCAGCGGCCACCCGATGCTGCTGCTGCCCTATTTGGCGCAGTATCCGCAATTGCCGCTGACGGCCGACCTGTCGCACTGGTGCTGCGCCTGCGAATCCTTGCTGGAAGACCAGCCGCCAACCCTGGCGCAGGTGCTGCCGCTGGTGCGCCACGTGCATGCGCGCGTGGGTCATGCACAAGGGCCGCAGGTGGCCGACTTCCGTGCGCCGGAAGCCAAGGCAGCGCTGGATGCCCACCTGGCGTGGTGGGATACCATCGTCGCCCTGCGCCGCGCAGCCGGCGCCGAGCGCATGACATTCACGCCGGAATTCGGCCCCGCGCCATACACGCAAACCCTGCCCTGGACGCAGCAACCGGTGAGCGACGCGTGGGAACAGAATGTCGCCATGCTCGAACTGCTGCGCCAGCGCTACCAAGACTGAACGGAAGGCACCGGCCAGGGCAAGCCGGTGTGCCATCTACCCGCCGGCACTCGCTTGCAATTGAATAGCGCGCTATATATACTATCCCTATGGATACCACTGCCGCCCCCAACCCCTTGCACCAGGTGCCGCGCCTGGACAGCCAGCTATGCTTTGCGCTGTACTCGACCTCGCTTGCCATGAACAAACTGTACCGCAAGCTCCTGCGTAAACTCGGCCTGACGTATTCGCAATACCTGGTAATGATGGTGCTGTGGGAACACGACGGCTTGACGGTATCGGAAGTGGGTGAGCGCCTGTTCCTCGACTCGGCCACCCTGACGCCTCTGCTCAAGCGCATGGAGCAAGCGGGCCTGTTGACGCGTGCGCGTGCCGCCAGCGACGAGCGCCAGGTCATCATTTCCCTCACGCAGCAAGGCGACCAGCTGCGCCAAGAAGCGGCCCTGTTGCCCGAAGCCATCCTGACGGCCAGCCACTGCAGCGTGGAGCAAGTTGTGGACATGAAACAACAACTGAACCAGTTGCGCGACAGCCTGATGAAAAGTGAGTAAAAGCGCTACTTTCCCGAGCAAAATCAGGTAAAGCATCCTCCTGACAGCGCCAGGAAAAAGCTGGCGCAAAATCCACCTTTCTTTATTACAAATCGATACAAGGATGGCCCCACCCTGCGTATAGAATAGTTGCCACTATTTCTCTACAACAACATCAGGGTGACTATGCGCATACCTTTCAGCTCCGTAGCCTCGTTGGCTCTCTGCTTTACCGTGTCGGCTTTCGCTGCCGAACCATTCGACGACAAGTTCCGCCAGCTCGAAGAAGTACTGCCCACCCCGAATACCTACCGCACCGCCTCCGGCGCGCCGGGCCACGCCTACTGGCAGCAACGCGCCGACTACACCATCCGCGCCACGCTGGACGAAGCCAAACGCGAGATCGCCGGTAGCGGCAGCATCACCTACCATAACCAGTCGCCTGACACCCTCGGCTACCTGTGGGTGCAATTGGACCAGAACATCTACCAGCCCGATTCCGACGCGCGCCGCATGACCACGGCGCCCTCGCGCCAGGCGTGGGCCAAAACGACGGGCGAAGAAACGATGAAGTTCGAAGGCTTGCGCGGCATCCTGGCGCGCGGCGACTTCCAGGGCGGCTTCCATATCCGCCGCTTGACAGGCGCGGATGGCCAGCCTTTGAAACATGTAGTGAACCGCACCATGATGCGCATCGACCTGCCGCAGCCTTTGAAACCGGGCCAGGATTTCTTCTTCCAGATCGACTGGGATTACCGCATCAATGAACAGAAGGTGCTGGGCGGGCGCGCCGGCTATGAAGTCTTCGACGACAAGAACGCCCTGTTCGAAGTGGCGCAGTGGTTCCCCCGCATGGCGGCCTACTACGACGCGGCCGGCTGGCAGCACAAACAGTTCCTCGGCTCGGGCGAATTCACGCTGGAATTTGGCGACTACGACGTGCAGCTCACCGTCCCCGCCGACCATATCGTCGCCTCCACGGGCGCGCTGCAAAATCCGCAAGACGTGCTGTCGGCCGCGCAGCGCGAGCGCCTGGAAAAGGCACGCAGCAGCGACAAGCCCGTCATCATCGTCACGCAAAAAGAAGCCGAGGCGGCCGAAAAATCCGTCAGCCACGCGCAAAAGACCTGGCACTTCAAGGCGGCCAATGTGCGCGACTTCGCCTGGGCCTCAAGCCGCAAGTTCATTTGGGATGCGCAGGGCTACAAGAAGGGCGGCAGCGACGTGATGGCCATGTCCTACTATCCGAAAGAGGGCAATCCGCTGTGGGAAAAGTACAGCACGCAAGCCATCGTGCACACGATCGAACAGTACAACAAATACAGCATAGACTACCCGTATCCGACGGCCATCTCCGTCAACGGCCCCGTTGGCGGCATGGAGTATCCGATGATCTCGTTCAACGGCCCCCGTCCGGTGAAAGACAAAAAGACGGGCGAGCTGACTTACTCCAAGCGCACCAAGTATGGCTTGATCGGCGTGATCATCCACGAGGTGGGTCACAACTACTACCCGATGATCATCAACTCGGACGAGCGCCAATGGACGTGGATGGACGAAGGCTTGAACACCTTCGTGCAATACCTGGCGCAGCAGGCCTGGGAAGAGAACTATCCGGCCTCGCGCGGCGAGCCGCGCGAGATCGTCGACTACATGCGCAGCCGCGACCAAGTGCCGATCATGACGAACTCCGAATCGCTGCTGCAGTTCGGCAACAACGCCTACGCCAAGCCGGCGGCGGGCCTGAACATCCTGCGCGAGACCATCCTCGGGCGCGAACTGTTCGACTACGCGTTCAAGGAATATGCGCAGCGCTGGAAATTCAAGCGCCCCACGCCCGCCGACTTTTTCCGCACCATGGAAGACGCGTCCGGCACGGACCTGGACTGGTTCTGGCGCGGCTGGTTCTACACCACCGATCCGGTCGACATCAGCATTGACGGCATCAGCGAATATGGCGTGAGTTCCAAAAATCCGGCAACGGAAAAAGCCTGGAAGAAGGCGCAGAAGGATGCCCAGCCCGAATCCGTCACGAGCCGCGCCAACAAGGGTATGCCGCGCCGCGTCGACGCGCATCCGGAACTGAAGGATTTCTACAACCAGCACGACGACTTCACGGTGACCAACAAGGACCGCAACAGCTATGCCGAAGCGCTGGCCGGCCTGGAACCATGGGAAAAGGACTTGCTGAAACAGGGCAAGCACCTGTACCTGGTCGACCTGTCGAACCTGGGCGGCATGGTCATGCCCCTGATCCTGGAGATCGAACTGAAAAGCGGCAAGAAGTACGTCGAGCGCGTGCCGGCCGAAGTGTGGCGCTACTCGCCCAAGAGAATCACCAAGGTCGTCATCACGGATGAACCGATGGTGGGCCTGGTGCAGGACCCGTACTGGGAAACGGCCGACATCGACACCAGCAACAACGCCTGGCCGAGAAAAGTCACGCCATCGCGCCTGGAACTGTTCAAGAGCGAGAAGTCGCCCAAGGATAACCTGATGCGCGATTTTCATACGCCATTGAAAGGCAAGAGCGGCGGCTCGGACAAGGGCGACGAGGCATGAAGCGCTGGCGCATGTTCGCGGCAAGCCTGCTGGCCTGCGCCAGCATGGCCGCTGGCGCCCACAATTTCCACATGGGCATCGCCGACATCAGCTATAACGCGGCCAGCGGCAACACGGAAGTAGTGCACACCTACACGGGCCACGACGTCGAGGCGCTGCTGACGCAGCTGTACCAGCGCCAGTTCGACCTGGGCCAGGAAGACAGCGAAGCGGCCCTGCGCCGCTATGTCGAAAAACAGTTTTATCTCGTGGCGCCGGACGGCAAGCGATTGCGTCTGAACTGGGTCGGCATGAAGGTCAATGCCGACAACGTGGTCATCTTCCAGGAAATCGAGCACACGCGCCTGGCCCCCGCCACGCGCATCCACAACCAGTTGCTGATCGATTTCCTGCCCAGCCAGCGTAACACCCTCAATGTGCAAGACAGCGGCACCATCCAGACGCTGACTTTCGACCGCCAGAACACGGAACTGCCGATCCGGTAAACAACGCCAGACCCCACCGCCGCCATACCCAGACACCCATGACGCCACGCTATCTTGCCCTCCTCCTCGCCGTCCTGTTTTCACCGGCCGCCCACGCCGACGACATGTTCCAGCGCGTGCTGGTCGACGGTTCGCGCATGAACCAGCTGGGCGTGGCCGATTCGGCCAACGCGGGCAGCGTCACGCAAAAGCAGCTCGAGGCGCGCACCAGCTACCGGCCCGGCGAATTGCTCGAAGCCGTGCCGGGGCTGATCGTCAGCCAGCATAGCGGCGAAGGCAAGGCCAACCAGTTCTACCTGCGCGGCTTCAACCTTGATCACGGTACGGACTTGCGCACTACCGTCGACGAGATGCCCGTCAACCAGCGCAGCCATGGCCACGGCCAGGGCTGGACGGACCTGAACTTCCTGATCCCCGAACTGGCCATGCGCCTCGATTACAAAAAGGGGCCGTATTCGGCGGCGCAAGGCGATTTTTCCTCGGCGGGAGCGGCGTCCATCGTCTACGCGAACCGCCTGACGCAGGGCATCGCCAGCGTGGGCATCGGGCAGAACGGCTTTCGCCGCGCCCTGCTGGCCGATACATTCGATGCCGGCGACGGCAGCCTGCTGTACGCGCTCGAAGCGCAGCATAACGATGGCCCGTTCACGCAGCCGGACCGCTACCGCAAGCTCAATGGCGTGCTGCGCTACAGTGTAGGCTATGCCAACAACGGCTCAACGTCACGGCCATGGCGTATGACGCCAGCTGGCATGCCACCGACCAGATTCCGCTGCGCGCCGTGCAGGACGGCACGCTGGGCCGCTTCGACGCCATCGATGCCAGCGATGGCGGCAAGGCGCAGCGCTACAGCCTGTCAGGCGCCTGGCGCCAGACGACGGACGACATATCGTCCAAAGTCAGCGCGTATGTGATCGCCAACCGCCTGGACCTGTTCTCGAATTTCACGTATGCGCTGGACGATCCCGATAACGGCGACCAGTTCGCCCAGCCCGACCGGCGCGTGACTGCCGGCCTGGATGCCAGCCATACCTGGCACCGCCACACGGACAGGGGCAGCAGCGACACCACCATCGGCCTGCAGCTACAGAATGACAATATTCACAATGGCCTGTACAACACGCGCCAGCGCCAGATCCTGTCGACCACGCGGCAAGACCATATCATCGAAACCAGCATCGGCGTGTATGGCGAAAACAGTACGCGCTGGTCGCGCTGGCTGCGCAGCGTGGCCGGCCTGCGTGCGGACGCCTACCGCTTCGACGTGCGCAGCGACCGCGCCACCAATTCGGGTACGGCCAGCGACCATTTGTTCAGCCCCAGCCTGAGCGTGATCGCGGGGCCGTGGCGCGACACGGAAGCGTATATCAACATCGGCAATGGCTTTCACAGCAACGACGCGCGCGGCACGACGATCACAGTCGACCCGAAGACGGGTGTAACGGCCGACAAGGTCACGCCCCTGGTGCGCTCGCGCGCCCTGGAACTGGGCTTGCGCAGCGACGCCATCGCCGGCCTGCAAACGTCGCTGTCGCTGTACCGCCTGGACTTCGATTCCGAGCTGCTGTTCATCGGCGACGCTGGCGCCACCGAGGCGGGCCGCCCCAGCCGCCGCTACGGCATCGAGTTTTCCAGCTACTACAAGGCGGCCAGCTGGCTGTCGCTGGACCTGGCGTATGCGCGGGCGCGCGCGCGCGGCAGCGACCCGGCGGGCGACTTCATCCCCGGCGCCATCGAAGGCGTGGCCCAGCTGGCCATGACGGTGACGCCGCGCGGGCCATGGTCGGGCTCTTTGCGCCTGCGCTACTTCGGCCCGCGTCCTCTGATTGAAGACAACAGCGTGCGCTCGTCGGCCAGCGTGGGCTTGAACGGGCGCATCGCCTACCAGATCGACAAGGCCTTGCGCGTGGAGGTCGAAGGCTACAACCTGACCAACCGGCGCGACTCGGCCATCGATTACTACTATGCCTCGCGCCTACCCGGCGAGGCGCAGCCGGTCGACGATATCCACTTCCATCCGGTGGAATCGCGCTCGTTGCGCCTGACCCTGGTAAAGAATTTTTAACGCAACAAGCATAATTCCTGGCGGACGTAACACAAGAGTTGCCGCGAAGTCGTAGAATGCCAGGCTGGATAAACTGATACAGGCCGCGTTCCGGCCCGCACCGCCATGAGCACTTCCGCACCGATCTTTACCGACCCGTCCCACATCAAGGACGCCTTGCGCGATGATGGCTATGCCGTCTTGCGCCCACAGGACGTGGCCGCGCTGGCCGGCTGCCCGCTGGCCGCGCTGCGCGCGCTGGAACTGAGCTGGAACACCCTGGCGCTGGACAATTACCTGAAGGATGGCGGCCGCTATCGCCGCCGGCGCCACTCCTGCTTCGTGCAGGATGGCGCGCGCCTGACGCAGACGGCGCACCGTCCGCACTGGCAACCGGTCGAATACAACGCCCTGCATGGCGGCATGCACCGCCTGTTCGAGCCGGTCGAGCCAGCCATCGTCGCACAACCAGCCTGGCAACAGCTGATCCGCGCGCTGGGCGACGCCTGCTCGCAGGTCAAGGGTAGCCAGCCGTGGTTCATCGAGGCGCACCAGTTCCGCATCGATACGACCGATGGCATCGGCCGCCCCACGCCGGAAGGCGCGCACCGCGACGGCGTCGATTTCGTCGCCGTGCTGCTGATCGGACGCGAACAGGTCAAGGGCGGCGAGACACGCATCTTCGAAGCCAATGGTCCCAACGGCAAGCGCTTTACCCTGAGTGAGCCATGGTCGCTGCTGCTGCTCGACGATGCGGCGGTGATCCACGAATCGACGCCGATCCAGCCCATCGGCGAACATGGCCACCGCGACACGCTCGTGCTGACATATCGCGCGGGCCAGTTCCAGGGCGAGAATTAAGCGTTGGCCACAACATTCCCTGTGGCCAAAATAGTTACTTGTAAGTTACTTTTACAGACCTAAATCCGATATAGTCATACGATGTCGATAGGGCGCGCTCACGGCGCCCAGCATCACCACACTGAAATCCTAGGAGAGGTCTGTGGACTCCAACAACCAAATCAAGCCTGACGAAATCGAGATCCTGATCGTCGAAGACAGCCCGACCCAGGCGGAGCGCTTGCGCCGCCTGATCCAGTCGCTGCACTACAATGCGCGCGTGGCGGCGAATGGCCAGCTGGCCCTGGCCGCCATCCGCGAGCGCAAGCCGCACCTGGTGCTGTCCGATATAGTCATGCCTGAAATGAATGGCTACGACCTGTGCCGTGCCATCAAGTCCGATCCGACCCTGCGCGACATTCCCGTGATCCTCGTCACCTCGCTCAACGACCCGAAGGACATCATCCGCGGCATCGAGTGCGGCGCCGACAATTTCATCCGCAAGCCCTATGCGGAAGACTACCTGCTCAACCGCATCAGCCACATGCTGATGAACCAGAAACTGCGCAAGAACCAGAATGTGGAAATCGGCATCGCCCTGTACCTGGGTGACCAGAAGCATTTCATCAATGCGGAGCGCCAGCAAATCCTCGATTTGCTGATCTCCACCTATGAACAGGCGGTGCAGGTCAACGGCGAACTGCAAGCGCGCGAGCGCCAGGTGATCGAACTGAACATGCGCCTGGCGCACCATGCGGCCGAACTGGAAACCATCAACCGCGAAATCGCCCTGAAAAACCTGGAGCTGGCCGAAGCGAGCCGCATGAAGTCGGCCTTCATCGCCAATATGTCGCATGAATTGCGCACGCCCCTGAACGCCATCATAGGATTTACCGGCGCGCTGCTGATGAAACTGCCCGGCCCCCTGACGTCCGACCAGGACAAGCAACTCAACACCATCCGCGCCAGCGCGCGCCATCTGCTCTCGCTGATCAACGACATCCTCGACGTGGCCAAGATCGAAGCGGGCAAGCTGACCCTGTCGATCGAACCCGTGCACTGCCAGGAGCTGATGGCCGAAGTGGCCGACACCTTGCGCCCACTGGCCCAGCAAAAAGGCCTGGCGCTGGAAATGGGATTGGGAGAAGCGGGCCGCCCGCCCGCCATCATCGACACGGACCGCCGCGCACTGACGCAAATCCTCATCAACCTGCTCAACAACGCCATCAAGTTCACGGAACAGGGCACGGTGCGCATCAGCCTGTCCCAGCGCGAGGAAGACGGTGTGCTGGTGACGGAAATGAGCATCGCCGATAGCGGCGCCGGCATCAAGGAAGAAGACCAGGCCAAGCTGTTCCAGGCCTTCTCGCAGCTCGATTCCACTTCCACGCGCCACGTGGAAGGCGCGGGACTGGGCCTGTACCTGTGCCAGAATCTGGCCAACGCCATCGGCGGCGCCCTGTTCTTCAACAGCGACTACGGTTCCGGCAGCACCTTTACGCTGGCCCTGCGCAGCAAGGCCTGAGCTTCTGTGCGCCGCAACATGGAATGCTGATTTTTTGCTATCCAGGAGAGACCGATATAGTAGTTCTACGGTATTGCACTGCACCATTTTCAGCGCTATAGTGGAACTGTCTCCTCCAATTCGTTCTCCGAACATTGGATTTAGCCCGCGAATACCACCGCGGGCTTTTTTTTGCCCGCGTTTTACATTTTCTTCATCTTCCCTTAACTAAATCAACCGATTTAGTTATATCAATCGTTTGAGATATATGATTAAATCTCCGGCATGATTGAAAAAAACGCCATCCCCACTTCCCACGCCGACGACGGGCGCAAGCCCCGTTCCGACGGCGAACAGTCGCGCGAGCGGCTGCTGCATAGCGCCATCCGGCTATTTGCCGAACAGGGCTACGCCAAGACGTCCACGCGCGAACTGGCGCAAGCGGCCGGCACGAACGCGGCCGCCATCAGCTACTATTTTGGCGACAAGGCGGGCCTGTACCGCGCCGCCTTCGCCCAGCAGTCGTCGGCTCCGCAAGACAATATCGCCCTGTACGAGCAACCCCATTTCACCCTGCGCCAAAGCCTGGAAGGCTTTTATGCGCAATTGCTCGCCCCCATGCAGCAGGGAGAAATCGCGCGCGACTGCATGCGCCTGTGGTGCCGCGAAATGCTCGAACCGACAGGCCTGTGGGCACGCGAGATCGACCAGAACATCCGTCCCGAACATGAGGCGCTCACGCGCGTGCTGGCACACCACCTGGGCGCGCCCGACAACAGCGACGACATGCATCGGCTGGCGTTTTCCATCGCTTCACTGGCCCTGCAGCACATGGTGGGCGCCGAGGTACTGCAAACCTTGCGTCCGCAACTGCTGGAAACGCCGCACGCGATCGACACCTGGCTGGCGCGCATGACCGACTATGCGCTGGCCATGGCCGACGTGGAACGCCGGCGCCTGGCCATTCCTCCCTCTCCCCCTACCGCTCAATGACAAGCAGAAGGACCAGCATGACGACTATTCAATGCACCGTTCAACGCGTCCTGGCCGCCAGCATCGTGCTGGCGCTGGGCGGTTGCGCCCTGCAGGGGCCACCCGCAGCGGTGGCAGCTAGCGCACCCGCGCAGTGGCAGGCGCCGTTGCCGCATAACGGCAAGCTGACGGACCTGGCCAGTTGGTGGCAGGGCCAGGGCGACAGCCTGCTGGTGGAATTAATCACCGATGCGCAGCAGGTCAGCCCGACCATCGCCGCCGCCGGCACGCGCATCGTGCAGGCGCGCGCGGACCGAGTGGCCAGCGGCGCCGCGCTGGCGCCCACGCTCGACGCAACAGGCAGCGTGGTGCGCACCAGCCAGCAATCGGCCCAGCCGGGCGGCACCACCTCGCAGGCCGCCCTGCAAGCCTCGTGGGAAATCGATGTGTTTGGGGCCAAGCGCGCCACGCGCGATGCGGCGCAGGAGCGCTACGACAGCGCACGCGCCGGCTGGCATGAGGCCCGCGTCTCGGTCGCCGCCGAAGTGGCGAACCAGTACTACGCCTTGCGCACCTGCCAGCAGTTGCAAACAGTGTCCGAACAGGATGCCGTCTCGCGCCGCGATTCGGCACGCCTGACGGAACTGAGCGCCGGCGCCGGCTTCCAGCCGCCCGCCAACGCTGCCCTGGCCCGTGCCAGCGCCGCCGAAGGCGCCAGCCGCGCCATCGAACAGCGCGCCGCCTGCGATGTCAATATCAAGGCGCTGGTGGCCCTGTCGGCCATGCCGGAAGCGTCGCTGCGCCAGAAACTGGCGGCCAGCCCCTTTGTTGCACCCTCGCCTGTGGCGATTGCGCAACTGCCGGCACAAACCCTGGGCCAGCGTCCCGACATCTACAGCGCGGAACGCGAAGTGGCGGCGGCCAGCTTCGAAGTGCGCGGCGCGCAGGCGCAGCGCTACCCGCGTCTGAGCCTGGCCGGCTCCATCGGCAAGGGCAATATCCGCAGCGGCGGCGACAGCATCACGGCCAGCACCTGGAGCATCGGGCCGCTGGCCGTCAGCCTGCCCATCTTCGACGGCGGCACCCGCCGCGCCCAGGTCGATGCGGCGTCGGCGCGCTATGACGAAGCGGTGCTGAAATACCGCGCCGGCGTGCGCCAGGCCGTGCGCGAAGTGGAAGAGGCGCTGGTCAACCTGGCCAGCACGGACGCACGCAGCGGCCACGCCAAAACGGCCCTGGAAGGTTACCGCGTGTCGTTTGTCGCCACCGAGGACCGCTACAAGAATGGCCTGGCCAGCCTGATCGAACTGGAAGACGCGCGCCGCACGCGCCTGGCCGCCGAAAACACGGTGGTCAACCTCGAGCGCGAACGCAGCGCCGCCTGGGTAGCGCTGTACCGCGCCGCCGGCGGCGGCTGGAACAGCAGCAGCGCCATCGCCAACAACGCACTTTGACGGATACGACAACATGAAAAAAATGACCTTGAAACCGATGGCACTCGCGCTGGCCACCCTCTTTGTGGTGCTGGGCGCCGGCGTGGCCCTGTATTCCCCGTCTTCCACCGCGGCCGACGATGCCAAGGATAAAAACGCGGCACAAAAGCCTGCGCTCACCGTCA
The DNA here is from genome assembly GCF_051380935.1 of Janthinobacterium algoris. NCBI lineage: Bacteria > Pseudomonadati > Pseudomonadota > Betaproteobacteria > Burkholderiales > Oxalobacteraceae > Janthinobacterium > Janthinobacterium algoris. Next base: position 85,444 of record NZ_JBNYXZ010000001.1, on the reverse strand, counting down.
CCACGGCCAAGCCGCAAACGGCCAGCCTGCCCATCAAGCTGAAGGCCAACGGCAACGTGGCCGCCTGGCAGGAAGCCGTCATCGGCAGCGAATCGAACGGACTGCGCCTGACGGACGTGCGCGTCAACGTGGGCGACGTGGTGCGCGCCGGCCAGGTGCTGGCCGTGTTCTCGAACGACACGGTGAACGCCGACGTGGCGCAGGCGCAAGCGGCGGTGCTGGAGGCCGAAGCGAATGCCGCCGAAGCAGCCGCCAACGCGCAGCGCGCCCGCTCGCTGCAAAGCACGGGCGCCATCAGCGCGCAGCAGATCAGCCAGTATCTGACGGCCGAACAAACGGCCAACGCGCGCATCGCGTCCGCCAAGGCGCAGCTGGCGTCGCAGCAGCTGCGCCTGAAATACACACAGGTGGTGGCGCCCGACAGCGGCATCATCTCTTCGCGCTCTGCCACCGTCGGCTCCGTCGTGGGCGCCGGCACGGAACTGTTCCGCATGATCCGCCAGGGCCGCCTCGAATGGCGCGCCGAAGTGACGGCCACCGAGCTGCTGAATCTGAAACCGGGCACCGTGGCGCAGGTGAAGGCCGCCAATGGCAGCGTTTTGACGGGCAAGGTGCGCATGATCGCTCCCACGGTCGACCCGCAGACCCGTTCTGCCCTCGTGTACGTGGATCTGCCGGCCAGCACCGGCAACAATGCGCCATTCAAGGCCGGCATGTACGCCAGCGGCGAATTTGAACTGGGCACATCGGGCGCGCTGACGGTGCCGCAGCAGGCCATCGCCGTGCGCGATGGCTTCAGCTATGCCTTCCGCCTGAATGCCGACCAGCGGGTCAGCCAGATCAAGGTGCAGGCCGGACGGCGCCTGAGCGACCGCATCGAGATTGTAGGCGGCATCACGGCCGACACGACAATTGTCGTCAGCGGGGCCGGCTTTCTCAACGATGGCGACCTGGTGCGGAATGTGCAAAACCCGGTCGTGGCACCAGCAACCAAGACTGCCGCAGCATCTGCAGTGAAAAAGTAAGGAGAGGCCATGAATTTTTCCTCCCTCTCGATCAAGAACCCGATCCCGGCCATCATGCTGTTTGCGCTCTTGACCCTGGCCGGCCTGCTGGCCTACAAGGCCAACCCGGTGCAAGATTTCCCTGACATCGAACTGCCCATCGTCACCGTCAGCGCGGTGCTGCCTGGCGCCGCGCCGGCCCAGCTGGAAACGGAAGTGGCGCGCAAGATCGAAGACTCCGTCGCCACCCTGCAAGGCGTGAAAAACATCTACACCAAGGTGCTCGATGGCGTCGTCACGGTGACCGTCGAATTCATCCTGGAAAAGCAGATTGCCGAAGCCGTCAACGATGTGCGCGACGCCGTGGCCCGCGTCAAGGCAGACATGCCGGCCGAGCTGCGCGATCCCACCGTTACCAAGGCTTCCACGGCCGGGCGCGTGGTGCTGACCTTTATCGCCACGGCGAAAGGGGGCGTGGACAACCCGCTCGACGCGCCCGACCTGTCGTGGTTCGTCGACAACACGGTGGCCAAGCGCCTGCTGACCGTGCCCGGCGTGGGCGCCGTCACCCGCGTGGGCGGCGTTTACCGCGAGATCCAGGTGGAACTCGACGAGGCGCGCATGGCGGCATTGAAAGTGTCGGCCCTCGACGTCTCGCGCCAGCTGCGCCTGGTGCAGCGCGAAGCGCCCGGTGGCAGGGGCGACATCAGCGGCGCCGAGCAGTCGGTTCGCACCATCGCCACCGTCAAGACGGCCGATGAACTGTCGCGCGTGGAAGTGCCGCTGCCGGATGGACGCCATGTGCGCCTGGACCAGGTGGCCACCGTGCGCGACACGGTCGCCGAACCGCGCGCGCTGGCCGAGCAGGATGGCAGGACCGTCGTCGCCTTTGAAGTGTTCCGCACCAAGGGCGCCAGCGAAGTGGCCGTCGCCAAGGGCGCGCGCGACGCCATCGCCGATCTGCAGAAGGAAAACCCCAACGTGGTGCTGCAGCAGTCGATCGACAATGCCTTCCCCGTCGAGGAAAACTTCGATGGCTCGATGGAGCTGCTGTACGAAGGCGCGCTGCTGGCCGTGCTGGTGGTGTGGTGGTTCCTGCGCGACTTGCGCGCCACCCTGGTGGCCGCGGCCGCCCTGCCCCTGTCCGTGATGCCGGCGTTCCTCGGCATCTACTGGTTCGGCTACACGCTCAATACCGTCACCTTGCTGTCGCTGGCCCTGGTCGTCGGCGTGCTGGTCGACGACGCCATCGTGGAAATCGAAAACATCGAGCGCCATCTGCGCATGGGCAAGTCGCCCATGGAAGCGGCCATGGAAGCGGCCGACGAAATCGGCATGGCGGTGATCGCCACCACCTTCGCGCTGGTGGCCGTGTTCCTGCCGACGGCCTTCATGAGCGGCATTCCCGGCCTGTTCTTCAAGCAGTTCGGCTGGACGGCCGTGCTGGCCGTGCTGGCCTCCCTGGTGGTAGCGCGCCTGCTGACGCCGATGATGGCCGCCTACCTATTGAAACCGCTGCCGCACAAGGAAGAGCAGGATGGCTGGCTGATGACGCGCTATCTGCACGTGATGCGCTGGTGCCTGAACCACCGCGGCATCACGGCCATCGCTGCGGCCCTGTTCTTTATCGGCGCCATCGCGCTCGTGCCGCTGCTGCCGACAGGTTTCGTGCCGGCCGCCGACCGCGCGCAGACGCAAATCAACCTGGAACTGCCGCCCGGCTCCACCCTGGGCGAAACGCAGGCAGTGGCAGCTATGGCGCGCGATGCGGCCATGCAGACGCCGGGCATCAAGGGCGTCTTCAGTTCGATTGGCGGCGGCTCCAGCGGCGACGCCTTCGCCCCCGGCGCGGCGGCCGAGGCGCGCCGCGCCGTGCTAACCCTGACCACCGTGCACCGCACGGAGCGCAAGGAATCGATGGCAGGACTGGAAACGCAGCTGCGCCACAAGCTCGATACCATACCCGGCGCCCGCTTCACGGTGGGGCCGCCCGACACGGGCGTCAAGATGCAACTGGTGCTGCGCTCGGAAGACCCAGTAGCGCTGATGGCGGCGGCGCAAAAGGTCGAGCGCGAACTGCGCGGCCTGAAAGGCATCGGCAACGTCAATTCCAGCGCTTCGCTGGTGCGCCCGGAAATCATCGTGCGCCCCGATTTTGCCAAGGCGGCCGATCTGGGCGTGACGGCGGCAGCCATCGGCGAGACGGTGCGCGTAGCCACGGCCGGCGACTACGACACGGACCTGACGAAGATGAACCTGCCCGAGCGGCAAGTGCCAATCCGCGTCAAGCTGCCCAACAGCGTGCGCGCCGACCTGGCCGCCATCGAACGCCTGACCGTGCCCGGCAAAAATGGCCCCGTGCGCCTGGCAAATGTGGCCAGCGTGACGATGGAAAGCGGCCCGGCGCAGATCGACCGTTTGAACCGCAGCCGCAACGTGACCCTCGATGTGGAACTCGGTTCGCGCACCCTGGGCGAATTGAATGAAGAGGCGCGCGCGCTGCCGTCGATGAAGAATTTGCCGCCGTCCGTGAAGATCGCCGAACTGGGCGACGCGCAGGAAATGGCTTCGCTGTTTGCCAGCTTCGGCCTGGCCATGCTGATCGGCGTGCTGTGCATCTACTGCGTGCTGGTGCTGCTGTTCAAGGACTTCATGCAGCCGGTGACCATCCTGGCGGCGCTGCCGCTGTCGATCGGCGGCGCCTTCGTGGCGCTCCTGATCACGGGCAGCGCCCTGTCGATGCCGTCGATGATCGGCCTGATCATGCTGATGGGGATCGTCACCAAGAACTCCATCCTGCTGGTCGACTATGCGATCCTGGCGCGCCAGGCCGGCATGAACCGCTTCGATGCGCTGGTCGACGCCTGCCACAAGCGCAGCCGACCCATCTTGATGACGACGATCGCCATGGGCGCCGGCATGATGCCGCTGGCACTGGGCTGGGGCGCCGATCCCAGCTTCCGTTCGCCGATGGCGATTACCGTCATCGGCGGCCTGATCACCTCGACTTTACTGAGCCTGCTGGTGGTGCCGGCGGTGTTCACCTACATCGACGATCTGGAGCACCTGCTCAAGCGCGGCATGGCGAAACTGCGCCGCCAGAAAGCGCCGCTGCGGCGCGATGACAAAGTGGCGCTGGAAAAATAAGCGCCGCCTTTGTTTGCAAAAGCGCCCCCTGCGGGCAAGGAAGCGAAGGAGCGGCCGGCAGACCGCGCTCCCTCGCTTTCATCTATCTGGCATACTGCGCCCATTCTCCATGAACGCAATTTGCCTTGCCTATGAATTACCGCACCCCGCTCATTCTGCTACTGGTATCCGCACTGCTCGGCGCCTGTTCGGACAAGACCACCCCCGCCAGCGCCGACCTGGCAGCTGACGGTGTAGCCGATGTCCCCGCAGCCGCTGCCGATGCCGCATCGGCCGAACACGTGCCACCGCCGGCCGCCACCGCCCCCAAGATGGAAGAGATGAACACGCCGCAGGCGCGCAAGCGCGAGGCGGGCATGATGCGTGCCGTCTTTGGCAAGGACTACCGCGGCGACAGCGACGATGCGCTGGCCGACCTGCCCGATCCGGACAACCATGTCGACAAACTCAGTTATGTCGTCAGTGCCGTCAGCCACAGGCTGCTGCCCGATGGCCGCGCCATCCTGGTGGCGAATGCGGAAACGGCCAACACGGAAGGCACGGCAGAATCGGCGCACGCCTCGTCGGGGTTGTTGAACGTCTTTTTCCTGGCACCCAAGGGTCAGCCGGAAGACGGCCAGTGGCAAGTCGTGAAGCGGCTGGAAAACATCGCGGCCCTGGGTTCGTCCGGGCAGCTGGGCGAAGTCCACTGGATCATGCTGGGTGCGAACAAGCCGGGACTGGCGATCCGCCACGGCTATACGGGCCAGGGTTACACCATCACGCAACTGGCCCTGTTTGAAATCGGCGACGGCAAGGTGACCGCGCTCGGTAGCGGCATCGAGCTGTACTCGGACAATATGGGCGCCTGCACGCCAGACATGGACGAGTGCTGGATGGTCGAAGGCAAGTGGCGCTTCGCCCCCGCGCGCAACGGCGGCGCCCACGACGACTTGCTGATCGACTTCACGGGGGCATCCGAAAAGATCAAGCCCGGCGTCACGGTCAAGCCTGACGAAGACCCGCCGCGCATCGCCACGCCCTTGAACGGCCGCGCGCGTTATGCTTTCGATGGCAAGGAGTACAAGCTGGTTGAAGGCAAAAACACGGTACCTGGCGTGTAAGCCAATACGCATCAAGCACCGTCATGCCGCTACCTGCGTGCCGCCTCCAGACGCACCAGCAGCGGCGCATACATAGCCCGCGTATGGCTGCTCCAGCGGGCCATGGCGCTGTCGATATCGAGCAGCAGGCGTTCCGACAACACCTTGTCACCCTGCTGCAGCGCCCAGATCGCATACTCGGCGCGGCACTCGAAGCTGTTGTAGCGCGTCAGCGCGTCGTCGAACTCCGCCTTCGCTTCCGGCTGGCGCCCGCTTTGCGCCAGCGCGCGCGCCGTCAGCAGGGAAACCATCTCGGGACGGAAATGGATGTCCGTGCGACGGATGAATTCCAGGTGCGTCAAGGCCTCGGCGCCGCGCGCGCATTCCAGGTAGGCGCGTGCCGCACCCAGGCGAATTTCCAGGTCCGATGAAAACGCTCCCTGCAGGCAGGCTTCATACGTCGATGCCGCTTCCTGCGCATCGCCCGCTTCGAGCAACGCGCTGGCCAGGCGCATCTGGTTCTGCGCCGTCGGCGTATACTCGAAGGCGGCCTTCGCCTCGCGCAATTCGCGGTTCGGGTCGAGTGCTTGCACGGCCACCGAAGCGACCTTGCGCGCACCTTGCGGCAGGCGCGAATTTGGCAGGTAGATGGCGAAGAAATACACCACGCTGCCCAGCAGCGGGAACATGAATAAAATGAGCAGCCAGTACAACTGCTGCCCGTTGCGCACCACGTGAATCGCAAAAAATACCGCGATCAGTAGGTGGATGCCTATGCCAAAAATCGTCATGTTACAACCTCGTTCGTGACGGGAGCCGCTGGCACCATGCCGCCGCTTTCCCAGGCCAGAATATTACACCGGCCGCGGCAATCGGCCACGCCGTGCACGCGCGCCTATGGCGTCTTGGCCGACCAGCCGCCGCCCATGGCCCGGTACAAGTCAACCGAGGCAACGAGGATGCGTGTCTTCAGCTGCAGCAGCCCCACGTCGGCGCTGTACAGGGTACGCTGGGCGTCAAGTTCTTCCAGGTACGATGCGTAGCCATTGCGATAGCGGTTATGCGCGATGCGCAGGGTATCAAGCGCGGTGGCGCGGCGTGCATCGTTTTCCACGGCTTGCTGCTGGAGCCGGTAGATGGCACCCAGGCTGTTCTCCGTTTCGGCGAAGGCGTTCCTCACCACGTTTTCATAGGTGTACACCAGTTGGTCGCGCTGCGCGCCGGCCGCATCCGTCTGCGCCTGCACCCGCCCGCCATCGAACAGGGGACCGGCCGCCAACGCCGTCAGCCGCCACAGGGCGGTCGGCGCATGCAGGAAATCGGTCAAGGTCGTGGCTTGCCCGCCGCCGACGGCCGTCAGTTTGAATGACGGCAGCAGCTGGTCGCGCGTGGCGGCCAGACTCGCGTTGGCGGCCGCCAGCTTATGTTCCGCGCGCGCGATGTCGGGCCGCCGGCGCAGCAATTCGGACGGCAGGCCGGCCGGCACGTCAGGCGCCGCCAGCTCGGCCAGGGGCAAGCCGCGCGCGATGGGGCCGGGATTGCCGCCGACGAGGATGGCCAGCGCGTTTTCCTGTTCAAAGATCTGCCGCTGCAACTGCGGCACTTGCTCGGCCGCCGCATGGTATTCCGATTGTGCCTGCAGCCATTCCAGCCGCGAGCTGTAGCCCACCTCGAACTGCTTGCGCGCCAGCTCGCGCGATTGTTCGCGCAGCTGCAGGGTCGATTGCGTCAGCGCCAGCTGCGCGTCGAGTCCGCGCAGGTTCAGGTAGGCAGTGGCCACGCTGGCGGCGATCGACAGGGCCGCCGCATCGAGGCTGGCCTGCTCGGCGCGGTAGCTCTCTCCGGCCGCGTCGCTCAAATTGGCCAGCCGGCCCCACACATCGATTTCATAGCTGGCCTGCAGTTCGGCCTGGAAAACATTCGTCACGTACGGCTTGCCGCTCGACGCCAGCGTGCGCGTGCGCGTGGGTGAGCCGTCAAACGCCAGGTTCGGCGCGCGGTTGGCATCGGCCTGCGCCAGGCGTGCACGGTATTCCTGCACGCGGGCGCGCGCCACGCGCAAGTCGCCATTGCGCGCCAGTGCCTCGCCCACCAAATCACTTAAAACGGGATCGCCAAATGCCTGCCACCACAGCTGTTCCACCTGTGTGCCATGCGCTGACGCTGCGCCGCCCTCGCCTTGCGCGCGCCAGCCGGACGGCAGTTGCAGGGCCGATGCGGGCTGCGGTGGCGCGTTGGCGGCGCAGCCCGCCAGCGCCAGCACGCCGGCCATCAGCCATACACAGCGCTTCATGGTTTGGCCTTCGCAGCCGCCTTTTTCGGTGCAGGCGGTGGCGCGGGATTGTCCGCCGAGTCGTTCAAGACGGCGGATGTGTCGACGCTGACCACCACCGACATACCCGGCACGAGGCGGCGCGCATTCGCCTGCCCCGCATCGATGCGGATGCGCACGGGAATGCGCTGGGCGATCTTCAGGTAGTTGCCCGTCGCGTTATCGGCCGGCAGCACGGAAAATTCGGATCCCGTGGCCGGCGAGATGCGCTCCACCTGGCCCGTCAACACGGCGCCGTCAAGCGCGTCGACGTGGAAGGTGGCGCTCTGCCCTTCCTGCACACCATTCATCTGCGTTTCCTTGAAATTGGCGATCACCCACATCTGGCGCGGCACCAGCGCCATCAGCTGCGCACCGGAGTTCACGTACGCGCCCTGGCGCACCGTCACCTGGCCCAGCTGGCCATCGGACGGCGCCACGATGCGCGTGTTATCGAGGTCGATCTTCGCTGCCTTGACAGCCGCCTGCGCGTTCGCCACGGCCGCTTCCAGTGCCTGCTTGTTGACCACCACGGAATGCACGCTTTGCTGGGCAATGTCGAGATTGGCGCGCGCCTGCGCCAGCGCGGCCGCCATCTGCGCCTGCGTGGCGCGCGACTGGTCATGTTCGCGCTGCGACAGCGAACCGTCAGCCACCAGCTGCTCCACGCGATTCAAGTCGGCGCTGGCCTTGCGCGCCTGCGCTTCCGCGTTGGCCAGGGCCGCCTCGCTGACGGAAATCCCCGCCTGTGCGCTGGCCTTCTGCTGCGCCCAGTTCGACAGCGCCGCCTGCTGCGCCGCCTGCTGCGCTTGCGCCTGCTCATAGCGCTGCTGGTAGATGCGGTCGTCGATGCGCACCAGCAGCTGGCCTTCCTTCACATCCATGAAATCCTGCACCGTCACTTCCACCACATAGCCGGACAGCTGCGTGCCGATGATGGTCACCTGTCCGCGCACGGTGGCGTTTTCCGTCGTCACGATGGGACTGGTGAACGGCGGCAGGCGCCACGCATACAGCACGATCAGCACGCCCACCAGGGCCACGGCAGCGAAGGCCAGCGCGGACAGCCACTGGTGGCGCCGGTCCGGCTGCGGCGGGGTGGTGCTGGCTGCGGGCCCGGGTGCAGGCGGCGACGCTGGTGCTGGTGCTGGTGCTGGTGGTGTGGTGTTATTTTCTGTCATTGCTCGGTTCCGAATTGGTAATGGGGACGATGGCCATGGCCGTCTGCGCATCGCGCACGGGGCCGACCAAGCGACGCGCGCCGGTGGTAATGCGGGTCCAGGACTGGCTGACCAGCATCCACAGTAAAGTAGCAAGGGCGACACCGGCGATCATCAAAAAAACATCGTTGTAGGCGAGGACATTGGCTTCGCGCGTGGCGATGGCGCCCAGGCGCGCCACGCCCTGGGCGCTGCGCAAGGCGGGGTCCATCAGCACGCCGCCGTAAGCCGATGCCCCCGACTGCACGCGCGCGGCCACCTGCGGGTCGAGCATGGTCAGGTGCTCGACCAGGTAGCTGGAATGGTATTTTTCGCGCGCCGTCTGGATGGTGCCGACGATGGCCGAGCCGAGCAGACCGCCCAAGTTCTGGGTCATGGTAAACATCACGGAAAAACTCACGAGATTGCGCGGTTCCGCGATCACGGCACCCATGCCGGTGACCATGGTGGGTCCGAGAAAAAACGTGCCACCAAAGGCCAGCAGGAACTGGCTGACATACATGTTGACGGGGCGCGTCTGGCTGGTGGCGTGCGCGTCGATGAGCGCCCCGGCGGCGATCAGCAGCAGCGCGAACATCAGCGAGCGGTTCAGCGTCGCCGGATTGATCGTCAGCGCGCTGGCCACCAGGCCCGCCACGCTGCCCAGGAGCACCACGATGAACAGGTTCTGCATCTGGTCCGTATTCAAGCCCAGCGCCTGCAGGAAGCCGACCGCCCCCGTCGACTCGGACAACACGATGCGAAACAGCAGCACGGATAAAAACAGCTTGGCGATCTTACCCGTGGTAAGCCAGCGCGTATTGAGCAGCGGGCGCGCGCGGTTATGCTCGATGGCCAGCGACGCGGCGATCAACACGATGGAACACGCCAGGCACACGCCCACCCACTCGGCTTCCATCCACCACGCCGTGCGCCCCTGTGCCAGCACGGCGCACAGCAAGGCCACGCCGGGCGCGAACAAGATGAAAGTGAGGAAATCGAGCGGCTCGAAGGTTTGCACGCGGTCGCCCGGCGGCAATTTGAGGGCCAGCACGCAGCCCAGCGCCAGCAGGGCCAGGCCCAGTTCGAACAGGTACAAGCCGTGCCATTCGCCGATCTGCAGCAGTTCGGAGGTGAAGATGCGCGCCAGGGGCAATGCCAGTTGGGCAAAGCCCAGGCCCAGCACCACGCCCTTCAGGCGGTGCCGCGCAGGAAACGCCTGCAGAGTGTAGTACAGGCCCAGCACCCCCAAGGCGCCGCCCACCATGCCATGTGCGGCGCGCACGGCGATCGCCGACGGCAAGGTATTCGCATACAGGTGGGCGAACGTCACCAGCGCGTACAGCACCAGGAACGCTTCTGTGAACAGGCGCAGGCCGAACTGCTGGCGGAACTTCACCAGTAGCAAATTCATCGACACGATGGTCATCACGTAAGCGGCTGGCAGCCACTGCATCTGGTAGGCATAGGCTGCCAGCGAACCTTGCAGGTTCAGAAGATTGGCCGTCACCAGGCCATTGCCCAGTCCCCCCGTCAGCGCGACGATCAGGCCGACGATGAAATACGCGACACGCCTGGGCGTCGAATGTTCGGGCATCGATGGCGACCCGGGCAAGGTCGGGCGTTCGCCCGGCCCCCAGGTGCGCGGTGTGTACTTGTCCATGCAGTAATCGCGATCCGGTTTGCTGAAGCCGTTCTTTGCTGCTGTTATAGAAATAGTTGCAAATGAACAGTTCTAGTCAGCAGCATATCACCGCAGGACATCTTTATTGTTTACATATTGTATGGCCTTGCGCAGGCAAGGCAGTATGCAACCGGACCGGCGGGTCCGGCCCTGGCCTTGCACCTGCGCTGACGCCGCCACTCACACGCGCGGCGGGTCCGTTTCGCGCGCGAACGCCCGGTGCGCCGCCAGCGCCTTCTTGAAGGCGGCCACGGCTTTCACCACGTCGCCGGACGGCGCGACGATGACGGCAGGATCCGGCTTGCCATCGGGCAAGGCCGCTGGCACGCCTGCCTTGTCCAGCAAGCCCTTGCCCGCGCCGACAGCCAGCATCGGCTTGCAGTGGCGGTATTGCAGGCGCAGGAAGTCGAGCGCGTTGGCGTCGTCGCCCAACTGCTGTACGGCACCTTGGCCGTCGGCAAGCACGACGGCGTCAAACAGCACGGATGGTCCCGCTTCGAGCGATATTTCCACGTCGAGCGGCGCACCGCTGCTGGTGTCGACACGGCCAAGCTGGCTGCCTACCAGGCGCGGCACAGCGCCGTCGGCCAGCAGTGCGGCATAGAGGTCGCGCACCTGCGCGCCATCGCTGCCCGGCCCCACCAGGATGGCCACGCGCAGGGTATGGATGCCCGTCTTGCCGGGGCGGAAAAAGAGCGACAACGCTGGCGACGGCGCATACGCGGGCAGCGGCTGCAGGGAGGCGCGCGGCATGACCGGCGGCAGCACCAGGCCCAGCCCATCGGCCAGGCGCTGCGCCAGGGTCTCGTCGACATTACGCAGCATGGCGACGATACGCTGGCGTATCACCACGGTCTGTACCTTGCTCAGCTCAAAGCGGAAGGCATGCACGATATGGTCTTGTTCAACCGGCGTCTGGCTGATCCAGAACAGGCGCGCCTGGCCATAGTGCTCGGCGAATTTCTCGGGCTTGCCGCGCACCTTGTCGCCTTCGGCAGCTGCGGGAAAACTGTTAAAACCCCTGGCGCCCGCCTGGAAGGGACAGCCGCCCGCCAGCGAATTGGGTTCGTACGCGACCCGGCCACGGTTGATGGCCTGGCGGTGGATGCCGTCGCGCTGGTTGTTGTGCAGCGGCGCCAGCGGAGCATTGATAGGGATTTCATGGAAGTTCGCGCCACCCAGGCGCGTGAGCTGCGTGTCCACATACGAGTGGATGCGGCCCTGCAGCAGCGGGTCGTTGGAAAAATCGATGCCGGGCACAATGTGCGCCGTGCAAAAGGCCACCTGCTCCGTCTCGGCAAAAAAATTGTCCGGGTTGCGGTTCAAGACCATTTTGCCGACGGGGACGAGCGGCACCAGTTCTTCGGGGATCAGCTTGGTCGGATCGAGCACGTCGAAGGGGAACGCTTCCGCCTGCGCTTCCGTGAAGACCTGGAAGGACAGCTCGTATTCGGGATACTCGCCGCATTCAATGGCTTCCCACAGGTCGCGCCGGTGGAAATCGGAATCGGCGCCGCTGATCTTGACCGCTTCGTCCCACACGAGCGAGTGCGTGCCGGCCATGGGCGACCAGTGGAATTTGCAGAAGACGGACTGGCCCTTGGCATTCACGAGGCGGAAGGTATGCACGCCGAAGCCCTGCATCATCCGATAGCTGCGCGGGATGGCGCGGTCGGACATGGCCCACATCAGCATATGCGTGATTTCCGGCGACAGCGAAGCGAAGTCCCAGAAGGTATCGTGCGCGCTGGCCGCCTGTGGCATGCCATTGTGCGGCTCGGGCTTGACGGCGTGGACAAGGTCGGGGAACTTCATCGCATCCTGGATGAAGAAGACGGGAATGTTATTGCCCACCAAATCCCAGTTGCCCTCGTCCGTATAAAACTTCACGGCAAAGCCGCGCACATCGCGCGCCGTATCGGTCGAACCGCGTTCGCCGGCCACGGTGGAAAAACGCACGAAGACGGGCGTGCGCTTGCCCTCCTTGGCGAACAGCGCCGCGCGCGTATGCTTGCTTTGCTCTTTGTAGCATTCGAAGTAACCATGGGCGGCAGAACCGCGCGCATGCACGACGCGCTCGGGGATGCGCTCGTGGTCGAAATGCGTGAGCTTTTCACGCAGAATAAAATCTTCCATCAGGGTGGGGCCGCGCAAGCCCGCCTTCAGCGAATTCTGGTTGTCGCCCACAGGCACGCCCTGGTTCGTCGTCAGCACGCAGCCACTGTCATCCGACCTGGCGCGGTCCAGCGAGGCATTCACGGCATTCTCGCCAAGCGCGGGCTGGCCATCGCCGGTTTTCGGTGATGCTGTCGTTTCACCCGTGGTGCTGGCCGTCGCCAGCGGTTCGCCCGCTGCCACATGCACGCCTTCGGCCGGCGTGCGCGCCGCGTCGCCATACTGGCCGTCTTCCTTGGGATTGACCGCCATGGCGGCGGCCAGCTGCTGGCCGGCGGCGGTTTTTTGCAGCAGCGAGCGGGTCACATCATTGTCCGCGCCCAGGCTGTACGGCGCCTTGCTGTCGGATGGGCCGGACATGCTGCTCAAGACGGAACCCGCACCGTCCGTGGAGGGCGTTTTTTTGTTGCTAGCCATTACATCTCCTGTGAGTAATTAATTTGCCCCGGGAAGTAACGCTACAACTCCCTCATTCAGCGCACGAACAGGGCAATCAAAATAATGAAGGGAATAGGTATGCCGATCAATCACAATAAAACGGAGCGCATTATCACTCTGCTTTACTGCTTTCTACTACCTCGTGCGCGTGGACGCTGTCCCACCGCGCCATGACGGCGAAGGGAACAGCACCCACGACAACACCTTGCCGGATTGCGTAAAACTTATTTACGCGAACCCAGCAGTTTGGACAAGCCATAACCGGCCGCTGCAGCAATCAACAGGGATACGGCAGGACGCTCGCGCACATAGCCGCGCCCCGTCTCGCCGGCGCGCTGGCAGGCGGCGCCCAACTGCTTGCCGCGCGCCATCAACGTTTCGGAGGCTTTGCTGACGGTGTCGCTGACCTGCTCGATGCGCTCACCCACCTGGTCCACGCCGTCGTGGACGCGCGTGGCCACCTTGTCGGCCAGAGGCTGGGCCTGGCTTGCCACCTTGTCGATGGTGCGGTGCATATCCTGGCGGGTATCCTGGGTGGTGCCATTCAGGTCGGAGCTGGTTTTTTCAATCGCGTTCATGATGGTTTCCTTTAATAGTAAATAATTTCAACCATGCTCGATGCCGTGACCGAATCATGATTCTCCTCGCTTCGGGGAAAAAGAAGCGGCTAAACGCTGCCGGGCTGAGCCATATCAAATACTGGATCAGCAGCAAGCTGTTGACACTACCTTAACCGCGCCTGCCGCACGCCACTGTGCGCTGCCACACCTTGTGACCCAGACTTAAATTCCTGATGGAAATAACAATCCTTACCGCCCTGGTGGGGCGGCGGGGATAGCGGCAGGGGACGGCAAGCCTGGCGCGCTGTTACTTAATTGCCGCCCGACTTTTCCAGCAAGCGCGCCACATCCTGCAAGATGGCATTATCCAGGCGCAATGGCGATTTCGCCGGCAGCGCAGAGTCAAAATCGCTGGCCGTCATGCTTACTCTTGCAAGCGTGCGCGTTCGGGCGTCATCTGCAGCGGCATCATGTTCCTTGGGGTTATGCATGACTCACAGGAAGCCTGCCACCACGAGATAAAGCCTGTTACACATATAAATGTATGGATTTTTACACGTCTTTTCCCCATAATTACAGAAAGAAATATCCATACATGCAGATAAAATGTCCAAGTCAAAATCCATACAAGAAGAAAGCCAGGCCAGCGCGTGGATCACGCCCTTCGTGCAGTACGGCGGCCCGCGCTACCTGCAGATCGCCGACATGCTCGAGCGCGCGCTGTCCGACGGCAGCCTGCGCCCGGGCGACCGCCTGCCGCCGCAGCGCCGGCTGGCCGCCCTGTTCCAGGTCGACCTGACGACGGTGACGCGCGCCTACGACGAGGCCAAGCGCAGGAATCTACTGGAAGGACAAGGTGCGCGCGGCACCTATGTGGCCGCGCCGAAAGTGGAATTGACGCAGATGCTGGACCTGAGCATGAACATCCCGCCGCCGCCCGTGGGCGTGGATTTCGACGACCTGCTGAAACAGGGTGTGGCGCAGGTACTGATGCGCACGGACAGCGATTTATTGATGAGTTATCACCTGGGCGGCGGCGGCAAGGCCGACCGCGCGGCGGGGGCCGTCTGGCTGGCGCCCATGTTCGACCACGTCGAGGAAGAGCACGTGGTGGCCTGCCCCGGCGCGCAGGCGGCGCTGGCGGCACTGATACTGACCTTGAGCCGGCCCGGCGATACCATCTTGACGGAGCCGGCCGTGTATCCGGGCTTGCGCTTGGCGGCGGGACAACTCAACCGCAAAGCCATCATCGTGGAAACGGATGCGGACGGCATGCTGCCCGAAGCGCTGGAAAAAGCCTGCCGCAAGCACCATGCGCGTCTCATCTATCTGAATCCCACCCTGCAAAACCCCACGGCACACACCATGCCCGCCGCGCGGCGTCTGGCCATCACGGAAGTGGCCCGGCGCTGCGGCATGCACATCATCGAGGACGACCCGTACTGGCTGCTGGCCGCCGACGCACCGCCGCCGCTGGCCCACTACGCGCCGGGCCACGTGTCGTATATCGCCACGCTGTCGAAATGCCTGGCGCCGGGCTTGCGCATGGCCTACACATTGATCGCCGACGCGCATCTGCGCGAACGCTTCGTGCAAGCCCTGCGCTCGTTTTCCTTGATGGCCACGCCCCTGACGACGGCACTGGCGACGCAATGGATACACGACGGCTCTGCGCGCGAACTGCTGGCCGGCGTGCGCAGCGAAGCGGACGCGCGCCAGGACGTCATCCGCACGCTTTTGACCGGCGCCAGCCATCCGCGCAGCGACGGCATCCATGTATGGTTTTCGCTGCCCAGCTACTGGACCTCACGCGAGCTGGCCGCCACCGCCCGCGCCCAGGGCGTGGCCGTCACGGCCTCGGACGCCTTCTACGACAGCCGCCCGCCGAACGCCATCCGCATCTCGCTGGGCAGCATCCGCGACCGCACGCGCCTGGCCAACGCCCTGAAAAAGCTGTCGCTGCTGCTGGCGCACAAGCCGGTGGTGCGCAGGGAGTTTGTGATTTAGGCAGGCGGCGAGGTGGTGGAGATCCCGCCCGCGCAGGCTGGCGGCGATAAAGCTGCAGACGAAAAAAAACCACCGTTTGAGCGGTGGTTTTTTCTACTGCGAATACTTGGTGCCGTTGGCCGGAATCGAACTGGCGACCTTCACATTACGAATGTGCTGCTCTACCAACTGAGCTACAACGGCGAAGACCCACATTCTACAAACAATGCATAAAATTTGCTAGTGTCAACGCGATCTTTTTTCATTTTTTTTAGCGGCCGGGCTGCGGGCCGCTAAAAATCGCTGAAAAGTGCGGTTTTTTTACTCAGCGTGATATACGGTGACGCGGGCAACTTCGTCCTTCGAGCCGAGGAACACGGGCACGCGCTGGTGCAGCTTGTGCGGGGCGATGTCCATGATGCGCTGCTGGCCGTCGGTGGCGGCGCCGCCGGCCTGTTCGACGATGAAGGCCATCGGGTTCGCTTCGTACATCAGGCGCAACTTGCCCGGCATCGACGTGTCGCGCAAGTCGGCCGGGTACATGAAGATGCCGCCGCGGTTCAGGATGCGGTGCACGTCGGCCACCATCGATGCGATCCAGCGCATGTTGAAGTTGGTGCCGCGCGGGCCCGTGTCGCCGGCTAGCAGTTCGTCGACATAGCG
Organism: Janthinobacterium algoris; assembly: GCF_051380935.1. Taxonomy (NCBI): domain Bacteria; kingdom Pseudomonadati; phylum Pseudomonadota; class Betaproteobacteria; order Burkholderiales; family Oxalobacteraceae; genus Janthinobacterium; species Janthinobacterium algoris. The sequence continues at coordinate 69,195 of NZ_JBNYXZ010000001.1, read as the reverse complement.
CTTCACGGGCGGATGCCAGTGGCGCGCGTTCGACATATTGATGGCAAATTCCTTGGTGGTGGCCGGAATCTGCATATTGCTTTGCGTGAGCACCCACGAACCCATTTCGCGGTCCAGGGTAAAGCAGTTCACGCCATTGCCGAAGGTCAGCACCAGCATGGTTTGCGGGCCGTACACGGCGTAACCGGCGGCAACCTGCTTGGTGCCGGCCTGCATGAAGTCCTGCTCGGTCGGCTGCCCCATGCCTTCCGGGGCTTTGAGCACCGAGAAAATGGTGCCGATCGAGACGTTGACGTCGATGTTCGACGAGCCATCGAGTGGGTCGAACAGCAGCATGTATTCGCCCTTCGGATAGCGGTTCGGGATCGGGTGAATCGATTCCATTTCTTCCGACGCCATGGCTGCCAGGTGGCCGCCCCATTCATTCGCTTCGAGCAAAATCTCGTTGGAGATGATGTCGAGCTTTTTCTGCACTTCGCCCTGCACGTTTTCCGTGTCGGCCGTGCCCAGCACTTCACCGAGGGCGCCCTTGCCGACAGCGTGGCTGATAGTCTTGCAAGCGCGCGCGACGACTTCGATCAGCAGGCGCAGTTCGGCGGGAATGCTGTTGTTCGAGCGCTGCTCTTCAACCAGGTATTGCGTAAGACTGATGCGTTTCATGAATTCCCTTTTGTTTTGGTGATGATTTGCCGTGCTAGTTCGCTAAAGCCTTGCTGACCACTTCCATCACGTCATTCGACAGGCTGGCCTGGCCGGCGACTTGTTCCAGCGCGTCGCGCATGTGACTTTGCAGCGCGGGCACGTAACGGCGCCAGCGGTCCATGGAACGCGCCAGGCGCGCGGCCACTTGCGGATTCAAGGCGTCGAGCGCGATAACTTGCTCGGCCCAGAAGGCGTAGCCGCTGCCGTCTTGCGCATGGAATTGCGACGGATTGCCGTTGGTGAAATTGAAGATCAGGCTGCGCGCGCGGTTCGGATTTTTCAAGGTGAACGCCGGATGCGTCATCAACTGGCGCACGGCTTGCACATCGCTCGTTGGTGCGGCCGCCTGCATGGCAAACCACTTGTCGACCACCAGCGCTTCGTTCACGAAGTCGGCATAGAAACTGGCCAGCGCGGCCTCTGCATGCGATTGCGAACCCGAATGTATCAGGGCACCCAAGGCTGCCGCGCGGTCCGTCATGTTGCCGGCGCTGTCGAACTGCTGCTGCGCCAGCGCCAGTTCAGCATTGCCTGGTGCGATCAGCAGGTAGGACAGGGCCAGATTTTTCAACGCCCGCTTGCCGGCCGACAGGGCGTCAGGGCTGTATTCGCCCGGCGTCTGGTTGGCGTGGTATTGCGCCAGCAATTCGGGCTTCAAGGCCGCCGCGATGGTGCTGCGCATGAACTTGCGCGCCGCATGGATCGCCTGCGGATCGACTTGCGCCATGCGCTCGGCGATGATGATTTCCGATGGCAGAATCAAGGCCAGCTCGCGGAAGGCAGGATCGAGCGTTTCGTCGGCCAGCAAGGCGCGCTGCGCGGCGATGAAGGTGTCATCCAGCACCAAGGCCTCTCCGGCGGCGACGGCGCCCGTGAGTTTCAGCAAACGTTCCATGGCCAGGCGCTGGCCCGCTTCCCAGCGGTTGACCGGATCGCTGTCGTGTCGGAACAGGTGCAGCAGCTCGGCGTCGGTATAGTCGTATTCCAGCACCACGGGGGCGGAAAAGTCGCGCAGCAGCGATGGCACGGGGACTTCCCCCACCTGCGTAAAGCGGAAGGTTTGCGAGGCCTCGGTCAGCTCCAGCACCACGCTGGTGGCGCCGTTCGACACCACGCCATGCACGTACAGCGGCAGGTCGCACCCATCCGCGCCCAGCAAGCCGACGGTGACGGGAATATGGAATGGCAGTTTTTTCGGCTGGCCCGGCGTGGCGGGACAGCTTTGCGCCAGGGTCAGTTCGAACGTCTGGCTGGCAGAGTCGTAGCGCGTGGAGGCCTTGACGATGGGCGTGCCGGCCTGGCTGTACCAGCGCTCGAATTGCGTAAAATCGCGGCCATTCGCGTCCGCCATGGCGGCGCGGAAGTCGTCGCACTGCACGGCCTGGCCATCGTGACGTTCAAAGTACAGGTCCATGCCCTTGCGGAAGCCGTCGCGGCCCACCAGGGTCTGGACCATGCGCACCACTTCGGCGCCCTTTTCGTAGATGGTGACGGTATAAAAGTTATTGATCTCGACGAAAGAATCGGGACGCACGGGATGCGCCATCGGGCCGGCATCTTCAGGGAACTGCGCCTGGCGCAGGGTGCGCACCTGGTCGATGCGCGTGACGGCGCGGCCCGTGTCCGTGCCGATCATGTCGGCCGAGAATTCCTGGTCGCGGAACACCGTGAGACCTTCTTTCAGCGACAGCTGGAACCAGTCGCGGCACGTCACGCGGTTGCCGGTCCAGTTATGGAAGTACTCGTGGCCCACCACCGCTTCGATGCCCGCGTAATCGACGTCGGTCGCCACGCGCGAATTGGCCAGCACATACTTGGTATTGAAGATGTTCAAACCCTTGTTTTCCATGGCGCCCATGTTGAAGTCGCCCACGGCGACGATCATGAAGCGGTCCAGGTCCAGCTCCAGGCCGAAGCGCTCCTCATCCCAGCGGATCGAGTTTTTCAGCGACTGCATGGCGTAATCGGTTTTATCCAGGTTGCCCTCTTCCACCCACACCTGCAGCAGCACTTCGCGGCCGGACTTGAGCGTGTAGCGCTCTTCCTGGCACACCAGGCGCGCCGCCACCAGGGCAAACAGGTAAGACGGCTTCTTGAACGGATCTTCCCACTTGGCGTAATGGCGGCCGTCGCCCAGGTCGCCCTCTTCGATCAAGTTGCCGTTCGACAACAACACCGGATATTTGTCCTTGTCGGCCCGCAACATGACGGTGTATTTGGCCATCACGTCCGGACGGTCTGGGAAGAAGGTGATACGGCGGAAGCCTTCGGCTTCGCACTGCGTAAAGAAGTTATGGTTCGACACATATAAACCGGACAGCGAGGTATTGTCCTGCGGCGACAGTACCGTTTCGATATCGAGCAGGACCTCGTCCGGTGCCTTGGGAATGGTCAGCATGCCGGCCGTCAAGGTGTACTGCGACGGTTTCAGCAGCTTGCCGTTCAGGCGCACTTGCACCAGTTCGATGTGTTCGCCGTGCAATTCGATGCTGCGGCTGGTGCTGGCCGGGTTGTGGCGCATGCGCATCCGGCTCGCCACCACTGTGCGGGCGGGATCAAGATCGAAACCAAGTTCGACGCTGTCAACCAGGAAGCTGGGCGGCGTGTAATCTTTGCGGTAAATCGTCTGAGGGCTGTCTGTGCGCATAGGGAATGGGTGGGAGCGGAGGCAAAAGCCTATTTTACCAACACCAGGCAGGGAAAGGACCGATTCACCCGCCAATTGCACCGATTCAGATCAGGAATGTTGGATTCCCTTACACGCCGACATACCAGGTAACATTCTGTAATAATGCATGGGAACAAACAGCACTATTCTTATCATATTAGACGATAAATTGCCTCTACTATCAGGAGATCATGCCATGAAACGATATCTGACCATCATGATGGCTGCATTGACCGTGTTGCTGACCGGATGCGCCACCACCATACGCAGCGATGTGACCGTCTTCCATGAGTGGCCTGCGCAATTGCAGGACAAATCGTATGCTTTTGAAGCGCCAGCGCCCGAAAACGACACGCTGGAATACCGCAGCTACCAAAACCTGGTGCGCGCGGAACTGGCAAAACACGGCTTCGGCGAAGCTTCCGGCCCGGCGGCAGCCAACTTGCGCGTGGCGATGCATTTTTCGACAGTCGACTATCCTGAGCGCGTGCTGCAAGCCACCGATCCATTCTGGTATGGCCCCGGCTACTGGCCTGGCCGCTACGGCTATCGCTACGGCGCATGGCCAGGCTATGGCCGCTTTGGCTACAACCCTTACTGGTATGGTCCGATGGATATCGAAGAAAGCGTACGACATAAATACGAACGCGAATTGCGCGTGACGATCAATGACCGCAGCGGCAAGAAACTGTACGACGTGACCGTGCAATCGACCAGCAACAAACGCGCCACGTCGCAAGTGATGCCAGCCATGGTGGCCAGCGCCTTTGCCGACTTCCCCGGCCAGAGCGGCGTGCCCCGTAAAGTCGAAGTCAAAATAGAGTAATGACGTGGCAACACAAAAAAACCGGCTTATGCAGCAATGCGCAAGCCGGTTTTTTCATGTCTATGAGTAATACGCTTCGGCGGCAAAAGTGAGCACGCCGATCAGGGCCACTGCCAGCACCAGCACGATCAGCAGGCGGCCGAACTTCGGCGTGCCATCATGTGCGCCGCTCATGGCACGATAATGGTCGAACCAGTGGTCTTGCGCCCTTCCAGGTCCGCGTGCGCCTGGGCGATATGGGCCAGGCTATAGTGCTGGTTGATCTCGATCTGCACTTCGCCACTGCTGACCACGCCGAACAACGAAGCGGCCATCTCTTCCAGGTTCACGCGGTTGGAGGCATAGCTGAACAGGGCGGGGCGCGTGAGGAAGAGCGAACCGCGCGAGGCCAGCTCGGACAAGGTAAACGCCGGCACGGGGCCGGAGGCATTGCCGAAGCTGACCATCATGCCCAGCGGCGCCAGGCAGTCGAGCGAGCCGGTAAACGTATCCTTGCCGATGGAATCGTAGACCACCGAGACACCCTTGCCGCCGGTGATCTCGCGCACGCGCTCGACGAAGTTTTCCGTGTTGTAGTTGATGACGTGGGCCGCGCCATGCGCCTTGGCCAAGGCCGCCTTTTCATCGGAGCCGGCCGTGCCGATCAGGTTCACGCCCAGCACCTTCGCCCACTGGCAAGCGATCAAGCCCACGCCGCCCGCGGCCGCGTGAAACAGAATAGTGTCGCCCGCCTTCAGGGCCACCGTGCGGTGGAACAGGTATTGCACCGTCAAGCCTTGCAGCATCATGGCGGCAGCCGTATCGAAACCGATACGCTCGGGCAGCGCCAGCAACAGGGCCGCCGGCAAGTTGCGCTGCTGCGCATACGCGCCATTGATGCGCGCCGCGTAGGCCACACGGTCGCCCACCTTGACTTCCGTGACACCCTCGCCCACCGCCTCGACGATGCCCGCGCCCTCGACACCGAGGCCATTAGGCAGCGGCTGCGGATACAGGCCCGAGCGGAAATACACATCGATGAAATTGAGGCCGATCGCCTCGTGTTTCACGCGCGCTTCGCCGGGACCGGGCGGCGGCAGCTCCACGTCCACGTATTCCATCACTTCCGGGCCGCCCACGCGCTGCACGCGGATGGCTTTGGTGGTAATCGTTGCGCTCACAATATGCTCCTTGAAGAAGAATCGGGAAAAACGTCAGGCAGCCGCGTTGGCCAGCACCTGCAGCTGCGACAGCACCAGGTGCGCCGACGACAGATTCGTCGCGCACGCCACGTTGTGCACGTCGCAGGCGCGCACCAGGGCGTTGATGTCCGGCTCGTGCGGCTGCGGCGTCATCGGATCGCGCAGGAAGATCACGCAATCGATCAAGCCTTCCACCAGCAGCGAGCCAATCTGCAAGTCGCCGCCGAACGGGCCGGAATGCTTGCGCTCCACTTGCAAGCCCAGCTCGTTGATCAGGCGGCCGCCCGTAGTACCCGTGGCCGACAGGTCACAACCCTTCAAAAAATCCAGGTATTCGCCCGCCAGGGTAATCATGTCATCTTTTTTCTTGTCGTGGGCAATCAGGGCGATGCGTGTTTTCATGTTCGGAGCGTTTTCAGTGGTTGGAGGAATTATTTCTTTTTCGACAGCAAGTAAATACCGGCCAATACCAGGCTGGTGCCAGCCAGTTGCCAGTTGGTGATCGGTTCATCGAGGATCATGGCGCCCAGGAACAGGGTCGACACGGGGCCGATCATGCCCGCCTGCGAGGCGACGGGCGCGCCGATGCGTTCCACGGCGATCATCGTCATGAAGACGGGCATCACCGTGCAAAAGATGCCATTTAATACAGACAAGCCATACACGGGCATGGGCTGGATCAGCAGCTCGACGGGGCGCAGGATGAAGAATTGGGCGATGCAGGCAAAGCTGGCCACGCACATCGCGTAGGAAACGAGCCGCATCGAGCCGATGCGCTTCACCAGTTCGCCGGAGCCCAGCAGATACACGGCGTACGAACAGGCCGAGCCCAGCACTAAAGTGGAACCCAGCGCCACATTGCTGGCGCCGCCCTGCAAGTCGTGCACGAAGACCAGCACGATGCCGCAATACGAGGTGAACAGGGCCATCCATTGCAGACGGCTGATGCTCTGCTTGAAGTACACCGTGGTAATCAGGAGCACGAAGGTGGGCGTGAGGAACAGGATCAGGCGCTCCAGTCCAACGGAAATGTATTGCAAGCCAAGAAAGTCCAGATAGCTGGACAGGTAATAGCCGACGAGACCCAGTCCGACCAGGAGCCAGCGGTCGCTGGTCGACAGCGGCGGCTCCGTGCGCATCTTCCACCAGGCGATGACGGCGAATACGGGCAGCGAGAAGATCATCCTGAAGGCGATCAGGGTGACGGCATCGATCTGGTAGCGGTACAGCAGCTTGGCGACGATGGCCTTGGTGGAAAACAACACCGCCCCGCCCACAGCGATGGCCAGGCCACCGAGGTAGACGGAACGGGGAATCGATGCAGGACTTGCTTGCGGGGAACTGGAGCTCATGCCCAGATTGTAATGGATAAGCACAAGTTTGCCGGGCCTGCCCCTCCGCACCGGCCGCCAGCCTCCATTCCAACGACGGCTTAGGAAATACTGACCCCCACCGTACCAGCAGCCACCGTGGCCGTCGTGACACGCGCAATCACGTTGCTTGGTGCCGCGGTGCCGATCAGTTTATTCACCTGCTTGAACTGCGCCACCAACTTGCCCGGCGTCAAGGTGACTACCGTGTAGCCCTGCGCATCCGTATTCAGATGCTTGATCCACGGATTGTTGCCCAGGCTAGACAATTGCTGTGCCAGGCCCAGCAGGGTCGCGCTGAAGTCAGTGCTCGCTTTCAAGCCTGCCTGTACGGCTGTCACCGTGGCGTCCAGCTGCGCTTCCGGCACGCCCTTGGCGGCCAAGGCGCCGCGCAGTTGCACGCGCAATTGCTCCAGCAAGCTGTCGAGGGTGGGCGCCGCCTTGCCCATGGTGTAGTCGAGCAGGTTGATGTCCAGGTTGACCGTGCCCAGGCCTATGACGGGAATGGCCAGCGGATAGCTGACGAGGGCGCCAATGTCGCCCATGCTGCCGGCGGCCGACTTCAGGTAGCTGAAGAAGGAGTCGGAGCTGACGCCGGCCGACACCAGGTCCACCATGACGGGCGTGCCGCCGCCGGCCGCATCAAAATCATCGCTGACGGTGCCCGCAAAGAAGGAGTGGATATCGCCGGTAATCGCCACCACGTTGCCGATGGCATTCGTCTTCAGGTGCGCCATCAGGTTCTTGCGCTCGCTGTTATAGCCATCCCACTGGTCGCAATTGAGCAGGAAGCGCGTGAAGAATGGCGCCAGCGCCGCTTGCTGACCGGAAGCGGCGACAAAATTCGATGCGGCGCCCTTGGCCTGCACATCGGGCTTGATCCAGCCGAAGGCGATCACTTGCGCGGCGGCGGCCGGCGAGCCGCTGTTGTAGGCGGCCACCGTGATACCGGCCTGGGCCGCACTCAAGCCGGCGCCCACAGCAGCGGCGCCCTGTGCGCTGGCGTTGGCTGCCGCGCCGGCAATCGCCATGGCCGCCGCTTGCGCCACGGTCGTCGATGCGCCCGCCGTCGAAGCGGCCACGATGGCCGAGGCCAGCGGCACGCTGCCGCCCACCAAAGGCAGGGTGCTGGCGATGGCCTTGCCCACGTTCGACATGGCGCTCAGCGCCAACAAGGTGGCTATCGCATCCGTGCCATTCAAGCCCATGCGCAGCAATGACACTTCATTGCCCCACAGCTTCCAGGTGGACGTGGCGGCCTTCATCTTGCTTTTCCACCAATCGCGCTGCGTGCTGCCCAGCATGCCAACGGCAGCCAGCGGGTCGGCGCCAGCCTTGGTGGCGGCGGCCATTTTCTGCCCTTCCACGCTGTCGAACAGCGCTTGCGGCACCAGGTAGCGGCTGCCGATGCTGCCCAGCGGCTTGCCCGTGGCCGGGTTGATGGTCGACTCGGCAATCGCATGGTCAGCGCGGTACAGGCGCTCGTCCGTCATCACCAGCTGCATCAGTTTGCCGAACTGGAAATCGCGGTAGATCTGGATGTTCTGGAACGTTGTCGCGGCAGCATCGAACGTGACGTCGGCCGGCATGTATTCGAACCAGGCCTGGTTGGCGCTGCGGCGGCGATTTGGCTGGTGCAGGTCGCTGCCGTCCGTCGCCACGATGCTTTCATAGGTGGAAGCGTCCTGCCAGGCGTCGTCCGTGAATTCGTGGTCGTCCCAGATGGCGATGAAGGCAAAACGCTCGTGCACGGCTTGCAGGCGCGTATCGGTGCGGTATTTCTTGTACAGGTAGCGGTAGTCGGCCACCGTGGTCGCGTACTTGGCGCCGGCGTTGCCGCTCTTGTACGTGCCGTCCGGCAGGATCAAGCGGTCGTGGCGGCTTTCCACTGCGCCGCTCTGGAAGGCCTCGCCCACCGTTTCATAGATGTAATCGCCCAGGTGGACAATAAAATCGAGCGACTCGTTGGCGGCGATGTGCGACAGCGCGCCCCAATGGTTGATGCTCCAGTCCTGGCACGTCAGATAGGCGAGCTGCAGCTGCGACACGTCAGCCGTGGCCGCGGGCGCCGTCTTGAAGCGGCCCACGTTCGAGCGCACGTCGCCGGCGATGAATTGGTAAAAATACACCTGGCCAGCTTGCAAGCCCGTCACCTTGTGGCGCAGGGTATTGTCGAAATCGGCTTTCAGCGGCAGTTTCGCATCGACGATGGGTGTGCCGGCCAGGGCCGTGTTGCTGCCCAGGGCGGCCGTATTGTCGCTGGCGCTGACGATCAGGCGCACGGCCACGTCCGACTTGCCGGCCACGGCGGGGGCGACGGCGTCAAAACTGGCGGGCACGACGCGCGTCCACAGCATGGCGCTGTCGGCGCGCGGATCGCCCGAGGCCACGCTTTGCGGGAATTTCCAGTCGCTGCCGGATGCCAGCGGCACGCCAGGATCGCTGTAATCGGTGCTGCCGCAGGCGGCGAGGCCGACAGTGGCGACAGAGACAGTTATAAAACCGCCCAATTTCAGAAATTGCCGTCTATCCATTTGACTTGCCATGATGTCGCGCCCTTAATCTTGATTATTGGAGTGGTGGGATGATGCATAACATGAAAGCGCGTCACTTTAACAACAAAATGTGTCGGCTTGATGACGGGGCCATGCCGCTTCGCAGGGGGGCAATATGCTAAAATGTCGGCCACAATTGAACACCTCGTCTAAGGAAGATTCGACATGGCAGGACATAGCAAATGGGCCAATATCAAGCATAAAAAGGCTGCCACCGATGCCAAGCGCGGCAAAATCTGGACGCGCCTGATCAAGGAAATCACGGTCGCGGCCCGCATGGGCGGCGCCGACGCCATCACCAATCCGCGCCTGCGCCTGGCGGTCGACAAGGCGGCTGACGCGAACATGCCGAAAGACAACGTCCAGCGCGCGATCAACCGCGGCAGCGGCGGCGTCGATGGCGCCAACTACGAAGAAGTGCGCTACGAAGGCTACGGCGTGGGTGGCGCAGCCGTCATCGTCGAATGCATGACCGACAACAAGGTGCGCACGGTGGCCGAAGTGCGCAACGCCTTCAACAAGAATGGCGGCAACATGGGCAACGAAGGCTCCGTCGCCTTCATGTTCCAGCACTGCGGCCAGTTGCTGTTCGCGCCGGGCACCGACGAAGACAAGCTGATGGAAGCGGCGCTGGAAGCGGGCGCCGACGACGTCATCGCGGACGAGGAAGGCGGCTTCGAAGTGCTGACCCCCGTGCACGATTTCGCCACCGTCAAGGAAGCGCTGGAAGCGGCCGGATTCAAGGCCGAAGTAGCCGAAGTCATCATGAAACCGGCGACAGAAACCGTGTACGCGGGCGACGACGCCATCAAGATGCAAAAGCTGATCGATGCATTGGAGTTGCTGGACGACGTCCAGGAAGTCTTTACCAACGCCCTGATCGAGAACTAAGCGACAACATCAAGGGCGGCACCGCCGCCCTGCAACCCACACTGAACGAACGGTCCCTATGAAAATTCTGGTAGTCGGCTCTGGCGGCCGCGAACACGCCCTGGCCTGGAAACTGGCCCAGTCCGAACGCATACAGATGGTGTATGTCGCGCCGGGCAATGGTGGCACCGCACGCGATGCGCGCCTGGTCAATCTCGACATCAGCGACCCGCAATTGCTGGCCGACTTCGTTCAGCAGGAACACATCGGCCTCACGGTCGTCGGTCCGGAAGTGCCGCTGGCAGCTGGCATCGTCAACCTGTTCCGCTCGCGCGGCCTGAAAATCTTCGGCCCGACGAAAGAGGCGGCGCAGCTGGAATCGTCGAAGGACTTCGCCAAGGCCTTCATGCAGCGCCACGGCATTCCGACTGCCGCTTACCAGACGTTTTCCGGCGTCGCGCCCGCGCATGCCTACATCGATGCCATGGGCGCGCCCATCGTCATCAAGGCCGACGGCCTGGCCGCTGGCAAGGGCGTGGTCGTTGCCATGACATTGGAAGAAGCGCACCAGGCGGTCGACATGATGCTGTCCGATAACCAGTTCGGCGACGCCGGCGCGCGCATCGTCATCGAGGAATTCCTCGCCGGCGAAGAAGCAAGCTTCATCGTCATGTGCGACGGCAAGAACATCCTGCCACTGGCCACCAGCCAGGACCACAAGCGCCTGAAGGACCACGACCAGGGCCCGAACACGGGCGGCATGGGCGCGTATTCGCCGGCGCCTATCGTCACGCCGGCCATGCATGCGCGCGTCATGCGCGAAATCATCGTACCGACCATTCAGGGCATGGCCAAGGACGGCATCACGTTTACAGGCTTCCTATACGCCGGCCTGATGATCGACGACAAGGGCACGCCGAAGACCCTGGAATTCAACTGCCGCATGGGCGACCCGGAAACGCAACCCATCATGACGCGCCTGAAAACCGACCTGGTGAGCGTCATGGAGCACGCCGTCAACGGCACGCTCGACGCGGTGGAACTGGAATGGGACCGCCGCACCGCCGTCGGCGTGGTGATGGCCGCCGCAGGCTACCCGGACGATCCCGTCAAGGGCACGGCCATCGGCGACATCCCGGCCGAAACGCATGACTCGGTGACCTTCCATGCGGGCACCCGCATCGAGGGCGAGCGCCTGGTCACCAACGGTGGCCGCGTGCTGTGCGTGGTGGGCCTGGGCGACAGCATCAAGATGGCGCAGAAGCAGGCGTATGAAACCGTGGAAAAAATCCATTTCGATGGCGCGCAGTACCGCCGCGATATCGGCTGGCGCGGTTTGAAGCATTGATCGCCCCATAACGATCACACGGCGGGCCGGCGCGGAATGCATCCGCCCCGGCCCGTTTTCATTTTGATTGTCAGCCCCATTGCTCGCCATGACCATTCCAACCGGCCTTGCCGCACCAGACAACGATGCCCCGGTGAGCCCCCTGGCCTGGCTGACGCTTGCCTCGCTGCTCGTTGCCGGCCTGGCCTGGTACTGGTTCAGCAGCTATGCCGTACCGCGCTGTGACACCAGACAAAGCGTGGCCGCGGTCACGGATGGCAAATTCAGCCTGCACGATATCAAACAGGCCGGCTATGCCTGGTCGCAAAAAACCCGTGGCTGCCTGGCCACCGTCATCCAGGACGGCAAGCCGATGCAATACGCCTGGACCATTTCGCGTGTGGAAGGCCGCCGCAAAAGCCGACTGGGCTATGACCACGCGCATCCGGGCATCGTGCAAAAGCGCTTTGCCGACATCGCCTGGCATGGCGGTTTTGTGCAGCAGGGCCAGCCCATCGGGCGCGATGGGCTGAAGAATGCGGTGCTGACCGGCATGGATGCACTGCGCGGCAAGCCGCTCTACCATGTCAATCTCAACGCAGTGGCGTCGCCGCAGCACTACCGTGAAATTGGCGATATTGAAGCGCTGGGACCATGCAAAGATGTGTTGCCCGGCGTGGTTTCCTGCCGTCTGCTGCTGGCCCGTAACGACCTTGTGCCCGCTGCCGCAACGAAGGTGCTGGCAGTCTCGGTGCTGCAGCAAGGCGACTTTACTTTCCAGCGCAGCAAGGATGGCAAGAACTGGTCAGTAACACCGCAGTTCAGGACAGAACTGGATCAGGCGCAGCTTCAATAGTGCGCTGGGGAAACGAGATTTTATTGTAAAGTTTATCATCTTAATTCTTGATAAACCCACTCCCGATGACAAGCAAGCTACCTGTGTCCACGCATACTTCCGTCGAGGCGCTGCATGTGCTGAAGCTGCTCACGCGCCGCCAGCGCGAGCATGCGCTTGCGCATCCCGACTTGCCACAGCTCGCCATCGGTACGCCGCTACCCGACACCTTGATGTGGTTGTACCGGCGCCAGATCATTACGTCCGAGGATGTGACAAGCCTGTTGTTGAGCGTGGCGCGCAACTTCAGCGGCGACGAGCTGGCACTGCGTTTGTCGATCTTGCAGCAACTGGTGGAAGTGCTCAATCGCGTATCGCTCGATCATCTGCGTGACGAAACGCTGATCACGCCAGAGCTGTACCAGCGGGCGCTGGCACACCTGCCCGGCGACGTTTTGCTGCCCACGCCGGGCGAGGCGCTGAACTGGATGCTGCATGTGGGACTGCTGCCGCGCGCAGAATTCAAGTCCATGGCCCAACGCATCGAGTCCGGCGGCAGCGATGATGCAAAGCGCGTGGTCCAGCATGCGCAAGGGCGCCAGGATGAACATAAAAAGGCGGTACGCGGCGTGATCCTCGATGGCCTGTTTCCCGGTTCGCGCCTGATCTGGGTAATCGTCGCGCCGCTGGCGCTGGCGGGCATGGTCTGGTACCTGGTCAGTGGCAATTCTGTCCCCGAGTGCGACGCCACTAACACGCTCACCACCGTGACACGCATGCTCAACAAGGCGGCGCCGGAAGGCATGGGCAAAGCAAGCCTGCACGACGTGAAAGAAGCCGGTTACGCCTCGTCACAAAATATCCGTGGCTGCCTGGCCACGATAGCACTCGATGGTGAGAAGATGGACTATGCCTATACCGTCGCGCGCGACGACAGCGGCAGCAAGAGCCGCATCAGCTATGTGGGCGCGCAACCGTTGCTGGTCCAGGCGCGCTTTGGCACCATCCAGGATGGCGACTTTGCCCAGCAAGCCAAGCCCCTGGGACGCGAGGCGCTGGAAAAGGCTTTCCGCGACGGCATGGATGGTGCGCGCATCATGCCCCGGCCACGGCAAGCGTTTTCGCTGACGCAATCGATGGAACGCACGCGCGAAATCGCCGAAATCGAACCGCTGGCGCCATGCAAGGAAATCTCGCCGGGCGTTTATTCCTGCCGCCTGCTGATCGAACGCAATGACGCCGTGCTGAGCATGCTCAACGGCGGATCGGCGGTCATGCTGGAAGGCGACTTCACCTTTCAGCGCAGCAGCGAAGAAAGCGCCGGCAATGGCTGGTCGGTGACGCCGCAATTTGCCGGCGAACTGCGCCAGGCCAAAGTAAAAGAGTAAGTCCATGCAGATCGAACCGCCCCACGCATCGCTGGGCCAGCTGTACCAGCTTGGCCTGATCACCGCGCAGGAACTGGACGAGGCTAACTCGGAACGCGATGTCGACGCCTTGTACGAGCTCGATTTGCTGAACCAGTTCCAGCGCAATGCCGCACACGCGGCCGCGCCAGACGACCGCATGTTTTATACGTCCTGGATCGCCATGCGCTGGCTGGTGGTCAACGACGTCCTGCCGACGGCGCAGTTCGAGGTGCTGGAAGTTCACGTACGTGAACATGGCAGCGAACTGGCGCGCGAAATCATGGAAGCGTCCAGGCTGCGCCATGGTCACGACCGCATCGCGTACAAGCGGCCACCGGCCTGGAAAGGCGCGCTGATCGTGCTGGGGCAGATCCTGGTGATGTCCGCGGTGTATCGCTTGCTTACCGGAGGCCTGCAGCCATGAGCACCGATCCACGCCTGCTACCGCTGGCAGAACTGCTGCACCTCGGCCTGATCACCAGCGACGAATACGACGATACGCTGGCCGAGCTGGAGATCATCGACCTGCAGCGCGCGCACAATGCTGCCGAAGACATCGATGTGCCGGAACTGGCGATGAATGCCGACCAGATCAGGACGCTGGCCTGGCTGCTGAGCGCCGAATTGGTGCCCGAGGAGCGTTTTTTCAAGATGCTGCGCAAGCTGCCCGCCGATGAACCACGACGGCAACTGGCCAGCGCCGCGCTGCAGCAAGTGAACCGGCAGGCGGTCGACGCGCTGTACGACCAGAACCTGATCAACCCGTGGCAGCGCGACGCCGCCCACGACAGCCTGCCCGCCGATCACCTGGCCGGCACGCCCGTCGCGGCCTTGCGCCATATGCTGAAACAGGGCACGCTATCGCCGCTGCAATACAAGGAGCTGCAAGCGCGCACGCGCGCGAACGGCTCGCAACTGGCGCGCGTGATCGTCGATGCTGCCGGCAAACCGCCGGCCCAGTATGGCCGGCGCGCCGCGCGCCCGTTCAACGTCCTGATGATAGTGTTGATGCTGGTGATGCTGATGCTCGTGGCGATTGTGGGGCCGCTGTGGCTCAAGCGCGAGCAGCCGACGCCTGTGGCACCACTGGCGCAGCCGGTCGACACGGTGGAACGCGACGCCCTGCAGCAGCGCGCGGCGCAAGCACTCGACCACGCCCGCCAACCGGGCCATGACAGCGTGCAATATGATGTCCATGTGGTGCAAGACAAGCCGCCTCAGTAAAGCAGAGCCGGCAACAGCATCGCCGGTTTTGCTATCACAAAAATCCGTTACAGGGTACAATCCGTCCTTACTTTTTTATTTCGGCCTCGTCGGCCCACGCGATGTCGTCAACTCCCTCTCCTTCGGCCGTCAAGGCTTATTTGCTCGATTTGCAAAGCCGTATCGTGCAGGCGCTCGAAGCACAGGACGGCAAGCCCTTCCTGACCGATGCCTGGCAACGCCCCGAGGGCGGTGGCGGTATTTCGCGCCTGATCGAGGAAGGCAATGTGTTCGAGCGTGGCGGCGTGAATTTTTCGCACGTCACCGGCGCCGCACTGCCGCCATCGGCAGCGGCCGCGCGCCCTGAGTTGGGTGGCAAGGCGTGGGAAGCGATGGGAGTGTCGCTGGTGCTGCATCCGCGCAACCCGTATGCGCCCACGGTGCACATGAATGTGCGGTTTTTCAGCACCGTCAATGCCGCTGGCGAAGCCGTATGGTGGTTCGGTGGCGGCATGGATTTGACGCCGTATTATGGCGATGCGGGCGACGTAAAGCACTTTCACCAGGTGTGCCATGACGCGCTGGCGCCGTTTGGCGCGGAGCTGCATCCGAAGTTCAAGCAGTGGTGCGACGATTATTTCTACCTGAAGCACCGGCGCGAAGCGCGCGGCGCCGGCGGTATCTTCTTCGATGACTTCAACGCCCTGGGCTTTGACAACAGCTTTGCCATGCTGCGCAGCGCCGGCGACGCCTTCATTGACGCCTATGTGCCGATCCTGGCGCGGCGCAAGGACACGCCCTACGGCGAACGCGAACGCGATTTCCAGTGCTACCGGCGCGGACGCTATGTCGAGTTCAACCTGGTGTTCGACCGCGGCACCCTGTTCGGGCTGCAGTCGGGCGGACGCACCGAGGCGATCCTGATGTCGATGCCGCCCGTGGTCAAGTGGCGCTACGACTGGCACCCGGAAGCGGGCAGTCCCGAAGCGGCGTTGTATACTGACTTCCTCGTGCACCGCGACTGGCTGCAGGCGTGACCGAAGGTACTACGGCATGCGTGACGCTGCTGGGCGGCAGCTACGATCCGGTTCACATAGGGCATGTCGCGCTGGGCACGCATTTTTCCAGCCTGTTGCACGCCGATGAGCTGCGCGTGATTCCGGCGGGCGCGCCCTGGCAAAAAGGCAATCTGGGCGCCACCGGCCGGCAGCGCGCCGAGATGGCCAGCCTGGCTTTTTCCGGCCTGTCCTTGCCCGTGATGATCGATCGCCAGGAAATCGAGCGCAGCGAACATGGCCAGGCCAGCTACACCATCGATACCTTGCGCCAGGTACGCGCAGAACTGGGACCGCGCGCTTCCATCGTTTTCCTGATGGGCGCCGACCAGCTGCAGCGCCTCGCGACATGGCGCGAATGGCAGCAATTATTTGAATACGCGCATATCTGCGTCGCGGCCCGCCCCGGCTTCGCGCTGAATGACACAGCAGTACCGCAAGTGGTCGCCGACGAATTTTCGCGCCGCCTGGGGTCGCTGGAAAGCATCCGCAACACGCCGCACGGTCTGACTTATCTGGCACAGGACTTCGCGGTGGATATCTCCGCCACCGAAATACGTGCGGCATTACAACGGGGGAATCGGGCAAACTCGCTTGTTTCCCCGCTAGTGCTAGACTATATTGAACAACATAATTTATACAAAAGCTAAATGGACATCAAAAAACTGCAAACCCTCGTCGTTGACGCCCTTGAAGACGTCAAAGGCCAAGACATCGCCGTCTTCGAAACGAGTCACCTGACCAGCCTGTTCGACCGCATCGCGATCGTCTCCGGCACCTCGAACCGTCAAACCAAGGCGCTGGCCGCCTCGGTGCGCGACAAGGTCAAGGACGCCGGCGGCCAAATCATCGGCATGGAAGGCGAGGAAACGGGTGAATGGGTACTGGTCGATCTGGGCGACATGATCGTCCACATCATGCAAGCACCTATCCGCGCCTACTACCGCCTGGAAGAAATCTGGGGCGACACCCCGATCAAGCTGGGTGCCGCCAAGCGCGCGCCGAAAAAAGCCAGCGACGACGAGCCGAAGAAAATCAGCGGCCATCTGGCGGCCAGCAAGGCCAAGGTCGAAGTTTCGCCCGTGATCGAGAAAAAGACACCGGCCAAGAAAGCCACCGCCGCCACCGCCGCCAAAAAAGCCCCGGCGAAAAAAGCCGCCTCGAAAGCTGTCGGCAAGACCGTGAAAATCGCACCGACCAAGACCGAAGCAGCTGCCGTGAAAGCCCTGAAAGCGCTGCCAGAGAAAAAAGTGCGCGCGCCACGCGCGGCCAAGCCGGCAGCCGATGCTGCACCGGCAAAAACCGTGATCAAGCGTATCAAAAAAGTCGAAGCGTAAGCCTCGATGCAGCTCATCATCGCTGCGGTCGGCCATAAAATGCCGGCCTGGATAGAGACGGGCTTCGCGGAATACGCGAAGCGCATGCCGCCGGAACTGCGCATCGTGCTGAAAGAAATCAAGCCGGTGGAGCGTTCCGGCAGCAAGACCGCCGCTACGGCGATGGCGCTGGAACGCGAACGCATCGAAGCCGTCCTGCCCAAGGGCGTACGCATCATCGCCCTCGACGAACGCGGCAAGGACCTGACCAGCGTCGGCCTGTCACAGCAGTTGATGGCGTGGCAGCAGGATGGCCGCGACACCGCCTTTTTGATCGGCGGCGCCGACGGCCTCGATCCGCAACTCAAGGCGCGTGCCGAAGGCATGCTGCGCATTTCCAGCATGACCCTGCCGCATGGCGTGGTGCGCGTGATCCTCGCCGAGCAGCTGTACCGTGCCTGGTCGATCACGCAAAACCACCCCTACCACCGCGTCTGAACTCCCCATGAAAACGGCTGATCACAAGATCTACCTTGCTTCCAAAAGCCCGCGCCGGCGCGAACTGCTGCGCCAGATCGGCATCGATTTCGAATTGCTGCTGCTGCGCAGTGACGGCCCGCGCGGCGCCGACGTCACCGAGGAAATCTTCGCTGGCGAATCGGCGCTCGACTATGTCGCCCGCGTGTCGAATGAAAAAGCCGCTTTCGCCTGGGACCTGGTGCGCCGCCGCCACCTGACCCCGCGCCCCGTGCTGGCCGCCGACACCACCGTCACCATCGACGGCATCATCCTCGGCAAACCGGCCGACCGGGCGGAAGCGGTGGCCATGCTGCAGCAGCTGTCGGGCCGCACGCACCAGGTGCTCACCTCGATCGCCGTGCACTACAAGGATTTCGCCGAGCAGCGCACGCAGGTGTCGCAAGTGCGCTTCGGCGTGCTCTCGCCCGCCGCCATCGCCGCGTATTGCGCCACGCCGGAGCCGTACGACAAGGCCGGCGGCTACGGCATCCAGGGCAGCGCCGCGCTGTTCGTCGAGCATATCGAAGGCAGCCATTCCGGCATCATGGGCCTGCCTCTGTACGAAACTGCACAGTTGCTAAGGCTAGCAGGTTTGCCCCTGCCCTGAACACGGGTATGATGTCATTCGTTGCCTCCACTCCCGCGCCTCCATGAACGAAGACATCCTGATCAATATCACGCCGCAAGAAACCCGCGTCGCCCTCATCTTGCAGGGCGCCGTGCAGGAATTGCACATCGAGCGCACGCTCACGCGCGGCCTGGCCGGCAATGTGTATTCCGGCAAAGTGGTGCGGGTGTTGCCGGGCATGCAATCGGCCTTCATCGACATCGGCCTGGAACGCGCCGCCTTTCTGCACGTGGCCGACATCTGGGAAGCGCGCGGCCACGATGGCCAGAACGCCACGCCCGCTCCCATTGAAAAAATCCTCTTCGACGGCCAAGTGCTGACGGTGCAGGTGATCAAGGACCCGATCGGCACCAAGGGTGCGCGCCTGTCGACGCAGATTTCCATCGCCGGGCGCATGCTGGTGTACCTGCCGCAAGACAAGCACATCGGCATCTCGCAGAAAATCGAAAAGGAAGCGGAACGCGAGCAATTGCGCGTGCGCCTGCAAAGCCTGCTGCCGCCCGATGAAAAAGGTGGTTACATCGTGCGCACCATGGCCGAGGACGCTTCCGACGCGGACCTGAAGGCAGACGTCGACTACCTGCGCAAAACCTGGAGCACCATCACGCACGGCGCGCGCACGCGTCCCGCCACCAGCCTGCTGCACCAGGACTTGAGCCTGGCGCAGCGCGTACTGCGCGACTTCGTCGGCGATGAAACGGCCACCATCCAGGTCGACTCGCGCGAAAACTATGTGAAATTGCGCGAATTCGCGGAAATCTACACGCCCAGCGAACTGACGCGCTTGCAGCACTACACGGGCGAGCGCCCCCTGTTCGACCTGTACGGCGTGGAAGAAGAAATCCTGCGCGCGCTGGGCCGCCGCGTCGACCTGAAATCGGGCGGTTACCTGATCGTTGACCAGACGGAAGCGATGACCACCATCGACGTCAACACGGGCGGTTTCGTAGGTGGACGCAATTTTGCCGACACCATCTTCAAGACCAACCTGGAAGCGGCGCACGCCATCGCGCGCCAGCTGCGCCTGCGCAACCTGGGCGGCATCATCATCCTCGACTTCATCGACATGGACAACGCCGAGCACCGCAATGCCGTGCTGGCCGAACTGAAACGCACCCTGTCGCGCGACCGCACCAAGGTTTCCGTCAGCAATTTCTCGCCGCTGGGCCTGGTGGAAATGACGCGCAAGCGCACGCGCGAGTCGCTGGCCCACATCCTGTGCGAACCCTGCCCCGCCTGCGCCGGCAAGGGACAAGTCAAGACCTCGCGCACGATCTGCTATGAAATCCTGCGCGAACTGCTGCGCGAAGCAAAACAGTTCAACCCGCGCGAGTTCCGCATCCTCGCCTCGCAGGAAGTCGTGGATCTGTTCCTCGAAGAAGAGTCGCAGCACCTGGCCATGCTCGGTGATTTCATCGGCAAGAAAATCTCGCTGCAGGTGGAGAATGCCTACCACCAGGAACAGTACGACGTGATTTTGATGTAGGCGACCACGCTCTCTTTCCATGAAAAAACCGCTGGCCTGGGGCTGTTACTGCTGTATGCCCCATGCGGGCGCCGCCACCTCGGTGACGTATGGCGCCTGGATGGTGCTGGCGCATGATCACTGGTGCCCGGGCGCCGCCTTTCTGGCATAGAACGTGGCCACGCTGTCGATTTCCTCGTCCGTCATCGGCCGGGCCATATTGCGCATTTGCTGTTGCCCGTCATTTGTGCGCCGGCCATGTTTGAAGTCCTCCAATTGCTGTACCAGATAGGGTTTTGGCATGCCTTCCAGCCATGGCGCACCCAGTTTCTGATCCACGCCGCCATGGCAGGAAATACAGGGGGCGATATTGCGCATGGGGTCGCCCACGCGCACCAGCGCCGGCAAGGCTTCGTCGTAGGTGGTCGGTGCCGTGCGCGTCTTCGGCAGGCTGGCATAGTAGGCCGCCAGATCGGCGATGTTTTCTTCTGTCAGGTTTCTGGCCAGGGCCGTCATGATCGCGCTTGCCCGCTTGCCGCTCTGGTAGTCGAGCAGTTGCTTGCGGATCACCTCAGGATATTGCCCTGCCAGGTTGGGCACATCGGAGCGGCTCATGCCGAGCGCGCCGTGGCACATGGTGCAGTTCAGGGCCAACGTGGCGCCCCGCCCCACCGATGCCGATGACGCTGGCTTGCCCATCGCCGGCAGCAGCACCACATTGGTGGCGACCGTCGGCACACCTTCCCGGCGCCCGGCGTCATCCAACCATTTCCCGGGCACGCCGGCGGCGCGGCAGATGCTATCCCACAGGCCTTGCGCGCGGAAGTCCGCCTGCGCCGAGGGCAGCCAGGCAAAGGCGACCAGCGCCGCGACAAGAGTGAACACGGTGAGGCCCACGGTGCTCGCCCATGCCACGCGATTGGTTCTGGAGAAAAAGCCGTGTTCTCGCATTATCGCGCTCCGATTGGAACAATAGGCACGGACGCCTCGGGTGTCAGTGCCAGCTGCAAGATGGGATAGCCGTAGTTGACGACGGTGAGCGCGATCATCATGGTCACCCACAGGCCAAAGCCATTCAAGGCGGCCGGCACCCTGGCGTTGGGATGAACCGCCTGGCTGAACGTGAACGCGGGCACCTGAGCGTCCTGCCGTCTGGCCGCGGCCAGGATGTACAGAAATATCGCCGCGGAAATCACCAGTATCAGGCCGCCGAAGGTGGACATGGTGACCGTGATGGCCTGCGGCGCCAGCAAGGGATGCGTGTAGTCGTAATAGGCCATGCGGCGCGGCGCACCGAGGAGGCCCACCAGATGCCATGGCATGGTCAGTATCATCATGCCGATAAACCAGGTCCACAGCTGCGTTTTCATCAGGCGCTGGGACAGGGGCTGGCAGGCGCGCAGCTGCGGCCACAGTTCATAGGCCACCATAAAATACATGATGACGATGGCGCCGGCGAAGATCAGGTGGAAGTGGCCCGTGACCCATTGCGTGTTGTGGATCGATTCATTCAACTGATAACTCATGTTGATAATGCCGCCCGCGCCGCCGAATCCCAGCATGATGAAGGCCAGCGTCACGGCCAGCATCCATGGGTTTCCCCACGGTAGCGCCTTGACCCAGCCTAGCGGCCCCTTACCGCCGCGCAGCCGGCCCACGATTTCGGCCGAGGCGACGATGGTAAACACCGTGAGCAGGGTCGGGATGGAGACCATGGCCGTCATGGCGGCATGCACGAACTTGAAGCCGGCACCCACCTGCGGATCCGCAAACAGGTGGTGGATACCGATCGGCATCGAAAACACAAGGAACAGGGCAAACGCCACGCGCCCCATGGTGTCACTGTACAGCCGCCCGCCGATGGCGCGCGGGAACAAGGTATAAAACGCGATATAGGCTGGCATCAGCCAGAAGTACACGATGGCGTGCAAAGTCCATGAAAACAACACCCGCGCCAGGCCCACGTTGATGGTGTCGGTGAACCCCGTGGATGCGGGCAGGATCAGGACCAGGATTTCCACGGCCGCGCCGACGGAGGTCCAGGCCCACAGATAGGCACCGGCCACATTGCCGAACATGGCCAGCGGCATGACGGCGCCGGGGTGGGCTTTTTTCCACGCCCGAAGATTGATGGACATCAGCGCCACCCAGATCCATGAACCCACCACCACCAGCACGATGCCCAGGTAATAAAAGGTGCTGCCTATCATGGGCGGATAAAACGTGTACAGCACCGACGCCTTGCCGGATGCCGTGGTCAGCGCCGCCATCAAGGTGCCGGCGATGACCAGCCAGAAACCGGCCCAGGCCCAGCGCAAACCGATCAGAGGACGCTTGAGCGCCAGTTCCGTAATCGCGTAACCAAAGCCCATGGCCACCAGCGTGGGCAGCACATATGCCATCACCGTGCCATGCGCCGTCACCGAACGGTAATAGTGCTCCGGGTTGTTCACCCAGGGAGATAATGGGCTGCGCACGAACATCTGCCACTCGCCCAGCAGGATGGCCGCGAAGAAGGCGACAAACGCCACCCAGAAGTGCGCCAGCACCAGTCGTTTAGCCAGGTACACAGCTCATCCTTTCTGTCACTTTCGCTTTGGCGAAAAATTCTTCGGATGGGATCACCTGGAATTTCGCCCACATGGCCTCATGCCCTGTGCCGCAGTATTCGTGGCAGGGCATCAACTGCTCGCCGACCTTGGGAAAGGTGGTGGTAAAGGTCGAGACGAAGCCGGGGATCAGCATGGTATTGGCGTTGGTGCGCCCCACAACAAAGCCGTGGATCGCATCGGTGCTGGTGCCACGAAACGTGACAGGCACGCCGGCGGGCACCACGATGCATTGCGGCGCAAACGAATATTGCTGGCCGATCAGCCGCACGATCACGCGGCCATCTTTTTCGACCGCCGTGCCCAGGTTGCTTTCGACGAACTCGCCTTTGAGGTGCAGCGTCTTGACGTCGATCGTCTCGACGCGCGACGGCGGCATCGCGGCCCAGTGCAGGCCCGTAAAGATCATGACGCCCAACAGCAGCGCGATGATGGCAATGACGATATAGGCCCAGCGCCGTTCTGCCGCCACGGCGACCCTCTCCGACGCATGGTGCAGGTCTGGAGTCGCGGGCTGCTTCATTGCACCGTCCCCCGTGGCAGGTAAACCAGCCAGTAAAACAGGAAGAAAATGGCGAGGACGATAAAAGTCGCAATACCCGCCACCGCAAAGGCGCCTGACGGTCCGCGGCTGACTATCTCATCGATGCGTTTATCGAGTTCATCGGGCTCTTCATGGCCAGGCGTAGGCATGCGGTTCCTTTACTCGGGTAGTAATTTGCGCAAGTCATTGACCTGGGTGGCGCTGACGGGCGTGCCGCCATTGCCCCAGGTGACGCGAATATAAGTGACGACAGCGGCGACCTCATCGTCGTTCAGGAGATGCGAGAACGGCGGCATGCCGTGCGGCCGGGGATTTTTTTGCGTGCCCGGCGGGTAGCCGCCATTGAGCACCATGCGGATCGGATTGACGGGCGTGGCCATGGTGATAGAGCGGTTGCCCGCCAGGATAGGGAAGGACGGCGGCTGCCCGCCCCCTTCCCCGCCGTGGCACATCGCACACTGTGCCACATACACCTTGCGGCCCGTCTCCATCACTTCCGGATCGACCAGCCGTGCCTGGCTGGTGGGCGGCGCAGTATCGTCCTTTTGCGGCAGTGCCTTCAGATACACGGCCATCGCCTTGGCGTCTTCATCCGTCATGTATTGCAAGCTGTTGTAGACCACTTCGGCCATCGGTCCGTACACCGTGCCCCGCTGCGACACGCCCACTTGCAGCAGGTCGGCGATGTCGGCGATTTCCCAGTCGCCCAGACCCGCTTCGCGGTTCGAGGTGAGCGACGGCGCATACCAGTTCTGGTTCGGAATCATGCCCCCTTCAAACGCTTTCGATTCGCTCGATCCGCCCAGGGCGTTGACGGCCGTGTGGCACATGGCGCAGTGCCCCAGTCCCTTGACCAGGTAAGCGCCCCGGTTCCATTGCGCCGTTTGCGCGGGATCGGGCTGGAACTCGCCCTGCTTGAAGTACAGGGTGCGCCAGCCGATCAGCAACTCACGGTTATTGAAGGGAAAGCGCAGCTCGTGTTCGCGGTTCTTCTGCTTGACTGGCGGCACCGACATCAGATAGGCAAAAATGGCGTCCGAGTCGGCCCGCGTCACTTGCGTGTACGAGGCAAACGGCATGGCCGGATACAGCAGCGTGCCGTCGCGCGAGACGCCCGTGTGCATCATCCGGTAGAACTCGTCCGGCGTCCACAGGCCGATGCCGGTGTCGTCATCGGGCGTGATGTTCGGTACGTACAGGTTGCCAAACGGTGTCGCCATGGCCCGACCGCCGGCAAACACGGGGCCATTGGGCACCGTATGGCAGGCAACACAATCGCCCGCGCGGGCCAGATATTCGCCTTTATTGATGAGCTGTGTCGAGGCGCTCGGTTCCGTCTTTTTTTGATGCGGCAACTGGCCAGGGCTGAGAAAGTACAGCGCCGCGAGCGCGACTAGCGCCAGGAGCAACAACGCAAACAGGATGTGGAGGCCTTTGCGCATGGAACACCCCTACCGTTGGCTGCCGCAAGCGACCGGCATGCGAACGACGTCGGATGGCTCCGGGGAAGCATCGGCTGGCGGGGTTTGCTGGGCGAGCCAGGCAGCGACCGCAGAAATGTCGGTGTCGGACAGGCGCGTGGCAATGCGTTTCATGCAGTCGGGCTCGGCGGCGCGGCGCTCTCCCACGCGCCATCGCGTGAGCTGGCCCACGATGTAGGTGGAACGCAGGCCGGCCAGACCCGGGATGCCCGGCTCCATTCCCGTCAGGCTCTTGCCATGGCAAGCGATACAGGCCGGCACGCCCTTGGCGCTGTCGCCGCTGGTGGCGAGCAAGCGTCCACGTTCGGCCATGGTCGCATTCGCCAGCGCTGTTTCGGGCGGCTGAAAGGCGGGGCGCTGCGCCGCAAAGTGCCGCGCCATTTCCTTCAGATAGGCGTCGGGCAGATAGGCCACCAGGTAGTTCATGGGCGGATAGCTGCGCGTACCGTCGCGGAATCCGACCAACTGGTTATAGAGGTAGCCGGCGGGTTTGCCCGCAATGCGCGGAAAATAGCCGTTCGCCGTACCTTGCCCCTGCTGGCCGTGACATGTCACGCAACCCTGAACGCGCGCTTCGATGGAATCGAGCTTGCTGAATGCCGGGACGGCATCGCTATGCTGCTTGGGCTGGCCGCTTGCATGCACAGCGCAAAAAAGCAGCAATGCGCCTGCCAGGGGTTTGGCGACATGAAGCATGGCGTACACTCTCCAAAGGAAAAGTATGCTCTTGCAGCGTTGATCCGGATTGCGACGTCTGGAACCCGAACCGCCGATCCGCCATGCCGATATCCCGCATGGTGCATGCGATTAATGTGGCAGAGTATGGCGGAGTGGGTAAGTGAATTTAGTCTAGCATTGTTTTGGCGCGCACAATTGGAGTCCGATAAATTTCCATCGTTAACAAGACAGCCAGGCTAGCGGGAGGAGAAGGGAAAGCAGATGGGAAAGAACGGCGGCGCCGCCGGGACCGATATCCAGCGCCACCGCGTAAAGCAGGGGTATCAGGCAGGAATCGGGTCCAGGTAAAACACGGCGTACACTTTCAAGGGCGTCGTGACTGTCGCTTTTTCCGAGCGCACGACGGCGCAGTCGTCGGCGGCCATGCTGCGCCAGTTCTGCACGCCAGCCTTGGCAAACATGGCATGCGCGGGCGCATTTGCGGCCAGGTCCAGCACCAGGCAGGCATTGCGCGGACCGGTGGGCGCATAGCTGATGGCGCGAATTTCAATGCCGAAGGTAGTCATCCAGGCTGCCCACAAGCCTTTTTCCTTGCCGTCCGCCATGCGGTCGAGCATCTCGCCGAAGGATAGGCCTTTCTTGACGGTGCCGCGCAGGGCGGCCAAGGATGGGGCCAGGCGGGGATCGGGCTGCTTGTTGCCGGCGCGGATTTCGGCGATCGCCTTCAATTCCTTGATGATGGCGGCGTCGCGCTCCGTGTAATCGCGCATGCGCGCATAGAATTCGGCATCAAGGAAGGGATTGACGGTCAGCTTGACGGCGCCCTCTTCGCGGCGTTTGGCGGGAGGCGTGGTGGTTTTTGTCATGGCGATGGAGGGCAAGGGAAACAATGAGGGCCGCCAGTTTAACACCATGCGGCACCAGCGGCATACCTTGCGGCCGCTTTCATGCCATGCCTGGCGGGAGCCGGACGGTGCGACGCCTTTGGTGCGCGTGCCGGGCGACAGGAGAAAGCGGCATGGTCCGAGGCCCGCATACAGCCGCGCCAGCGGAGAGCGTACTTGATTCAGTACTGGCTGGCGCCCATGACTCAGTTTCTAAAGATCGGCCAAGTGCAGCCTGACAGCATCAGCAAGTTGGCGACGCTGAACACGAGGAGCGCCATGCGAATCTTACGGGGAGAAGATGTTTTCAATTTATTTCCTTAGTCAGTGAGATTGAGCGCGGATAAACATCGTTGAATCGGCCAATATAGCCAATACGGCCAGGCCAACGATAGCGTCGGGCATTTCACTATAGCAGATGGCGCAGGACGATCCTGCATATACGCATGTGTTCGCCAGTGGAATGGCAAACAGGGGAACGGAGGCGGTTCAAGCGCGCGGCGGCGCCGTCGATTCGCGCACCACCAATTCCGGCTTCAGGCGCACGTCGAGCACCGCGGAATCGGACGAGTCTATGGTTTGCAGGATCAGCCGCGCCGCTTCCGTGCCGATGCCGTGGTGGCGAATGCGAATGGTGGTCAGGGGCGGACGGATCATGTCCATGTACGGCATGTCGTTGTGGCCGACCACGGAGATATCCTCGGGGCAGCTCAAGCCCAGCTCGCGAATGGCATCGTAGCAGCCGATGGCCACCAGGTCGCTGCCGGTCACCACGGCCGTCGTCTGCGGCGACTGGCGTAGGAGCGCCAGCAGGGCTGCCTTGCCGCATTCGCGCGAATAGCCGCTGCTTTCAAAAACGAAGGCTTGCGAGGGATCGAGTTCGCTGGCCTGGATGGCGGCCAGGAAACCGAGGCGGCGCACGTGGCCCGTGGAGAGGTTTTCCGGTCCCGCAATGTGCGCGATATGGCGGTGGCCCAGCGCCAGCAAGTGCTCGACGGCCAGTCGCATGCCGACCACGTCGTCGCTGACGACACAGGAAGCGACGCCGGTCTCGTCGCTGCGGTTGACGGTGACGACGGGCACATTCTGGTCGATGCACATCTTGATGACGGGATCGTGGCGGCGCGCCGTTGCCAGGATCAAGCCATCGACCTGCTGCCCCAGCAGACGGTTAATGACGAACAGCTGCTCTTCCTCGTCGGCGCCCACGTTGGCGACGATGGCCAGGTAGCCATGCTTGCGCAAGCCTTCCTCGATGCCCAACAGGATCGGTGGAAACACAGCATTGGTAATGTCGGGCAAGACCACGCCGATGATGCGCGACTTGCGCGTGACCAGGGTAGAGGCGGCGCGATTGGGCCGGTAACCGAGCCGCCCCGCTTCGGCCAGCACGCGCGCGGCCACCTCGGCGCTGACCATTTGCCGCGTTGCCGGGTTCATCACGCGCGACACGGTGGAAAAGTGCACGCCGCTGGCCCGCGCAACGTCGCTTAAGGTGGGGTTCTTGTTTGTCATGGGCTTCCCGGATCGCAATACCGTGATTTTATCGCAAAAATTCCCCTTCCCGTTAAAAACCGAGCAAACGCTTGCATTGAAATAAAGCCCTTACCCAAAGCGGTTTTGATCGGCTTAAGCACAATCCAGCCTTGACAGCGTGCAAACGCTTGCATACCATTGCTCGGACTTACCACTCGGGCCTGGTTGCCCTTCCCAGAATTCCTATGTCTACTTCGCACAGCAAGCACGCCGAACAGAACGGCGAAACCTTCAACCTGAAAGAAGCCGCCCTCGCCTATCACGCGGAACCCCGCGCAGGCAAGATTTCCGTGACGCCAACCAAACCGCTGGGCGACGCCCGCGCCCTGACCCTGGCGTACTCGCCGGGCGTGGCCTTCGCCTGCGAAGCCATTGTCGAAGATCCGCGCACGGCCGGCATCTACACCTCGCGCAGCAACCTGGTGGCCGTGATCACGAATGGCACGGCGGTGCTGGGCCTGGGTGATATCGGTCCGCTGGCCAGCAAACCGGTGATGGAAGGCAAAGCTTGCCTGTTCAAGCAATTTGCCGACGTCGACGTATTCGACATCGAACTGGCCGAGAACGATCCCGACCTGTTCATCGACACCGTGGTGCGCATGGAACCGACCTTCGGCGGCATCAACCTGGAAGACATCAAGGCGCCGGACTGCTTCTATATCGAGCAGCAATTGCGCAAGCGCATGAACATTCCCGTCTTCCACGACGATCAGCACGGCACGGCTATCATCGTCGCGGCCGGCATCCTGAACGGCCTGGAGCTGGTGGGCAAGGACATCGGCAACGTCAAAGTGGCCGTCTCGGGAGCCGGCGCGGCGTCGATTGCCTGCCTCGACTTGCTCGTCTCGCTGGGCCTGAACAAGTCGCTGCTGAAAGTATGCGACAGCCAGGGCGTAATCTACCCGGGCCGCGATGCCAGCATGGAAGAGAACAAGGCGCGCTACGCGAATGACACGAGCGACCGCGACCTGGCCGACGCCATGGTCGGCGCCGACATCTTCATCGGTGTCTCGAAGGGCGGCGTGGTCAGCGCGCAGATGGTCGAATCGATGGCCGCCAAGCCGCTGATCTTCGCTCTGGCCAACCCGCATCCGGAAATCGCCCCGGAAAAAGTGCATGCCGTGCGCGACGACGCCATCGTGGCCACGGGCCGCTCGGATTACCCAAACCAGATCAACAACGTGCTGTGCTTCCCATACATCTTCCGTGGCGCGCTCGACGTGGGCGCCACCACCATCAACGAAGAAATGAAGCTGGCCTGCGTACGCGCCATCGCCGCGCTGGCAAAAGAACCGCTGCCGGGCCACACCACCAGCGCGCTGACGCCGCTGCAACTGATTCCGTCACCATTCGACGAGCGCCTGCGCAGCTGGGTCGCGCCTGCCGTGTCGCAAGCAGCCATCGCCACCGGCGTGGCCACCCGCGTGCCGGCCAGCGCTTGATACCAATGACAGGCCTGCCGGCCTTGGCAAATTAACGGCAAGTTACCATTGCTTACAAAAAAACCATGGCTTAAAACCATGGTTTTTTCATTTCTGCCCTTGAGGCCGCCTATATAGTTGTAGAAAATCAAGTTTCTCAGGGGCGTTTTTGCCACTGCCTTCGATTACAATGACGCCTACTTTATGTTGCTACAGTTGCCATTATGGTGACGATGTGCGTTAACAAGGATATTCATGCTTGGCCTGACTTCTGTTTCTGTGTTTCTTTTTTTTGCATTGGCGCTGGCTGTCAACAGCGGATATTCCCTTGGTGCACTGGTGCTCCTGCTGGCCAGCAGCTGGCTACTATGGAAACGCCCCCGTCTGAACCTGCAACGCCGGGACTATCTGCTGCTCGGTACCCTGTTGCTGTATTTCTGTGTTTTCACTGCCAACATGCTGTACCACGCCGATCCGGCGCGTGAACTCGACATTCCGCTGCGGGCACTGCTGGCCGTACCAGTGCTGCTGCTGCTGCTCGCGTATCCACCGCGGCCGGGGGCCTGGTGGAGCGGTTTGGCCATCGGTGCCATCAGTGGTGCGGCTCTGGCTTTCTGGCAATTTCTCGTACTCGAGATGTACCGGCCGCAAGCGGCAACCAGCAATGCCATCCACTATGGCAATGTCAGCATGCTGTTTGGCATGCTAGCCCTATGTGGCCTGGGGTGGGCACGTGAGCAGAGCCGCCGCCTGGCATGGAGCATGCTCCTGCTAGCCGGCGGCCTGTCCGGCATTCTGGGATCCGTCATCAGCGGTAGCCGCAGCGGTTGGCTGGTGTTACCCGTCTGTGGCTGCCTTTTTTCATATTATTATTCGAAGGGCCGCGGCGCACGCTATATGGCCGCTCTGCTCGGTGCACTGCTGGCGGCGTTCATACTTGCCTACACACTTCCCAACTCGCCCGTGCCCCAGCGCGTGGCAGTGGCTGTCAATGACATCAAACAGTTCCAGGACAGCGACAATGTGACCACGTCCATTGGCCAGCGCATGGAAATGTGGCGCACCGCATGGACCTTATCAAGTAACCATATCTGGCTCGGCATGGGGCGCAACGGTTATTTGGCTGCAAAGCAACAGATGGCAGACGAAGGGAAAATGGATAAAATCATCAAAGACTATACCAACGCCCACAACGACTACCTCGATGCCTTGGTCAAGCGCGGCATTATCGGTGTCTTGGCCTTGCTGGCACTCTTCCTCGTTCCGTTGGCCCTGTTTACCCGCGCCCTGCGCCACGATGCCGCGCCAGCACAGCCATATGCGCTGGCAGGCGTAGTACTGTGCACCTGTTATATGATTTTTGGCCTGACAACGAGCTCGCTCACCCTGAATATCGGCATCATCATGCTGGTCTTCCCGATGGTGATATTGTGGTCTATGCTGCGCCAGCAAGAACGCACTTCCTGAACTCGTTTTCCGCCTGACCGTTTTTGTTATCTCCTGCAAGGAACCATACCGATGCTCACGCCCGACCTGAAGCGCCTCACAGCGCTGCACGCGCCGTATAAAAAACATCTGGCCCTGGCTCTGCTGGCAATGGTCGTCACGGCGGCCACGGAACCACTGTTGCCGTATGCGCTCAAGTTACTGCTCGACAATGGCTTTGGCGGCAAGGTCAATTTTTCCTTCTGGCTGGTGCCGCTGATCGTCATCGGTATTTTTGCCATGCGCGGCGCATCGACGTTTGCCAGCAGTTACCTGATGAGCTATGTCTCCACGCGCATCCTCAACGAATTGCGGCGCAGGATGTTTGCCAGCATGCTGAACTTGCCCATCGACTTCTACAACACGCATACGGTTGGCAAGGTCATCAACTCCATCATGTTCGAAGTGCAGCAGATCATTGAAATGGTGACCAAGGTGTTTACCTCGATCGTGCGCTCCTCGCTGACCGTGCTGGGACTGCTGGCGTGGCTGCTGTACCTGAACTGGGTGCTGACCCTGGTCACCCTGGTGCTGCTGCCTCTGCTGACCATCGTCGTACGCACCACGGGCAAGCGCCTGAAAAAACTCAACCGCGACTCGCTGGCCGTCAATGCCGAGCTGACCCAGGTCATCGAGGAAACCACGCGCGCGCAACAAGTGATCAAGATTTTCGGCGGCCAGGACTACGAAAAGGCGCGCTTCGAAGAACGCGCCGAACAATTGCGCCGCTACAGCATGCGCATGACGACGACCTTTTCCGCCACCGTGCCCATCACGCAAGTGATCACGGCTGCCGCCGTGGCCCTGGTCATCGTGATGGCCCTGCTCCAGTCGGAACAGGGGCAAATCACGGTCGGTGGTTTTGTTTCCTTCATCACGGCCATGCTGATGCTGCTGACACCCTTGAAGCAACTGGCGGAGGTCAACGGCCCCCTGCAGCGCGGCATGGCCGCCGCCGAGGAAGTCTTCCAGCTGATCGACAAGACACCGGAACGCACGGGCGGCAAGCCGCTCGCTGGCCGCAGCAAAGGCCGCATCGAGTTCAAGGACGTGAGCTTTGCCTATCCAGGACATCAGGAACCGGCCCTGCGACACATCGATCTGAGCATCGCGCCAGGACAAACGGTGGCCTTTGTCGGCATGTCCGGTGGCGGCAAATCGACCCTGGTCAGCCTGCTGCCCGGCTTTTACTCGGCCAGTAGTGGTGAAATCTTGCTCGATGGGCAGAATATCGATGCCATCGCCCTGACGAGCCTGCGCAGCCAGATCGCCATGGTCAGTCAGCAGGTGGTGTTGTTCGACGATACCCTGGCCGCCAATATCGCGTATGGCGATGCAGCCCCGGACCGGCAGCGCGTCGAAGCGGCGGCCGCCGCCGCCTTCCTGTCTGACGTCATCGATGGCTTGCCCGACGGCCTGGAAACGCGCCTGGGCGACAACGGCTCGCGCCTGTCCGGTGGCCAGCGCCAGCGCGTGGCTATCGCCCGCGCGATCTACAAGGATGCACCCATCCTGATTCTTGATGAAGCCACCTCGGCACTGGATACGGAGGCGGAACGGGCCGTACAAGCGGCACTGGAGCACCTGATGCAAGGTAAAACGACATTGGTTATTGCTCATCGGCTATCAACAATTGAACGTGCGGACCGTATCGTGGTATTGTCACATGGGAAAATAATGGAAACCGGCAATCACCAGCAATTATTGGATGCCAACGGCGCGTATGCCAATCTGCATCGCCTGCAATTTTCCCAGCAAGTGGTTTGACACCATCGAATGAATACCTGAAATCGTACTGATACATGACGCCTTTGATTCCCGCCGAACTTCTACAAAAGTCGGACAAAATTCTTTTCATCGCCCATCTGGCGTTGGGAGACTTTACCTACCTGCAAAACGGTTTCCGCGCCTTTGCCGCGGCCTATCCGCATATGCAAATCCACCTGTGGGTCGATGAGGTACGGCGCACGTCCGACGCCAGGCAATGGGAAGGCTTGCGCACCTATTCGCTATACGACTGGGTCGAACAGTCGGGCTTGTTCTCCAAGGTTTACCGCAAGACCTACAGCCCCGCGCTCTACGAAGAATCATTGCGCGAAGCACAGGCGGAGCACTATCCTGTCGTCGTGTCGCTGGCCCACGTACGGCCGCAGCAATATGCGGATCTTGCCCGCGCGATCAGCCCGACCGGGCTGGTGATCGGCACGCGCAAGCCGTTCAGCCCGTTGCGCCCCTGGCATTACCTGGCCTACCGTAAGATCGATGCGGTACTGGCGTCGTATGCGGGTCAGGATGCCGGTGAGCACCATATCAGCAGCGTGTATGCGGACTGGTTCCATCAATTGACGGGGCTCGATATTCCCGTGACAGAACGCTATCCCTTCGTGCACATTCCCGAGCTCGCGTTGCAACAGGCGCAGGAACAGTTGAGCGCCTGGGGCTTTGCCCCGCGCCAGGGTCCACTCGTACTCCTGAATCCGTTCGCCAAATCGCACAAGCGCAGCTGGCCGCTTGAGCGTATTGCCGAGCTGATCGCACGCATGCAAACGATGCCCGAATGGCAGAACGCCTGCTTCCTGATCAACGCCATGCCGCAGGAACTGGCCAAGGTGAATGCCGTCGTGCAGGCGCACAACTTGCCGCGCACGCAGGCCTTCAGTGCCGTCGACAACTTTTTCCAGCTGCCGGCCATGCTGGCGCAATGCGACCTGATTATCTCAGTGGAAACGTCGATCATGCACTTGGCGAACGCCGTGCATGTGCCAGTGGTGGCATTGATGCGCAAGAAAAATCCCGAATGGGCACCGTTCGACAGCGCCAACAGCACCGTCATCACGGTGGCGCGGCGCAGCGACTGGGTCAAGGCGATTTCAGTCGATCAGGTATTGCAAACCATCGCCTAGAGAATCTTTAACGGTTAGCCGGTGGCCAGCATGCTGATGCGCACCAGGTCAGCCACATTATCGACCCCCAACTTGTCCATCAGGCGCGCCTTGTGCACTTCCACCGTGCGCACGGAAATACCCAGCACCGGTGCGATATCACGGTTGTGCTGGCCCGTCACCACCAGGTGCATCACTTCCCGCTCGCGCGGCGTCAACGCGCGCAGCAATGCCTGCCCCGCCGCTTGCCGCTGCAACTGGCCGCGCGCACGTGCCTCGCACGAAAATGCTTCATCGATGGCTGCCAACAACTTGTCGTGGTCAAATGGTTTTTCCAGGAAATCGCTAGCCTGTGCCCTGAATGCCTGGCGTGCCAGGGCTACGTCGGCGTGCCCCGTGATAATAATGACGGGCAACATGCACTCGAGTTCCAGCAAGCGGCGCTGCAGGCTCAGGCCATCCATGCCCGACATGCGGATATCGATCAGCAGACAGCCGGCCCACTCGGGCCGCCAACTGTGCAGGAAATCCTCGCCGCAGGAAAACAGGGCAGTGCGATAGCCGCGTATGCCTAATAGCAAACCCAGCGCATCGCGCACGGCGGGATCGTCATCCACGATAAACACCGTCAAATTACTTGTCACCATGCTCTCCTGTAGCGGCCGCACTGGCGCGCGCCAGGGGCAGGATAAAACGAAAAATACCATGCCTGCCCACTTCAGCCCATAGCTGGCCACCATGCGCTTCAACTATGCTTCGGCTGAGTACCAGTCCCAGCCCCAGGCCGCTGGCCTTGGTCGAGACAAACGGTTCGAACAGGCGTGCCGCCAGGCTATTGGAAATGCCGGGCCCGCTATCTTCCACGGACAGGCGCAGCCGCCCGCCCTCGATCCGCTCGGCTGACACCGTGATGCGGCGCTGGCCATGCGGCTGACCCATCACCGCATCCTGCGCATTGGCCAGCAAGTTACGTAGCACCAACTCGATTTGCAGGCGATCGGCGTTGACGGCCAGCGGCGACGGCGGCGCCAGCACCAGCTCGATGCCATGCTCATGGAACAGCGGCGTGAACTGGCGCGCCATGCCCTCGATCAATGCGCTCGCCTCGACCGCTTCGAGCTGCATCGCACCCGTGCGAAAAAAGTCACGCAGGCGACGCACCACGTCTGCGGCGCGCCCCGATTCGACGATCATATGTCCCACTGCGCCCTGCAGCAAGGCGCCAGTCTCACCGCGTTCCAGCAAGTATTCGCACGCCTTGCCATAGGTCGACAAGGCCGTCAGCGGCTGGTTCAGCTCATGCGCGAGAGCGGCCGCCATCTCGCCGGCGGCCGCCAGGCGTAGCGTGTGTTTCAGTTCGTCGGCCACCTGGCGCATTTCATCGACGACGATGCCGATAAAAAATCCCACCAGCGCCAGCACGGCATCGAGCAGTTGCAATTCATAAAACTGGATATCGACCGCATGCGTCCATTTCACCAGGGTGATGATGCACAGTTGCAATACAAACACGGCCAGCACGGCGCCATGCAAGCCCTGGCGCGAGGCGGCCCAGATCACGGGGAGAAACAGGAAGTAGAAATGCTTGTATTCGGAACGCACGATGGAACCGAAAAGGCTCCACAACACAAAACTGGCGAGTGCCAGATACGCCAGGGTTTCCCAACGCCAGACGGCGGCATGCAGGCGTTCGCGCCCCCGCTCGCTGAACAGCACCCAGATCAGCGGCATCGACACCAGCATGCCGACCATGTCGCCTATGCCGAAGCGCCAGACTGCCGTCCCCCATTCACCGGCCGGGATGCGCCCCGTCAGCGACAGCAAGGAAATATAGCCGAGCGCATTGAGCACGGTGCCACACAGCACGATGGCAACCCAGGCGCTCAGGCGGCGCCGGTTGTCGAAGATGTCGCTGCTGCTGAAACTGCGGCGCAAGACTGCGCCGATACCGCCATAGCCGAGCACCAGCCACGCCGAACAGAGCAAGGTCAGGGGCAGGCCTGCCGGCATGCCACGCACCAGCACCTCGCCTGCCACCAGGGCAATAAACCAAGGCAGCGCCGCCTTGCGGCCGTGGATCAGCCAAAATACCAGTCCCAGCGCGGGATCGGGATTCCAGGGGGTGATGTTCAGCCCGTACATCGGGTCGATATACGTGGCCCAGTCAAACAACAGATACAGGCCGATAAAGGCGGGATACGGCAGGTAGCGGGACAGAAATGGGCGCATAACGGTGTTTTTTTAACTGTCCCGCATTATGCATCGCAAGCGTGCGCCACGCCATCTCAACTTGCGTTATAAGCACATGAAATAATCTTCATGCAATGTCGCAAGGCGCGCCAGCACAGTTAGGCCTCGGCCAGCGGCAAGCGCACCTCCACCAGCAAGCCCAGCCCTCCATTGCCGCTGTGCAACTGAATCGTGCCGCCGTGCTGGCGCACGACGGAAGCGACGATGGACAAGCCCAGGCCACTGCCCGGCTGGGCCTGCTGCGGCGCACGGAAAAAGCGGTCGAATACGCGTTCATACAGGGCCGGCGCGATGCCCGGCCCCTGATCGGCCACATGCAACACGGCCTGGCCCCGCTCCGCATGCAGCGACACCGTCACGCTGCTGCCGCGCGGGCTGTACTTGATGGCGTTTTCCACCAGATTATCGATCAGCGAAACCAGGCTTTCGCGCTGCCCGGGTACGCTGAGCGAGACGCTGGCTTGCAATTCAAGTTCGATATCGCCCGCCTGGGCCAGGCCGGACAGGGCCGCCAGGCGGTCTTGCAACAAGGTATCGAGCGCCTGCCGCCGCGGCAACTCGCCCCCGCCCGCCTGCACTTCGCTGCGCGTCAGCTGCAGCAACTGGCCCACCAGGCGCGCGGCCCGGTTGCCGCTGTTCAAGATACCGTCCAGCAGCTCTTGCTGGCGCGCATCATGCGCCTGCCCCTGCAAGGCCTCGACATTCACGCGCATGGCCGCCAGTGGTGTGCGCAACTCATGCGTGGCATCGGCGATGAAGCTGCGTTCGCGCGCAGCACTGGTATCTACACGCTGCAGCAGGGCATTGATATTGTCGACCAGTGCCGCCAGTTCGCCATGCGGCGGCTTGAAGGCCAGCGGACGCAAGTCCTGGGGCCCGCGCGCCGCCACCTCCTGCGCCACCTTGCGCCATGGTCGCATCGCAAGGCGAATCGACAGCCAGGCCGGCACCAGCAGGAACGGCAGGCTGATCAGCAGCGGCAGCAGGTAGTACCCGCGTGAATTGATCGTGATGAAAAATTGCCAGGCGCCGCCCACCTCCAGCACGGTCACGCGGGTCCCCCCTTCGGCCAGGCTGCGGCTGCGCCAGGCCTGGCCCTTGACGTACACCACTTCCATCTGTTCCGGGCCGGCGCTGCGGATACCGCTGGGCGCATCGGGGGACTTGTAGACCAACTTGCCTTCGCGCCAGACCAGGATGCGCGGCGCCAGCTCCGGCACCTGCCCTATTTCAAATTCCTCGCGCAAGGCTTCGTCGATGGCGCGCAAGCTTTGCTCCTGGCGCTCAGGCTGCTCGGCCAGATTATCGGCCACACTGATAATGGCGTGCAGGACGCCGCGCGTCACATTGCTCGCTTCGCCCGCCCCCTCGACCAGCACATACGCCACGGCCAGGCTCCACAGCACAGTCAGCATCAGCATTTGCGCGATCATCAGGCGGCGCACCAGGGTAGGCCGGCGCAGCATGGCCCAGAAACGCCCCATCATGCACCGGCACCCGGCGGAGTAGATGTCTCGCCTTGCTGGTCGATGACATAGCCAACGCCGCGCACAGTACGGATATAGCCTTCGCCTATCTTGCGGCGCAGGTTACCCATATGCACATCCAGCGTATTGCTGGCATTGGCCAGCCCGCCGGGCAGGATATGTTCCTCCAGCACGCGGCGCGTGATGACGCGGTTGGCGCGCATCAGCAAGGTCTTCAGCAAGGCATATTCACTGGCGGTGAGTTCCACCGGCCGGCCGTGCACGCTGACACGGCGCGTGGGCACTTGCAGCAGCAGGCCGCGCAACTCGATGGTATCGCCATCGAAGCCATAGCTGCGGCGCGCCAAGGCACGCACGCGCGACAGCAGCTCGGCCAGCACAAACGGTTTTACCAGGTAATCATCGGCACCGCCGTCCAGGCCCCGCAGGCGCTGTTCCAGCGTGTCGCGGGCGCTGAGGATCAGTACCGGCAAGCGGGCCGCGCGCAGTCGGGCCAGCAAATCGAGGCCATCGCCGTCCGGCAAGCCCAGGTCCAGCAGCACCAGCTCGCAACTGTCGTGCTCGATACTGCGCGCCGCATCCTCCAGGCTGCGCACCCAGACCACTTGCATGCCCTGGTCGCGCAAGGCAATCCGCACGCCATTGCCCAGGTCCATATCGTCTTCAATCAGCAGTATCTTCATGCAACATATTAAACCACCGCAAGCTGAAGAATGGGTAAAGAAGCGCTCTTCATGCAATCTTAATAAAAGGCTCATTTTTCCTTCATGGCAAGGACAGATACTGTCGGCAGTCAATCGAGCCACTCCGGACTCGGTTCTCCACCTGACGGAAAACTCCATGCACGCATCTACAACCTTGTTGACCTCGCTGGCGCTGGCCTGCGGCCTGAGCTTGAACCCCTTGGCCGCCGCGGCGGCCGAACCGCCTGCGGAAAATGTCTTCACCATCGGCGGCGGCGTCGCCGCCGTGTCCAGCTATTCCGGCTCCGACAAGCTGTCGGCCTCGCCGCTGATCATCCTCGACTACGCCATGGCCAATGGCCTGTTCATCAGCACCTCGCGCGGTATCGGTTATGGCGGCCAGGCCGGCCCCTTCAGCTACAGCGCCGCGCTGGGCTACCGCGGCAAGCGCGAAGACCACAAGCGCACCGGTGTCAACGGTTTCGGCGGCAGCGATTATCTGAAAGGCATGGGCGAAGTCAAGGGCAACGCCAGCGCCCTGCTGAGTGCGGGCTATTCACCCTTGCCGGGCCTGTCGTTGAGCGTTTCAAGCGACACTCCCCTGTCGAATCGCGAAAATGGCGTGAACGTGCATTTCGGCGCGACAGGCCAGATTTACGGCCGCGCCGATGCCAAGGGAACACAGCAAGACAGCGTGAGCATCGGCGGCCAGCTGGGCTGGGGCGAGCGCAAGTACGTGCAGACCATGTATGGCGTAACGGCCACCCAGGCCGCGAATACTTCGTTCAAGCAATACACGCCGAAGGGCGGGTTATATGAAGCGCAGGCCACCGTCAACTGGGAGCACCGCTTCGATGCGCGCTGGGGTATCAATACCCTGGTCGGCATCGAGCACCGCATGGGCGATGCGGCCAAGAGCCCCATCGTGCAGCGCAAGACATCCCCGATTGGCGCCGTGTATGTCACCTACCGCTATTAGAACAGGGGCCGCATAAGGGGAACCCGTACGCTGTTTCGCCAATTTACAGGGGATGAGGGCATGGATAAGATGACCTGGTTTTCTGACTGTAGCCATCCTTCCATGCATGCATCACGCCTTGCCCCGCAACATCACCGCGCCCCGGACAGCGCCGCGGGCGCGTACGGTAAGCCGGGCCAGGCATCATCGACGGTGTGCGCTACGCCAAGCGGCTACAGGAATGGGGGATATGCGTGAGTGTCAGCCTGCTGCATGTGACGCCAGCGCAAGCACGCCCTGCCGCAGCAAGATGCAGCTGAAGATGCCGGCAGTACGCTCACGCTGGCAGCCGGGCAAATCATGCACGAGGCCGGCTTGTACCTGAGCCGTTCACATATAGCCTTCACTACCCACATTTTTCCAGGCGAAATCATTTTTACGATACTCGACACGGCCGAAATGCTGGGATGCCATGAAATTGTCTTACCTGGCATTAAGAACAGTTCTTGGCGAAACCGATTCTCGGACGCCCTGGCGTGCAAGCTGGCCCGCACCAGCCGTACCGCCACCGTGCTGCTGGCCAATACCGATGGCATGAGCTGTCCGTCGCTGCCCTGAAGCACAGCCCGCAGCCACCACCGTTCTCATTTACCAAGGAAAGTGCCTGATGACACAAGCGATTACTCTGCATGCTGGTCTCACCAATATGCCCCCTGGGATTGCCCGCCTGCGCGAGCTGTTCAAACTGCAATTGCGGGCACGCCTGCAACAGCGGCAGACGCGTCTCTGGCTCAAGTTGCTCAATTCCCACCCTGTCTTCGGCGACCTGCTGCAAGCCTACCCGCGTCTGGTCCACAAGGTGTACCGGCACTACCTGAGCAAAAGCCTGTCATGCCAGCAACGCGTATCCATGCTGGTCGACCACTATCATTTCATCCTGCAACAAGGCTGGGGCAAGCTGATGGTACAGGCTGCGCATCAGCCGGTCATACTCGCCACGGTACCGGGAAAATCCGGTTCGCTCTACCATCTGCGCCTGTCTTCGCTGTTCCGCATGGACCGCGAAGGCGAGATGGTCTTGCAGTTGATCCATGATGACGATGTGCTCTACACGGTGGTCTTCACCTTCTTCGGCTGCCGCAAGCGCGCGCCCAGGGATGTGGGCGTGGGCATCGGCTGCATCCAGGGTCCGCAGGGCGCGGAAGGCTTGCGCCGCGTGCGCGAAGCCACGCGCGACCTGCACGGCATGCGCCCCAAGTTCCTGATGATACGCCTGGTACGCCAGTTGGCATACGAGCACGGTTGCCGCACCATGCTTTTGGTAGGCAATGCCAACCGAGCCGGCCACCATTCGGCAAAGAAGAATGGCCGGCTGCTCGCTGACTACAATGCATTGTGGCAAGAACTTGGCGCCACGGCCCGTAGCGATGGCGACTTTGAATTGCCATGCGAAAATCTACCTGCGCTCGTCCTCGAAGAGATCGCTTCCAAGAAACGTTCGGAAGCACGCAA
This sequence comes from Janthinobacterium algoris, assembly GCF_051380935.1. Classification (NCBI taxonomy): domain Bacteria; kingdom Pseudomonadati; phylum Pseudomonadota; class Betaproteobacteria; order Burkholderiales; family Oxalobacteraceae; genus Janthinobacterium; species Janthinobacterium algoris. The sequence goes on along the minus strand of NZ_JBNYXZ010000001.1, from coordinate 28,856 downwards.
GCGCCACGAACTGACCTTGAACATAATCGACAGCCTGCACAACGGCCTGGCATCGCATCGCAGCCATGTCCACGTCGCTGTGCACGGCACCGCCATGGCCGCCAGTGATGCCCAGCATCCGGCCGAATTTGATGACGAGCACTTTTCCACCGTAGCCTGACCCTCTCCCTGCTATAGGCCAGGCGCCCCGCCCCCGCGCCCGCAGTCATTCCGCCACGTAATACCCCAGTTCTTCTCCCGCACGCGCGCAAAAACCATGCGCCGCACATTCCTGTTACGCTAGTCAGATCGGTGTGCATTCCTGGCGCGCCGGTTCCCCCAACGTTTACTAGGAGGCATTCATGCGCGTAGACATCTACCGCCGAGCCGAGCACGACGGCATTTTTTCCTACCTCGCCGTGCCGGAAGGAAAGATCATTCCGGAAGAAGTGACTAATACCGACTGGCAAATCGAAGTACGCGCCAGCGAAGTGGCCGACGACGCCCAGGCCTTGCCCGACTACCACATCGAACAGCCGCACCAGCAGATTGCCGCAAAAGGTTATGCAATCACGGGCCTGAAAGACATGTAAACGTCAAAAGCCAAACCCGATTCGCATCCGGTTTGGCTTTGGCGTAGTGCCTGCGCTGCTGCCGGTCAGTATTCGACCGCCACCTCTTGCGCACCCAGCATTTGCTCCAGCGCCATCTGCAATTCATCCGATGGCGCCACTTTCCACTCTTCCCCAAACTGCAGCACGCAACTGACGCCTTGCGGGCTGACCCGCGCAGCAATCGGCAAGCCCGTCTCGGCCCGGTGCGGCATGATCACGTCACGGATGCGCTTGGCGTCCAGGGTAGCAGGCAAGGTCAGGCCCAGCTGGCGGCCATACTGCACGCGCGCAGCGATGATATCGAAGGCGCTCTCGGCCGTGATGCGCAAGCCCCCCGAAAAACGGTCTTCCGACACCTTGCCCACGACGGCCAGGAATTCATCTTCCTTGAAGATTTTCCGGTTGGCATCGAACAATTCGCCATACACCGTCACTTCCACCGTGCCGCTCTTGTCGTCCAGGGTGACGATGAGGATCTTGCCGCGCTGCGTCATCTGCGTGCGCAAGCCCGTGATGACGCCGGCCATCATGCGCGGTTCGCGCGACGGCGACAATTCAGACAGTTTCGTGCGCGCGAAACGGCGCGCCTCGGGCGCATACGAATCGAACAGATGACCTGACAGGTAGAAGCCCAGCGCGATCTTTTCTTCCGTCAATCGCTGTTTATCGGTCCACACGGGCACCTTGACGTACTCGGGCGGCGCCACCATGTCGCTGTCGTCGCCGCCGAACAGGCTCACCTGATTGGCCGCCTTGGCGGCCTGGTCCGCGCATTCCATGGCGAACGCCACGGACGCGAGCAGGATGGCGCGGTCGACCTTCAGGCAGTCGAAGGCACCGCTTCGTATCAGGGACTCGATGGTGCGGCGGTTGATTTGCTTTTTATCCACGCGCTTGCAGAAGTCGAACAGGCTGGTGAATGGACCGCCCGCCTCGCGCGCGGCGATGATGGCTTCGATAGCGTTCTGGCCTGAACCTTTCACGGCACCCAGGCCATAGCGGATTTGCGTGACTTTCTTGCCGCTGATGGATGGCGCTGCACCGCTCGGCGTGAAGCGGTAATCCGATTCGTTGATATCCGGCGGCAACAAGGTCAGCTTGCAGATTTCCAGCGAGTCTTCCACCAGGATCTTGATCTTGTCCGTGTCGTCCATGGCCAGCGACAAGTTGGCGGCCATGAAGGCGGCCGTGTGGTGCGCCTTCAAATAAGCCGTATGGTACGACAGCAAGGCGTAGGCGGCGGCGTGCGATTTGTTGAAACCGTAGCCGGCGAACTTTTCCATCAAGTCGAAGATCTCGTCGGCCTTTTCCGCCGTCAAGCCATCCTTGGCCGCACCGGCGCGGAAGATCTCGCGGTGCTCGGCCATCTCTTCGGCTTTCTTTTTACCCATCGCGCGGCGCAGCATGTCGGCGCCGCCCAGCGAGTAGCCGCCGACGATCTGCGCCATCTGCATCACCTGCTCCTGATACACCATGATGCCGTAGGTTTCGGACAGAATCGATTCCGTGCGCGGATCGGGATAATCGAAGCGTTCGCCGTGCTTGCGCTTGCAAAAGTCGGGAATCAGGTCCATCGGGCCGGGACGGTACAGCGCCACGAGCGCGATAATGTCTTCGAAACGGTCGGGACGCGCATCTTTCAGCATGCCCTGCATGCCGCGCGACTCGAGCTGGAACACGGCCACGGTCTTGGCCTTGGTCAACAGGTCGTAGGACGGCTTGTCGTTCAGCGGCAAGGTGGCCAGATCGAAATTGGCTTGCGCCGGATCGAGCTGCTTGATGTAGCGCACGGCGCGGTCGAGAATCGTCAGCGTGGTCAGACCCAGGAAGTCGAACTTCACCAGACCAACGGCTTCCACGTCATCCTTGTCGTACTGCGAGACGACGCCCGAGTCGCCGCCCTGCGTGTACAGCGGGCAGAAATCCGTCAGCTTGCCCGGCGCGATCAAGACGCCCCCCGCGTGCATGCCAATATTGCGCGTGATGCCTTCGACCTGTTGCGCCAGGTCCAGCAACTGCTTGACCTCTTCCTCGTTTTCCAGGCGCTCCTTGAGCAACGGCTCTTCCTCGATGGCGTCGGCGATCGACACGGGTTTGCCCGGCTTGAACGGGATGAGCTTGGAAATACCGTCGCAGAAGTTGTAGCCGAAGTCCATCACACGGCCCACGTCGCGGATCGCACCCTTGGCCGCCATGGTACCGAAGGTGGCGATCTGCGAGACCGCCTCCTTGCCATACAAATCCTTGACGTGCTGAATGACGCGGTCGCGCCCTTCCTGGCAAAAGTCAATATCGAAGTCGGGCATCGAGACGCGTTCGGGATTCAGGAAGCGCTCGAACAGCAGGTTGTATTGCAATGGGTCCAGATCGGTAATCAGCAGCGAATACGCCACCAGCGAACCGGCGCCCGAACCGCGGCCAGGCCCGACGGGCACGCCGTTTTCCTTGGCCCACTGGATAAACTCGGCCACGATCAGGAAGTAGCCGGGGAATTTCATGTTGCAAATCGTGTCCGTCTCGAACTTCAGCCGCGATTCGTAGCGCGGACGCTCCTTTTCGCGCCGTTCCGGGTCCGGATACAGCTGGATCAAACGCTTTTCCAGGCCGGCCTGTGATTCGGCAACGAGGAACTGGTCGATCGTCATGCCGGGCGGCGTGGGGAAGTTCGGCAGTTGCGGCTTGCCCAGGGTCAACGTCAAATTACAGCGCTTGGCAATTTCCACGGAATTGGCCAGCGCCGCGGGCAAGTCGGCGAACAGTTCCGCCATGTCCGCCTGCGACAGGAAGCGCTGGCTGTCATTGAAGCGCTTTACCCGCTTGGCGTTGGCCAGCATTTCGCCTTCGGCGATACAGGTACGGGCTTCGTGGGCAATAAATTCTTCTGGAGAAATAAATTGCACGGGATGCGTGGCGACGACCGGCAAACCCAGCTTGGCCGCCAGGGCCACCGCATGGCGCACTTGCGCTTCCTGGTTGGCCTGGCCGCCGCGCTGGATCTCGACATAAAAATGCCCGGGGAAAATCTCGGCCCAGCGCTGGGCATTGCGCTCGGCCAGGGCCAGGTTGCCATTCTCGATAGCAATACCGACATCGCCGAAGTGCGCGCCGGACAGCACGATCAAGCCATTCGCCGCGCTTTCGCCCGGGTACAGATCATAGGTATTCGTCGCCAGCGCCTGCAGCCACTCGATGCGCAACTCGGCACGCCCCTTGTACTGGTTGGTCAGCCAGGCCATCGACAGCAGTTCGCACAGTTGCAGATAGCCCATGCGGTTCTTCGCCAGCAACAGCAAACGCGACGGCTTTTCGCGGTTGTCGTCATTCGTGATCCACACATCGACGCCGACGATGGGCTTGATGCCCTTGCCGCGCGCTTCCTTGTAGAACTTGACCATGCCAAACAGGTTCGACAAGTCGGTGACAGCCAGCGCCACCTGCTTGTCCTTCGCCGCCGCCTTGACCACGTCGTCGATGCGCACCAGGCCATCGACGATCGAGTACTCCGAGTGCACGCGCAAGTGGACGAACGCAGGACCGGGCTGCATCGCTTGCTGTGAACCTGCCGGAGTGCCGGCCTCTTGCATTACCATTTCCATCCTGTGTACCATTTCGTGCAAAATTCAATGGGGTCTATTCTACCGCGTCGCGGGTGCGGACCGGGTATCCTGCCTGGCCCGTCGGGCTTATAATATCGGCTGTTCAGTCTAACCCGATCGCCATCATGCAAGCCATCACCCCAGCAACACCCGCCGTTTCCGCCGCCGTCAGCACGCTGGCATCCACCCTCGCCGCCACCTTTGTCAATATCGCCGCGTATAAATTCATTACGCTAGACGATACGGAAGCCATGCGCCCCTTGTATCAGGAGCAATGCCTGGCGCTGGAACTGAAGGGCACGATCCTGCTGACGCCAGAAGGCATCAACATGTTTCTGTCGGGCACACGCGAACATATCGACAACTTCCTCGCGTGGGTACGCAGCGATGAGCGTCTGGCCGATCTGGAATGCAAGGAAAGCCTGTCGATCGAGCAATCGCACAAGCGCATGTTGGTCAAGCTGAAAAAAGAAATCATCACCATGCGCATGCCATTGATCAAGCCGGAGCTGGGTCGCGCACCGTCCGTCGACGCGCATACGCTCAAGCGCTGGCTCGACGCCGGCGTCGACGACGCGGGAAAACCCGTGGTCATGATGGAAACGCGCAATGCCTTTGAAGTGGACGTAGGCACGTTCAACAACACGCTTGATTACCGTATCGACAAGTTTACAGAATTCCCGGCCGTCGCCGCCGCGCACAAGGACGAGCTGGAAGGCAAAACCGTCGTCACCTTCTGCACGGGCGGCATCCGCTGCGAAAAGGCGGCCATCCACATGAAGGAAATCGGCTACGACAGCGTGTACCAGCTCGACGGCGGCATCTTGAAATATTTCGAGGAAGTGGGCGGCGAGCACTATACGGGCGACTGCTTCGTGTTCGACTACCGCACGGCCCTGAACCCGAAACTGGAACCGACGGAAACCGTGCAATGTTTCGTCTGCCGCGCCGTCGTCACGCCGCGCCAGCAGCTGGCGCCGGAATATGTGTATGAGGTGTCATGCCCGCATTGTTTCCATAAAACAAGCCGACCTTGAGTTCCAGAACAAAGGCGTTTACCTCAACATATAATTATTGTTCTCTTAGAACGTGTTCATGATCTCCTGAGCAGCATCGCCAGGAAAGCCAGGTGGATGAACTGCAAGCTGGTGTTAAGCCATCGTTCGCAGTTTTTCCACAGTCGCCTGTTTTTTTCCAACCAGGCGAAGCTGCGCTCGACCACCCAGCGCTTGGGTATCACTGCGAACTTGTGCAATTCACTGCGTTTGGCAATCTGCACCGTGACCGCCTCGCCCAAGGTTTCCTGCACACCTTGGGCAAAGGGCTGGCCCACATAACCGCTGTCGGCCAGCACGCTTTGCACTTTATCCAGGCTGCCTTTGCAACGCTGCATCGCCTGCAGTGCTCCTTTGCGGTCCGTCACCTCGGCCGTCGTCACGGCAATGGCATGGGGTAGCCCCTGTGTGTCAACACCGATGTGGCGCTTGATGCCTGAAACCTTTTTGCCCGCGTCGTAACCCTTGCTACCGGCCGTGTCGGTATTTTTCACGCTTTGTGCGTCAACGATCAACAGCGTCGGCTTGGCGCTGCGCTCCAGTCTCTCGCGGGCCGCGCCAACCTGATTTTTTTAATGCCCGCTCCATTTGGCAAAGTACGAATGCACCGTCCTCCATTTGGGAAAATCCCTCGGTAGCATTCTCCACTGGCAGCCACTGCGCAGCAGGTACAGTACCGCGCAGAACACTTCATACAAGTCCACCGTGATCGGCTTCGTGCGTTTCCTCACGCTTTGCAGCAGCGGCAGAATTTCTTCAAACTTCTCTCGACTGATGTCGCTGGCGTAAGGCGTTCTCATCCAGCCATTATCCGGGTATTTGGCGGGATTGTGAACACGTTCTTACAACAAATCCTGGCTTTTGATGTGCTAAAATCGCCGATCTTCAGGTGATTAGAGAATATGGTCCATAGGTAAAAAACACCGAAATTTTTGAAACATCGTATCCTGCAAGCAACTCGCAGGAGGGTCTATCCAGCTCACGTTCAGTTACGTTCCGGTTTTTCATGTCGAAATATAGGCACTACAAATTGTATTGTCGGTAAATTTTCTGGGAATACAAAGCAGCTATCCATAGCAGTACACGGCAGGTATCGCCGGGCACATTGCATCGGCCGATCTGAATTAATAAAGATATAAAAGCAAGCCACTTGCACATTATTTTTCAACTGCTCAAGCAATATATTGCACCACGTCTCCAGCGTCTGAAAAATTGATAATCAATGACTGCATATCCAGAGCGAAGGCATTGACAGCCAGGCAGCCGTGAACCCTATCAAACTCTCATATAAATTATTCATGAGAATCCGGTCATATCAACAACTCGTTTTTGGCATCCTATTTTGCAGCACAACATAAATATCAAGGCAAACTAGAAATAATGCGTACAATTTCTGACAGATTCCTCTTTCTTTTTATTGCCTTCACCATCCTTGGCACCATCAAGGTTTATATTGGAGCCAATATAAACTGGCTCATTACATTCACCTTGCTCGGCATTGCGGTCTTTTTTTCCTTACATAACACCACCTTGCGACAACGCATCAAGGCCTTGCCAGCGCTCGTCAAGCCATATACGCCAATGATGATAGGCTGGCTGCTCTTTATCGCAGGCATTGCAATTGCTGCGGCCATGAATGGCGGAGTGGGTTTCTATACCATTGCAAAATATCTTGCTCTGCTGCTCGTCCTGCTGCTGCTGCTGCTGGTCGGCATAACGTCAAACAAGCTGGAATATGCTTTGACACTGGCAATGGCAGTTGCTGTCATTTGTCTGCTGCTTTTTGCCATTTTCCGCATGAACAACGCCTTGGTCATATTGGGAGATGGTCGTATGGGTTGGTGGGGAGCTTGGCCTGGCGTGCTGTGGAAAGCTGGGGCCTATGTGTGGCCATTTGCCCTTTGGCGTTGCCTGAAAAATACCAACTGGAAAACGGTTGCCGTCGTCGCATTGTCGATGTTAGCCATGGCCGTTGATGGCAGCCGGACCTCGCTCATCTGGCTGGGACTGACCTGGGCCATACTGATCGGATGCGGTATCTGGTTCAAACTGCCAGGACGGGGTTTGCGCGTTCACGCCACCGTCATGGTGATGGGCGTCTTCATCTTCACCTTGTTTCAGCCCGTTTTGCTCAGTTGGGTCGATGGCCGCTATGATACGATTATTACCTATAAAATAGAGCAGATGCGCACCTTTTCGTTCAGCCAGCAAAAAGATGGCAGCGTCAAAGATAGTGTGCGCCGTCCGCCTGCCGCCCTGCCGCCGATCATACGAAACACCATGTCCGAGCGCGTGGTGAGCGGTAATACGACCACCCGTAAAGCCATGCTCGAGGCTGGTTGGACTCAATCCAAACTAAAATTCCCTTGGGGTGGCGGATTCGGTAGCACGACTGTGGACGACAACGGCAGCCGCACCGTCATTCACATGACATATCTACAAATACTTGGCGATGAAGGCATTATCGCATTGGCAGGTTACTTATTACTGTTATTCTATCCGATCTATCGCGGCCTGCGCTATCTGACCGAGAAACGTGAATGCATTGCCGAGCGATTCGATACCATGCTCGCACCGATTTCCATTTTGTCGCTTTATGCATTGACAGGTTTCCTGCATCCGCTGAGCAATGAGATAACGGAATGGGCACTGATACTGGGTGCCATCGCGACGATAGTTATTTATACGACTCGCAGCAATGTCCCGAGTAGCAATTAACGCCGCTTGGCTACTGTTGGCGCAGATCGGTGGGCTGCTGATTCCTCTGATCGAACTGCCAGTACTGGCAAGGGCACTGGAGCAGCAAGCCTACGGGCAAGTACTCTATGCGCTAGGTATCGCCATGACAGCCGCTGTCTTTGTCGAGTTCGGCTTTACCTTCAGCGCTGCGCGTCGCGTCGTGGTAGCCAAGGGCGATCGCGGCCTGTTGGGTCAACTGGTGGCCGATGTTCTGCTGGCCAAGTTGATGCTGAGCGCAACGGTCGCGCTGATCCTCACCACCATCATGCTGTCCGGCACCGGTGCAACGAGCATTCCTGGACACTGGTTCATCTGGATCGCCCTGTTCATTACTGCCTTCGGCTTCAGCCCGATGTGGTATTACTTCGGCGTCGAGAAACTCATGCTACCTGCGATGCTGGATCTGGCATTGCGAGCCAGCGGCCTGTTGCTCGTCATTTTGCTGGTTTCCACGCCACAACACGCACAGCGCGTCCTCACTATCCAGGCCACTGTAGGTATCGTCAATACCTTGATCCCCACTCTGCTCATGCTGCGTCGTACCGGTATCGGACGTTTTCATCTGCGCGGCGCACTTAGAGTGCTACGCGAAAGCTGGGAACTGTTTCTGTACAAGGGAGCACAAGCGGTCATGGGATCTATTGCGTCAACCATGTTGGGCGGCCTGGGCGGGGCACGTGCTGTCGGTGCCTTCGTTCCAGCTGAAAAACTGGTGCGCGCAGCCACCGGCCTATCCGGTCCATTGCTCAACGCGGCTTTTCCTCATCTGGTCAGGATGCAGGAGAGTTCTGCCGTCGCGGCAAAAAAAACCGTTACGCTTTGGCTGATAGCGCTGGCCATGATTACGCTGCTGTTTGCCGCATTGGCCACCTGGCTCGCGCCATGGGTGATCAAGCTGGCTTTCGGGACAGGCTATGCTGATGCCATTGATTTGTTGAGAATGCTGGTTTGGATCGTACCGCTACGCGTCTGCAGTATGGCAATGGCAATTCTCTGGTTTATTCCCGCCGGTTTGGAACAAATTGCTAGCCGTGCCATGATGCTCAATATATCGCTGATCTGCGTTTTAGCCATGCTCTTGGTTCCCGGTATGGGTGGCACAGGCATGACAATCGCTTTTTTTTGTGCGGAAAGTATATCGTGTATTACGCTTATTTATTTTTTCTCAAAGAAAACCATCTAAGCACCATCTTATATACTCCATTACGGCCGTTTTTGACGTTACACATCACTTTCTGCCCAATCTTTGAAGACTGCTACCACGGATTTCTGAATAGCATGCATGGCACCTTCCAAGACATCCACCAACAAATACAAAAATTCATAGGCTACGCATGATTACCGTATTAACTCCAGCATATAACCGTGGCTATACGTTAGGACGCGTATTTCAAAGTTTATTACAACAGACCGACAAATGCTTCGAGTGGCTGATAATCGATGATGGAAGCACGGATGATACCGCTGCATTGATACACAAGCTGAGCGAGCGAGCTGACTTCAAAATACGCTACTTCCACCAGCCGAATGCCGGGAAACACGTCGCGATCAATACCGGTACTGCGCTTGCGGAAACGGACTGGATCTTCATTTTGGATAGCGACGATGCGCTGACGCCAGATGCCATCGCCGCTGTGCGGCAAGGCTTGGCCGAGCACGCAGCAGACAAGCTGTTGGGCCTGTGTTTTCGCAAAGCATTTTTCAACGGTTTGATTATTGGAGAGAGGAAAGAATTTGCAGCAAAACTGTTCCTCCACCCCACAGAGGCAGGAAAACTGCTGAAAGGCGATCTAGCATACATATTCCGTCGCTCCGCGTTGCTGTCACATCCGTTCCCGGTCATTTCCGGCGAGAAATTTATTCCAGAGCTTTATATATGGAACAAAATAGGCGATGATGGGAAAATTCTGTTCATGACACAAAAATATATTTACCTGTGCGAATATCTTGCGGATGGTTATAGCAATAACTTCACGAATAATCTGAAACGCAATCCACACGGTTTTCTCATTTATTATCGATCGCAGTTTTTCAGAGAAAAAATCAACATATCAAAGCTGAAGTGTGCGTTCAGAAGCCTGCAGTGCTGGTATTACGTAACTAGAAAGAATACTACAGCATGAAAATTCTGATGCTTATAACAGGTCTCGGCGTCGGTGGCGCGGAAACCCAGGTCACCGAGCTGGCATCTCAATTTGCCGAGCGAGGAGATACAGTGATGCTGGCCTTCATGACAGGTAAACCGGAAGTCTTGCCTCGGCATCCTGCGGTAACGATATGCAGCTTAGGCATGCGCAATTCCATTCCCGGTATGGCAAGCGGTTATCGGGCCTTGCGTCGTCTAATTAGAAACTATCGACCCGATGTCGTCCATAGCCACATGGTCCATGCCAATCTCCTTGCCAGATTAGTACGTATGAGTTGCCACATGCCGCGCTTGATCTGTACAGCGCACAGCAACAATGAAGGCGGGAAAGCCCGCATGTTGGCATATCGCGTCACAGATGCCCTGGCCGATCTGTCCACCAATGTCAGCGATAATGCGGTAGCCGCGTTCGAGGCAAAAGGCGCCGTTCCCACGGGGCGCATGATCGCCGTAAACAATGGGATTGCCACCGACAGGTTCCGCAACGACACGGCCTTGCGCAACGCGACCAGGGAACAGGCCGGATTGGCGCCGGATACCAAGCTCATCCTTGCGGTCGGACGCCTGGTCGACGTCAAGGATTATCCAACTCTGCTGCGCGCCTTTGCGTTCGTCAGGAAAAATGCGCAGGATACGGTGCTGTGGATCGCCGGCGGTGGCGAATGTCTGCAGGTACTGCAGGCACTCACCCATAAACTCGGTATCGCGCATGCGGTCAGCTTTCTAGGTGTTCGCAGCGATACGGAGGCACTTTACAATGCCGCAGACCTGAGTGTCTTGTCCTCCAAATGGGAAGGCTTTGGCTTGGTGGTGGCCGAAGCCATGGCCAGCGAAAATATCGTCGTTGCGACAGATTGCGGCGGCGTACGGGAAGTAATTGGTGAATGCGGCTATCTGGTTCCGGCACAGGATCCTGAGCGCTTGGCCAAAGCACTACAGTATGCGCTCGCACTCGCTCCGGACGATGCAAGAGCCTTAGGTCGGAAAGCACGTCAGAAAGTGCTGGATCACTATTCGCTGCACAATACCGTCAATACTTGGGCGGCCATCTATCACCCGAACTTCCGCGCAAATTAAGTAATATTAAGTAACAATGAAATACTTGGCTATCTATCTGTGCAAGAATTGATAGTGCCAATGATATGTATCGGTTTCTCGCCTGCTTGTACGACCTTTGAGAGTATGGATTCGGCTGCGGGTTAATGACAATGCCGAAAGAAGTATTATTTTCATAATACTCTCACATTGCCCAAGTACCATTTCATATTAATTAAAAGAGTTTATAGATGTCTGCAAAAAAAAATAAAAAAAATTCATCATTTTGCTTGGCTATGATTTCCAATCAAGCATTCTCAATCACTAATTTCCGCGGTCCTTTGGTCGCTGAAATGATCAAGCGCGGCTGCACAGTGTATGCGCTCGCGCCGGACTATGACGATGGCAGCCGTGCGGCAGTCACAGCCTTAGGCGCAATACCGGTAGACTATTCCATGTCGCGCGCGGGCATGAATCCCGTCAGGGATGTGATGGATTTGTTCAAATTGGCATTGTTACTGTGCAAGTTGAAACCTGATGCCAGCTTCACCTACTTTATCAAGCCTGTTATTTATGGCACTTTGGCAGCACGTTTGGCCGGCATAAGCAAACGCTACGCCATGATCGAAGGTGCTGGCTATGTATTCATCGAAGACGCGGCAAGCAATTGGCGACGCAAGCTGCTGCGCATATTTGCAACCGGCTTGTACCGACTGGGTCTGAGTCAGGCCAACCGAGTATTTATGCTCAATGCCGATGACAAAGAGCTGTTTGTCAGCGAAAAAATGGTACGCGCGGAGAAAGTTCAATTATTAAATGGCATTGGTCTCGATCTGAATCACTATCGCATGACGGCCCCCGCCTCGCAACCGTTTACATTCATTCTAGTTGCCCGACTATTACGGGAAAAAGGTATCTACGAGTATGTTGAGGCCGCCCGTAGAATCAAGGCCGCGCATCCCGGTATACGTTTCATTTTGCTCGGTAGCATAGATTTAAATCCTGGCTCTGTTGACGAAGCCGCCGTGCGTGCATGGGTGGCGGAAGGCATCATCGAATGGCCTGGCCAAGTGACCGATGTACGGGAATGGATCGCGCAAGCCAGCGTGTTTGTCCTGCCCTCCTACCGGGAAGGATTACCCCGCAGCACACAGGAAGCCATGGCGATGGGCCGGCCAGTCATTACCACCGATGTGCCCGGCTGTAGAGACACCATCAGCGACGGTGTCAATGGCTATATGGTGCCGGCGCGCAATGCTGCGGCGCTGTCCGATGCCATGCTCAAATTGATAAAGCATCCTGAATTATTGGCGCCTATGGGCGAGCATGGCCGCCACATGGCGGAAGAGAAATTTGATGTACACAAAATTAATTCCGTCATTTTGCAAGCCATGGATATTTCACAAAAATAGAAACAACTTAACATTTTCTTGCTGCCATGTCTTTCTTTATTGAATTTCAATTAAAATATATATCGTAAAGAATATCCGGCCTGATATACTCATAAAAACAAATGCATACTCAACAACTTGTCATTGATAAAATGTAATTTCTAAAATGAAAATTCTCATCACCGGCTCCGATGGTTTTGTCGGCAATACACTTTGCTCGACATTGCAGCAGCGCGGCATAGAAAGCGTGCAAACGGTGCGCAAGAACGCAACTGGCGACAGGATCAGTGTCGGAGATTTATCCGCAAAAACGAACTGGCAGCATGTCCTACTCAATTGCACCTGCGTAATCCACTTGGCTGCCCGCGTTCACGTCATGGATGAACAGGCAGGCGACCCGCTTGCCGCATTTCGAGCAATTAACGTCGATGCGACCCTGAATTTGGCCAGGCAGGCAGTCGCTGCCGGCGTCAAGCGCTTTGTATTTGTCAGTAGCGTCAAAGTAAATGGAGAGGAAACATTCGAGCGATCTTTTACCGCTTTCGATACGCCGGCACCGCTCGATCCCTATGGCCAGTCAAAGTTGGAAGCGGAGTTGGCATTGCAAAAGCTGGCACGCGAAACCGGGCTCGAGGTTGTGATTGTGCGCCCTACACTAGTCTACGGCCCAGGTGTACGAGCCAATTTCTTGAACTTGATGAAGTTGGTAAAAAAGGGCCTGCCCCTGCCTTTGGGAGCGATTCATAATCGCCGTAGCATGGTAGCGCTAGGAAATCTGGTAGATCTATTAATACTTTGCAGCTGGCACAAACAAGCGGCAGGCCAGGTTTTCATGGTTTCAGATGAGTGCGATGTCAGTATTACGCAGTTGCTACGCCAGTTATCGCATGCGATGCAACGGCGCAGCTTATTGCTGCCGGTACCTGCCGGCCTGATCTCAGGCACAGCGCGCCTGCTGGGAAAGTCCGCTATTGCGAGTCGCTTGCTCGGGTCTTTACAGGTCGATATCAGACACACCAAGGATCGCTTGCAATGGCAACCGCCGCTTTCCATGCCAGATGCGCTGCAGCAGACGGTTGCTCACTTTTTGTCTCAGGGTACTGATATCTAATGAAAAGAATATTTGATTTCACATCATCAGCGGTGGCGCTGGGTATTTTCCTCCTGCCTATCGCAATCGTTGCACTATTGGTAAGAGTCACCTCGCAAGGCCCCGTCATCTATTGGTCAGACCGGGTCGGACGTAACAACCGTATTTTCAGAATGCCGAAATTTCGCACCATGCGTGTCGGAACACCGGCAGTGGCAACACACTTGCTCAGCGATCCTCGTAGCGTACTGACACCTATCGGCTCTTTTCTACGCAAATCGAGTCTTGATGAATTACCGCAGTTGTGGAGCATTCTATGCGGCAATATGAGCGTCGTGGGTCCCCGCCCTGCTTTGTTCAACCAGCAAGACCTGATCGAATTGCGAACTACATGCGGCGTCAGCCAGCTTCTGCCCGGATTAACGGGCTGGGCCCAAGTCAATGGACGGGATGAACTCCCCATCGCGGAGAAGGTCAAATTGGATCTTGAATATATGCAAAGGCAATCTCTTGCCTTTGATCTCAAAATTATCGTACTGACGATTCTGAAAGTGGTACGCCGTGATGGGGTGGCGCATTGATCCGCGCTATGGTCCGCGCGTTGCTGAACAAGCACCTACATGTAGCCGAGCCTGTAAATTCGGTTTGCCTGCGCCAACGATCTTAAAGAAAAATGAATATATTCATCAATTTATCACGCCTCAAAAAACAGCTTATTGCTGCGGCAGCCGATTGTATTTTCTTGCCAGCCACATTCATACTGGCTGTTCTGCTACGCTATGACTCGGTGAATGCCGAGGTATTCAAACAGTACTTCTGGATCATCCTCGCCATCCCCGTAATTTCAATTCCCATTTTCTTGCGGCTCGGCCTGTATCGTGCGGTCATCCGTTTCGTCGATCAGAAAATCGTCCACGTTGTCCTACTCGGCGTCACGCTCTCGGTGGCGGCGATGGTCGTGCTCGCGGCCTTCATGACTCACATGCAGGGTTTTTCGCGCAGCGTATTTGGTATTTACTGGGTCATCGCCATCGCCTACATGGTCGCCAGCCGTTTTGCCGTGCGCAGTTTTTTACTCAGAGCAGGCGAAGCGCACGATCCGGAAAAAATCAGGGTGGCGATTTATGGCGCAGGAAAAGCTGGCACCCAGTTAGCTAGTGCATTGCGTGCGGGTAATGAATATCTGCCCGTTATTTTCATCGACGACATGCAGGAGTTGCATGGTGCCAGCATTGCCGGCATTAAAGTACACCCGTCATCGGAATTGTCCGACTTGATTGTCAAATTCAGATTTAGCGAAATTCTGCTTGCCATGCCTTCGCTGGCAAAAAGCCATCAAAAACGCATCCTCGACAGACTTGAGGTTCTCAAGGTCAAGACCAAGGTTACCCCGCCTGTGGCAAGCTTGGTCAGCGGCGAATTGCGTGTCCAAGACGTGCGCAGCATTGAAATCGAGGATTTACTGGGAAGAGATCAGGTTGCTCCCGATCTCAATCTGATCGCCTCTTGCATTACTGGAAAGTCGGTCATGGTCACCGGTTCCGGCGGCTCAATCGGTTCCGAACTGTGTCGTCAGATCATACGCCTGCAACCTAGTCATCTGGTGCTGCTTGAAATGTCTGAGTTTGCCTTGTACTCGATCAAGCAAGAACTGAAATGCATCAAGACGCGTTTTGGACTGGATGTGGAATTATTGCCATTCCTCGGCTCTGTACTCGACAAAGAAAAATGCAAACGCATCCTGACCACGTTTGGTGTCGATACAGTCTACCATGCGGCAGCATACAAGCATGTGCCGCTGGTTGAGCACAATCCAATCGAGGGAATCACCAACAATGTTTTTGGCACACTGAGCATTGCGGAAGCGGCCATTGCCGCAGAAGTCAAATGCTTTGTCCTGATTTCTACCGATAAGGCCGTTCGTCCTACCAATGTCATGGGATCGACCAAACGCTTTGCCGAACTGATCTTGCAGGCATTTTCTCGACAACAAAGCACGACACGTTTCTGCATGGTGCGCTTCGGCAACGTCCTCGGCTCTTCAGGTTCGGTCGTTCCGCTGTTCCGCCAGCAAATCATGGCGGGCGGGCCGATTACCCTGACCCACCCTGAAATAACCCGCTACTTCATGACCATACCAGAGGCAGCGCAGCTGGTACTGCAGGCGGGAGCGATGGGTGAAGGGGGGGACGTATTTGTTCTCGATATGGGCGAGCCGGTAAAAATCATGGATCTGGCCGAGCGCATGATACATCTGAGCGGCTTAGAAGTCCGCAGCAAGACCGCTCCGGATGGCATCGATATCGAACATGTCGGCCTGCGTCCAGGCGAGAAGTTGTATGAGGAACTGCTGATCGGCGACAATGTGGAAGGCACTGAACATCCTTTGATCATGCGGGCACAAGAATCTGAAATACCGTGGTCAGATCTCCACGTACTGTTGCGCAATTTACAAGCGGCATGCGAGCAGTTCAACTATGAAGAAGTTCGCCTCCTGCTACAGCGCGCTGTAGTGGAGTACGCACCACAATGCGGTATTGAAGACTTTATCTGGTCCGAAAGAAACAGAGTTTCCAATAATTCTACGGCCCTGATGTTGAAGAAAGTCCACGCAATCAAGACGCCGCATTAGAACGTCCATCGAAATCCAGTGCGCGTCGCGATTGGCGGCCTCCGATGCGCATGTTCAGTCGCACAGTCCAAAAAAATGGGGGATACACAAGTATCCCCCATTTTTACTTTTACACGTGTCAACGAATCAATATCTCCATCATGACTTCGACAAGCCACCAAGCAAAGCGGCAATTTTCTGCTTCGGCTTGGCCGCGACAGGCGCTATGCTGGCAGCAGCGGTAGCGGCCGCCTTGGCGGGCTCATACGGCTTCAGGAACCAGGGATCGGCCTTTTCGCGACGGGCGCCAGGACCAAAGGCGGGACGCGTACTGCTGCGCTCGGCAGAGCGGCTGTCGCGGCTCTCGCCAGCATGGCGGCTCTCAGGTGCGCGCGCGGGACGCGCCTCGCTACCTTCGGTCCGGCGCGGCGGACGGCGTTCGCTGTCGCTGCTGCGGGCGGGAGCCGGATTGAAGCCCGTCAATTCGCCGCGCTTGATGCTTTGCTTGATAAGCTTTTCGATATCGGCCAGCAAGCGCTCGTCTTTATCCGCATAGATTGAAATGGCGTCGCCCGAGGCGCCGGCACGGCCCGTACGGCCGATGCGGTGCACATAGTCTTCCGCGTTGTATGGCAAGTCGAAATTGATAACGCAAGGCAAGTCAGAAATATCCAGGCCGCGCGCCGCCACGTCGGTAGCGACCAGCACATCGATCTCGCCCTTCTTGAACGATTCCAGCGCCGCCATGCGCTCCTGCTGGCTCTTGTCGCCGTGAATCGCCGTGGCGCTCATGCCTTCCTGTTCCAGCACGCGGGCCAGGCGCGAAGCGCCGATCTTGGTATTCGAAAATATGATGACCTGTTTCAGGTCGCGCTGGCGCAGCAGATGGGCCACCACGGCGTGTTTCTGGTCTTCCGTCACTTTGTAGACCACTTGCGTGACCTTGTCGGCCGTCTGGTTGCTGCGCGCCACTTCGATCGTCAGCGGATCATTGAGGAAGGTTGCGGCCAGCTTCTTGATTTCTGGCGAGAACGTGGCCGAGAACATCAGGTTCTGGCGCTGTTTCGGCAGCAAGTTGATGATGCGCTGCAAGTCCGGTAGGAAACCCATGTCCAGCATGCGGTCGGCTTCATCCATGACTAGCATCTGCACCTGGCTCAGGCTGATGTTCTTTTGCTCGATATGATCAAGCAAGCGGCCCGGCGTGGCGATGACGATTTCCACACCGCCGCGCAGGAGGACGGTTTGCGGCTTCATGTCCATGCCGCCGAAGACGACGGTGGAGCGTAACGGCGTGTGCTTGGCGTAGGCCTTGACGTTTTCGGCCACCTGCACCGCCAGTTCACGGGTCGGCGTCAGGATCAGCGCGCGCACCGGATGGCGTGCCGGCGACATGCTGCTGCTGGCATGCGCCAATAGCAACTGGATGATCGGCAAGGAAAAACCGGCCGTCTTGCCGGTGCCCGTTTGCGCGGCGCCCATCACGTCGCGGCCTTGCAGCACTACGGGGATCGCTTGTTCCTGGATCGGTGTCGGATGGGTGTAGCCCTGATCGGTCAGTGCGCGCTGGATTTCAGGCGCGAGGCCAAAGTCGGCAAAAGTCAGGGTGGGGGCAGCGGATGCGGCAGGTGCAGGTGCAGGTGCAGCGATAACGGGCGCCGCTTCAGGGGCAATCGCCGGGCTGGGCGTAGGAGTCGATTCGGTTTCAGACATAAATTTTCTGGTGTGCCTCCGCACTGCGGAAGCCATGCTTTCTCAATAAACAACATTTCGGGGCACAGGCAGCTCCGTCTTGCAAGCCATGGATCATCGTTCTTGCGGCACCTCCGTGCTCCGGGACATGCTGTATGGCGTATGCGGGAGCGTCGAAGAGATGTGCTGCGATGGCGGCGGAGATCGCGCCGGCGGAACATCGCGCGCAGAAGATACAATATCAGTGCTGTAAACGATACCCTAATTCACCGCAACTGTACACGGAAACCGTAATTTTTGAGCAAAAAGCGTTCCAGCAATGGCACGCCGGAATGCCGTATGATGCAAGCTTCGATGCCAGCTCCGATGCCAGCTCCACCGTCCCTTGCCCCCACCATGCCCACCCCGCCTTTACCCCGCGATCCGCAACCGCAGGCGCCCAGCAAGCCGGGCAATGACGAGTGTTGCCACAGCGGTTGCACCTTTTGCGTGCTGGAAATGTACCAGGAAGACCTGGCCGCCTACGAAGAGGCCCTGAGGGCATGGCAACAGCGCCAGCAAGCCGCTGCCGCGCCTGCCACCCAAGGCATCAAAACACCGCGCAGGCGCGCTTAATTTCCTCAATAAAAGCTTTCCCACTCATCCACTGGCGCCGTGCGACGCGCCGTGCCGGCCAATCGACGCGGTGCCGGTGCCACCGCGGCCGGTGCATTGAAAACCTTGACTGGCGCGCGCCGCCCGCTCGCCGCGGCGCTGGCAACGTCGAGCTTGAAGATGCTGACCACGGCGCTCAAACTGGCCGCCTGCTCCTGCATCGATTCAGCCGCCGCGGCCGCCTCTTCCACCAGGGCCGCATTTTGCTGCGTCACCTGGTCCATCTGGGCGATGGCCTGGTTGACTTGCTCAATACCAGCGCTCTGCTCGCTGCTGGCGGCAGTGATCTCGCTCATGATATCCGTCACGCGGGTGATGCTGGCAACGATGTCATCCATCGTGCGGCCCGCCTGGCCCACCAGTACGGATCCCGCCTCGACCTTCTCGACCGAATCACCGATCAGGACCTTGATATCCTTGGCCGCCGCAGCCGAGCGTTGCGCCAGGTTGCGCACTTCGGTGGCCACGACGGCAAAGCCGCGCCCCTGCTCGCCCGCACGCGCGGCCTCGACGGCGGCATTCAGGGCCAGGATATTGGTCTGGAAAGCAATGCCGTCGATGACGGCGATAATGTCGACGATCTTGCGCGACGAGGCATTGATCGACGCCATCGTGCCCACCACTTCGCTGACGACTTTGCCGCCCTCGATGGCGATGCTCGACGAGCTCAGCGCCATGGTGTTGGCCTGACGCGCATTGTCCGCATTCTGTTTGACGGTCGAGGTCAGTTCTTCCATCGAGGATGCCGTTTCTTCCAGCGAACTGGCCTGCTCTTCTGTGCGCGATGACAAATCCTGGTTGCCGGCGGCAATCTGGCTCGACGCCGTAGCGATGGTATCGGTGCCGCTGCGCACCTGGCCCACCAGGTTCTGCAGGCTGGCATTCATGTCTTTCAAGGCCTGCATCAATTGCCCTGTTTCGTCTTGCGATTGCACAACGATATGCGCCGTCAAGTCGCCGGCCGCCACCTGACGCGCCACGCCGACGGCCACAATCAGCGGACGCGCCACGCTGCGCGCCACCCACAGCGCCAGCAGCATGCCGATGACGACGATGCCCACCAGCAAGCCAATCAGGCTGGCGCGCGAGGCCGCATACGTTGCATCGGCACTGGTACTCGAACGCACGCCGCCATCGGTATTAATGGACACCAGTTTATCCAGGACTACCAACATGTCCGCCATGACCTTGGCCGACGGTCCCACGGCCAGCGCGCGCGCCTCTTCCTTCTTCATCTCGCGCGACAGGCTCAGCATGGCTGCATGAAGGCGCATGAATTCATCGTTGAGCGCCAGGAAGCGCTCGAACACTTCCTGTTCGCCCGGTTCGGAAATCAGGCGGCGGTAGTTGTCGCCATCGGCCTTCAGCTTGGTCTGGGTTTCCGTCATGCGCGTTTCGTTCTGCGCCATGTCGGCATCCTGCGTGGCCAGCATGTGCGCCAGCTCCCAGCGGCGGAAATCGCTGACATCGCTGCGCATGGACATGGCTGCCAACACGCTGGGCATCCAGTTATCAGCCAGGTCCGTCGACGCGGTATTGATGCGCGCCATGGAAAAGATCGCCGACACGCCCAAAGCCGCCGTCAACAACAGCACGGCACCAAACGACAAGATCAGCTTGGTGGCAATCTTTAAATCAAAAAACCATTTCATGCGTTGCTTTCTTTCATTAAACGGGTAAACGGGACAAGACAGACGCGCGCGCCGACACAAGCACGGCGCGGGCAGTGAGGCGACCATGGAAGGCATCGCAGGATAAAGCGGAAGTGACCTGGATTGAAGAGCAAGCGCAGCAGCTCCTATCGAAACGCGCATCGAATTTCCGCAAGGCAACATTTTATCATCATCGTACTACCGAGTAGTTTGACCGCTACCTGCGGCCAAAGTTCGCGTGTAGCGGGCAGCTTGTCGCATTTTTGCCCAGGCACCGTTATTTCCGCTGGAACAAATGCAGAAGCAGGCGTAGGAGTCGGATGACACGAGGCAATGTTCCTAGCCTACATAAGCACGTCGGCTCATCCGATGCCCGCCCGCGTCTCCTGGTCCTATAGTGGATACAAGATTCAGCACAACGCTAGCAAGCCAGAAAAGCAGCGCCATACAACAAAATCAGAATACGAGGCCCTACCATGTATAAAGCTTATAGCAACCTGACCCCAGCAACGAATAGCCACGCCACTCAGCACGACTGGCAAGCCGCGCCGGCAACGCCCATGATCAGCATCACGGGTGCGCAACAGAACGAATTGCTGCGCGCCTTGTCGCGCGCCGATCTAGAGCGCTTGTTTTGCCAGTTGGAACTGGTCGCTTTGCCTGCCGGCAAGCACCTGTTCGATTGCGGCGGCAAGATTGAATACACGTATTTCCCTACCAACGCCATCGTTTCCCTGCTGTATGTGATGGAAGACGGCGCCACCACCGAGATCGCCGTCATCGGCCGCGAAGGCGTCGCCGGCGTGGTGCTGTACGAAGCCGAGCGCGCCACCTGCACTGCCATCGTGCAGACGGCCGGCTACGGCTATCGCCTGAAAACAGCCTTCCTGCGCGAAGTATTTAATGAGGGTGGCGCGCTGGCACAATTACTGATGCGCTATACCAGCGCCATGTTTGCGCAAATGGCACAGAACGTGGTGGGCGGCCGCCATTGCAGCATCGAACAGAAACTGTGCCGCTGGCTGCTGGACCGCCTTGACCGTTCCCTGTCGAACGAGCTGAAGGTCACACAAGACACCATGGCCAACATGCTGGGCGTACGCCGCGAAAGCGTTACCGTCACGGCCCGCAAGCTACAGGACGAAGGCTTGATCCAGTACCGCCGCGGCACGGTCGAAGTGCTCGACCGCGAAGGCCTGGAAGCGGCCGCCGGCAATTGCTACAAGGCAGCCCGTGCCGGTTTCGAACAATTTCGCAGCGGCATCAGCGCACATAACTAAGTAATCAGCGCTAATTAATCAGCGCGAGCACGCTTCGGCGTGCTTTTTTCATTCCGGGGCGTTAACGCTGCTGCAAACCAGAGGCCCCTCATCAGCAGCGGCAGTGGCGACCAACCACCAGTGCGGCTTGCGATCTTCAAACGAGTGGTATTCGGGCGTAAAGGCGGCCTGGGCAGGATCAAAAAACTGCCCGCCAGCAAGGCCACCGTGGGCGCATCGTCGATGGCGCCGATGGAACTGCCACAAGCGGCACAAAAAGCCCGGCTGGAGTAATCGGAAGAACGGTAGGTGGCCGGTGCACCGACCGTGCCCGTCCAGCGCACTTGATCACGCGCAAACTCCATCCACGCCACCGTCGGCGCGCCCGTGTGCTGCTGGCAATTTCGGCAAGAACAGCTGTGCGGATTGCTGCCGTCGCCGGTCACCTCGAAGCGCACGGCGCCACATAAACAGCCGCCTGTCTGCACCACTTTCTCCATTGCCTCTCCTCGTTTGCCCCGTTGCGTACCCGCCAACTGGCACGTACCCGGTACAATATTGCCATAAACCCTTACCTGGCGCGGCGTGGAGCGCATGGCGCCGGCACTATGAAAGAATGAATGGAAGACATCAATTGCGAAGGCTTGCCGCATATCCGCGTACTGGCAGGCGAAAACACACGCGGCCCCGTGTATGAAACCCTGCCGGCACGCCAGATTGACGAGCACGTCTATGAACTGCTAGCCTCGCCCGGCCTGACCCTGAACCTGGCGCGCGGCGATATCGTCAGCATCGCCAACCCGCTCGCCCCCGCCGAAGTATTAAAGCGCGGCGGCAACTTCTGCATCCAGATCTACGCCGACGACGTGCCGCAAGCAGTAGTGGACCAGCTCGAACGCGACGTGCAAAACCAGCTGGGCGGCACCATGGACGGCCAGTACAATGGCAATCTTACCTTCAGCGTGCCAGGACACCACGGCATCTACAACGTCAACGGCCCCTTCGACGCCTTCCGCACAGCGACTGGAGTGGAATGGTACTTCGCCAATATCTACGTCAACCTCGATGACGACGACGATGAAACCTTGCTCAACTGGTGGGTGGATATGTAAGCATGCCCGTGCGCCAGGCAGGGCAATGACACATGTCAATGCTGCGTATTGCTCTGGCACACATCAAGCTGCTTGCCCGCGCCTTGCGTACGCTCTCTCTATCGTCAACCATAGAGAGAAACGATATGCCTTACATTGCGCGCGCCGACTATGCAAAGCAAAAAGAAATCGTGGGAAATGGCGAGTGCGTCACCCTGGTCAGACACCTCGCTGGCGCCCGTGCCGCTTCGCTTTGGCGCGAAGGCGACAAAGTGCCGAACCTGCTGGAAAAAGGCGGCATGTCGAAAGGCACAGTGATTGCCACCTTCATCAACGGCCGCTATCAGAATCTGGGGCAAGGCAACCATGCGGCGCTGTTCATCCGCCAGGTGCCTGGCGGCATTGAAATTTTCGACCAGTGGCGTAACCACAAACCCAGCGCCCGCGTGATTTACTTTGGCCGTTCGGCGGCCGGGGCATCGAATCGCCCCGAACTCTATTCGGTGGTCGAATGAAGCCACTGGCACTGCTGGCATTGCTCATCGCTGCCGCAGCGATGCGGCCAGCTGCCGCAGCCCCCTGCCCGCAAGCAGCGCCGTCAAGTTGGAACCTGCGAGCCGCCAAACTCGACAGCGTGCGCGTGCTCTCCTATCCGACGGATCAGCCGCCAGCAGACGGTGAAGCCTGGCCTATCCTGGCCCCGGTCAGGGAATGGACACGCGCCGGCACTTCGTATCAACGCTGGGACATCAATTTTGATGCGCCCCAATATCTGTTTCAGGTGGATTGCCTGTATGCCGGTACCGAGCGCTACCTGCGCATGGCTTTGCCAGGCGTCAAGCAGTGCGTCGCGACCATTCAGCAGCGACCGAAAATGGTCAGGTTTCAGTGTAAATAGTGCGCTCGGCACAAATCCCCTACGATTGACATATCTCAAGATAGCTGCCGAGCACCTTGTCTATGCCCAGCTCGATGCACTCGACCACCAGCGCGTGGCCGATCGACACTTCCAGGATGCCGGGTATGTCCAGGAAGCGCGCCAAGTTGTGCAAATCGAGGTCGTGCCCGGCATTCACACCCAGGCCCAACGCCTGTGCCCGCCGCGCCGCCTGCAGATACGTATCAAACACGGCATCGGCCTGCGCGCCGCCATGACTTTCGGCAAACCGCTCCGTGTACAGTTCAACGCGCGCCGCGCCCACCTCGCGCGCCCATTCCAGCGCCGGATAATCGGCATCAACAAACAGGCTGACGCGGATGCCCAGGTCGTTCAATTGCGCAATGGCGGGACGCAACAACGCTGCATGCTGCTCGATGTCCCAGCCATGATCGGACGTCAGCTGGCCCGGCATGTCGGGCACCAGCGTGCATTGCGCCGGACGCGCGTCTTTCACGAGCTGCAAAAAATCCGCCGCCGGATAGCCTTCCACATTCAGCTCGCGTCCCCGCTCCGCGCACAGACGCTGCAATGGCGCAACATCGTCGTAGCGCGTATGGCGCTGGTCCGGGCGCGGATGCAAGGTGATGCCGGCGGCGCCCAAGTCGAGAAAGCGCGCGGAAAACGCGAGCAGGTCCGGGAAGTTGCGGCCGCGCGAATTGCGCAGCAGGGCGATTTTATTGACGTTAACGGAGAGCTGGGTCATGAAAGGGAATGGAGTGAGGGTGACGGGTCTGGCAGCAATTGTAGCGGATCGCCCGCACAGGGCACGGCCAACCGAACTCAGCGCTACGTGCTACGATGCAAGATAGATTTCCACGCTTTCAACAACATGCCATGAAATACAAATTATTCCTGTTTGACCTGGACGATACCCTGCTCGATTTCAGGGCATCTGAAAAACGCTCGTTCCTGCACACCATGCACGAACTGGACCTGCGCGACGGCATCGACGATCTGTTCACTCAATACCAGGCGATCAACGTCGAGCTGTGGAAACGTTTCGAGACGGGCGACGTGAGCAAGGATTTCCTGAAAGTGGAGCGCTTCCGCAAGACGTTTGCACTGAACGGTATAGCCATCGACCCGGAACTGGCCAGCCGTTTGTATCTGGAGTCCCTGCCGGACACGGTCGTGCTCATCGATGGCGCCAAGCAAGTGTGCGAAACGCTGTCGCGTATCGGCGAAGTGGGCATCATCACCAACGGCGTCGAGTCCATCCAGAACCGCCGTATCGCCGCATCCGGCCTGAGCGACTACATTTCCTTCGTCGCCACCTCCGAAGCGTGCGGCCACGCCAAGCCGGACGTGCGCTTCTTCGAATACGCCGCCAACATGGCGCGCGCATTCCGCAAAGAAACAACGATCATCATCGGCGACCGGCTGGACGCCGACATCCTCGGCGCGAACCGCTACGGCATCGACAGTTGCTGGTTCAACCCGGACAGCATGGCCAATGCCTCGGCCGCCATCCCCACCGATGAAGTGGCCAGCCTGCATGACATCGTGCCGGTACTGGACGTGATGTCGATCAAGCTGAAACAGGCTTGATCTTCAACAAGCGCACCACCTGAAATACGCTGGCAGAGGCACGAAAACACGCCGCTACTCGCGTACTATCAGGACTCATCCAATCTGGTGCCAGCCCATGCCTCCCTTTATCGTCCTGCTCGCCATCGCGGCCTTGATCCTGTTCTTTGTCATGCTGTCCAAGCGCCAGGCGGCCAAGTCCCGTAAGCCGCTAAAGCTGCAAAGAAAACCCGTCATGACGGCGCGCGAGCAGCAAATGTACCACCTGCTGCAAACGGCCTTGCCGGAATGCACGGTGCTGGCGCAAGTGGCATTTTCCGCGCTGATGACGGCGAAGGGATGGGCAAACAGAAACCGTTTCGACCGCAAGGTGGCCGATTTTGTCCTGTGTAGCAAGCAACTAAATGTCCTCGTCGTGATCGAACTCGACGACAGCAGCCACGCCGGCCGCGAACGCCAGGACAGGGAACGCGATGCCATGCTCAGGCTGGCAGGTTATGTGACCTTGCGCTATGCAAACTTCCCTACCCAGCAGGCGCTGCGCGCTGATATCGAAAAACTGCTGCTGAAAAAAGCCGGCGTCGTATCTGCCTGATTACCCCATCCAAACATCAATCGCGCGTCAGCACTTCCAGCAATTCAATCTCGAAGACCAAATTGGAGCCAGGCGGAATCAATCCCACCTGACGTTCCCCATACGCCAGTGCCGCCGGCACCCACAGCTTGCGCTTGCCACCGGCCTGCATGCCATGCAAACCCAAAATCCAGCCTTGGATGACCTTGTTATTGCTCAACACACAGCGGAAAGGCTCGCCCCGCTGATGCGACGAGTCAAACTCCATGCCATCTTCCAGCCAGCCCCGGTAATGCGCCGTCACCAGCGCGCCGCGTGCCGCCGCCTTGCCGTCACCCACCACGATATCGTCAATCTTCACTTCAGCCGTCATCTCGTTTCATCCCTCATCAATCGCCATGCCGCGATTGTACGACAACACGAAAAAAGCCCCGGCAGTCACCCGCCGGGGCTCATTCTATTGCTGCTAAATTCTGGTGGGCCTCCCGTGAGTCGAACACGGCACCAACGGATTATGAGTCCCATCAACAAGTCTGCATTGTAAGGGCATTGCCTTTGCATTCAATAACTTAGCCCACACTAAGCCAGCTTTAAATCCGCATTGGACGGCGATGCCGTTGACACTTCGTTGACGATCTAAGCACTACCTGTATTGCAGATAAAAAGCGTTGTCTTCGGGCTTCATCTGGCAGCTGGATGCACCCGCTTCAATTCTGGCGAATACGGCCTGTGAAACCGGTGGAGGGCGCAACGTCATTGTCCCCGACGCAATCATTGTCCTCAGTTTCTGCACAGTTGCTTTCTGTGGCTTGGAGTAGACAATGTAGCTTTTGTGACGAATGAAAGGATGGTCACCAACGTCAAGAAAACAACTGGCGTCATGAGGAGTATTCTGGCGATAGGTCGTCGCATTAACGAGCAAGACCATATCGCTCTTAGCCGGATCAGTGAGCACAACAAAAAAATGACATTCGCCCTGAGCTGCAC
Source organism: Janthinobacterium algoris (assembly GCF_051380935.1). NCBI lineage: Bacteria > Pseudomonadati > Pseudomonadota > Betaproteobacteria > Burkholderiales > Oxalobacteraceae > Janthinobacterium > Janthinobacterium algoris. Next base: position 2,224 of record NZ_JBNYXZ010000001.1, on the reverse strand, counting down.
CTGGTCCTGATGGTATCAAAAAGGCATCGCGCTGAGTAATTGGGAACTGAGCTGGTTGCGCGGGATTAGCCATCGACATCCTCAAACAGAGCATCAAAATACTTCTGTGATGCAACTTCTTTCGCCATCAACTCCGCTTCATCTGATGGAATCCCGTTCGCAATAAAAACTCGTTTCGCAGGAATTGGATTCGAAGAGCCATTTGGATCTTCCCACTCTGCACATTTGTCATGTGTGAACTTCACCAAGTCCCACTGATTCATAACACCAAATTCGGCCCAAATCGCGTCAACTATACTCACTGTAGCGTCACTTAATGCACTCAAATCCTCACGCACGATCTCGCCCCGTAGACGAACGTCATGCTGCTCGCGATCCTCGATGAGGCGGTCCCACTCCTCAGAGATACCAAAACCGTTAGTCAAATCGAGTGTCTGTGAGAGCACTGGCCCCTTGGGCATCGAAACCATTTGATCGTCAGAGACTTGAAAGCCGTGACGTCGCATAGATTCGCGTTCAACCAAATAAAGCAGTTTTGTCAATTTCAACACGTTAAGGCGACCGCCAGCCTTACCAAGCATTGCAGCGGCCAAGTGTGCTGCTTCACGTTCCTTAAACATAGCACCTTCTCCTATACGTTACTTCGCGGCATCTTTTTTATTGCAAAGATTGCACTTAGGAAAAGCGAAGAAAACCCACGATTATATCTGGAATCAAAGACAACTCCAAGATGCTTGCTTGACTATATCGTAAAAAGTACATTTGTGCTTGCCACTAATCATAAAAGCTACACTTTTTACATCAATAAGCGTGTCTCCGACGGCCCGCATGAGAAATCTAACCTAAAAGGCAACTGGAGCAAGAGAAAAACTGCATCTCCTACCGCTTACCTTACCGCAACGCACCACAAGAGTGCCAAAATGCAACCACCAAGCACAATAACTAACCGTGATGTGAGATGACGCCTATACCAGGCAAAATGGGGCACTCTTGGGTCAGCGGCTGGATGACATCGTCGCTGGCCGGGACGACCGGCCAAAGCGCTCCTGCATGTCACCAGGATACAAAAGGGTTCCGCTTCGCTCCAGCCCTCTCGGGCCTCCAATCGCCCTTTTTCAGGGAAGCCTAGCACCACAGCGGCTGACAGGGCGCGCAGTGCTCAACCTAACCCTGCAAGATACGGTCATGGTCTGCATGTGCCCCCTCCTTTAAAAGGTCAAGTGCGCTTTAATCCAACAGCCGCCAAAAACGCGCTCGCCCCTGACAACTGAAGCCAAGAAATATTCACGCATAAACACTCAGAATACTACGCATAAACGCTCAGAACACTTGTGCCATTTGGTCAGACTGCCCCTCATCGATCAGGTAGCCAGAGGCGGGGTTCGGAGTCTGATGGGCGACCATAGGCATCGCCGCCATGACCGCTCGTCTACGGGTAATTTGCTTGAGCGGGGGTTAGGCTTCTGTTGAAGCTCCGTGTCGTTTCAAATGCGCCTCCATTTCCCGCGTTGAACCCATCAACGTGGACTCTACGCGCTCCGACAACGGTTTCCAAGCTTGGTAGCGTGGCGGGTAAAGCCGGTCCAACTCAAATCGAACAAGGGCTTCTTTTGCATGGAGCAAACTATCAGTGGCAAGTCCTAGGAATGCGTTAAAAATATTCACAGGCAATTGGCCTTCTCTCTGCCACCAATCTTCGACGCTTCGCTCCAGTGCCTGAAGAGCGTCATAAAACACAATCAACGCGATAGCATCGTCACCGGAGAGATGGTGAAACTGTGGCGCGTTCGGATACAGTGTCGGCATATGTGGGATAAAGTCCTCTCGCTTGTCGTTAGGCATGTCACTTTGCGTAGACGCGCAACTAAAGTTTGCACACGCCCTTTGGTGTATAAAAAGCATGCGTTCGACTGCTCTATTTAACTCAGCTGCAAAGTAACGACGGGCATCAGCTGAGGTACCCTGACTTTTTCGGACACTCTTGTTTGGCAAACTTCACCAACTGGAGAACATATGAAACGCTCAACAACATACACGCCAGAGCTTCGAGAAGAAGCAGTAAAGCTGGTCTTGACACAGGGACTGACGCTGGAAGATGCGGCGCGATGCCTGACCATTCCCAAGGGAACGCTGGCTAATTGGGTGGCAGCGGCGAGGCGCGGCACGTCGCCCAAAGTGGCCCCTGGCAGCCGTTCTGTGCCCGAACTTGAGGCCGAGGTAACAA